>JBOEHJ010000023.1:0-140224 GCA_050633905.1 Geminicoccales bacterium
CGTTCGCAGTTGGCGGTGATGGCGAAGAAGGCCAAATAGGTCCTTGATGTTGACAAGCTCGATGTTGTCGCTGATCGCAGTTACGTCAAGAGCACCAAGATCCTGGCCTGCGATTAGGCAGGCATCACCATCACCCTACCGAAGCCATCGACCTCTGGCGCCAAAGCCGAGGGCTGGTTCTGCAAGCAGGATTTTCGCGATGTGGCGGACAAGGATGTTTACATCTGCCCTACAGGCAATTGACTGACCTACCATTTCACCTACAAAGAGGCCGGCCTTCAAGTTCGGCGTTATTGGACTGATTTATGTGGTCGATGCTCGTTGAAAGAGCAATGCACGCCCAGCAAAGAGCGCCGGGCCAGTCGCTGGGAACATGAAGAAGTTTTGGAAGCTGTCCAGCAGCGGCTCGATGAGAACCCACAAGCCATGCGTCAGCGTCGGGAAACGGTCGAGCATCCCTTTGGCACGAACAAGATGAGCATGGGAGCAACCCACTTCCTGATGAAGCGACTGAAGAACGTCTGCACCGACATGGCGCTCTCTGTGCCCACCTACAATCTGACCCGCATGGTCAACATCCTCAGCATCACGTCGCTGATCCAGGCAATCCGAGCATAGACCGCCTCAATCAAGCCCAAAGTACAGCATGAGAGCCAATACCGTCGATATGACGGACCCGAGGCAGGCTATGGTGTCCAAAAAACCGTCAAATAAACATCAAAACCGATGAAACCAGGTTCGATCCGGTAAACAGCAAATTCCCGAAAAGTTTCTACACGACCAAGACCCACTGCGGCCAGTTGTCAAAGTTTCTGCGGCAGGTCAGATCAAATGGCTTTTTAGGGTGTTCTTGATCCGCAACATCTTGGCGTCTGATCTGAAACTCTCTTGCCATTAATCGAAGTGAAACCTTTACCGGTTATCCATGAACAAAACCCTAAATCGATTTCGATCCAGCTTTTTTCAGGGAAAGTATTTTTGTCATGCTTAGGATCATTCAATGAAATCTCAGCCCAGCAATCAATCTCGCAACGGTCACACCAGAGCAGGTGGCGTCTCGATTAAGACGCGCCTCTATATAGGCTGTAGTGCGATCATCGCGGCCCTAACGCTTGCGATCGGTGTCACCCTTTACAGTGTTGCAACGGTGACGCCGACCATTGACCGGATCGCCGAGCTGCGCGCGCCCTCCGCACTCGCAAGCTCGACAATGGCGCGCAGCATTCACGCCTCTCTTGCGAGCCTGCGCGGCTGGATGTTGACGGGCAATGATGTATTCAAGACCGAACGCTTGGCGGTCTGGAAGGAGATCGATCGAGATCTAGCAAAAATGGAGCGACTGTCCGTCGGATGGACCAACCCTAAGAACGTAAGCGAGTTGCGGGACTTCAAGAGCATTCTGACCGAATTCAGGACGGCACAAGCCCGCGTTGAACAGATCGCCCATAGTCCCGAAGAGTTGCCGGCTAATCAGATCCTAACGGAAGAAGCCGTCCCCCAAGCGAATGCCATGCTCAAAAGCATCACCCGAATGATCGACCTTGAACAAGGGCTAGATGCCACTGTTGCACGCAAGGACCTGCTCGGCGTTATGGCCGATATCCGTGGCACAACAGCCATCGCTCTCGCCAATATTCGGGCATTTCTCTTGACCGGTGACGCTGCCTTTCAGGGCCAGTTTGACCAGGCCTGGGGCAAGAGTCAGCGGCGCTTCAGCGATTTGATCAATCGACAGCCGCTGCTGACTGCTGATCAAGCCGAGGCCTTTAATGAACTGAACGAGGCGCGCACGGCTTTCTCGCCTTTGCCGTCCCGGATGTTCGAGATCCGTGGCTCCAAAAAATGGAACATGGCTCAATGGACCCTGGTTGCTGAAGCAGCGCCGCGTGCCGGCAAGCTCCTGACGATCCTTGAGGGCCAAAAGGATGCGCAAGGCCACCGAGAGGGCGGCATGGTTGGAAGCCAGAGCGAGCTTTTACAGCAAGATGTTGTCAATGCTGAAGATCAGCTTTCTCTCCTGACATTTCTGGAATGGGGCTTGTTGATCACCGGCATCTTAGTTGGTGTTGTTGCAACGGTGATAACCAGCCGCTCTATTGTTAACCCATTGCAGGATCTCACGAATGTCGTCAGCCGCCTGCTGCGTGGCGAACAGGTTGAAATACCCGGGACCGATCGAGCGGATGAGATCGGGGCGCTGGCTTCGGCATTTTCTTCCTTTGCCGAACAAGGAACCAGTGCCTCCAGGATCAAACTTGCTCTGGATACCGCGGATGTGCCGGTGATGGTGGCGGATATCCATAACAACATCGCTTACGCTAACAGCCGCTTGCTCGATCTGTTCCACGCTGTGGAAGCTGATATTAAGAGGGACATGCCGTCGTTTAGTGCTGACGGGTTGGTCGGCGCCAATCTCGATGGTTTCCTTAAGAACCTTGGCTACGCAAGCGGCGTGCCAACTCAGACCAATGGTGTTCATAATGCCCAAATCAAAGTAGGCGGCCATGACTTCGCATTTGTCACCAACCCCGTCATCGGAACGGATAGTCAGCCCCTCGGCGTTATGGTCGAATGGCGCGACCTTACTGACGAACTCAAGCTGCAAAGTTCCATCGACAACGTTTTGGAAGCGGCTAACAGTGGTGACTTCTCCAAACGAGTAGACACCACTAGCACGCAAGGCACCATGGCCAAACTGGCGGATGGCATCAACCAACTCAATCAACTGATTGAGGGGGCAACACAGGATCTTGTCAAAATGCTGGCGGGCCTGGCGGAGGGAGATCTCACCGGGCAGATTACCACGAACTACCAAGGTTCGTTCGGTGAATTGAAGGATAATGCCAACCGTACGGCCAGCCAGTTAGCGGAAATCGTTACCCAAATTCAAATGGCAAGTACCGAAGTTAAGAATGCGGCGACCGAGATCAGCAGCGGCACCAACGATCTCGCTGAGCGTACCGAGCAGGCTGCCTCTAATCTTGAGGAGACCGCTGCTTCAACAGAGGAAATGTCAGCCACCGTCAAACAGAATGCTGAAAATGCCAAAAACGCCAACCTTCTTGCTGATACCGCGAACCAAACAGCCAATAAGGGAGGTGGCGTGGTCGAGCGGGCAGTGACGGCGATGGGGGGCATTGAGATGTCAGCACGGAAGATCACTGATATCATCGGGGTCATCGACGAGATTGCCTTCCAGACCAATCTCTTGGCGCTCAATGCCAGTGTCGAAGCCGCGCGTGCCGGTGAGGCGGGCAAAGGTTTTGCCGTAGTAGCTCAAGAAGTTCGCCAACTGGCACAGCGCTCAGCCCAAGCAGCCTCTGACATCAAGACGTTAATCCAAGACAGCAATGACCAGGTGAGAGATGGAGTGCAGCTGGTCAATCAGGCAGGGGATGCTTTGGGTGAGATCCTTGGATCCATCGGCAAAGTTTCTGGTATCGTCCAGGAGATTACAAGTGCTTCCCAGGAACAGGCGTCTGGGGTCCAGGAAATCAACAGTTCGATCAACAACATGGACCAGATGACCCAGCAAAATGCGGCTTTGGTTGAGGAAAGCACAGCAGCTGCGCGTGCCTTAAGTGACCAAGCAGGTAAACTCAGCGAGCTCATGGCCTTCTTTAAGCTTGGCAATGTCGCGGCACCGGCACGTCGTCCATCGATCGCTGCGCGTCCGATGCGCGACAGCAGCAGTATCCAGTCAGCAACCGACACATCTTCGATGGCGACCGCCAGCAATGACGGTTGGAGCGAATTCTAACGGCCATTATTGTCTGCAATGCGTCATTTAGCTGACGTCACCCAAAAAAGACGAACCTCCAATGACGGACGCTATGACTTCGGAAATGGACCATATAGGCCAGAACAACCGAGAGTCTTCATCCGGTCAAACTTGGTCACAATATGTGACCATCATGATCGATGGGCATTCTTATGGTATTGAGATTACCAAGGTTTGTGAGATCAAGGACTGGAGCGCATCGACTGACTTGCCGAGCTCTCCACATGCCATGCGCGGTGTCCTCAATCTTCGCGGTGTTGCCGTACCCATCTTCGATCTTCGGGCGCGTTTCGGCCGAGGTGAAGCTCAGGCAAGCGAAGAGCTCGTCTCAATCATCGTAACGATAGGCGATCGCTTGATTGGGGTACTGGTAGATGCTGTTTCCGACATCTTGACCTTGGAACCTGGCGGCGTTTTAGCCGTGCCCAAAATGGATGCTTGCACTGACCAGCGCTTTTTATCGGGATTGGTCTCGCAAGATGATCATCTGGTTACTCTTCTCCAGCTTGAAGAGTTGTTTGATCTTGGCGATCTGCCATCAGAAATGACCGTTCAATCTTGAACACGCGCGATGCATTGTAGCATCGCCAGTGGTTGGTTATGGCAGATTTTGATGAAAAAGTCGGCATTAGTAGAGTCGGTGATGCCCGATCTGACATGAGGTCATGGGCTTGGTGTCGGATTTTGCCCGGATTGCTATTTTTCAGTGTCCATGATCTCTCGGATCTCCTTTGCTGTTACGCCAAAGCTGCCGTTGGTTCGAGTTTCGGTCTGAGCTTGGTGAGTTTTCGGAGGTTCTGGGCGGTGGCGGCGAGGAGGAATTCGTCGTTAGCGCCACATGGTCCGCATAGGCGAGGCCGACCAAGTTTGAGAGTGCTTATCAAATGAGCAAACAGCATCTCGACCTTCTTGCGATCGCGTCTTGAGGCAGAGCCCTCATCAGTCTCAGCGATCGCCCGCGCCATGTCTCTTGCTCCCTCATGGATTGATCGAAGGACGGTTTGCGCCACACCGTTGGGACAGCTGAGCCAGATCGATCTCGCGAACGAGGTCAACAGCCCGAGCCCGGAGGAGGTCACACGCGCCCAGCGCATTCTCGAGGCAATGGCGGAAGCGGAGAAAGCCGGTAAAGTCGCCGTTTCTCTGGACAGCCGTCTGATCGACGACGCTTCGATCCGCCAGGCGGAGGTGTTGGTGCAAAGGGCTGACCAGATCGGCACGCCGGCCTAGACGTCGAAGTCCAGCCAAAGTGCTTCGGGTGAGGACGGCCGGGCCTGACAGGCGAGAACGTAGCCGCGCTCGATATTGCGTTTCGACAGCGCGCGCGTCGAGGCCATCGTCACCTCGCCGCTCTTCAGGATCGCCATGCAGGCGCCGCAATGCCCCTCGGTACAGGAGTGCGGGACATCGACACCTGCCGCGATGGCCGCTTCGAGCAAGGTCTCGCCGCTACCGGTGGCGACGTCATGGTCCTCGCCATCCAATGTCAGGCGAAACCGATCGATCGGCGCGGCGTTCAGCTCGACCGGCGATGATGGCTTCTCTGCGCCGTCATCATCCGGCGAGATGAAGCGCTCGATGAAAATCCGCGCCGTCTTCCCGCAGGCCGCCTCAAGCGTCTCCTCCGCCAGCTCCATCAGGGATACTGGGCCGCAGATGTAGATGTCGGCTGCCTCCCAGCCCGAGATGGCGTCGATGATGTCGGCAGCCTTCATGAAGCCACGGGCGTCGTCGCGCCAGTGATCGACGATAAAGCGTTTTGGGAACCGGGCCGCCAGCTCATCGAGCGCAGATCGGTAGATGATCGAAGCGGCATCGCGATTGGCGTAGACCAGTTTCACGGCGCGATCGGTCTCGAACAGCAGGGTCTTGATCAGCGAGATGCAAGGTGTGATGCCGCTGCCGCCCACGAGTAGAAAGACCGGTCGTTCACCACCACGCAAAACGAAGCGCCCGGCGGGCTCGGTCGCTTCGACCTTTGCGCCGACCTGCAGCCGGTCATGCATCCAGTTAGAACCACGACCATCCGGAACCCGCTTGACGCAGACCATCAGATCAGGGTCGCAGCAGCGAGCACTGGAGAACGAATAGCTACGCTCGATAACCCCGCTCTCATGCGGGATACGAAACGTCAGGAACTGGCCCGATTTGTAGCGATAGAGATCCTCCGAGCCCCGGGGCGGCACGAAAACGAACGAGCGGGCGTCGGCTGTCTCTTCGCGCACGGACTTGAGCGTCAACCTGTGGAAGACGGACCCAGCGCTCATCCCTGGCCCCGTCTGCATGCCGGTCGCGAAACGGATCGCAACGGATTGCCAACCCTGACGACGATGAGCGCCGAGACGATCACACCAGAAAAATCGGATCGCCCTTGGATACCCGGCCCTCTTGCAGGACGGCGGCGAACACGCCGGCATCGCCGCCATGCTTGCGCGTGACATGCTGCAGCAACTTCGGCGACTCGTCCGCTGTGTCGGGATCGAGGGTGATCATCTTGCAGCGTGGGTCACGCTCGATGATCGCAATTTCAAGCTTGTCGCCGATCTTGAGCGTCTTGCCGATCAGCGAGAACTCGAAATAGGGATCGTTCTGGTTCTCCCATTCGACATAGAAGTTGGCCCTGAAACGTCTCTTGTCGATGTCGAGACCGGTTTCCTCACCAAGCTTCTTGGTGGCCGAGAGCGAAAAGAGGGACAGAGGCCTGCAGTCATGCTGGCCACGCTGGGTGACATGCAGGCGGAGCGAGCGGTCGGTCGCGGCTTCCAAGGCCTTTAAAAAGGCGTCATCGGTGATATCATAGATCTTGCCCTCAGGCGTCGTGACCTCGACGGCAAAGGCATCATCGGACGGGTAGAGCGGATTGATGCCAGGCGCCAGCCCTTCCGCCGCATCCAGATCCTTCGGCAGGAGAACATCGGCACCTGCCTTGAACCGGGGCTGATAGAGCAAGAACTCTTCCTGATCACGCGCCGTATGCCAGGGAAAGGCGGGATCGCCGTCCGCGGCGACGACGCCGTACATTCGGTCGCCCATCAGTCCGCTGAAGGCCGCATAGATCCTGGCGACCTCCTCACCTCGCATGCTCTTGACCGGATAGCGCCAGATCGACTCGATCGTGCCGAGCTTGGTCATCGCCTTGCCTCCCCTGAAATGATCGATTCCTTACCTATTTACCTCTGTGGTCCGGTGGAGAAGTCAAGCTTCGCCGCACTGCCTGCAGAGGGAGCCGACGCCGACGTTTGACGCCGACAAACTACTGCAAAACCGTCCACAAAATTCGAAACGGTCCGACATGTCCTTAGCCAGCCTTTGGTTGATGATCGGCCAGATCTCAATTCGGTTGGACCGAACTCCTCCAGCAGCGTGCCCTAGTTATATCAGGCGACGTTTCGAAGCGATGTCTCTACGGCGTGCAGATAGGACCTGGCTGTCGATGACGCGGAAAACAGAAGAAACGAACTGGCGTCCTCCCTAAACACGATCGCACCCATATGCTCCATGATCGTGCGCGCGACCTGGCCTTCGAGGAAAGCCGAGGGATGCAGGTCGATCGGGCAGATCCGCTCCAGGGCTTCCCGCGCGTTATTGCCAGAAAGGCGGAGCACCAGCCAGTTATCGGATTGCAGCGTGACATAGGCAGCGCCATCCAGCTTCTTTGCCATGTCAGCCGCCGCGTTCGGGCTGCTGTCCTCGAACACGGCGAAAAGCTGATCACGCGCGGCCCAGAGAAAGCGTGTCTGGCCATCGGCCGACAGGGTCGATTTACCTGGAGGCGGCATGGTGGCGCCATAGGCTTCGGACAGAGCCGATGCGAAGGCGGCGTCGCTATCCAGAGGGATCGCCATCGATACGATGGCAAGTTCGGTAAGCTCGGCGAGTTCCGTGTCGCCAACGCTCTCTTGAAAGCCGCCGAGCAAGGGTTCGGCCTCTAGCTGCAAGCTAGGCACGGAGCCGTTCTCCTTCGGGATCGACAAAATGGGGGGAGACGATTTCGACGTTGATGCTGCTGTTGCGCACCGGGTCGCTGGCGACCACCACTTCACCAAGACGCTCCTGGCCGCGCTTGATGAAGCCAAGGGCGATCGAGGATTGAAGCTCCGGCGAAAAAGCGGCCGAGGTCAGCCAGCCCTCGTCGTTCTCCATATTGGCCGCCTTGCCCTGGGTGAACAGATGGGCGCCGGCGGCGATCGTCTGGCTGCAGTCGACGGGCTTGAAGCCCATCAGCCTGAAGCCGTCTTCGCGATTGAGCGCCGGCCGCTCGGAGAGCGTGTTGCCGATGAAGTCCTTCTTCTTCGAGAGCATGCGGCCCATGCCGAGATCCTGGGCGCTCAAGGTGCCGGTCAGCTCATTGCCGGCCGCATGGCCCTTTTCGATGCGCATTACGCCGAGCGCTTCGGTGCCGTAGGGCGTGACCCCGAATTCCTCGCCGGCGGCCATCAGGGCTCGGATCATGCCATCGCCATAGCGGGCAGGCACCGCGATCTCATAAGCGAGCTCGCCCGAGAACGAGATGCGGAAAAGGCGCGCAGGCGTGCCGCCGAGCACGGAAATTTCGGCGCAGGCCATGAAGGGGAAGGCTTCGTTCGAGATGTCGCGATCGACATCGACGATCTTCTGCAGAAGCTTTCTGGAGTTCGGGCCTGCGACCGCGAACTGCGCCCAGCCATCGGTGGTGGAGATCAGATGCACGTCTAGATCCGGCCAAAGGCACTGCCGGCAGAACTCCAGATGACGAAAAACCAGTCCGGCATTGGCAGTCGTCGTGGTCATAACATAGTGGTTTTCGCCGAGACGCGCGGTCGTGCCGTCATCCATGGCGATACCGTCTTCTCGGAGCATGAGACCATAGCGGGTCTTGCCGACCGCGAGCTTGGCGAAGCCGTTGACATAGACCTTGTTCAGGAACTCGGCGGCATCGCCGCCTTGAATGTCGACCTTGCCAAGAGTGGTCACATCACAGATACCGACGGAATGTCGCGTCGCCTTCACTTCGCGATCAACACTTTCCCGCCAATGGGTTTCACCCGGCTTGGGGAACCACTGCGCCCGGAGCCACATGCCGGTCTCGACGAAAACCGCCCCTTGCTCTTCGGCCCAGCGGTGGCTGGGCGTGCGCCTGAAGGGACGAAAATCCTTACCGCGCGAACGGCCGGCAAGCGCGCCAATCGGAACCGGCGTGTAGGGGGGGCGAAAGATCGTGGTGCCGGTCTCCGCGATCGACTTCCCGGTGTGTTCCGCCATGATCGCAAGAGCGGGCACATTCGCCGTCTTGCCCTGATCGGTCGCCATGCCGAGCGTAGTGTAGCGCTTCAGATGCTCGACTGCGGAAAAACCTTCCTGGAAGGCGAGCTTGACGTCCTTGATGGTGACGTCGTTCTGCAGATCGAGCCAGGCACGGCCCCTGCCCTCCTTGACGTGCCAGAAAGCGGAAATCGACGACGCTTCGTCATCGGCCTTTGGTGCCGGGCCGGCACTGGCTGTACCACCGATCTCGTCGGCGATCGTGTCGCCGGCTGCGAAACCTTCTCGTAAGCCAGCTGACAGTGTCAGGGAGCCATTCGCGGCGCCGACCACGGTCATGCCTTTGGGAAGCTCCCCACCCGGCACGAAGGCCGCAATGTCATCCCGCCATGTCGGCCGACCGCGGTGATGGCAGGT
Organism: Geminicoccales bacterium; assembly: GCA_050633905.1. Taxonomy (GTDB): domain Bacteria; phylum Pseudomonadota; class Alphaproteobacteria; order Geminicoccales; family Geminicoccaceae; genus JANQPX01. The sequence continues at coordinate 9,440 of JBOEHJ010000023.1, forward strand.
GAGATGAACGTTCGGGCTCCAGCCGCCGGAGACAGCCAGACAATCAGCCTCAATGGACTGGCCGTCGGAGAGCTGGATCGATGTCATTCCCCTTCGGCCTTTTGTGCCGATCACCCGACCGTTCATGACGATCCTGGCACCTGCGATGTCCGCGCATGGCTTACCATCGCGGGTATCGATCACCGCAGCAATGTCAACGGCCCTGGCGACCAGGTCGGTGGCGGTGCGCCAACCGTCGTCATTGTTGGTGAAGACGGCGACGCGTTTGCCCGGTGCAGCTGCCCAGCGGTTAGCATAGGCACGAACGGCGCCGGCGAGCATCACGCCGGGACGGTCATTGTTGGGAAAAGCGACCCCGCGCTCGATGGCACCGGCCGCGAGAACCGCCCGTTTGGTGTAGATCCGCCAAAGGATCTGCCTCGGCTTGCCCTTGGGATCGGCGAGATGATCGGTCTTGCGCTCGAGTGCGCCATAGATGCCGTGATCGAAGACACCGTAGACGGTGGTGCGCGGCAGCACCCGGACGTTCGACATCGCGCTCAACTCGGCGACGGTCGAGGCGGCCCAAGCCGACGCGACCTGATCATCGATGCTGTAAGTCTCGGCATTCAGCCGGCCGCCCAGTTCGAAATCCTCATCAGCGAGGACCACGCGAAGGCCAGCTCGACCCGCCGCAAGGGCGGCTGCCAGACCGCCCGGCCCAGCACCGATCACCAAGAGATCGGCGTGCAGGAACCCCTTGTCGTAGGTATCAGGATCAGCCTGTTTCGACGCGTGTCCGAGGCCTGCCGAATTTCGGATGATCGNNACCTTCTCCCAGAATGCCTTCGGCCACATGAAGGTTTTGTAGTAGAAGCCGGCGCTGAGGAATGGCGACAGGTAATCGTTGATCGCCATGATATCGAAGTCGAGCGAGCCCCGGTGGTTCTGACTGCTGGCGCTGAGACCGTCAAACAGCTCAGTCACCGTGGCGCGCGTATTGGGTTCCTGTCTGGCGCCGGTCCTAAGCTCGACCAGGGCATTCGGCTCCTCCGATCCAGCGGTGAAAATCCCCCGCGGGCGGTGATACTTGAACGATCGCCCGACCAGACGCTGGCCGTTGGCAAGCAGCGCCGAAGCCAGCGTATCGCCGGGATAGCCCTGCAACGGCCTGCCGTTGAAGGTGAAGTCGAGCGTCTTGCCTCGATCGATCAGACCGCCTTCGAGACGATGGGTCTGGGCCATGGTTCCTATCTCCCGGCACCGGCTGCCTTGGCAGCAGGCTCGCCTACGCCGTCATCATTGGCGATGACAGGTGTCGGGATCGGGAGGTACTGGACAGAAGACGCGCCCCGTCCGCTCGCACGGGCGACGTCGCGCGCCAGTTCGACCTGCAGAATGTCGTGGGTCAGCGTGTTGCGCGTGACGATGAGCCAGGAGCGGTCGCCCTGCTCGTGATACCAGAGTTCCCGATGTTCGCCGGCGGGGTTGTCCCGGAGATAGAGATAGTCGTGAAATTTCTCAGCGGCGTTCTCGTCCTGCCAGTCGGGCCGGTCGATCAGAGATGCGTCCCCGAAATAGATGAACTCAGCAGCGTCACGTGGTCCTAAGAGCGGATGGTCGATGATCATGGCGCTCGCTCCTTCAGTGCAGGTTCGGTTGGGCACCCATGCCCTTTTCGTCGATCATCGCGCCGGACCTGAAACGGTCGAGGCGATAGGCCGTGGCGGTGGGATGTGGCTCGTCCCTTGCCAGGAGATGGGCGTAGCAAAGGCCAGAAGCAGGCGTGGCCTTGAAGCCGCCATAGCACCAGCCGCCGTTGAAATAGAGCCCGTCGATGGGAGTCTTGTCGATGAAGGGAGAACCATCCATCGACATGTCCATCACGCCGCCCCACATGCGCAACACCCTGAGCCGACCAAGCTGCGGCAGGATCGCCATACCGCCTTCCGCGACATCCTCGACGACCGGCAGGTTGCCGCGCTGCGCATAGGTGTTGTAGCCGTCGATATCGCCGCCGAAGACGAGGCCGCCCTTGTCCGACTGGCTGCAATAGAAGTGACCGGCGCCGAAGGTGATCACCCCATCGAGGACAGGTTTCAGCCCCTCGGTCACGAAGGCCTGAAGCACATGGGTCTCGATCGGAAGGCGCATGCCCACCTGGGCCATAACGCGGCCGGACGATCCAGCGACGACCACGGCGACCTTTTTCGCCCGGATTTTTCCGCGCGAGGTCTCGACGCCTCGGCACACACCATCCTGGATGTCGAAGCCCGTGACCTCGCAGTTCTGGATGATATCCACGCCCTGGGCGTCGGCGCCTCGCGCATAACCCCAGGCGACTGCGTCATGGCGCACCGTGCCGCCGCGCCGTTGCAACAGACCGCCTTTGATCGGAAAGCGTGCATTGTCGAAATCGAGAGCCGGATAGAGCTTACGGACCTGCTCGGCATCGAGAAGCTCGGCATCAGCACCCGCCAGCATCATGGCATTGGCGCGCCTGGCAAAGGCGTCGCGCTGCGGATCGCTGTGGTAGAGATTGAGGACGCCGCGCTGCGAAACCATGGCGTTGTAGTTGAAGTCCTGCTCCAGATTCTCCCAGAGCTTCAGGGACAGCTCGTAGAAGGGCTCGTTGCCTTGGAGCAGGTAGTTGGAGCGGATGATCGTGGTGTTGCGCCCGACATTTCCGGAACCAATCCAGCCCTTTTCCAGAACCGCGGTGTTGCGCACCCCGAAGGTCTTGGAAAGGTAGTAGGCGGTTGCCAGGCCATGCCCGCCTCCGCCGACGATCACGACGTCATAGTCAGGCTTCGGATCAGGTTCGCGCCAGACAGGTTTCCAGCCTTTGTTCCCTGTCAGCCCTTCCCAGACAACCTTCCATCCGGAGTACTGCATGATGCACTTCCTTGATTTGCTTGCCTCAAGTTTTATTCCTGAGAGACATGCTTGACTTTCACAATATGGACGGAAAGATATGAAATATGGTCAATCACTCATCAAAAAAACACCAGTTTAAGGTCGGCCTGTTTCTCATCGACGGCTTTGCACTGATGTCCTATGCCTCGGTCGTCGAGCCGCTGAGAGCGGCCAACCTGCTGAATCCTTCGATCATGTACAATGTCATCAACGTTCCGGCCCGAGGTGAAGCCGCGAGAAGCTCGTTCGGGGTTCAGGTCGAAGCCTCAGGCAAGGTCGGCCTCGACCTCGATTTCGACCTTCTCCTCGTTATTGCAGGCGGCGATCCCACGACCTTTCGTGACCAGAAGGTCTTCAATTGGTTGAGACGATTGGATCGAATGGGCGTTCGGTTGGGCGGAGTTTCTGGCGGACCCGTTATCCTGGCCGCGGCCGGCCTTCTCGAAGGGCGGCGCATCACCGTGCATTGGGAACACGCCGATGCTCTGGCCGAGCTCGCCCCTGATCTGATGATCGAGCGCACCCTATACGTCGTCGATCGTGATCGTGTCACCTGCGCGGGCGGCACCGCCCCCCTCGATCTCATGCACGCTCTGATGGCCGAACATCACGGTCCGGACTTTGCGCGGCGGGTCAGTGACTGGTTCATGCACACGGATGTGCGGCCTTCAGGCGGGCCTCAGCGCGCCGGGCTGGTCGAGCGTTTCAGAACGACGAACCAGGCGGTCATCGATGCGATCGGGTTCATGGAGAACCGCATTGCCGATCCGCTCTGCCTGGACGAGCTTGCCGGATTTGCCGGCGTGAGCAAACGGCAGCTCAATCGTCTGTTTCGCGAAAAACTTGGAAAGACCACCATGACTTTCTATCGCGACCTCAGGTTAGGAAAAGCGAGAAGCCTGCTCACAAGCTCATCTCTGCCCATGACTCAGATCGCGCTGGCCACGGGATTCTCCAGCTCCGCCCATTTCTCGAAAGCCCATACCGAGCGCTATGGGATGCCGCCATCCTCGGTGAGAGCCGTCCCTGTGGCGCTGTCATCTATGGACACTCCTCGTATTGCAAGGGGTTTTTTTGAGTTTTAGCATTCAGGTTGGCAGTCATCTATCCGGCCTCTTTTGCGGGCATGATGTTCGCTGGTCCTGATGGAAGCCGAGAGATCAACGCCCAGTCAAAAGATCGGGCTCATGGCCTTGACAGCGCCGGGCTGGCAAGTGAAAGACTTAGCAAATACCAAGAATGTAGTTCGTTCGCTTCTCTATAGGATACTTACATGTTAATAAATGGATAATAACAAATATCGAAGAGGATAGCTTATGTCTGCTCTTGGAAGTTCTTTTGCCTCCAAAATGGGTGCTGCTGTCTGTTTCATTGTTGGTCTCACCAATACTTCTCAGTCTCAAGAGGCTGATGTTATACATTGGTGGACATCGGGCGGCGAAAAGGCTGCTGTGAGGGTGCTCGAAAAGGGATTCTCTGACATTGGCGGTAAATGGATAGATCTTCCGATTCTCAGTCCAGACATAGCTCGTACACACGGTATCGAGCGAATCTATGAAGGCAAACCACCGACAGCGATGCAGTTTAATACAGGAAAGCAATTTGATCAGCTTGTTGAGAATGACAAACTTCAAGATCTCAATGAGTTAGCAGATAGTCAGAATTGGCGAAATATCCTGCCTTCCATTGTTGTCGACGCCATTACATACAACGGGAATTTCTATGCAGCACCAATTAATATTCATGGAGACAACTGGTTTTGGATAAACAAGAAAATATTCATAGATAATGCAATAACGATTCCAGAAAAATACAGCGAATTAATTGAAATAGCACCGGAATTGAGAAGCAAAGGAATCATACCGTTGGCAGTCGGCGCTCAATCTTGGCAAAGGCGAATAGTATTTAACAGCGTTTTGCTGGCGGAGGCTGGTCGAGAGGTGTACCTATCGGTACTTGGCGACAATGATGCTGAAACGATTAGAGGAAAATCCTTTGCAAATGCGGCCGCGACGTTTCGCAGTCTGAGTAAGCTGAGTTCTGATAGAACTGAGGTCGAAAGCTGGTATCAAGCGACAGAACTGGTTATGGAGGGAAAGGTCGCTTTGCAGATCACTGGTGACTGGGCAAAAGCCGAGTTTCTTCAAAGAGGTTTCAAGCCTGGCGAGGATTTCGAATGCATTATTCCAAATAAAGAGCAAGGTTATATTTTAGGAGGTGATGTTTTCGTCTTTCCACTAATGAAAAGCAATGTTGAAAAAGAGGCGCAACAAAAATTGGCCTCGATCATTTTAACGCCAGAAGCTCAGTTAGCCTTCAGCATTGCGAAGGGATCAATCCCCGTTCGAACCGATATCGATACCTCTTCAATGGATCTGTGCGCGCGACGAGCACTTGACATTATTCAAGACCAGAGTTTGCAAGTTCCAAGTGGGCCTTATCTCGTCCCTGAAGAACTTAACGGCGTCATTGATGATGTGATCTCTGAGTTCTGGAACAACAAGTTGATGAGCGTGAGTGAGTTCATTGATAATTACCTGGAAGTCGTCGAATACTTCCGTCAATAGCATCGAGGTTAACCTGGTCAATATCTTCTTTTAACGTCAATCATGAACGGCGACAGATATAAATGTGTGCCGAAAGATGAACTCCTTCCCTGGCAGTGGAANNGCAGAGCAGCAGAAAAAAGCAGCCTAGCCGCGGCTCTCACCGGAGATGTACGAGAAACGTGCTTTTTTGCATATCATCGATAGCATCTTCCCATTTCTGTCCAATGAGAACGCCGTTGTGGCCTTCGTTGCCCTCAAAGGCCTCAAAAGGCGCTCTGGAGACTTCCTCGACAGATTCGCTCAATCTCTGACGGAATTCGGATACTTTGCAACGCCTGTCGTCAAACCGCGTGTCGCCGAGAAAAGCATCGGGACCGTCTTTTCAAGGCATCGTTAGTGCATACTTCTGCTGATCATGTTCCCGAACGAGATTGCTATGTTCTGAAAAAAAAATAGTGTGTTAAATCGAATTGAGCAAAAGATGATTGGTGTCTATCCAGATGTAAAAAAATCCAACATAGTGCACTTAGTCTTCGGGAATCAAAATTTTGAAAGACTACACCGTCGGTTGGAGGCAAGATCGTAATAAATAATGCGTAATGTATTTTTCGATTTACTGGGTCTGCGGCATTGGATTTAGAGTTCCTCTTGCAGCTTCAATGAGATTAGAGCGACCTCGTCCAACCCATGTGCGTTGAAGAGTTTTGTCCTTTGATCCACTGATAATGAATTCACCGTCTCCCGACCAGTCTACTGACGTCACTGGCCCGTTGTGTATGCGCAAGACCTGTAGTTGCTGGCCAGTATCAACGTCCCAAACACGTATCGTTGCATCCTTGGATGTGCTCACGATGCGATCGCCATCGGCGGTCGCCGATACAGACGTAACGGGCTCTTTATGACCTTCTAAGATTTTGTATTTACTAGGTTCTGTAATATCCCAGATGCGGACCGTTGTGTCCTCAGAGGCGGTGGCAATTCGGTTGTTGTTGATCAAAGGGGCAATGCTTAAAATGCTGCCCCCATGTCCATCGAGATCTCTTTTCTTTTCGCCGGTTTGGAAGTCCCAAAACCGAATAGTACGATCGCTTGAACCACTGACGATATCCCCGTCATAGGAAAAGGCCAGGGCCGTAATATCGGCATCGACATTGATGTGACCGCTTTCGGTAGAGAATTGGTGTTTCTCACCGTTGACGATATCCCAGACGCGAATGGTATCGTCAATTGAGCCGCTAATGACATAGCGATCATCGTTTGAAAAAGTCAGGGCCGATACGTCTCCAGTATGTTCGTCGAAGACATGTATCGGTTGATCATTTTTGGAATGCCAGATCTTGACTGTATTATCGCTGGAGCCGCTTGCTAAGAATTCGCCATTCGAGGAAACGGCAATCGCCAATACTGAGCCCCGTTCGCTATGCCGCAGGACGACGTCCGGCTGTTCAGCCTGAGGATCCCAAACATGAACGGTCCCATCGTCCAGCCCTGCAGCGATGCGATTATCCCCTTTGGGAAAGGCCGCAACACTATCGACCATTGCATTCTTGAACTGCATTCTTTGAAGCTTGTTCTTATCGACGTCCCAAATACGTATGGTGTTATCTCTCGAGCCGCTCATGATTTCGCTGTCATCTGCACTCACACCGAGCGCGTAGATGGGCTCGGTGTGGCCTTTGAGGATGTCATGTTGCTCGGCGCTTTCCAGATCCCAAATCCGAATTGTCCGATCTTCGGAAGCACTCGCCAGCCGGTTAGTTTGGTTGAATGCCGCGAGCGCGTAGACGTCACCGCCATGGCCGACGAATATGGATAGTTCACGGCCATCGGCAACACGCCATTTGCGCAGCGTGTCGTCTGTTGATGCACTGATAATTTCTTCATCGCCGCGCAGGAAAGAAAGTGCAAGCACACCACCTTCATGGCCCAGAAGCTTGTGATGTAGCGCCCCGGTCGCCGCATCCCAGATGCGGATTGTATGATCTCGAGAACCACTCGCGATTGTCTCACCGTCGGACGAGAACGCCAACGCGTAAATGGATCCAGTGTGGCCCTTCAAAGTTACCTTCGGCTCGCCGCTTGGTAGATCCCAAATTTGCACGGTCTTATCTCGGGAGCCGCTGGCGAGGTGTTGCCCATCGGGGGAAAACGCTAAGCTCAAGACATCGCTTCTATGACCATCCGCCAGCCACTTCTTTTTGTTACCTTCGATATCTATAATGGAAATGCTGTTATTGCGTCCGCCGACAGCGATGGTCAACTCATCTGGTGATATGGCGATGGCGAGGACGTCGGCCTCGTATTGCGCAATGCTTTCGGACTTATAGTCCTTATCTCGGTCCCAAGTCCGAACCGTATTATCCCAGGAGCCACTGATGATTTTTTCGCGCGTCAACGCCAATGCGGAGACGTTCCCGGCATGCACGTTCAGGACGTTCTTTTCGCGATTTGCCCTTAGCGCTTCAACCAGCGCACCTGCGGTCTCAGCAACCCAGGCACGATCGGGTTTCGCAGGCTGCGCCGGAAGGCCTGCAAGAGCAATCTGGCCTGCGGCAACAGGAAGGTCGTCTCTAATCAGTTGCCGGGCTTGGCCTGCTCGGATCACAGAATTGCTGATGTTTGCTCGTTCTGCCTGACGTTCCGCTTTTTGTTCCGCCAGAAGCGCTTTTTCTTCGCCCTCCTGCGCTAAGTTCCTTTGCCATAGAGCGAATCCGGCAATACCAAGCGCAAGAACCGTAAAGAGCGAAACGACAACGGCCAATCGCCGAGCACTTGCTTCGCGTTCTTTCGCCCTGTCTGCCTCCAGCCTTAGAAAATGGCGTTCTGCAGCTTTCTCTTCAGCTTCACGTTGCTGTTGCATCTGCGACGATGTGTCGATGTATGAGACGAGGTTTCGATCGAGTTCGGTGCCTTCTTGCTTGAGAAGCTCCAGCGCCTCAAAAAGCCGCTTCCCTGGAGGCAGGAGAAGATCAGGATTTCGTCCTTCTACGATCCATCGTTGCGCATCTTCGAGAACGCGGGCTCTGATTTCCAGATATTCTCGGTCAGCTCTGATAATCTCTTGAGCCCGAGGCCAATGCGTAAGCAATGCCTCATGCGATAGTCTTGCGACAGCATTGCCATAATCATCATGCCCGGTGGCGAACAGGCGTGCGCGCACGAATTCGTCAACGAGTGCGCTCTTTGTTGCGGTACTTGTTAACTCGTCCTTAATGGCAGGTCGTGCCGCCACAACCTTGTCGCGGAAGCGAATCGTAACTAGCGATCGGAGGACTGAGGGGAGCGTTTCTTGAATGTTTAGAGACATGGACGCAAGGATCTCATCAGCTCGTTTTGCAATCGCGCCTTCGAGACCGCCCAAAGCATGATAATCGGAGAATGTGAGGAGCTTGTGCTCTTTCCCCTTTTGGTAAAGCGCTTCGAGGACAAATTCTAGGAGGGGTAGCGTTCCTTGGTCTTGCGCTGCTGCTCGTTGCAGAACGTCTTCAAGTCGCCCTTCAACTGCATCCTCCTCGAAACGCAGTCCTATCGTCTCCGCGGGATTGCGGATCATTTGCGCAATCTCAGCTGGCGATGGCGGTAGGAGCTCGTAACTTCCAAATCCATCCTTGAGTTCTGAGAAGCCAGGGACTGTCGCGCACTGATGCAAAAAGTCGGTGCGCATGGTGCAGATGACCCAAACCGAGCCCGAATGAGCAAGGCCGGAAAGCAGTTGAATGAAGGATTCTTGCGATCCAGTATCAGCGTTATCAGCTGAGAAAAGCTCCTCCAACTGGTCGACAACAACCAAGAGGATCGCGTTCGAACCTGCAGCCTTACGAAGCACGCTGACAATCTCAGTAACATGGTCTGACGTTGACCGCTGCCGTGAATTGGCTTTGTTGATCGGCTCTGCCAATTTGGAAAGAGCGCTGCCTTGGAGCAGGGCTAAGTTTAAAGCGGTGGTGGGATCAGAGCCTTCCGATGGCTTTAGTATGCAGTATCGGAAGGAACGCGTTGCTTCCTCATCGGCTTGCTCGACGAGTTTTGGAAGAATTCCCGCTCTGACCAAGGATGACTTCCCTGTCCCGCTCATGCCGTAGATGAGGAGGAAAGCATGCCCGGCGGCAGCCTGTGTCTCCAGACGATCCTTCGCCGTTTCTACAGCTTTTGCCCGACCATGGAAAAAGCGCGAATGCTCGAACTCGAACGTTCCCAAGCCGCGAAATGGCGAGATCTCTTTAAATTCAGTCTCGAGCGAAATTCGATACACATGGACTGGATTGATGACATTCTTGACGCGATGCGAACCGAGATCCTCGAACTTGAAATCTAAATCGGCACGACCTCTCACCTGCGCAAAGACGACATCGGAAATACAAACCCCTCCAGGCGTCGCAAGTGCCTCCAGTCTTGCCGCAATGTTGATACAGTCGCCAGCACGATCTTCACCCTCAACCAAAACGTCACCAAGATGCACCCCGATACGAAACAACATGCGCCGTTCCTGGGGAAGGAGCGCATTACGCTTATCGATTTCATACTGAATGGCTTTCGCACTGCTGACCGCATCTACTGTACTGGTGAATTCGGCCATAATGCTGTCGCCAGCACTATCAAAAACGCTCCCATTGCGTTCCGAAATCAAGCCACTAATTATATCTCTGTAGCTTCTTAATATCGCGTGAGTTTCGTCCTCGTACTTGCCCATCAGACGGCTGTAACCGACGACATCCGCAGCAAGTATCGATGCTAATTTCCGACTAGTTTCTGGCACAGGATCAACAAGCCTTATCAATCATCTTACGCATCTGAAACAGCGTAGCGACAAATGGCAAGAACGGCCATCCGCTGAAAGCAAGGCTTGGTCTAGACCAGATGTTTACCCTGTGGGGTGTTGTTAGGGGAACCAGTCTTGAGCATACAGATTCCTTGTCCTACCGCCTGATCATGATCAAATCGTCTGCTATTTCAAAACATCTCCCGAGATCATCCAGATTGCCGTGATGATGTACGTCAGATACCCGCTTTCCCTTCGGAATGTCGAAGATCTGCTCTATGAGCGCGGCATTGATGTTTCCCATGAGAGCATCCGTCTCTGGGTCGATCAATTCGGCAACGTCTTCGCTAGAATGATACGCAAACGCCGACCCCATGCCTTGCGGCAGATCACGCATTGGCGATGGCATCTCGACGAAATGCTCGTGAAGATTGCGGGTGAAACATACTATCTATGGCGCGCTATCGACCATGGGGGCGAGGTGCTCGAAGCCTATGTCACCAAGACACGCGATAAGGCCACATCCCTGAAATTCCTGAAGAAAGCCATGAAGCGTTATGGCAATTTAAAGGCCATCGTCACAGATGGCCTGGCGTCCTATGGAGCCGCGATGAAGGACATCAGCAACGAGGACAAAAGGGAAACAGGACGCTATCAGAACAATCGGATAGAAAGCTCACATCTACCCTTTCGACGACGTGAACGGGCTATGCTGCGATTTCGACGCAGGCCACATCTCCAGAAAGTCGCTTCGACCCACACCTCCATCTACAATTATTTCAACGTCCAGTGCCATCTCTCTTCAAGACCCATCGTAAAAGCCAACCGAGAGAATGCCCTTCAGGAATGGCGCTCATTGACCGCTGCATGAACTTGTGGCCATCACCGGTCAACGGCGAGCAATCGATTTGCGCTGACAACGCCCAACTATTTCAATCTTGATCGTCACCTAACCCCCAGAGCCAAATTCAAAACCAATCGCGACGCTGTCCTAAAAGATTGGCAAGCTTTGATCGCCGTCTAAATTTGATAATTTTTAGGCCCTTTCTCGGTAACAAAAATTGCTCTGACAAGGCCCTCAGTAGACATTCGCGATCGGCAGCGTCTCCGCCGGGAAGTGGGTGATCACCTGGCAGCCCTTGTCCGTGACCACGACTTCTTCTTCGATACGCGCCGCGGAATAGCCGTCGCTCGCGGGGCAATAGGTTTCGAGAGCGAACACCATGCCTGTTTTGATCTCCATTGGATTATCGAGGCTGACAACCCGGCTGATGATCGGGCGCTCGTGCAGCGCAAGGCCGAGGCCGTGGCCGAATTGCAGGCCAAATGCGGATAGCTCGTCTGGAAAGCCCAGATCTTGCGCCTTTGGCCAAACACCTGCGATGTGATCCGTGCCGACCCCCGGCTTGATCAGCTCGATCGCCTTGTCCAGCCACTCTCGGCACTGGGTATATGCATCATGCTGTGCCGGTGTCGCCCGCCCGACATTGAAGGTGCGGTAGTAGCAGGTACGATAACCGTTGAAGGACTGGAGGATGTCGAAGAAGGCCTGGTCGCCTGGTCGGATGATACGGTCTGTAAAGTTATGCGGATGCGGGTTACAGCGCTCGCCGGAGATCGCGTTGATCGCCTCGACGTCGTCGGAGCCGAGCTCGTAGAGCATTTTGTTGGCGAGCGCCACGATATCAGACTCGCGCACCCCCGGCTTCAACTCCTCCCAGATCATGTGATAGACACCGTCAACCATCGCGGCCGCCTGGTTCAAGAGGACGATCTCATCGATGTTCTTGATTTCCCGTGCGTCCAACATGATTTGCTGACCATCCACGATCTGCATGCCGGCATCCTGAAGGGCAAAGATCATCGCGGTCTCGGCCAGATCCACGCCGACCCTTTCGCCAGCGACTCCAGCTTCGCGCAGAAGTCCCATGATCTCTTCGCTGTGCGCCTTCATCAGGCCAAAGGACGGCGGGATGGTGCCGCGCATGCCGAGAACACCAGCCCGGCAGGAGGATGGATCGAGCCAATCGCAATAAAGGCGGTGATGCACGGCAGCCGAACCGAAGTCCCAGACGACGGGCTCGTTATCCTGGGTCAAAAGCGCAAAGCGGCAAAGCTTGTCCCGCTCCCACTCACCGATCTTGGTGCCGGAGACATAGCGGATGTTGTTGACGTCAAAAAGCAAAAGTGCCCCACAATCGCTCGCCCGAAGTGCCTCCTGCGCCCGAGCCAGCCGATAACGCTGCAACCGCCGAAAATCCACCCGCGTCTCGAAGTCGACCCCCATCTTTCCCGGCGAAGGGATCGCACGTTCCCAATTCCAGTTGTGATCGGCGTCTTCAGGACGAAGAATCGTCGGATTGAGCGCGGCCGCCATGCATCGTCTCCCTGAACTCGTCGTGATAACGTCCAGGATTAGAGATTTGGCATGCCCTCGAAAGCGCTAAGACATCCAATATGGATATCTTGGCCGAACGATCGTACGACATGGCTGCATGCCTTCGATCTTGGCGCAAACGCCCTATACCAAATGGGGCGGCCACGCCACCTAGTAGTGGCCGTGGGAGCGCATCAGGGCATCGGCTCGGTTCTGCGCAGTTTCCAAGGCATGGCCGATGGATTTCACACCGAGCAACATGTCATGCATCTCTTCGCCGGTAATCTCGATAATCTCGGCGATCTCCGGAACCGGCGGTCTTGGCCACAACTGCACGACGCCGCTTCTCGCCATTTCGTCCACGATGGATATTAGCGGTGAGATGCGCATGACGGCTGGATCCATACCGACGCTGAAACGCGGCGTCACCAGGCTCCCATTTTCGATATAGAGCTTGATTGCCTGCGCCGAGGTCAACGACATCAGTGCCGTCCAGGCTGGATCGATTCGCTCGGGTGCGATATTGGACGGAATCGCCAGTGCATATCCGCCGATGGGTGCAATGCTCCGTCCTTGCGGGCCAAAGGGATGGGGTAAGTAGTCGGTCTGGCCATATGCCGGTGAACGCTGATCAAGCTCGAACAGGGGTGCTAGCAAGGTCGCGCAATAGGCCATCGCAGCACCACCATCGGCGTAGCAGCGCGCGCGCTCGTACCAGGACATGTTGAGAATGCCGCGGGGTGAGACATCCAGGAGTTCGAGAAAGTACTCGGCCGTGTTGCGCGCCGCGTCCGCATCGAACATGGGCCGGAAATCTTCGCCCGAAACATGCTCGCCATCATAGCCCGTCGGCGTTCGCTTCAGATTGATGATGGGCTGTCCAAAGGCGCCCATCACGAACATGAACGAATGACCAAGCGGTGTGCCGCGCGCTGCATTCCAGGCGATGCCGGCCATGCTGCCGAAAGGATCGTGAAGTTCGCGAGCAGCGACAATTGTTTCTTCGATCGTTCGTGGCGGCGTGATGCCCTTTTCTTGCAACAGATCGCGCCTGCAAACCAAAAGTTCCGGCGTCGTCTGAACTGGAATGCCGTATTGCCCGCCAGCGTAGCGAGCGCTCAACAGCGCTTCTCTATGAAAGTCCGAGGTATCGTAGCTGCTTTTCTGCATCAGTCCATCAAGCGGCAGCAAATGCCCAGCTGCTGCCATTTCGCCGAACCACGGTAAATCGCAGGCGATGAGATCGTAGCGAGACACGGTCGCGGCGGCGTTATCGAGAATTTCCTGATGCAGACGGTCGATAGATAGGGCACGACTGCGGATGCCGACGCCGAACATCGTCTCGAACTGTTTCTTCAAAACATGCATGGCCATGAAGGTGGGATCGGCATGCACGAGAATTCGAAGAGCGTTCTTGATTGGAAGCTTGGTCTTCAGAATACACGGCGGCGGCAGAACGCTGTCGCTGGCATAGGATGCGCCAAAAAAGTATTCGGACAAATCCGAGGGCGCTTCACTGCGTGCGCCAAAGACCGTGGCGACCAGCGAATCGCTCCGCCGCGCAAGCTCCTGCCATTCCGATAGCATCATTTCCGTCGGATGCAGCGAATAGGATTTGCCGGTGGCCGTGCGCGGCCGTTTGATGATCAGGCCGCGTTCGATCATGGAGCTGATGGTGCGCGTCGCCGTGCCGTAGGTGAGGTTGGAATGCGCGACAAGGGACGAACTCGTCGTAAGTTTGCCCGTGAGGTGATTCCTTAGGAGAGCGATCAATATGCGGATTTCACCGTGACCGGTTCTGATCGTCAGCGTCTGTTCGACTTCGTTTTCGAACTGCTCGATGAAATCTAGGAGCCGCGCCAACTCATGGCTCGAAATACCGAATGCCGGAGAGGGATCGTCGGTCTCATATGGACCTTCCGGCTTGCCCCGACGCTCTAATCTCGATGGTCGTTCATCAGGCGTGCGAACCACGCCGCGGCCATGCATATTGCCTCCCCTGAATGCGTATCTTTGAATTCTTCTTCTTCGAGATGTAACCCATTAGCCGAATTTATCCAGGCTGGATAATGAATACCTCCCCAACGTCACTCCTGCATTACAGGAATAAGCTCGCGCTTTCTCGTAAGAAAGATCTCACGACGATGATCGACAGCATCCAGCACCTGCCTTCGCCTTTGCTGCGCGTCGAACATGCGTGAACCGGTCTGGAACATGATCACGATCATTAGGAGGATGCCGAGATAGAGCTGGACCATGAAGGCGGGCGTGACATTGAAGACCAGGCCGGTGTTCAAAAAATTCACGGTCAGCGTACCGATGGCAGCGCCGATGACGCCACCGCGCCCGCCGAGGATGCTAACCCCACCGATGAAGGCGGCGACCGTGCCAGCCAGGAGCAGATATTGGAGGCCGAGCGCCTGTGCCGTTCCCGAACGCAGACCGATGATAACACCACCGAGCCCTGCACAAATGCCTGAAATCGTGAAGACAATCATCATCGGGCGCTTCAGATTGATGCCCGATGCCAGCGCCTCTTTTCTCGCACCGCCGATCGCATAGATCTCGCGACCATAGCGGGTATAGTTCATGAAGAGCCCGACCAGCACGAACATCAGGATCACCAGCAGGCTCGCCGGTGAGAAGTAGCCGAGCATCTTGGTGGTGATGAAGTCCGGTACCGTGAAGTCGGTGAGCATCACTGTTTTTTCTTCGGCGGCAAAGAGGGCAACGCCGCGAAGCAACATCAATGTGCCGACAGTGAGGACGATTGCGCGGATACGCAGATATGCGATGAAGTAGCCTTGGATCAGGCCGATCATACCAGCAACGGCGATAGCGATCAGCGCAGCTGTCGGGGCGCCAAGCTGATCGGTGAATCGCACGACGATGACAGCGGCCAACGCGGCGTTGGAACCGATAGAAAGGTCGATCTCGCCGGCGATGATGCAGAGCGTGAGAGCGAGGCCGACCAAGCCAAGCACGGCGAAGCGCTCCATGATCGCATAGGTCGTCCGGTGAGTGAAAAAGAACTCGTTGGTGAAGGCGAAGTAGCCGTAGACGCAAACCGCGAGCAGGATGGCAAAGGCGAGATCGGGATTGCCGACGATCCAGTTCTTTAGCCGGACAACCAGCCCTTCGGTTTGCGGTGCGTTGGTCATTCCTGAACCCTGCTTCCACGGCGGAGCAATGCGAACACGATGATACTGAACACAATCATCAAGCCAACCGCCAAGACACGCGGGCCACTGTTGAAGCCATGCAGCACCATCATGTTGTCGACGGTAGAGATGAAGATAGCGCCAAGACTTGATCGAAGGGTCGAGCCATAGCCACCCATGATCGAATTGCCACCGACCATGACGGTTGCGATGACGAGGATGGTCATGTCACCGGAAGAGCCGAACTCGGAAGAGAAATAGTTGGCCTGGGCGCTCGACACCTGCGCCGAGAACGCAATCGCGACGAAAGCGGAGCAGACAGATGCGATGATGCAGGTCTTGATCGCCATGGAGAAGTTTTCATGACCGGCGGCCTTGCCGGCGGCCCGGTTGGCACCAACCAGATAGACCTGCCGGCCGAAGCTCGTATAGCGCAACACGATCTCGGCGGTGAACGCGATCAGGATGAAGGCGATAGTGATGTTGGGAAGGCCGAGGAACGACCCGGTGCCCAGCCATTCCGCGCCATGCGGTCGTCGAAAGGAAACGACGAGATTGTCGCTCCACCAGGATGCAAGACCGAAAAAGAGTCCGGCAGCGCCAAGCGTGACCACAATCGGGTTGCCGCCGAGACCGATCAAAACGCCCTGCAGCGTGCCGGCAGCGATCGCGATCGCCATCGTGAACAGGAAGGCGAGTTCGAAGCCGTAGCCGCCCGACATCGCCATCGCAAACGCGATGATGCAGAGCGCCGCCGTCTCTTTCATAGACAGCAGAAAGAAGTTTCCGGACAGGGTGACGAACGTCAGGCCGACCGCCATGATGCCGACCAGTGCCGCGTCGCGAATGATGGTCTTGATGTTGAAGATGGTCAGAAAGTTCGGGGAGGTGACCATACCGTAGATAAAAACAATGGCGAACAACGCGACGAGGATGAGGACCAATGGCGAGTAGCGATCGACCAGGCGCGTCGCCCAGATCGGATCTCTTCTCGCCCCGTCCTCCGATATCACGCGTGCGTTCATAACGAGGTCATTTCAAAGGTTGGTTTCGTCGAACGGATCTGTGATTTGCTTTAGGATCGCGGCAGCGCTCATCTGCTCAAGCCCGATTTCGCCGATCTGCATGCCGCGATAAAAGGTGATAATGCGATCCGGCAGGTTGGCGATTTCCTGAATGTCGGTCGAGGCGACCACGATGGCGGCACCGTCATCGGCGAGATCACGAAGCTTTCGATAGATCTCGGCGCGAGCGCCAACATCGACGCCGCGGGTTGGCTCGTTCACGAGGATGATCTTCGGCTCGATCGATAACCACTTGCCAAGTGCTACTTTTTGCTGGTTTCCACCGCTCAGCACACCGGCCTCGGCGTTCAAGCGTGTGGCGTCGATCGTGAATTTTTCCGCGATGCCATTAGCGAGGCGCCGCTCTGCCGAGCGCAGCATCCAGCCGAACCTGGAGATGGAACCTAGCGACGGCGACGACAGATTCTCCTTGATCGGCCGCCCCAGAAAAAGCCCATCCAGCTTTCGATCATCGGAGCAATAAGCGATGCCCTTGGCGATGGCTTCCTTCGGGCTCGAAGGGAGAAAATTCTGGCCTGAGAGTGAGAGCTTTCCCGAGCGTGTCTGCAGTGCGCCGCCCATGGCAGCGAGGATTTCGCCGGAGCCGCTGCCCAACTGCCCTGCCAGACCCAGGATCTCACCGGGATAAATGTCAAAATTGACCGGTTCCAGCAAACCGTCCGGCCAGAGTTCTCGGACTTTCATCAGCGGTTCGGCACGACCGTTCTCATGCTGTGCCGGAAACATGTTCTCAAGCTCGCGTCCCAGCATGAGCTCGACCAGGGAATGAACGTTCAGGCTGTCTGCCGTGCGCGCCGGCTGGCTTTCGCCATCGCGCAAGACGGTGATCCGATCGGTTATCTTGAAGATCTCGTCAAGACGGTGGCTGACATAGATGATCGACTTGCCGCGCTCAGAGAGCCTGCTCACCATGTCAAGAATGCGGATGCTATCCTGCTCGCCGAGCGCTGCGGTCGGCTCGTCCAGGATCAGGACGCGTGGCTCATGGGCAATCAGACGCGCAACTTCGACCAAATGCTGCTCGCCAATCGACAAGCGATCAACGCCTGTTCCCGGATCGATATAATCGAGACCCACTTCGTTGAGGTAGGGACGGGCCATGCCCACCAGCCTGCGCTTGTTGGCGATCGCCGGGACATTGTGGCCTGCAAGAAAAATGTTCTCGGCCACACTCATGGTCGGAATCAGGCTTAGCTCCTGTTGGGCGATCGCGATGCCGGCCTGCTCGGCTCTTGCCGGGTTGGAGAAGCGGACGGTAGTGCCATCGAAGCTGTATTCGCCGCTATAGCCGTTGTCGAAGCCGCTAATGATCTTGACCAGCGTCGACTTCCCGGCGCCGTTTTCGCCGACTAATCCCATCACCTCGCCAGGCATGATCTCGAAATCGGCGTTCTTTAGCGCGTGGATAGCGCCGAAGGAGCGGCTGATGGATGAGAGCTTCAGCAGGGGCTGCATGGGCTTGCCCGTTTCATCCGGCTGGCATCTATCTGACGGCATGGCCGAGAGGGCAAGAACCCTCTCGGCCATGCTTGTGATCCTTGTCGGCGGTTGCCGGCTCAACCGCTCCAAGCACCGGAGCACAGCTCATCGATACCGTAGAGATTGCCGTCATAACCACGAAGTGCTGTCGTCTCCAACGTCTCCTTGGTGACGGCCGGATTTGGCGTGAAGTTGATATATTCCGCAAGCTCGCCAGTCTCCAGATATTCCTCAACCAGCTTGATTGCGAGCTGACCTTCATGCAGCGGCGACTGCAGAGTCGTGCCGAACTGCTTGCCTTCCTCGATCAACTGCTTGTCGCCATTGCAGACCGTGCCGACGGCAATCACATCCTCGCCCATCATGTAGCCAGCTTCTTCAAGCGCCTTGATGCCTCCGGTCAGGATGGCGTCATCCATACCGTAGACGAAGTCGATGCCCTGGTCCTTGACACTGGCGATCAGTTTCGCTGCACCCTTGTAGCCATTGGCCTGCCCGAAGCCTTCATCGACATCGCCGATGACCGTCAGGTCAGAACCGGCGATTGCTTCGTTGAAAGCATTAATCGACAGGCCGTAGCCACCATAGGAGTGGGGATAGGAGAGGACGATAACGTTAAAACCCTCACCACCCGCTGCCTTCTTCGCAGCCGCAGCCTCGCGCATCATGTAACCGGCATTGCGCGCGCGCAGACGATCATCGGGGCCGGCATAGCCAAAGATGAACTGCTTGTCCTGCTCGTTCGGCAGCTGGTTGATCTTCAGGACAGGTACGCCGGTTTTGTGGAGTGCTCTAAGCGAGCCGAGGCCGGCGGTCGCGTCCGACGGCCACCAGATGAAGACATCGGGAAGCTGGCCAGCAGCCAGGACCTGCTGCACCTGCTGATCCTGCTCAGCCTGATTAAACTGGTTCTCAAAGACCTTGATGTCGAAACCCTTGAGTTCAGCGGTTTCCTTGATGCCGGTTATGAACCTTCCGATATAGGCCTCGCCCGCAGGACCGTTGAAGGAAATGATCGAGCCCTTGTCCTGCGCGATCACAGAACTCACGAGAGCTCCAGCCGTCAGGCAGGCAGCCGTCGCCACGCCGATGGCGCTTCGCAAAATCGACATTTTCGTCTCCGGTTTTTTCGTCATGTTATCCTCCCCGAATCAGCGTGGCCGTCTCACCTAGCCGGTAACCATGTTGCAGAAGATCGAAGAAGCCATGAACAGCGGAGATGTCCAAATTGGATATCTTTTGCGTTTCCTGTCCGATTGCCGAGAGCAAAGCTGAAATAAGCGGAGAGGCGACAGGATCCAGGAGGAAGCCAAGATGGACAAAACCCGGCTCGCAGGCAAACACGTCCTGATAACCGGCGGTGCGCAGGGCATGGGTGCGGCCATCGGCGAGTATTACGCGGCGCAGGGCGCCAAGATCTGTCTCGGCGACATCAACGAACAGGGCTGCAAGGACGTCGCCGAGCGCATCAAGGTAGCGGGCGGCGAGGCGATCAGCGTTACCCTCGACGTCACCAAACGCGATCAGATGAAGGCTGCCGTGCAGGCGACCGTCGACGCCTTCGGCTCAATCAACGTGATGCTCAACAATGCCGGCATCAACAAGCCGCTGATGTTCCTCGACGTCACCGAGGAAAACTTCAACAAGATCATGGAAGTAAACGCGCTCGGCGTGCTGATCGGCATGCAGGAAGCGGCAAAGCAAATGATCAAGCAAGGGAAGCAGGACTATCCCTACAAGATCATCAATGTCGGCTCGATCCTGTCCCGCCAAGCCTTCGACGACGTCGTGCCCTATTCCTGCTCCAAACATGCTGTGCTCGCCATGATCAATGGCGGCGCCAAGGCGCTGGTCGAGCACAACATCACGGTCAATGGCTACGGCCCGGGCGTGGTGCGCACCGAGCTTTGGGAACAGCTGGACAAGGACTTGGTGGCAATCGGCAAGTTCGAAAAGGAAGGCGAGTCCATGGATCTGCTCGCTGAAAACATGATCCTGATGAAGCGCTATTCCTATCCCAAGGACGTGGTCGGCACCGCTGCCTTTCTGGCATCGCCGGAGTCCGACTACATGACCGGCCAACTTTTCATGATCGATGGCGGCATGATCATGCAGTGACGGACGAAGCGCCGTCATCGTTGCAATAAAGAATCGGACCAGGCGGACATCTCGAAGTCATCGCCAAAGAGATAATCCCAATCTTCCATGAGGTCGCAGTGAAACCGCTTCCGTAGGATTCGGATGTTTTGAAGTACAGTGAAATCATTGGCACGGTGATCACCAGAGTCAAAAAAAGGTACGCTGGTGCATGTGCACAATCTTCGATCGAAACGAGCGGTTTCACCCGGGCAATGACGCGGCGACCGACCGCGAGCGTGCATAACGAGGCCGGGTGCTTTTAGGCGGTTGGCCGGCTCAGTTCGAGCCGCTCGAACGCCTCGTTCGGGGCGTCGTTCTCAGCCATCAGGCGGGCCATCAGCGATCGTAGCTGCGTCTCCACTTTGGTATCTTGGAGCGGCTTTGCTTGGCTTGGATCGTTGCCGAGATCATAGAGCCTAGTCTCGTTCTCAAGCAGGCAGCGTGGGCCCATATTCGGACTGAACGGCGATGTTTCCAGAACCGGGATGCGCAGAACCGGACAGTTCTTGGTAAAAGGCAAGGATGGCGAAAGCGTAGCACCTGCCAGCTCCTCGGTGCTGAACAATTCCCATATATGGGTTGGCATCAGGGTGTACTGGTAGATCTCCTGCTTCTGCAGATCGGACGGGTAACAGTGATAAGTGTAGCGCCCGTCGGTAATGTTCACAGCACCGCCGAAATAGCCGAAGATAACCGCCTCCCGACCGGGCTTTTCCTCATCCAGATGGTCAAGAAGTGACAGGCCCTGCATTTCTGCCGGACGTTTTGCGCCGAACATATCGATGAAGGTGGCCGCCAGATCGATGTTCTGGGTGAGAGGTGCGCGGCGCTGGCCGGCACTTCCAGCATGGGCGGGATGGTGGACGAAGAGCGGGATATGGGCGATTTCCTGGTAGATGGTCATCCGGTTCTTGGCCCAAAAATCGTGCTCGCCCAAGAGGTAACCATGATCGGTTGAGACGATCAGTGCTGTATCCTTCCAAAGGTCATTCGCGTCAAAGTAGTCAAGCACCTTGCCGAGAAGCTCGTCGCAAAGGGCCACTAGCGCATTGTAGTTGGCCCGCATTTCATCAGCTTCCTCCACTTTCTCGGTCACTCGGTCATAAGGCGGCCAGTCGCGGATCGGACCATTCCAGCCGGTCTTGAAACGTTCCTTCAGACGATCCGGCGCCGTGAACGGCTCGTGGGGATCGAAGGTCTCGATCTGCAGGAGCCAATTGTCGGCATTCCGGTTAGCTTCGAGAAATTCGAGCCCGCGTGCAAAGCACTGCACGGAGGGGAAGTCAGCTTCTTCCTTGATCTGCTCGCGGTTGACCATGTTGCGTGTGAAGTAGTCACGCGGATGCGCACCCGTCTGCTTTTCGTGGTAGAGCTCGCCGAAACCCTGGCGATCCGGCTGCACCACGCCTTTCCAAGGGTCGCCTTCCTGGCCACGGATGAATTCCCAGCTGCTGTAGCGGTTGTGATAGGTCGCACCGCCGTCTTCGAAATAGTGGGCGTGGTCGGTGACCAGATGGCTATAGACACCTTCCTCGGCAAGCAGTTCGGGGACGGAATTGTCGAACGGTTCGAGCGGTCCCCAGGAACGGTGCAGAAAGGATAGCCGGCCTGTCTGCAGATCACGCCGTGCCGGCATGCAGGGCATCGAGCCGATATAATGATTGTCGAAGGTGACCGCCCTTTTTGCGAGCCTGTCGAAATTCGGCGTCGGCACCGTCTTGCCGTCATAGGGGCCCAGCGCCCGACGATTGAGCGAATCGAACATAATGAAAACAGAGCGCATCGATAAATCTCCCCAATGATCGTGTTCTTGTAAGCTGGCCGTCTACTGCTTGACGCTCCCTGCCGCCAGTCCTGAGGTTAGCCGGGTTTGCAGCGGCAGGAACAGCAACAAGGTCGGCGCCGTAGTCAGTGCTGATGCTGCCATGATGTTTCCCCATTCGGCCGTATCTTGGCCAAAGAAAGCATAGAGTCCAAGCGGCATGGTCTTCAAATGAGTCTTAGTGAGAAACGCGAGTGCGAAGAGATACTCAGTCCAACACAACATGAAGGAATAGGTCGCTGTTGCGACGATGCCGGGAAGCATAATCGGGAACACGATCCGCCAGATCACGCCAAAGCGCGAGCAGCCGTCGATGATCGCCGCCTCGTCCAGCGTGCGCGGCACAGATTCGAGATAGCCGACCAGGAGATAGACGGAGAAAGGAATCGTGATCGCGGTATACACGAAGAGCATCGACAGGTGGTCATTGATCAGGCCGAGCTGGGCGAAAAGGATGAACAGCGGTGTGACCAGGATGATCCATGGGAAGCACTGGCCAAGCAAGACCGAGCCGAAGATCAACGGCTTGAAGCGAAAGCGCATGCGGGAAAAGGTGTAGGCTGCGATGGAGGAAATGAACGTCGAGATTAGCACGGCGCCGATGCAGAGATAGAGGCTGTTGAAGATGTTCCGGGCGTAGCCGGTGCCGAACAGACTGACATAGTTGTCGAAGGTAAAGTCGAATTCGGTGGCTGAGAACATCGTCGCCGGTGTTTTGAAACTGGCAACAATGATCCAGGCGGTCGGATAGACGAGGAAGATCATCACCACGATCGTCAGGAGCACGAGTGCGATCTCGCCTTTGAGCGTAAAGCCAGTCGCCTGTGATAGGCGAAAAGCCGGTTGTAAAGGGAGCGCCGATGTCGCCATCAGAACACCTCGTTAAATTCGCGCTGGGCGATCAAGCGCAAGTAAATCATGCCGAAGGCGATCATGATCGTCGCCATGACGATACCAACAGCGGAGGAATAGCCCATGCGGCCGTCAATGAAGGCTTTAATGTAGACCTCTGTCGCCATGACATTGGTATAGAGCCCGGGGCCGGCTGCGGTGGTGAGCCAGACATAGACGAAATTGTTGAAGGTCCAGAATGTCGACAATAAGACCATGACGATAATCGCCGGCTTGAGATGCGGTATGATCACGTAGCGCAGCTTTTGCCATTTGGTGGCGCCGTCGACCTCCGCTGCTTCGATGAGCTCAGCCGGGAGGGATTGCAGGCTGGCAATGAAAGTCAGCGTCACCAGCGGTAGTGTATTCCAGGTGATGATGGTGATCAGCGCGGGCCAGACCCAAAGGGCGTCCGACAGAAAAGCGATGGGTTCGCTGATGACGCCGATAGCCAACAGCGCGTTGTTGATGTCGCCCAAGAGCGGATGCAGGAGCCAGCGCCAGGCGACGATGGCGACGATCGGTGACGTCGCCCATGGCACCAATAGCAGGACCCGGCTGATCGTCGTTAGGCGGTATTTCTTCAAGACCTTCGAGTCGAGCAGCAGCGCCAGGCCGAGGCCGAGAATGATCCGAACGGCAACGCCGACAAGGGTCAGCCAGATCACTGTGTTGAACAGCACACGTCTAAAGTCGTTGGATGTCACCAACTCGACATAGTTGTCGATCCCGACCCAGTCGCCCCCCTTTTTCAAACCGAAGAGCGACAAATTGGTAAAGCTGTTCTGCAGATTGAACAGCGTCGGGTAGATATAGAACATAATCAGAAAGAAGAAGGCCGGCATCAGCATGAAGATGATGAACGGCCTGTCTCCTCTGATCCCGCTATTTGCCATCGGGATCTCGCACTAGTGGTGCGACCACATCGGGCGATTCACGTAGCAAGCAATGTAACATCTTGATTCCACGCTCAATTGCAGAACCCGGTGTGAATCATATGATATGGTCATGCCACTAGATCAAAGCAGCCCGTCCACAAATTCGAGCATCTCCTCGGCTGCTTCCATCGACGTCTTCTCGCCGATGAATGCCGCACCGAAGCTACGCGATGTCTGATTCCACATCTGTGCTATCGCTGCCGGCCCACGTGCATACGGACCCCAGCTGCGGGCTCCTTCCGTGAACTGTTTTTGGAATCCGACCATCTCCTCTGGAAACGGCCGTTTGGCCAAAAGTGCTTGCTGCGAGGGGTAATAACCGGTGTTGTAGTTATCGAAGAACTCCCAGCTATTCAGCCACTGCATCAACTTCCAGGCTTCGTTTGGGTGCTCGGTATTGGCGTTCACGCACAGCGACTGGCCACCGAGATGGGTCGTGGGTTGTCCCGAACCGCTCGGGGTCATGGCAGTGGTGAACGGTAGCTCCTGGTCCGGGTTGCGGCCGCGCCAGTTGGTGAACATGTCACGCGCGGTGAAGACAGGAACCAATGCTGCAAACTGATCGCCAGCCACCATGGGCTCAAGGACGGCGGGATCGTTCCAGGCATCGAGACCTAGGCTGCCGGGTGTCGTCAGGTCTTCCTTGAGGTAGGTGTCGTAATAGTCGATGACATCAGCCACCTGTTCGGCCGTGATACCAACTTTGTAGCCACCCGAACCATCATCAACGACAAGTGAGCCGCCGTCTGACCACCAATTGAAGTTGGCGAGAAACCATATCGTGTTGGCGCTCGAAGCACCGGCGGCGAAGCCGAAGCCAATCTTGTCAACTTCCTTGGCCTTGCGGCTGGCTTCCAGAAGTTCGTCCCAGGTTTCCGGCACCTTCTCAATGCCCGCCTCTTCCATAATGACCGTGTTGTAGATCATGGCCCAGGTATCGGTGGCGAACGGAATGCCGTAGATGCTCTCATTGTCCTCGCCGAGAACGAGATCATTGGCGATGAAACCGTCGAACCCGTTCTCACCGATCCCGGTGGCGTCGATCATATCGTTGATGCGCATGCAGGCTTCAGCCGTGCCCAGATCCTTGATCCAGACATACGCCATATGCGCGACATCTGGCCCGGCGCCTGTGGCCGTCTCGCGGATGAACTGGTCACGCGCATCCTTGAACGCAATGCGTTCGAGAATAACCGTAATGCCTGGATTGCGTTCCTCGAACACATCGAGGCCCGCTCGGATCTCGTCAATATTGTCGAAGTTGTAGCGGAATGTAAGTTCCTGTGCCGAGACAGTACCGCCAAAAAAAACAGCACCCAAAACCATGGATGCTGACCAATGCTTCATGCGATGCATCATCGAATGCCTCCCCGATCTTTTGCCGTTCCCTGATCGTCTTTGGTTAATTACGAACTTGCTAAGACCGCTCTCTAGTACGTTATAGTCTCGGACGTGCTGAGGCAACCGATTACGAAAAGCATTCGGTTCGTCATTCAGTTGCGGGAAAAAAATACTGGCGTCGCAACACATCGTTGCATGGATAGAAGCCCATGGGAGGGGGACAGTGCTTTGCATGACCAAGAAAGAGACGCCATTGACTTCGAAGCCTGCGAGAGCTGGCTCGGCACGGACCGTCCTATCATCCCAACCGATGGCGAAGGCCCGAGACGGAAGGTAGCGCTCGCCGGTTTCTCGATCGATCGCTATGCCGTTTCCGTGGAACGTTTCGCCAATTTCGCCGAGACGACCGGTTACAAGACCGAGGCTGAGCGTCTCGGCTGGTCCTATGTCTTCCGAGCCCTGATCGACGACCCCGAGCAGACCGACGTCATCGGACAGGCGAGCCGCACCGATTGGTGGTTGGGGGTGAAGGGTGCGAGTTGGTGGGATCCGAACGGGAACGGCGAGCGTGCAAAGCCCGAGCATCCCGTCACCCACATCTCCTGGCACGACGCCACGGCCTTCGCCGAATGGGCCGGCGGGCGGTTGCCGAGCGAACTTGAATGGGAGCACGCCGCGCGCGGCGGCACGGCCAATATCCGCTATCCATGGGGCGATGAGGAGCCCGACGACGAGACCGTCTTTTGCAACATCTGGCAGGGACACTTCCCGGATGTGAACACGATCCGCGACGGCTATCTAGGCACAGCACCCGTCGATGCCTTCACCCCTAATGCGGCCGGCCTCTACAACATGGCGGGGAACGTCTGGGAATGGACGGCGGACCGCTTCAGAGTGCGCTCGCTAAAAACCTCTGCGAAGAAGCGCAACGCCGAGGCGCGAGAGCATGGCGAACGCATCGTCAAGGGGGGATCCTTTCTCTGCCACGCCAGCTATTGCTGGCGCTACCGGATCGCCGCCCGCTCTGGCCGGCCGCCTGACAGCAGCTCCAGCAACAGCGGTTTTCGTCTCGTCTACGCAGTGTGATGGCAGACAGGAGAGGATATCACGGGATTGTTCAGGTTGACCCGTATCAACAAGATCGCCAAGCTTGAGGACAAGCTTCGAAAAAAGAGTATTACAGGGAGGAAACAATGTTCCGACGTCCGATTTTGGCGGCAGGATTTGCCGTTGTTGCTGCGGTCGCCACAGTTCTTGCCGGTGGAAGTTCCGCCAAAGCTGAGTTCCCGGAACGAACAATCGAGAACATCTTTCCGTGGTCCGCTGGGGTGGCGATGTCGGTCAGCCAGATCATCGCGAAGGCGATGGGCGAGGAGATCGGTCAGTCGATCACCGTTGTCTCGACCCCAGGTGCTGCGGGAACGAAGGCTTTTCAGACCGCGTTGGCGCGCCCTTCCGACGGCTACACCATCATCGACGGCTATGTGGCGCCGCTGGTGCTGCAGCCGGTGCTCGGCAATGCCGAATGGACATACAAAGATTTCAAACCGCTGCATGCTGCGGTCTCCAACGCCTTTTCCATCGGCACACGCGTTGGCGACGATCGCTGGAGCAATTTCGAAGAACTCATGGCCTACGGAAAGGCAAATCCCGGTGAGCTTCGCTACTCCTCGGGCTCACGCAACAACCTGCCGCATATGGTGATTGCAAAAGTGCTGCAGTCCTATGACGTGGTCGCGCAGAACATACCCTATAAGACAGATGGCGATGCGCGGAAGGATCTCAAAGCTGGCGTCCTCGACTTCTCCTTCATCAATGTCGGTGCCTATCTCGCCGACAAAGAGGGTTTCGACATCCAGCTCGTTCTCTCCGAGTTGCCGGGCGCCAAGGCATCCTATGACGGCGCCACGAGCATCGCCGATCTCGACATCGATCTCGGCCTCTCAGGCCTGGCGCCGATGGGCTGGACCTGGTGGCTCGTGCATCCGGATACCCCTGATGATGAAACGGAGATCCTGCGCGGCGCGATGGGAAAGGCTATGGCGCGCGAGGATGTCCGCGAGCAACTCGCCAAAGTGGGCTTTGTGCCACTCGACAAAGGACCTGAGGACTATGAGGCCGTGATCGGCCCCGTTGCAGGTCAGCTCGAGGCCATGGGCAACGCACTCGCTTGGGAAGAAGAAGAAATGAAGAAGCTGCAATAAGGCGGCCATTTGCGCAGATGAGTGAATGAAAGCGGTCGCGGTGCTGACGAGAAAACACGCCGAATGGCTTGTGGCCCTGTTCTTCTCGGTTGTCATCGCGATCGTCTTTTACGAAATCGCCACATCAATGACCGAACAGGGGATTGCCTCAGGCGGTCCTTATGACAATGCGGCGGCCTATCCGCGGGCCGTTGCCATCATTATCGGCATCCTCATCGTCCTGGTCTTGGCAATGGACCGTGCGCCTGCCGGAGAAGGCGATGCCTTGACCATCAGAGATCTGCGCCGCCCGGCACTGCTGCTCTTGATCTTCGCGATCTATCTTTGGGCGCTCGGTTATCTCGGCTATCATCTCGCCACGACGCCTATGCTCATGGCTGTCATGGTCCTTGGTGGAGCGCGATCGCCTGTGGAGATCGTCGCCGCCAGCGCCAGCGTCGCCTTCGGCCTTGCATGGTTCTTCGAGGCGTTCTTGAAGATCGTTCTGCCCGGCGGAATTTTTTCGCTTAATGTAGCCTGGTAGCGGCCATGCTGATCGAATCCTTCGCCGCCGGTCTCAACCTCTTCCTGACGCCGCTGACGATCCTTCTAACACTTCTCGGTGTTCTCTTCGGTTTGCTGGTTGGCGCCCTCCCCGGTCTCGGCCCCTTGATGGGAATCATCCTCCTTTTGCCGCTGGCGATCAGCCTGCCGCCGATTGCCGCTATGGGGCTGCTGATCGCCATCTTCGTTGGCGGTTCCTGCGGCGGTTCGATCTCGGCCATTCTGCTTCGGATACCGGGTACACCCTTGGCTGCAGCAACGCTGTTGGACGGCTATCCGATGGCTCAAAAAGGTCGCGCTGCCGACGCCATCGGCATCGCCATCTCGGCATCGGCGCTCGGCGGCCTGCTCGGCGGCATGGCGCTTGTCCTTCTGGCCCCGCTGCTTGCCGATTTTGCAAGCGATTTCGCACCACCGGAATATACCGCACTTGCGATCACGGGACTTCTGGCCATCGCCGTCATCTCGGGCGAATCCATGCTTAAAGGCATCGCCACAGGCTGCTTTGGCCTGCTGCTTGCGACCATCGGCACCGACGAATTCTCAACCGGCTATCGCTTCACCTTCGACAGCTATCATATGCTCAATGGCTTTCACATCGTCGCCATCGTCGTCGGGCTTTTTGCGGTCTCCGAGATGGCGATCCAGATCATGGGCAAGGATCTGACGCAGAAGCCCGACATTGCCGTCGTCAAAGCCAGTTTCACCTCCGTGATCACGACGCTCAAGCACGGCTTCAACCTGGTTCGCTCTTCAGCGATCGGCATCTTCTTCGGCTCGCTGCCCGGTGCAGGCGGTGTCATCAGCTCGTTCGCCTCCTATGCCGTTGCTAAGGCCGCAGCTCGCCCGGAGGAGGGCTACGGCGAAGGGGCCGAGGGTGGCGTGGTCGCAACCGAGGCAGCCAACAACGCAACGGTCGGCGGAACGCTCGTCCCCTCGCTCGCTTTGGGTATCCCGGGCGATGCGTCGTCAGCCGTGCTGATCGGCGCTCTCCTGATCCTCGGTTTCTACCCTGGCCCGACGCTGTTCGAACAGCAACCCGAGATCGTGGTCGGCGTCTTTCTGGTCTATCTCGCGGCCAATGTGTTTCTTTTGATTCTGGGCGTTATGACAACGCCACTTTTCGTCTATGTGCTGAGGCTGAAGAAGGTCCACCTCATCCCGATCGTTCTCCTGATGTGTGCGGTCGGCACGTTTGCGTTACAGGCATCGGTCTTCGATCTCTGGGTCATGCTCGGTTTCGGCCTTGTCGGTCTTCTCTTTCGGGCCGCGAACTATCCACTCGCGCCCGTCGTTATCGGCGCAATCCTTGGACCGCTACTCGAGAACAACCTCCGTCGCTCGCTCCTGATTTCCCGGGATGGCTATTGGATCTTTCTTGAAAGACCGGTTTCAGCGACGCTCATGGTAATTAATCTCCTGCTCATCCTCGGTGCGATTTGGATGACAATCAGGCGACGTCGCAGCCATGCGGGTGACTTGCCGCAAAACTAGAAGGAAAAATCCAATTCTGCCATTAGGACGACGCCGGTGGGCATTGTCAAACTAACCAAGTAATGGGCGCTGTACGGTGTTTGTTCGAAATGGCATATCGCGCTAACACTCTGAAAACTTGCGATTCCGGCTTTCAGTCTTTGGTAGTAAAAACAAGTGAATATTCTTAAGTTGATAATGCCCATTTCAACCATTCGAAGGTTGATTGTTGAGGTTATACCTGGCTGTAAGGCTTGATTCTGGTTGGTGCCAGAGAAAGCATTACAGCTGCTCACATGAGATCGTTTCAATCCAAGATCGGATGGCCTTGAGATGGCGGAGATCTCGATCTTGCTTGTGCGAGAGCATCCATAGAGGTTGTTCGAGTACTATATTGCTCGCCGATTTGAGGCGCATGTCACCGTCGCCGACGACGCATGGCAGCATTGTCCGCATCGCGCCGGTTGCGGCGACTTCGGCCAAGACGTCAAAATGATAGGCACGAAATTGGAACCCTTTGCTACCAGCAAGACGTGCCATCGCGTCGCTTCCAGTTGTCCGCACATAGTCCTCCATAAGTCCCGCCCAAGGCAGATGCTCCGGGTCGAGGTCCCGTCTGCAATAAACCCTGTAGGTCACTGAGCCAATTCTCTGGGCTTCGACTTGGCCGGCCATGGACTTGTAGGCTGGCGGTCGATCTTCAATTCTGACAGCGATGTCGGCCTCTCGCCGAGACAGGCTTACATGGCTGCCAGTACCCATTAGTTCGATGCGAAGACGGTGGGCCTTAATCACCTCGAAAACAGCCGGGGCGAAGAGATGCTTGATAAGAAACGGTGGCGCCGTCATTCGGACATCACGCCAGATCCCTGCGCTTTCGGTAGATGCAGAGTCCTGCTCAACAGCACGAAAGATTTCCGATGCGGTTTCGAGATGTGCGATCAACGCTTCGCATTGATAAGTCGGATGTAGATGGCTGTCTTGCCGGAAGAATAGTGGATAACCGAGCCGATACTCTAGAAGCTTCAGTCGGCGCCCCACCGTTGTAGCATTGACCTGCAGGAGCGGTGCAGCTTTCGCGTAACTTCCGCTTCGAAAGACGGCCAGTAAGGTTTGCCACTGGTCCCAATTGACCACAGATAGTCTCCTGGCTTCGAGGTCGTGACCATGAGCGCAGCACAAAAGGTATGACGTCGCGCAACAGCATGCGTTTTTGCAGGTGCGAGGGCAATCATTTTGCGTCGACATGCATTCATGTGAGTGCAAGCTTGTGCGTATAGCCGGTAAAAAAAGAGACTGGATGATCACGCCAAGGGAGCGATCGCATGACTGGAAACGGAATTTCTGGACGGATATTGGTGGCCGGAACAGTGGTTTCACTCCTCCTTTCAATCGCGGCGTTGATGCCGGCTTATGCCGATGACGCACCGTCAGCCGAAGAGGTAAAGGCCAGTGTCAGCGATCATACCTATCAGGGCAGCATGAGTACCGCCGGATCAGGCTTCGCTGAATACTATGCTCCCGACGGTTCGATCATGGCTGACGGCTATTCCGGGGCGTGGCGAGCTGAGGACGGCGCGATGTGTTTTCAATATGGCGACAAGCCAGAGGGCTGTTTCGAGGTCAAATTCCACGGTCCGTCAATGGAAATGTATAAAGATGGCAAGCTCGACGGCAATGGCATGCTCATCGAAGGAAATCCGAACGATTTTTGACCCGACTCCGGAGGCACGCCGCTGGTCGGCGAAATTGACGCTTGATTTGGGGGGCGAATGAAGGATCAACGGTTCGAGCGATTCTATCTTGAGAAAATCGCGATCGGGGAAGGGTGCGGTTGCGCCGAGCAGGCCATCGGCATGCTCGACATGGATGCTCGCCTGCAGAAAATCGCCACGCAAAGACGTTCTCGAATGGCGACGAAAACGGCTTGGTCCAGGTTTCTGAATCTCATTTTTCAACAACGAGCCAGCGACAAATAAAGAGTCGGTCGCCGCCTGAGCTAACGACGCATTGGGGTTAAAGTTGCGCCTTGGCAAGCATCAGCTAACGACTGCTCTCAAAAGGATAGCTGCCGGAGGGCTTGTCAGAGGAATCTGGCTCGAACGGACATCCCCCCTGCCCTAGCTTCGGTCAATGACCAAATCACCGTTTCGCTATTTCAAGATATCGCCCGAGATCATCCAATTGGCAGTGATGATGTATGTCCATTATCCGCTGTCGCTGCGCCATATCGAGGACCTGCTACACGAGCGCGGCATCGATATCTGCCAAGAAAGTGTCCGCCACCGGTGGAATCGGTTTGGTCCTTTCTTCGCGGCCAAAGTCTGGAAGCGAAGGATGTCATTAGCCACTTGGATTGACTGAGTTCCAAAGATACAAAGATGGCGCTGCGTTCATCGCAGAGATCAGTCGATGACATAGTGAACTCCTAAAGGCGGTGGTACATCACCTAATTAAGTGCTGTGCACTCCCTTCCCCATGGGATCTTCAATCTTGATCGTCACCTAACCCCCAGAGCCATATACAAACCAATCGCGACGCTGCCCTAATAGATTGGCCGGCTTTGATCACCGCCTAAATTTCATAATTTTCAAGCCGTTTCTCGGTAACAAAAATTGCTCTGACAAGGCCGTACTTAGACATACCGAGGAACAAATCAGCCGAGATAACCGAACGTTCGTGGCAGATAGAGAATGAGGTCGGGCTGAACGATCAACGCAATCAGGGCAGCGATTAGGACTGCGAGGAAGGGGATGACCTCGCGGATAATCTCGCCAAGCGGGATACGTGTGACCGCGTTGATCACGAAGAGAAGGATGCCGTACGGCGGGGTGATCAGGCCGATCATGCAGTTGACGACGGCGACGACGCCGAAATGAACGAAATCAATGCCAAGCTCGCGACAGGTTGGCAAGAAAAGCGGGATGATCACCAAAATGAGTGTGGTGGCATCAAGCACGCAGCCTAGCAGCAGGATTAGGATGTTGACCCCGATCAGGAAGACGAGCGGCGAAACGTCGAGGCCGACCAACGCATTGGCCATTATGCCCGGGATGTTTTCGGAAGCGACGATAAAGTTCAGGATAAGTGCGCCGCCGATCACCAGTCCCACTGCCGCCGAGGATCGAGCACTATCGACCAGAATTCGGTAGAGGTTGCCGAGACTGAGAGCTCGGTAGAAAAGGACGGCCAAGATCAGTGCGTAGAAGGCGGCGACGGCAGCAGCCTCGGTTGGCGTTGTAACGCCGCCATAAATACCGTAGAGCAAGATTGCCGGCATCAGGAGTGCGGGAAAGGCGTTGACCGTGAGGGCAGGTAATTCCCTGAGGGGCACTGCATCCTCGGTGAGAAAGCCGCGCCGATGTGAGATGATGTAGTTCATCGCCATCAGGACGACGCCCATCAGCAACCCCGGAACGATACCGCCCAAAAACAGGTAGCCGATCGATGTGTTCGAGACGAGGGCGTAGAGCACCATCGGAATCGAGGGCGGGATGATCGGACCGATGGTGGCGGACGCCGCTGTGATCGCTGCGGCGTAGCCGCGCGTATAGTGGCCCGATTTAGTCATCATCTCGATGATGATCTTGCCGATGCCGGCAGCATCGGCGACCGCCGACCCTGACATCCCGGAAAAGATCAGGGATGCCACAACATTGACATGGCCGAGCCCGCCCTTGAAGCGCCCGACTAGGCCTACGCAGAAACGAAGCAAGCGGTCCGAGATCGTGCCCGCGTTCATGATATTAGCAGCGACGATGAAAAGCGGCACGGCGAGAAGGATAAAGCTACTGTAGAGCCCATCCATTAACACCTTGCCGGCTATGCCGGTTCCGCCGCCTCCAATGGCGAGATAGACGAAGGAGGCGAGCAGGATCGCATAGGCGATCGGCGTGCCGATGCCGGCCATAAAGAACAATGTCAAAAGGCAAAGCGCGAATTCCAGCGTCATCGCCGGTCGGCCTCGCTGGTCTTTCCCCTGGTGTCGCCGGCCAAGTTATCGTAGTGATGCAAATCGGCCTCTGCACCATTCTTGAACGTGTCCCAAGCGCACAAGGCGTAGCGGGCAGCGACGACAACGAGAAAGACGAAATAGATTGAATAGACGTCGCGCACCCTTATCCAGTCTCCGAAGACATTGGACAGCGTCGGCGTCTTTTTTAGCCTAAGAATGTAGAATTTTTCCCAGGTCGGACCAAGCGAGACCAGGAGCCCGACGCAGATGCTCAACGCTCCAATGATCGCGAACCACTTTCGCGCGCGTGCACTGACATTCGTGTAGACGATGTCGAAGATGACATGATCGCGCTGGCGCACGATGAAGGCATTTCCCCAAAAGACGATCCAGACCCACATCAAGAGACAAAACTCTAGGGTCCAGCCATAAAGGTTAGGATCGAGCAGCGGCACGGCGTCCGCCAGCCATTCGAGCCTGGCGGAATAGCGGATCGCGATCTGGATGATGAAAACGAGAAACATGGCGGCCATCATCATGGCCGCCACGAACTCGGTGGCCCGGGTAAACCCACGTGCGAATGACGTCATCGAAGGATGATCCGGGCCTACGGTTTAGTTGCCAAGGGCGTTGATCTTGTCCAAAACGCCATCAGGCCAGGACGCCGAAAATTCAGTGTCGACATACTGCGCCTGCACATGTTCGCGGAAGGCATTGAGGTCAGGTTCATAGATTTCCATGCCCTCGCCTTCAAGGAATGCCACCAGGTCAGCTTCCTTCTGCAGCTGGTTTTGGCGTCCGCTTTCGGAAGCATCGTCAGCGGCTTGTTGAACGATGGCTTGCTGCTCCGCCGAGAGGCCATCCCAGGCGGCTTTCGAGAACGCGACGTAGTTCAGGTCAACCAGGTGCGCCGTCAGCGCGATCTGGCAGGTGACTTCATAGAACTTTGCGTCGACCACGGTCGGCAGCGGGTTGTCCTGGCCGTCGACCGAGGAGGTGGAAAGGGCTGTGTAAACCTCGGTGAACGCCATGGGCGTAGGGTTGGCGCCGAGTGCTTGGCCCAGGAACTGCCAGGCGTCGGTGCCAGGCATGCGAAGATTAATGCCAGCAAGGTCAGCTGGCGTTTGCACGTCAACCTCGTCCCGGCACTGACGCAGGTTTACATGCCGGCGACCAAGATACATCACGGACAGCAGCTTGACCCCAAGTTCCTCTTCGACCGTCGCCTTAAACGGGTCCATCAGCGCGTCATTGAACACACGCACCTGATGCTCCGCATCCTGATGAACATAACCGGTGGCGAAGATCGAAAACTCTGGGAAGAACTGTGCCAGCTCCTGTGCTGACGCAATCGACATCTCCAGATCACCCGAAGCAATGGCTTCAAGCTCTGAATTCTGCGCGATCAGGCTCGCATTGTAATGCGGCTCGTAGGTTGCGAAGCCAGCAACCGCGGGGGCAAAAACCTCCTTCAGCGCGATCGAACGCTGATCTGTGTCTGAAGCTGGAGTCGACATTCTTAACGTGACTTTGTCCTGCGCCATGGCTGGCGCGGCAAGCGCGATCGCGGCCACCAAGGCCACTGACATTCTCAATTTCATGATTTTTCCTCCCTGTTTTCTTATGACGATCGAGATTTCAGAATGCTACATGCTGTTAGGCTCTAAGACCAAGACCTACCGTTTAACATGGTCATCAGCTTGGCGCTTCGTTGCAAACCTTTGTGGCTTCCCCGTCGGTGACCATTGATCCAAGTGTGACACGAAGTGGAAGTCCATTAGCCTTGTGTTA
Organism: Geminicoccales bacterium; assembly: GCA_050633905.1. GTDB lineage: Bacteria > Pseudomonadota > Alphaproteobacteria > Geminicoccales > Geminicoccaceae > JANQPX01. The sequence goes on from JBOEHJ010000023.1 coordinate 44,842, forward strand.
TCAATAAGTTCCTAAAACCGAACATCGCGAATCGTTGAGAGCCGGGGGCGCCGTGTGAGAAACATAGTTTAGAGAATTCCTAAATTACCTTCTCCAAGACGAATTTCCCTCCCACAGCGACAGCAAGATCAAAAGGTTGATAATATCGACCTGCCGAAAACCGGTTTCGGCACCTCGTTCGCGGGTTTTGAAAGTCTGCTGTCGGCCCGCAAGATAGCCTGAGGCCGGCCGCACTTCCAGTCGAGGTCTGCGCGGGCATTTTGTTCAGCAAGCTATCGAGGGCCTTACGCTCATCGTCATCGAGGCGGGCGGGCATTGCTTTTTCCGCCTCAACGCAGATGATCATCGCCTCTTCGCAGATGTCACGGCCCTCGCTCGTGAGGAACAGGCAGCATTTTCGAGCATCTTTCGGATCAGGTTCGTTGGTGATCAGGCCCTTGGCGACCAGTGGACGTGGCTCGGGCGCGGTCGGCTCCAATGTTCAGGCCGCCGTCGAGACGGAGCACCATCTGATCATCGCTCACGACGTGATCCAGAGTGGCAGTGATCGGGCATCCTTGGCGCCGATGGCAAACAAGGCCGAGGAAGTCTTGGGTGTCGACGAACTCGATGTGGCTGCCGATCGAGGATATTTCAGTTCCGAGCAACAGCCAGGCCGACGTCACCGTCACGCTGCCCAAGCCAATGACAACCGGCGTGAACGCCAACGGGCAGTTCGGCAAGCCGTCACCACATCATTGCCAGACGCAAGAGCAAGCTCAATCTCTCGAAGTAATTTCAGAATGTGTTCGTCTGAATGACGTTTCCGGGCCATCATCAAAACTCGCCGTGGGAACTCGTTGATGACCCGAATCGAGGGGACTAAGACATTACAGCATCGCCACCTGCACTGTCACGACACCCGACACCACGACATCGCATCAAGGCTTCCGGCTGGCGTTTGATGGTTGACGTCCTTTACGGCTCCTTAAGAAGGCTGTCACAATGCTCATCAAGGGGTGCGTAGGTCAAATATCGAGGCTCTTGGCCTCCAGCTATAGGGCTCTTTGATGTCCCAAGAAAAAACGAAGCTCCCGGTCGCCATCACAGGAGCAGGAGCAGGAATAGGTTATGCCATGGCGAAGACATTCGCCGAGGCTGGTCATCCTATTGCAATCATCGATGTTGATCGCGACAAGGCGGAGCGGGCGGCAACAACCGTTGCGGATAAAACAGGCGTTGCAGTGATCGGCGTTCATGCCGATATCGCCGATAGCGCATCCAGTAAAGAAGCACACCGAACCATCGTAGCGACGCTCGGGCCACCTGGCGTACTGATCAACAATGCCGGCATCATGCCGCAGAAAAAGGGGTGGGTTGAAGAGCTGCCGGAAGCAGACTTTGATCGAATGCTCGATATCCACATATGCGGCTCGGTGACATGGTCCCGTCTCGTTCTGCCCGCTATGCGGAAGGCCGGCTTCGGACGTATCATCAATATGTCATCAGCCAATGCAGTGCTCGCCGTTCCCCATCGCCTCGCCTATGTCACGGCCAAGAAAGCGATCCTCGGTCTGACCGAAGGTCTGGCGCTCGACTGTGCTCGCGCCGGGATCACGGTGAATGCGATTCTGCCCGGCTACATCTTGACCGAGACATTGGCCGAGCGGGCAGAGCAAGGCATGTTGAATAAGAACGACTATGGTGAGCGTACGCCGGTTGGCCGATGGGGTGAGCCTGACGAGATCGCGCGCGTTGCGCTCTTCCTCGCTGATACGGCCTCTTCCTTCATCACCGGCGCCAAATTCGTTATCGATGGCGGCCTGACCATTCGTGGCGATCCTGGTGAGGATATCGATCGCTCGCCCTTCGCATAAAAACGCCCCGCGGGCTTCAGGGAGACTGACAAACTATGAACGATGCACGGTCAAAGTGCTACTCGGCGTCGAACAGGATGCGGAGGCCATGCTGTGAAGGTCGCGCTCAAGACGCCGCGTGTGATTCCATGAATATGGAGGAAGGCACCTAAGTCGCCTGGCGAGTGCAGCCGGGGGATAACTTCACCGAGAGCGACATCCTCTACGAGATCGAAACCGAAAAAGTGGGCAACAAAGTTGAAGCACCCTGTTACGGCGTCATGCTGGAGCATCTCGCCGACGAAGGTGATGACACTCCGATTAGCGACGATGTTTGCGGCATCGACAAGCAAGACTAGAGTGAGGTTTGTGTCATTCATCGGGGGCGCATAATGGGAAGGCTGGCATCCTACCGCATGCTCGTGTTTGGCCTCGCTGCGGTGACCGGCTGGATCGTCCTTTGGGCGTGGTTGACACGCGAAGGCGGTCCCGTCCCGGCTCTCTATTTCCCTCCACCGGAAGACGTCCTGAACCGGTTTTGGCGGATGTGGACGCGGCCCTATATCGGCAGCACGCTCTTTGAGCACATTCTCAGCAGCCTTTACATCGTCCTTTCAGGTTGGAGTTTGGCTGCGCTCGTTGGCGTTCCGCTGGGCATTGCGATGGCTTGGTGGTCGAAGCTCAAATGGATCGTCTTTCCCATCTTTCAAATCATCCGTCCGGTGCCACCACTTGCATGGATACCGCTCACCATTCTCTGGCTGGGAATTGGCGACGTTGCTCGGATGTCGGTCGTGTTCATTGCAGCCCTGGTGCCCTGGCTGATGAACTCGATGCTTGCCGTTTATTCAGTCGACAAGCTCTTGATCGATGCAGGCAAGACGCTTGGTGCAAGCGACAGGCAGATTCTGACGCGCATCGTCTGTCGCACCGCCATGCCGACGCTCGTAGCCGCCGCACGCATGGCGTTGGGAAGTGCGTGGTCAACACTGGTGGCCGCCGAGATTTTGGCGGCGACGGCGGGGCTTGGCTATATAGCGGTCAACGCGTCGCAATTGCTGGACACGGACGTTCTGATCGTTGCGATGATCATGATCGGGATTTTGGGCATCGCGCTCACCGCTCTCATCGAACTCGCTCAGTACATCCTGGCACCTTGGTCCGTTCGCGGCGAACGGAGGGACTAGCGCGTGATCGATACAATGCTGGCGCAGATGGGTGTGGTTTCGATGAGAGGGAAATCAATCGCTTATGGCACGTTGTCGCTGACCATGCTCATCCTCGCCTGGTTCTTGTCCACCAGCGTTTTTGGCTTGATTGAGCCCCGCGTCCTCCCCTCGCCTGCTGACGTGGCACAGAAATATTTCCTGCATGTGACCGAGCCGTTCAGCGGGCTTACCCTATCCGGTCACGTTCTTGCGTCGCTGGAACGATGGGGATGGGGTGTATTCTTCGGCTTGATCATCGGCATCCCCGTTGGTGTTTTTTTCGCCTGGGCGCCTTGGTTCAAAACAATCGTCAATCCAATCTTCGAGCTTCTTCATTTCATCCCGCCATTTGCCTATATTCCGCTTGCCGTCCTCTGGTTCGGCGCGTCGACGGCGACGCAAGCGATGGTGGTTTTCGTCGCTGCCTTCCCAGCCTTTGTGATCAACGCGCAATTGGGCGTGTCGCAGGTTGAGAAAATCTATATCGACGCGGCGCGTGTGTTTGGCGCCAATCAGGCAGCAATCTTGCGTCGCGTCGTCATTCCTGCCGCTGCTCCGAGCATCTACACAGGGTTGCGCATTTCGATCAGTAATGGATGGATGGCTCTGGTCGGTGCTGAGCTCGTGGTCGGTAAAGTTGGATTGGGTTTCATGATTTCTCAGGGCCAAGAAAACGCCTCTGTTACCACGATTTTTGTCGGTCTCATCACCATAGGAATTCTGGGCGTCCTGATCGACACAGTTGTTCAAAGGAGTGAGCGATACTTGCTGCCATGGCGTAAGAACGTCATGGTGAACGGCAGGTAAGGCGCGAGAAGAATGAATTCAGCCGCAACCAACGCACCGCTTGAACACACAGCACGACCCAAGCTGGAACTTCGGTCCATCACCAAATGGTTTGGGTCGGAGGAAACTGGAATCTGTGCGGTCGATGACTGCACCTTGAGCGTCGACGAAGGTGAGTTCGTCTGTGTTGTTGGGCCTTCCGGCTGCGGTAAATCAACACTGATGACCATCGGCGCCGGATTGGAGGCGCCGACCCATGGCGACGTTCTCATCGATGGCCAGCCCGCAGGCCCACCGGGGCCAAGGCGTTGCGTGGTCTTCCAGAAATTTGCGCTCTTCCCCTCCGAAACTGCTGAGCAGAACATCAAGTTCGGTCTTCAGATGACCGGCGTTGCTAGGGACGAACAGGAACGCCGCCTCATCGAGCAGCTTAAAATCATGGGATTGGAGCAATTTCGAAAGGCCTATCCGAGCGAGTTGTCCGGCGGCATGCAGCAGCGGGTCGCGATCGCGCGGGCGCTGGTGATGCAGCCGGAGATCTTGCTGATGGACGAACCCTTTGGCGCTCTGGATGCGCAGACGCGCACCATCCTCCAAGAAGAAGTCCAACGCCTGCACCGAGACCAGCACTACACGGTCCTCTTCATCACTCACTCGGTGGAAGAGGCGGTTTATCTCGGCGACAGGGTCATCGTGATGACCCGAAGGCCCGGTCGCATCAAAAAGGAACTCGAACTGCCACGTGATGCCGCCTGGAAACTGGGCGATATCGAAGCTGCGGCAGAACACCCTGACTTCATCGAAGCACGCCGCGAGATCTGGGCGCTGGTTCGTGAAGAGATTATTGCCGGTCAGGCAAGTTAAAACATCAGCCAAAAGGGAGACGATAATGAACAAAAAAGCACGATCGACTGTGATGGCATGCGCCTTGGCACTTGGCGTCGCCGGACCCGCCTGGTCGCAGACCAAGCTCGATCTGAACAGCCAACCGAACGAAGCCGGTTTCCCCATGTGGCTTGCCAACGATCTCGGATATTTCAACGACAACGGGCTCGAAGTCGCCATCGAGTATTTCCCGAACGGCGGTGCAGCCTTGGCGACGGGTGCGACGGGTCAATGGCAGGCTGGCTGGACCGGTGGCCCTCCGGCGGTGTCCGGCTGGGAAAAGTTCCAGCTGGTCTCAGTCGGCGCTATGCAGAAAGAATCTCAGAACCTGAAGCTCGTCATGCGCAACGACGCCATGGAGGGCAAATCACCGGCCGAGGCGCTCCTCGCGACAAAGATTGGCACTGTTCCAAATTCCACCTGGAGCCAGGTTCTCTACGCCTGCGCTGCCCATCTTGGCGTTGAGGATCCGGAAGCGCTGGATGTCGTCCCGCTTACGCCGGCTGTGACCATTCAGTCGCTGCAGAGTGGCGATCTCGGGGCCGGCACGACAGCTGCGTCCGCCGACTTACCGCTGATCAACGACAACGAGAACTATACCATGGTGTGTGACGGCAAGATCGCTGGCACCGAGGTCATCGCGCCCTACATCGTGACCAAAACGTTCTGGGACGAAGATCCGACATCAGCCGCTGCCTTTGTCGAGGCCGTCTACAGGGCTAACGAATATATCAACGCCACCGATCCGACCAAAGTGGTCGAGCATGTTCTGGCCTATTACGCCGACACCGGCATCGAAGGCGATGACGTCAAAGCCGAGTACGCTATGCGCATGCGCGACTGGGTCACGTTGGATGAAGCCATCGCGGACGTGGATTCCGGTCTGACTAATGAGACGCTGACCGGTGCTGCGGAGGTCTTGGTCGCCGGCGGTGCTCGTGACACGGTGCCGGACTTCGGACCGATGCAGCCACTCGCTCTGGAAATCCTAGAGGCCGCCAAGGCCCTCCGAAACTAGGTGGCATGACCACCTCATAGGGTTTGGTCAACCTTCGAAGAAAGAGCCTCGACATGGAAGTGTATGCGGACCTTTGTCGGGATGATGTCGGGGCTCTTTCTTATCGAATGCTAGCCTAGGGCTGAGCGCGCGACGGCGATGTGAGCGGAGGGTATTTCTTGAACATCATTTTGATTCTGGTGGATAGTCTTAACCGCGACTGTTTGAGCGCCTACAATCCAGAAACGCTCTGCCGCACACCGGTCTTAGATGCGTTCGCCGAAAAGGCGACTGTCTTCGACAATCACTTCATTTCGAGCCTGCCATGCATGCCAGCCCGGCGCGAAATTTTCTCTGGCCGGAAAGAGTTCATGTGGCGTCCCTGGGGCCCGCTCGAGGTTTTTGATCCGCGCCTGCCGGTGATTTTGCGCGACTCCAACTACAACACCGGCATGGTGACGGACCACTATCACTACTGGGAGGAGATGGCGAACGGCTACATGCAGGGGTTTTCGTCCCTGGAACTCATTCGCGGTCATGAGACCGATTACTGGAAACTTCCGGAAACCGGTCCGGTTCCGCCCTGGGTCGACAAGATTGCCGAGTTTCGCGCCGCTGTTCATCCGCGCCAATATTACGCCAATGTAAAAGACTTTGCCGGCGAAAAGGATTTCTTCCCGGCCAAAGTGTTTTCGAAAGCAGCCGATTGGCTAGACGAGAATGCCTTAAAAGGCCCCTTCTTTCTCCAGGTTGAAAGCTTTGATGTGCATGAGCCATTCGATGTGCCGGAGCCTTATGCCTCCATGTACACCGATGGCTCCAAAGATGATTTCAACATCTGGCCGCCCTATCAGATCTATGCCGATCAGGACGCCTTCATGGCCCAGACAACGCCGGAAGAACTGGCGTTTTTGAGGGCCCAGTATATGGGCAAGACGACGATGGTCGATAAGTGGTTGGGGCAGTTCTTGGAGAAGATCGACGCGCTCGACCTCTGGGATGACACCATGGTCATTTTTACGACCGACCACGGTCACGACCTCGGTGAGCGTGGCGTCTTTGGCAAACAGTTTCCGCATTACGACAGCCACGCCAACATCCCGATGATGATCTGGCATCCACAGAAAAGCGACGGGGCACGAACAGCAGCCCTGACGCAGACAGTCGATCTCTTCGCCACCATCATCGATGCGGCAGGTGCTGCTATCCCGTCAGCAAACCGCCATTCACGCAGTCTATTGCCGGCACTCGATGACCAGACCCGGCGCGACGCGATCCTTTACGGAACCTTCGGACAAGGCGTCTGCCTGACAGATGGGGAATGGACGCTCTTCAAGGCGCCGGTCGGGGACAAGTCGCTCTTTTCCTATTCTACGATGATCAACCGCCCGCTCATCGTCGATAATCCCGTCGACGGCAGGGTGGGGCGGATGCCCGATCCGCCGGTCGATCAGGGCTATTTTGACCCGACAGTTCCCCTGCCGCTTTGGAAAATGCCGATCACCATTGATCCTCGCACGGAACAGAATTTCCTATTTCATCGAAAGAACGATCCAAACCAAGGGACCAATCTATGGGATAAGGAACCGGCTGAGCGTGATCGCCTGCTTGCCCTCATGCGCACCATGATCGCCGACGAAGGAGCGCCGCCTGAGCAGTTCGATCGACTAGATCTGCAGCCTTAATCGCGACCAGCAAAGACCTCTTCGTACTTTCGTCGAGGACACTGGCTAAGATGTGGCTTACTGCGCTAAGGCGGAACTCGAACGAGAGCTCGTATCATGACCGAAATGCTGACCAAACTGGAAGCCGCTGATTTCAACAACCATTCTTTCTCAACTCGTCGTGAAGATCGCGGGCCAAACACATTATCTGTGGCGTGCCATCGACTATGAAGGTGAGGTACTCGAAGCCTTCGTCACCAAGACCAAGGACAAAACTTCTGCCTTGAAATTCCACAAAGCCATGAAACGATGTGGCACGCCAAACGTCATTGTCACCGACGGTCTCGCTTCCTACGGGGCTACCATGAAGGAGATTGGCAACCAAGAGAGACAGCCGACACAACACTATTTGAAGAACCACGTTGAAAACTCACACCAGCCATTCCGACGATGAGAACGGACCATGCTGCGATTTCGACGCCTTCGACATCTCCAGAAATTCTCGTCAACACACGCCTTCGTCTACAATCATTTCAACGTCCAGCGCCACCTCTCTTCAAGACCCATCTTCAAAGCCGACCGAGAGAATGCCGTTCAGGAATGACGCTCATTGACCGCTGCATGAAAGTACGGTCATTGCCGGTCGTCCGCGAGCAATCGATTTTGCGCTGACAACGCCCGCACGCGACCTATTCAGAAATTGCGTCTGGCTTGTGCCGAATAAACGGTGAGTAAACAGGAGCGTCTTGCAGAAGCCTTTTCGTTTCATCGAAATCGTTGTCGCGGTTGTGCTGGACGAGAGGTCGTGAAGAGAGCTTCTCTAAGGCTGCCGTCCAGCGATTTGAGTAAGCATCGAGGGTGCTTAAGCCGCCTTCCCGACCCTCCATAAAGGCGGTGCTGCCAACGCCGTGCAGAATCTCGGGCTGCATCACATCAAAGCCCAAATATCTAAACGGATAGAGTATCGGCCATAGATGGAGACGGGTGTCGCCCTCTCTGCCGTTATGAGCGCAATTGTCTTCGCTTGCGCCCGTTGTGACACAGGCGATCATTGTCTTGCCGGAGCAAATACCGGTGTCATAGCGCATCGTGCTTCGATACATGCGACCATAAACGAAAACTCGGTCCATCCAGCCTTTCAAGATCGCGGGAGGTCCGAACCACCAAAGTGGAAAGTGGACGACCAATAGATCGCAGTCCAACAACCGCATTGCTTCCGCATCCACATGGGGCGGCGTGGTCCGGTTCTCTGCATTGAATCGCTGTTCGGTTTGAGGATGAAAGATCTCGGCGTTTTTGCGGGACTCGTAGTGATGTGCGCCCTCGCGAGGATCAAAGTCCATGGCGTAGAGATCGGACAGTGTGTGCTGCCGGCCGACGGTTTCGAGCACGCGCTGCGAAATGCCTGCCAAGTGAGCGTTGAAAGACCTTCTCTCCGGGTGGGCTAGAACAATGTGAGCCTTCATACGGATCCTCCTCGTCATGCCCATAGGGCCTTTGGTGGCACTGTCATGCCACTAGAACAGCGGTGCGAGACTGTCCTTGTTCTTGCTTAGCTGCAGCCTTGCCACCAGGGGTTCGTGATCACTGCCTACAGTGTCGTCGACGCGGGGAAAGTCGACATTCACATGAACGATGTCGAGCAGGGCACTTTGTTTGAGACCATCGCTGACGACGACATGATCGAGAACCTGGGAATTGCCCTCGAAGTTGAAGGTGTAGATGTTGTTACGATCCAAGCCTCTATTACTGCCGACCGGTGGGATCAGATTGGTCAGGGCAGTGTCCTCACCGGGAAGGATGGTCTCCAGATCATTAGTGAACTGGAAGGTGTTGAGGTCACCGAGCACGACAATATTGGCCCGTTGATCAATTTCCAAAACCAGGTTCGCCAGCTCGTTTAGCGCACCAAGCTGCGCTTCGCGTTCGGCCTCGCCCGCCTGAACGAACGGCTGCGGCCCGCCATAGACTGGGGTGGAGCCAAAGCGCGAGGTGAGGTGGTTGTTGACCACGATGATCTCATTGCTGCGAAAGCCGAAGACGCCGACAAGCGGATCGCGGGTGCCCAGGAAGGCGTTGGGATCACTGATGCCGGTGGTCGCCAAGACCTCAGGTGTCAGTGAGACAAAGTTCACGAGACTGACGCGGTCCGGGTTGAAGAAGAAGGCATTCCGAATATTGCCGCCCGGCACACCGCCTGAAGCACCGTCCGCAGGTGCCACGTCGAAGAATGCGTAATCGGGGCCGCCGGCCGCCACGACCTCAGCGCGAAGCGCTTCCAGAGTTTGCGTTGCATCGGTGACACCGTCATCGGTCTCGCCGCTATTGTCCTGGATTTCCTGCAACGCAAGAATATCGGGCCCCCCCAAGTTATTGGCGATATGCCCCCCGAGCGTGACAAGCTGATTCGCATCCGAGCCGTCGGGGCTGAGATTAAGGACATTGTAGCTTGCAACCGTAAGCGCGTTGCCGCGACCACGCAGCCGCGTGGTTTCGGTTTTGAGCCTGCCGTCTTGGATCACGATGGGGCCAAGCGCGTTGACCTCAAAATTGCCGAAGCTGTACCCCATGACACCCGTGATATCGCCGAGACGGTCGCCAACGGTCACGCTTGGAACATCGAACGGGAAGAGGGTGCCATCAAGCTGAATCTGTACCCGCTCCGGGTTCTGATCGCCGAGATTGTCCGGGTCCGGCTGAAGCAAAATGCCGCCCCTTGTGGTGAGAGCGTTTCTAGGTTCGACCAGTGCGCCGCGGTTTGGCAATGTGAAAAATTCGCTGCTGAACGCATTGAAGGTTCGGGTTGCGGAAACTGCCTGCGGCGCCTCGACAGTGACCAACATGCCTTCCAAGCTTTCGTAGAAGTCGATGCCATCCTGATTCGGATCGAAGACGTTGTTCGCGTCATCGGCCGCGTCCTGAAGATTGATCGGTGGGGCAATCTCGTCAGCGCTGATGACGTCCCGAGTTGGCGGCACGCGTCCTGATCTGCCGATGGTGACTGGCGCCGGAAGCGGCTGTTCGCTCGAGAGCACCGTGATGGCCGGCAGATCGAGCTGGGTCGTTGAAAGATTGCCGGTACCGGCACCGCCTGGAATGAATTCGGAGACGACGCCGGTGGCCTCGATCAACTCACCAACCTCAACTGTTGGCGCATCGCTGGTGAAAACGAAGAGCCCGTCAGCGGTATCAGCATCGCCGTCACCATCGGGATCCTGCATAAAAAAGCCATTGAACCCGACAGCGGTCACAACGCCCTTGGTCGTCACGTCCTGTCCGACCAGCGGCGAGACATGCCCCTTGCCCTGGATCTCCGGGATCGACTGGCCGAAGGCGGCGCCTGTTGCAATTAGGCTTGCGAGGCAGGCAGCCGTCGACAAAAGTGCCCGTCGTTTGGTCATTCCTATCAATGAGAGCATCGTCACATCCTTTCGGCAATGCCGCTTATTATCTGCTCAATAAGAGTCTAATTTGAGCTGGAAACGTGCCGCTTTTATGAAAAGCACGGTATTGTACTGTTGATCGCGCAAGAAACCCTGTCGGGCGCATTTCCTGCATCAATTGACATGATATCCATGGATCAAAAAATCCAATGATCGCGGATAATCGCTGCTTGGATAATGGCTACTTCTGAGCTGCTGCTTGGATCGGCCGCCAACGCTTCAGCAACAAGGAATTGGTCACGACGCTGACGCTGCTCAGTGCCATCGCCAAACCGGCCAGAGCAGGGCTTAGATAGCCAAGCGTTGCGAGCGGAATACCGACGGCATTGTAAAAAAATGCCCAGAACAGATTTTGGCGAATTTTTTGCCAGGTCGCTCGCGCGATCTCCAGGGCTGCCGGCACGAGCATCAGATCTGGCCTTAGAAGCGTGATACCGGCCGTTTCCAGCGCCACATCGGCGCCGCTGCCCATGGCAAGCCCGACATCCGCCGCCGCGAGCGCCGGCGCATCGTTGATGCCATCACCGACCATGGCAACCATCTGCCTATCCTCTTGAAGTCGCCGCAATTGCTCTACCTTGTCCCTAGGTGTGAGCCCCGCTCGTGCATCTGCAATGCCAAGATCGTCGGCAAGTCTGTTTACGACATTCTCTTGATCGCCGCTCAGCAGCCAGGTCGACATATCATTCGCGGCGAGAGTACTTATCGCCAAAGCCGCCTCTGGGCGTGCCTTGTCGATCAGTGCTATAAGGCCGATCAGCTGTTTCTCCCACGCAATCCAAACGACGCTGCCGCCTTTCCTGGCAATATCGACAGCGGCTTTCTCACCTGGGCCGATATCGACGCCCTGTCCGATTAACAGATCCGGACGCCCAATGGTCACCTCAGTCCCATCCAAGACCGCCTTGATCCCCTGCCCGATCACGGCTTCACTGCTGTCCGGTGCTTGCAGTCCAAGGTCTCTCTCCTGCGCAGCGCGTACCATCGCTCGACCAAGCGGATGCTCGCTGCCAAGCTGAGCTGATGCGGCAAGCGTCAACAACGCCTCTTCGGTCCCATCCAGGGCGTGCAAGGTCTGCACATCCGGTTGTCCTGCCGTCAGCGTACCCGTCTTGTCGAAGGCGACAACGGTGACAGCATGCGCGCGCTCCAGAGTTTCGATGTCTCGGATCAGAATGCCTGAACGGGCCGCAGCGCCGGTGCCGACCACAAGTGCGGTCGGCGTTGCAAGACCGAGCGCGCAGGGACAGGCGATCACCAGGACCGAGACAGCCGCCGTGAGAGCCTGCTCAAAACCGCCGCCGATCCCAATCCAGACGAAGAAGGTGACGGTCGCAATCGCGAGCACCGCCGGCACGAAAACAGCAGCAACCCGATCGACCAGACGCTGGATCTGCGCCTTACCGCTTTGGGCGTGGTTGACCAGGTCTGCAATCCTCGAAAGCGTGGTGTCGGCGCCGATACGTGTTGCACGGATACGGAGCAGCCCAAGACCATTCAGCGACCCGGCAATGACCGCATCCCCGATGTTTCGCGCTACTGGCATGCTTTCCCCGGTTACCAACTGCTCGTCGATCTCACTCACCCCTTGAACGATCTCACCGTCCACGGGCAGCTGCTCGCCGGGACGAACAATCAGAAGATCGCCAATCCCAACCTCGCCGATCGGCAGCTCAACCTCCTGGCCCGCACGCAGCAGCCGGGCGGTCTGTGGACGGAGTGCCATCAGCTGCCGAATGGCGGTACTGGCCGAGCGTTTTGCGCGCGATTCGAGGACCTTTCCGGCGAGAACCAACGTGATGATCACGGCGGACGCCTCGAAGTAGAGTTGCCCAGATGCGGTTGGCCCTTCGGTCACCATCAGAGAGACGCTGTAAAAGTAGGCCGCACTGGTTCCCATCGCGACAAGCAGGTCCATATTTCCGGTCCCGGCGCGAAGTGCTTTCCAGGCCGCTACATAGAACCGCCAACCGATGACGAACTGAACGGGTGTCGCCAGCATCAATTCCAGCCAAGCCGGCAAATGACCGAACCAGCCGGTCGCCATCCCGATCATCTGTGTGACCAGCGGAATGGTAAGGCAGGTGGCGATCAGAAGCAGCCAGAGATCTCGCCGATCAGCCCCGTTCGCATCCAGCGATGTAGCGCTCGCTTCGTTGCCTGCAACAGCGGCACTGAAGCCAGCATCATCGACGGATCTTAGCAGTGCTCGTTCATTCAGCCCCTCGGCTACCGCGCGTACCGATGCCCGCGCCGTTGCGAGATTGACCGAGGCGTCGATGACGCCCCGCACACCGCTCAAGGCCCGCTCGACCCGGCCGGCACAACTCGCACAGGTCATCCCGGTGATCTGCAGATCGATCTGGTGTTCCCGAACCCCGAAGCCAGCGTCCTTCACTGCGTTGATCAGAGACGTCAGGGCATCCTCGCTTGCCTCGATCTCAGCCCGATCGAGCGCAAGATTAACCGACACTGAGGATACGCCGGGCACGGCACGAAGGGCTTGCTCAACCCGGCCGACACAGCTCGCGCAGGTCATGCCGGTAATCGTCAGGAAGGTCAGGGTCGATCGGTCCAAAGCCGAAGGGTGTGCCGTCATGGTTCCTCGAGATCAATTGAGAACTGGACCATGGACCTTCCAGTGAGTGGAAGGTCAAGCATTGAAGGGTCATGGTAATCCCTCAGCAAAACAACCGCATTGACGCCTTGAGAAAGAGGTGTCTAGGGTTCAAGGAACGATGTCATCCCAAGGGCAATTGCGCCTTGGTCTCCGATGCCGGTGGAAAGGTGATGCCATCATGATCGACAGGCCGAGAACGCGAGGGCGAGCCAGCCGTGGCCGTAGGCGAGACCGTTCGGAAACGCCCAAACGCAACGTCGATTATCATAACCTGGCGAACCCCTTCCCGCCCGTGCCGGTCTTCTCGGAGGATCGGGTCGAGGCGATGCACCAGACAGCGCTTCGAACCCTGGAAGAGCTGGGCATGAAGGTTCTACATCCGGAAGCCCGGCAGTTGTTCAAGGCAGCGGGTGCCATCGTCGATGATGAGACCGAGATGGTGCGCATCGATCGGGAGATCATCGAAGCTGCTCTTACAACCGCGCCTAGACAGATCTTGCTGAAGGCAGGTGCCGAGCACCGGAACCTCGTTCTCGCCATGGGCAAGCTGACCATCCAGGCCGGTGCCGGCTGCCCCCATGCGACGGATCGAGAGCGCGGGCGCCGCCCGGGGACACTGGCTGATTTCGACGAGCTTGTAAGCCTGGCCCAGGATTTCGATGTCCTGCATATGATCGGACCGGCCGTCGAGCCCCAAGATATCGATCCCGCATTTCGGCATTACGCCATGATGCGCAGCGTCCTCGCCCGCTCCGACAAGGTGCCGTTCATCTTTGCCCGCGGACAAGCTCAAGTAGCGGATGCGTTCGAGATGCTCCGCATCGCGCGCAACCTCTCCGAAGAGGCCTTCGCGGCAACACCCTCTTGCTACACGATCATCAACACGAATTCGCCAAGGCAGCTCGATATCCCCATGGCCGAAGGGTTGATCGACTTTGCCCGTGCCGGACAGCTTTCCGTAGTGACGCCGTTTTGCCTGATGGGCGCCATGGCACCGGTCTCGATCGCGGGCGCTTTGGTGCTGAGCCATGCAGAGGCAGTTGCCGCGATTGCCTTGACGCAGCTCGCCAAAGCGGGCGCACCGGTTTGCTATGGTGCCTTCGCCTCGAATGTCGATATGAAATCCGGCGCCCCCGCCTTCGGCACGCCAGAACAGGTGAAAGCCAATCTCGGTGCCGGGCAGCTCGCGCGAAAGCTCGGCCTGCCCTGGCGTTCATCAGCGGGTTGTGCGGCCAATGTCAATGACGCCCAGGCCGCCCACGAAACCCAGATGTCGGCCTGGTCCGCCATTCTGGCCGGCTGCACCATTCTCGTGCATGGAGCAGGCTGGATCGAGGGCGGCCTGACGCTTTCTTATGAGAAGCTGATCACAGATCTCGAAGCGATGCAGGTCTTTGCCGAACTCTGCGCGCCAACGCCATCTGACGACGCCGATCTGGCCTTCGAGGCCCTTGTTGAAATTGCACCTGGCGGCCATTTCTTCGGTGCCGCCCATACCATGGAACGCTATCAGACCGCCTTTTATCAGCCCCTTGTCGCGGATTGGTCGAACTTTGGGACCTGGACCGAACGCGGCGCCAAGGACGCCTCGATGCGTGCGACCGAGATCTGGAACGAACGCTTGAAAACCACCCCTGCCCCCTTCATCGCGGAAGACCGGCTTTCTGATCTCGATGCTTTCATCGACCAGCGAACCAGAAATGGCGGCGCACCACCTATCAGCTAGCGGCGTGGCCACATCATTTAGTTTCGCAAGATATCGCCAGGATCGATGGTATACCGCCAAGTTTTCGAGGACGATGGTGGGTGCTAGTTGTTGGAAGTATTTCTCTCGATCGTTTTTCGGCTCAATGACGTGAACGCATGCCAGGAAGGAATGACAGATGGCTCGGACACATGATGTGATCATCATCGGTGCAGGCGTGATCGGTGCTGCGACGGCTTACGAACTTTCCAAGCTCGGGTTCAAAACCTTGAGCGTCGACCGCAACAAGCAGGCCGGCCATGGGTCGACATCTGGGTCCTGCGCCGTCATCCGCATGCATTACTCGACATTCGACGGCACCGCCTTTGCCTATGAGGGCTATCACTACTGGCGTGACTGGGCCGATTACCTGGAAGCACCCGCCAAGGAAGCACTCGCTCCCTATCGCGAGATCGGCTGTCTCGTGATGAAGTCCGAAGCAAACAACTATCTCGAAAAGCATCTCGTTCATTCCGCCAGCCTGAATTGTCCAGTCGAGGAATGGGATGCGGATCAGATCAGGCAACGCCTGCCGATCTACGACCTACGCAAATTCGGCCCGGCGAAAGCACCCAGTGAAGCCGGGTTCGGTGAACCCACCGGTGGCGAGATCGAAGGCGGCGGTTTTTGGCCGAATGCCGGCTATGTGACCGACCCTGCTCTCTCTGCGCAAAACATGGTCGATGCCGCCAAGCGCAAGGGAGCTGAATTCGAGTTGGGCACCGAGGTGGTTGAGATCTTGAACGAAGGTGGTCGTGTTTCAGGTGTCAGGCTTGCGAACGGCGGGGTGCTGCAGGCACCTGTGTTGGTCAATGTTGGTGGTCCGGCCTCGGCCAAACTCAACCAGATGGCCGGTGTGACCGGCGACATGACCATCGAAACAAGGCCGCTTCGCCAGGAGGTCGTCCATGTTCCTGCCCCCAACGGCTTCGATTTCGAGAACGACGGGCTGATCGTTTCCGATAGCGATATTGCCTGCTACTGCCGCCCGGAGCACGGCAACAACATCCTGATCGGCTCCGAAGACCCAGCCTGCGATCCTCATATCTGGGTCAATGACGATCGCGACTATGATCGCGAATTCACCGAGCAATGGAAGGTTCAGGCCATGCGTTACGGCCAGCGCGTGCCGACGCTCGGTATCCCGAGCCGGATGCGCGGGGTTGTCGATCTCTATGACGTGTCGACTGACTGGATTCCGATTTACGACAAATCGTCGTTGCCAGGCTTCTACATGGCCTGCGGCACCAGCGGCAATCAATATAAGAACGCACCAATCGCAGGAAAGCTGATGGCGGCACTGATCGCCTATGGTGAAGCAGGCAACGACCACGACACAGCACCGCTTGTCTTCGAACTCCCTTATCTAAAGCGCTCTGTGGATGCCGGCTTCTATTCGCGCAAGCGCGAGATCAATCGGGAAAGCAGCTTTTCCGTCCTGGGTTAGTCCTTTAGCGACTTACTTCTTCCATTCGAGCGCCGGCGGCAATTTGTCATAGGCAGGACCGATACATCAGTTATCATGGGCGCGGTTCTCGCGATATGTATCGACGATTTTTCGACCGCGTTGATTTGATCGAGGTGAGGGACATGACACTCAGGGAAGACATCCGCGAGGTTAGCATCGGCATGAAAACGCCGGAGCTGCTGCGCTTCTTGATCGAGGAGAAGTTTCCAGGCAAGACGGTCGTGACGGCATCCTTGATGGCCTCCAGTACCGTCGTTTTAAAAATGGTCGCGGACATCAATCCGTCGACCCCCGTCATCTTTTGTCAGAGACCGCCGTTCTTCGAGGAGAGTACGGAATATCGTGCCAAGATCGTCGAGCACTTGGGATTGGACAACATCTCCTTGAACCACGGCCATGAGACGAACATCAGGCCGGACGATAAAGACCATTGTGAACGCATGTGGGCCCAATATCGCGATATGCCGGGTCGCTCATACCAACTCTTGCATCTGAACGATTGTCTTGCCCCCTTCGATTGCTGGATAAGCGCCGTCTATCACATCGCGCGTCCACAAGGCGTGCGTAACCGCGTCGACGTCGAAGGGCGGCTGATCAAAATCGATCCTTTGATCCGCTGGTCCAAACCCGATGTTCGCGACTTCATGCGCACGCATCGTCTGCCCTATCACAAGATGGCTAAGCGTCAGTATCGATACGATAAAACCGACGACGAGGCCGTGCACCCCACCTATCATTTCTGATGATTTGGCCCGCGCCAAGTCACGTCCTGCATGTCGCCCATGCGGCGTGATCGATGCACCGATCTTTTTGACCGAACGAGTATAACGCCTATCGACAGATGCCACTTGCATTGTAACCTCAATAGTAACGGCCGGACGAACGGCTGGCCTGAATCTGGGGAGATCACGTCATGGCATCCCTGATAGGACCGCATGGCGCCAATGCGCTAAAACCTCTTCTCGTCAGTGATGAGAAGAAGCGGCGTTATTTGAGCAGCGAATCATTGTCATTGCCATCGACTATCATGAGTTCGGCTGCAGCCGGCAACGCGGTCATGCTGGCGGGCGGCTATTTCACGCCCTTGACGGGGTTTATGAACAAAGCGGATGCCCTTCATATCGGGCGATCCATGACGACGACCAATGGGCTCTTCTGGCCAACCCCGGTTTTGAACCTGGTCAAGGATACGGGCTCGATATCGCCGGGCGACCATATCGCCCTCCGCGATCCCAATGTTGACGGAAACCCGGTCCTGGCTATCCAAACGGTGCAATCCATCGATCGTTTCTCGCGAGCAGAGATCCAGGAACTTGCTGAAGCGGTCTATGGAACGTCGGATCGCGACCATCCCGGCGTTGCGGATTTTCTTTCCCAGGGTGATCTGGCGTTATCCGGGCCGGTTCAGGTGCTGAACTACAGCTATTTTGCTACCGATTTTCCTGAGACCTTTCGATCGGCAATCGATATTCGCCGTGACATTGAGGAAAAAGGCTGGACCCGCGTTGTTGCCTTTCAAACACGCAATCCCATGCACCGCGCCCATGAAGAACTCTGCCGCATGGCCATGGAGCGGATTGGTGCCGATGGTCTGGTCATTCATATGCTGCTGGGCAAGCTGAAGCCCGGCGACATACCAGCTTCAGTGCGCGACGCCGCCATCCGCAAGATGGTCGATCTTTATTTCCCACCCAACTCGGCCATGATCACAGGATACGGCTTTGACATGCTTTACGCCGGGCCGCGCGAAGCCCTGCTGCATGCCGTCTTTCGCCAGAATATGGGGGCTTCCCATTTCATCGTGGGGCGCGATCATGCAGGTGTTGGCGACTACTACGACCCTTTCGAGGCGCAGGAGATTTTTGATCAGGTTCCCAAGGACGCGCTCAAGATCAAGCTCTTCAAGGCTGATCACACCGCCTATTCCAAGAAGTTGGAGAAAGTCGTGATGATGCGCGAAGCGCCGGATCATACGCCTGATGATTTCGTGCTGCTCTCGGGAACGGCGGTGCGCGAAATGCTCGGCAAGGGCATCGCACCACCCGCTGAATTCTCTCGTCCTGAAGTCGCCGAAATCCTGATGGACTATTATCGCGAGCAGTCATAGCGTCCGTTAGAACTTGAAAGAGGACGCGCCTAAAGATCCGTGTATTTCTTTGCCGTGCCACGGGCCTTCGCCACTGGATATTTGATGTCATTGGCAGCAATCTTGTCAGCCGCCGCCGCTTGAAGGTCGATGCCTGTACGTTCTGCGATTAGGAGAAGGTAGAGAAAAACATCGGCACATTCTTCCGCCAGGCGCTGACGCATCGCCGTGCCCTTAGCCTCCTGTTCGAACGCCACTTCCGACTTCCATTGTGCAAGTTCAAGAAGCTCACCGGCTTCGAGGTTAAGCGATAGAATCAGGTCTTTCAGCGCGTGAAACTGACGCCAGTCGCGTGCATCGCGAAAGGCAAGGAGCCGCTCTGTAAGATCATCTAGGCTTGGCCGATGCTTGTGCATAAGGGTCCCATCTTCAACGCTACGCAGCGATCTGACGCACTGCATCGATACCACCTGCCCTGCTAATCTACCGCGATTGCAGGCTTGTCCATCATGACCTTGGAATAGAGCATCGCTATGCGCATCATTCAACTCTCCGACAGTCATATCTCCATGACCAAGCCGGCAAGGATCGCTGAGCTCGAAGCCTTCGTTCGGCATATCAACGAGCTGAAGCGACAGCCTGATGCCGTCGTGCACACCGGCGACGTTGCCCATGATGGCCTGCAGAACGAATATGAAACGGCAAAACAGGTGCTCGACAACCTCTCAGCACCCTATTTCGTCCTTGCCGGCAACCGCGATCATCGCGGCCACCTAACCAAGGTCTTCGACGACGGCGATCATCTGCAATCCGGCATGGACTTTGTCCAATATGCCGTCGATCATCTGCCGGTCCGTCTCATCATGCTCGATACTGTCAGCCTGTCGAGCAACAAAGGAGGTTTTTGCCAACAGCGCCAAGAGCATCTAAGGCATCTCTTGGCCAAGGACACTTCTCGTCCGGCCGCCCTCTTCTCGCACCATCCTCCCTTCCCCGTCGCGGTCGGACCCGAGCCGAAGAACTTCGAGGACTGGCAGCAAGCGGAAAACCTTGTCGCCGAGATCGGCCGCCATGACAATATCGCCGGTCTGTTCTCAGGCCATGTTCACCGGTCCTTCGAGACCGAGATCGACGGGGTGTCGGCTAGCATGATTTCTTCTGTCGTTTCCGACCTCCGTTGGGATCAGCCCAAAAACATACCCGTCTTTAGGACCATCGACATCTAGTCGATTGTCCACGCCACCAACTTGCCTGTACAACGCCATGTCGTCGGCTCGCACCAGTCGATAATGCAGATTCGTTAAGGAATCTTTTACGGCCACTTTAGCGTCCACCAGCCTGCTAAAAGGCCGTTTCAATCGTTTTCTCAAGCGTTACGGGGTCTTTCGATCAAAGTTTGCCTTTAAGAAATGCCGCCTCCTATCTCATGATGTCTTCCATCTATGGCCTTGCGAGTTGACCTTTAGGTCAGTGAAAGGTAGTTGAATTAAAAGCGCTCAAATCCATTTCCGCTAAGGAGAATGGAACAAGCGCAATGTTTTGAGGGGGCTTTTCTTGATGTTCAGCAGCAATCCCTTTGCCGAATTGTCGGTGTCCGTTTCACCGTCGATCATGAAGACCTATGTCCTGGTCATGATCCTTCTGGTCATCGGCGGAACGCTATTCGATATTTGGCACAAAAAAAGCGCCCTATACTTTTTCGACAACTGGCGAAAGACGAAGGACAAGGGGGAAAAAGACCACGGCGGTGTTGCTGGGCTGGCTCTTCAGACTGCAGCGTCTGAAGTTCTAACCTCTTCTGAATTTTGTAACCCCAAGCGTCGCATCGCCCATCTGCTGACGATGTACGGTTTCATCGCCTATGCGTTTTCAACCTTCGTGATGGTGTTTTGGTACTCAGCAGCACCGGGCACGGCCACCCCGTTCCTATGGCCAATGCTCTGGTTCCTCGGTGCCCTTTCGGTCTGTGTTGGCGGCTATTGGTTCTGGTTCGTCATTCGAGCCGATGTATCGGCTGAGGGACAGTCTCCGTTCCGGCTGATGCGCGCTGACCTGTTCATCGTCTCGCTTCTGGCAAGCGTCACGCTTGGCCTGCTCTGGGCCATCTCACAATCAACGTTTTTCCTAGCACTCTATCTGATGGCGACCACCTTGCTGTTCGGATCCGTGCCCTGGTCCAAATTCTCGCATATGTTTTTCAAGCCGGCAGCCGCTTTGCAAAAACGCGTGGCCAATGCAAATGGCTCGCGCAACAACCTGCCGCCGCCAGCCGACAAGCCAGAAGTCTTCGGCAGCGCCCGCCGGCAGCCCAGCCATTACTAGTGGCATGGCCACATCATGTCGTTGCCACCGCAATGGCCGAGATTGATGGTATGCGGCCAAGTTTTCGACGTTCGTCATGGTTCACTTTGCTGAAGACACGCTACGAGCAGACTATGAAAAAAAGTTTGCGATCAAGGGGGTAATGAAAGCTCATGCCAACATTCGTTTATATGACCAGCTGTGATGGCTGTGGACACTGTGTTGATATCTGTCCCTCCGATATCATGCATATCGACCCCACCTATCGGCGTGCCTACAATATCGAGCCGAATTTTTGCTGGGAATGCTATTCCTGCGTGAAGGCCTGTCCGCAAAACGCCATTGACGTGCGCGGCTATGCTGACTTTGCCCCGATGGGCCATAGCGTTCGGGTTCTGCGGGAGGAAGGCAAGGGCACCATCTCCTGGCGGCTTAAATTCCGTGACGGTAGAGAGAAAAACTTTGTTTCCCCAATCCGCACAACACCTTGGGGATCGATTAAATCACCAGCCGACTACGATGCGCCCAAGCCAGAAGATCTTAAATCCCAGGAACTCGCGCATGAACCCGATGCACTCAACGTCGAGGGCGGATTACCCGCATTGGCTCCGGATCAGCTAAAGCAGGGAGTGGTCTAGTGAGTCTCTTCTCGCGCAGAAAAACGGTTCATGTGGATAGTGACATTCTCGTCATCGGCGGCGGCATGGCCGGCTGTGGCGCCACCTACGAGTCTCGATATTGGGGGCGTGACCTGAAGGTCGTCTGCGTCGAGAAGGCTAACATCGAGCGCAGCGGCGCTGTCGCCCAAGGTCTGTATGCGATCAATTGCTATATGGGCATGCAATGGGACGAAAATCAGCCGGAAGACCATGTCCGCTACGCCCGAAATGATCTGATGGGCCTGGTGCGCGAAGACCTCGGCTACGACATCGCACGGCATGTCGACAGCACGGTGCACAAATTCGAGGAGTGGGGTCTTCCGATCATGAAAGACCCGGAGACCGGGCGCTATTTGCGTGAGGGCAAATGGCAAATCATGATCCATGGCGAGAGTTATAAGCCGATTGTCGCCGAGGCCGCACGCAAGGCTGCGACCGAAATCTACAATCGAATCATGGTGACCCATCTCCTCAAGGACAAAAAGAATCCCAACCGGGTCGCGGGTGCCGTTGGCTTCAATGTCCGTACCGGTGATTTTTACGTGTTCCGCGCCAAGGCTGTAATCGTGGCCGCAGGCGGTGCTTCCCATATCTTCAAGCCCCGCGCCGTGGGCGAAGGAATGGGACGGACTTGGTACGCTCCATGGAGTAGTGCTTCGGCCTACGCCTTGCCGATCCAGGCCGGTGCAAAGATGACCCAGATGGAAAACCGCATCGTTCTGACCCGGTTCAAGGATGGCTACGGCCCGGTCGGCGCCTACTTCCTCCATCTCAAAACCTATACGCAAAATGCCTATGGCAACGAGTACGAGTCGAATTGGTACGATCAAACAAAGGAATTGGTCGGCGACTATATCGACCGGCACCCAGTCCCGACTTGTCTGCGCAACCATGCCATTCTGGAAGAGGTCAAGGCCGGACGCGGCCCCATCCGCATGGTGACAACGGAAGCCTTCCAGGACCCCCATAAAGAGACAGTGGGTTGGGAAAACTTCCTCGGCATGACGATCGGCCAGGCGGTGGTATGGGCATCCCAGAACATAGATCCCAAACATACCAACCCCGAACTCACCACCTCTGAGCCCTATGTCATGGGCTCCCATGCCACCTGTTCTGGCGCCTGGGCAAGTGGTCCGGAAGACTATGCACCCGATGAGTATCAATGGGGCTACAACCGGATGATGACGGTAGACGGCCTGTTCGGTGCCGGCGATACCATCGGCGGCACGGCGCATAAATTCTCATCAGGCTCCTTCACCGAAGGCCGGATCGCCGCTAAAGCTGCCGTCAATTACGTCAACGATCTGAAGAACGAACTGCCCGAAGTCGATGAGAACGAATATAGGACGCTCGAGCAGGTCGTCTTTCAGCCTATGGAGACTTTTGACGTCGGCAAGAATGAGATTGTTGCCGGCACTGTGTCGCCGAGCTATCTCCTGCCGCTGCACGGTCTTCAGCGTCTTGAGAAGATCATGGACGAGTATGTCGGCGGCATCAGCTCGCACTACACGACCAACACGCCCATGCTGACCAGAGGGCTCGAACTCCTTGGGATGTTGAAAGAGGACCTCGACTATCTTGGTGCGGAAGACCTGCATCAGCTGCAGCGCGCCTGGGAATTACAACATCGGGTTCTGGCCTCGGAAAGTGTCACCCACCACACCATGTTCCGCGAAGAGACGCGCTGGCCTGGCTACTACTACAGAGCTGATCATCCGAAGCTCGACGACCAGGATTGGCACTGTTTCACCCTGTCTCGCTACCATGCGGAAACCGGTGAATGGGAGATGGAGAAGGCACCCGTCTACCACATCATCGACTGATCTCCCCCCTCTCTTTTAGGCGATCGATCTCTCGTCGGCTGAGACGCTTTTGACTGCCCAAGGAAAAGGCATCAGCGGTTCAACCCGCTCCCTTCCCCACCCCAAGATTATCCTCGCGGCGGGTGGTAGGACGGGGAGCGGTCCGACTCTCTCGTCACAAAGTAAGGCAATGCAGAGATCCTCTAAGGTCCACGTCCGCCGACTGTAACAAGAACCCCGTCTCATCGTCCACGAGGCCAATATTCTGCCCTCACCTCTTCACTCCTTAGCGATTTGTTAAGTAAATCCGGCTAAGGATGTAAATTCTGACGCCTGAGTAAGACTTCGCTGTTTTTTTAAGTTTTCTGATCAACATCGAATGCTCAAATATCACATACAATAAAAGAATAACTTTTACTAATTACAAATTTCATACTAAATCAAAACACAAACCATTCAGATGCTATTTTAAGACAATATGAATCATTGATTACTATCCAATAGTTTTGAATGGCGATTTGAGGTGAGAAATAATGCGGATTGCGCAGAAGATTGCTGCTAGTTTCGCTGGTGTCCTTGCTCTTTCAGCGGTTGTTGGCGCCATTGGATGGTACAGCCTGGATGGCTACTCCGAAGGCGTGGCCAAAGCCCGGCATCTGGCCAATTTGGAATCGGAACTTCAGCGGACCCAGCTCGAAATTGCTCAGTTTCAGCGTGATGGCAAGCGTGAGAAATTACTTGCCGCCGAAGAGCTCATCAAAACACTGATTGACCAATCGACCAATGCCCAGCAATTAGATTCCGCCTCAATTTCCGAAGTGGCCGGTAATCTTCGTTCATTTAAGATAGCGCTCAGTGACTACGGCAAACTCTATCTTGAGAATGCCCGACGATGGGGCGAGATGACCAATGTAACGAATGATATCGAAGAAGCTGTTGGCGTGATCCATCGACATCATAGCGACCGCTATGACGAATCAATTCAAGCTATGGAAAGTGCGGAGAGCAGGTTTCAGCATGTCGAGAAGCTGAGCATTTCCGCACAATCATTGATTGAAGCTGTGCTGCGCGCTCGTCAGGCCGAGACTGAATATCAATTGACGCGCGATGAAGCTGCTAAATCTGCTGCTCAATCGTCCATGAAGGAGATTTATCTTTCAGTCCTTACCATGTCGAAGGCGACCAAGGGGACCAGCGACGAGACATCGGTCAAAAAGGTATCAAAAGCTGTTATTGAATATCGAAAGGCATTTAAAAAGTTCATCGAAGCGATTGAAGAGCGAAGCGGCATTGTCGAAGCAAGGAAGGGCCTCGGCCAGATCTCGCGGCGCATAAGCACCTTTACCGCCGCTATCCAGAAAAGGCAGCGTGATATTTATCACGATCTCAAGGTGGCGACCGGCGGTGCGAGGGAACATGTCTCGGAGGCCGTTTCATCAAGAAGCAATGCGCTCTACGCGGTCAATCTCCTGTCCGAGCTCAGGCTGGCACAGAGCGAATTCGTGCAGCGAGGCGAGACGGCAACCGGGGAAAAGATCGGCTCCATCGTCGATAGTTTCGAAGAAACATTAAGTCACATATCTATTGCGGATACAGCTGGCTCGGCATCCATCAACCTAATTTTGGAAGATGTCGCCACTTATCGCTCAAAATATGCAGCAGCGCTGCGATCGACCGTTAAGCAGCAGCAATCGCTCCAAGGAATGCGGAATATTGAGACCCAGGTCCTCGCCATTGCAAAGGAGCAGGCCCAGACAGCAGCAGCCGACATGTCGGATCTGCATCAATTTGGTCGCCAGGCAATGTTGTTCTTTACCCTCGTTGCGATCACAACGGGCGCCATTGTTTCACTGGCGACGGGGCGCAGTATCGCTCGTCCTCTTGGCAAACTGACATCCTGCATCTCTCGACTGGCTAGAGGTGAAGCGCATATCGAGATACCAGGTACCAGCCGCCGTGACGAAATCGGAAGGATGGCCCGCTCCATGGGGATTATCCGCGAAACCGGCGCCACCGCACTACACGCCCAAAAGACCCTCGACAATACTGCAGGCTGCTTGATGATGGTCGACGAAGATGGCCGCGTGGCCCTTGTAAACCCAGCCCTTCAACGTTTGGCCAGGGATGTAGCACCCCATGTCGTTGCTGAGATGCCGGGTTTTGCCGCTTCTGCTCTCGAAGGACAGTCCTTCGAGCAGTTTCATCGAGATGATCAACTGAGTATCGGCAAGCTCCGGCAATTGTCCGGTAGCATTCGTCGTCAACTCGAAGCGGGTGGCCGGACATTCGAAATCGAACTCAATCCGATCCAAAATGAAAAGGGGCATTGGATTGGTACCGTCATCGAATGGTGGGACCGCACCGTCAGGATAGAACTCGAGTCAGAGATCGATCGAGTCGTCGCCGCAGCGGCAGCCGGCGACTTCACGCAGCGCATTCAGCTTGACGGCAAAGAAGGTTTCATCGGGAAGCTCGCCGAGAGCGTCAATCAGCTCTCAACGGTGGTCGATCAAGCGACCATCGATTTGGAGACAATGCTCGAGACAATGGCACAAGGCAATCTCACCAAGCGTATGACAACGACGTATCAAGGGAGATTTGCCAGTCTCAAAGATAATGCTAACCATATGGCCGAGCAATTGGCAGTCATCGTTTCTGACGTCCAGGCGACCACCTATGAGGTCGAGAGTGCCGTCAACGAGATCAGCAGTGGGACGCAAGACCTTGCTCAGCGTACAGAACAAGCGGCAGCCAATCTTGAAGAGACAGCCAACGCCTCTGAGGAATTGTCGACCACCGTCAAGCAGAATGCCAAAAACGCAAAAAATGCTGATCAGCTCGCCGTTTCAACCGATCAAGTCGCAAGTCGTGCTGGCCAGACGGTCACCCGAGCCGTCAGCGCCATGGGAGAGATCGAGAGTTCGGCGCAGCAGATTACGGATATTATCGGGGTCATCGATGAGATCGCCTTCCAGACCAATCTGCTAGCACTCAACGCCAGTGTCGAAGCTGCGCGTGCCGGCGAAGCTGGTAAAGGCTTTGCCGTGGTGGCTCAAGAAGTCCGCCAACTTGCTCAAAGATCTGCCCAAGCAGCTGCCGATATCACATCACTGATCCAGAGAAGTAATGATCAAGTGACGGCTGGCGTGACGCTCGTCAACGAAACGGGTCAGGCCCTATCCGAGATCCTGACATCGATTGGACAAGTCACATCATTGGTTCAAGAGATCTCGAACGCGTCGCAAGAGCAGGCGGCTGGCGTTCAGGAAATCAACAATGCCATCAACAGTATGGATCAGATGACCCAACAGAATTCTGCATTGGTCGAAGAGAGCGCCGCGTCATCAAAAATCCTCGACGATCAAACAAAAAAGCTGGTCGAGTTCATGGCATTCTTCAAGCTCGACAACCAGCCGGCGGGTGCTGCTGGAGGCGTACAACCGCCGCAGCTGAGCTCTAAATCACGATCCCAGAGTTTAGTGGCTGCAAAATAGAATACCCGTTGACTATCCGTATAAGCCAACACAAAAACTTCAGATAATCCAATGAAACTATTTTGCTATTTATGATTTATTGATGTCGGCTATTTTTAACTATTTCTTGTTTTCTATTCATTAGAATTTCACAAACCGCCCGTGGTTTTCAAAAAGCAACGCACATAAGATGGACTTGAACAAATGCTGAAAAGTTTTTTCCGTGCCGCTATGTTCGGCGCCCTCACATGCCTTGTTATGCCAAACCCCGCCGTTGCCAATGACTATGAGCAACAATTGCGCGAGGTTTTCGAGCAGCGTCTCAAACATTGGCTCGAAGACAAAGATCTGGTCGAAGCGATCCGGCTGCAAAATGCAGAACACGACACCCTGGACGCTGCCAGGATTGACGCGCTCGATAGCGACTGGCGCCAGCAGGCTAAAGCAGGCGGCGGCCCCCTGATCGATCGTATCAAAAAGAAGAAGGCCTCCTCATTCCTGTTTAATCAAAAACAGAAATCCGATGATCTGGTCACCGAGGTTTTTGTGATGGACAACAAAGGCCTGAACGTCGCTATCAGCGATGTGACATCTGACTACATGCAAGGTGATGAAGCCAAGTGGCAAAAGACCTACATGAAGGGTGTTGGCGAGCTCTTTATTGACGATGTCGAGTTTGATGACAGCACAGAAACCTTCCAGTGCCAGGTGAGTGCAACGATCGCCGACCCATCGACGGGCGAAGCCATTGGTGCAGTCACCTTTGGCATCAATATCGAGGTTCTCTAACCTCTTGTGTCCCAAGTATTGATGAGCCCATGAGCGACACCAGGATTGGTGCCGTTCATGGGCTACCAAATGCCTGTTTTCCTCACGCTGACAACGATAAAGATCATTGTTCTCGAAGTGATCACCTCTACTATTCGCCCCCATGCACTCATCGCATTCCCTTCTTTCCCACCCAACCGCCCGATATCCTGCGGGCGATTCGGAGATCAATGGAAAAGGCAGCCCTTGCAACCGAGCAAGTCCTAGGAAGTGAGCATCATTGGCGAATTTCTGATGAATGGCGACGAGAAGCCAGATCAGCTGGCCTCGAACGCCAGCGTGCTTCAAGGAAGCGTTACCGTCAATCAGTCGCGAACGAACAAGACCCAGGTGGAATGGATCAACGGGCAAATTCCCGATGTAAAGGAATCAAAGCGCACTGATCGCTGATCGGCAACGAACATCTTGTCAATTTCGTCGACTGCCCTAAGGTCATGAATAGCTTGGTCCATGCATTGACAGCGCGATGGCTGCTTAGAGCGCTGACAAAGCTGCACACGCGTCCAGGTCTTGGATCTCTCAATCAGGTTTGTCAGTTAATCGGAGCTATGCATGCTGTTCCGTTGGTTCGAGACGCGTGTCGATCCGTTTCCAGGGGATGAGCCGACTAAGCCTCCGACGGGCCTGATCGCCTTTTGCCTGCACTATGCCAAGCCCGTTTGGAAGGTTTTGGCACTGATGTCGCTCACGGCGGCGGCGGTATCGATCATGGAGGTGATGCTCTTTGCCTTCATGGGACGATTGGTCGATTGGCTGGCCGAGGCTGATCGCGCGACATTCCTTGCGGATGAAGGCTGGACGCTCTTTCTGATGGCCCTGGTCGTCCTAGTCTTCTTGCCGCTCACCACGCTGATCGGTTCTTTGATCATCCATCAATCCTTGCTCGGCAATTTTCCCATGATCCTGCGCTGGCAAGCGCATCGTTACCTTCTCGGCCAAAGCCTAACCTTTTTTCAAGATGAGTTCGCCGGGCGCGTGGCGACCAAGGTAATGCAATCCTCGCTGGCCGTGCGCGAGGCCGTGATGAAGGTCTTGGACGTCCTTCTCTATGTCGCCGTTTACTTCACCGGGATGATCATCCTCGTCGCCAGCGCCGATCTTCGCATGACGATCCCGCTGATCCTTTGGCTGCTCGCTTATGTCGCCGCCTTATGGTTTTTCCTCCCCAGGCTCCAAGCGGTCTCCAAACGTCAGGCGGATGCGCGAGCACTCATGACCGGCCGCGTCGTCGACAGCTACACCAATATCCAAACGGTCAAGCTGTTCTCTCATGCGGGGCGCGAACTCGACTATGCGCGGGACAGCATGAAAGGCTTCTTAGGCACCGTGCATGATCAAATGCGGCTTGTGACCGGCCTGCAAGTCTCGATGGCAGTCTTGAACGCACTGCTCCTATTTGGCGTTGCGGCTGTTTCGATCTGGCTCTGGTCCGTGAATGCCACCACACTCGGCGCGATCGCGGTTGCCATCGGGCTGGTTCTTCGTCTCAGCGGCATGTCCCAATGGATCATGTGGGAAGTGTCGGCTTTGTTCGAGAATATCGGCACCGTGCAGGACGGCATTACCACGCTCGCTCAATCCCAGGACGTGACCGACGATGCCAAGGCAAAGCCGCTCAATGTGACCGAGGGCAAGATCGTCTTCGATCATGTGCGCTTTCACTATGGCAAGACCAAAGGGGTGATCGAAGATCTGTCGCTTGCGATCGAGCCGGGTGAGAAAGTCGGCCTCGTCGGCCGTTCAGGCGCCGGCAAGTCGACACTGGTTAACCTGCTGCTGCGTTTTTACGATATCGAAGGTGGGCGTATTTTGATCGATGGTCAGGATATCGCGCGAGTGACTCAGGAAAGCTTGCGTGAAGCGATCGGCATGGTCACCCAGGACACGTCTCTACTCCACCGTTCAGTGCGCGAAAATATTCTCTATGGCCGCCCCGAAGCCGGCGATGCTGCGATGCGCGTTGCAGCGCGAAAAGCCGAGGCCGATGCGTTCATTGACGATCTCACCGATCCCAAGGGGCGCAGCGCCTATGATGCCCATGTTGGCGAGCGGGGTGTGAAGCTCTCAGGCGGCCAGCGTCAGCGCATCGCGATCGCCCGTGTGCTCTTGAAAGATGCCCCCATCCTTCTCCTTGATGAGGCCACCTCAGCTCTTGATTCCGAGGTGGAAGCGGCGATCCAGCAAAGCCTTTATCGTCTGATGAGCGGCAAGACTGTGATCGCGATCGCCCATCGCCTCTCCACCATCGCCGCCATGGACCGGCTGATCGTGCTCGATCAGGGATGCATCGTCGAACAAGGTCGCCATGAGGATCTGATCGAGATGGATGGCGTCTACGCGAAGCTCTGGCGACGTCAATCCGGCGGCTTTATCGATGCGATCAAGGCAGCGGAATAAGAGCCTTTATGGAATGTCCACATCATTTGATTCGCGCAGACATCGTTATGATCAATGGCATCCGGCCAAGTTTTCACAAACAGTGGTGGGGATCACTGATCGACTATGCCTCGTCCGTCCAATAGTCGACTCCGATATCATCGCGAACGACCTCGAACATCCCGTAAGGGCCTCGTCCCGGTGCGGCCCCGGCGACCATCGCGCGCTTGCCGCTATCCGGATATTCAGCAACTTCAGGGTGGATCATCGTGCTGATGGCGAGATAACGGAGCTCAACCTTCGAGCTGTTGACGATTTGATGCGCCGTTCCCTTTCCAGCCTTGGCCGAAATGACGTCGCCCGCTTTGATCGGATGATGTTCGCCGTCATAACGAAGCGTGCCCTCACCTTCGAGAACGACGAACATTTCTTCATTAGCATGATGCAGATGGTAGGGCCAAGCTTTCTTGCCGGGCGGCACGATCACCAAGCTGCAGCCGAGCTTTTCCGAACCGAGCGCTTTACCCACGCGCGTGATCTCAGCTTGAAACGTCTCACCATGGCTGATCGCCTGACGTGGTAGATCGGCAAGATTGGCGATAGGTTTTGTCTTGGTCACAACGGATTCCCTTCGATCAGATTGGTGAAGAACCTATCAAAGCGAGGTTGAGCGCGACAAACGCGGGCCTCGCGTCCTGTAACCCGAACTGGCTCACGGCTCTCCTGACATCTCTTGTCAACAGAGCCTCGGCGCGGCATCGACCGTTGATCCTAAATGTCGTAGTCGTTTGGTGTTAGGTCATTATGACAAGCTGCACCACCAAAGGCGGTTGGACAGCTTTCAAGTCAATTTAGTCTAGGAAAAGATCATGTCCGTTAGCCCTATCCCAGAAGGTCAGCAATCTGTCACACCCTATCTCGTCGTGCATGATGCCGCGTCACTGATCACGTTTCTGCAATCCGCGTTCGATGCAGAGGAAATCATTCGCCATGCCCGACCCGACGGTACGATCATGCATGCGCAGATCAAAATTGGCCAGTCGCTGGTGATGATGGGTGAGCCCATGGGCAACCAGCAGCCCAAACCCGCCATGCTGCATCTCTATGTCGATGCGGTCGACAACGTCTACCAAAACGCCCTGAAGGCCGGCGCCACCTCGATCATGGAGCCAAGCGATCAGTTCTACGGCGACCGATGCAGCGGGGTCGCCGACAAGCATGGCAATACATGGTGGATCGCGAGCCATATCGAGGATGTCTCGAGAGAGGAGATGGCAAAGCGCATCGCCGCTGCCGGCTGAACGGCTACCATGTTCAGCCATATAACTCTTGGCACCAATGATCTGGCTCGTGCCGAAGTGTTCTACGCGGCGGTGGGACCAACACTTGGCATGCCACTTCAGGGCGTCGATCATGACGAGGGCGATCTCAGGATCGTCAGACGTGATCGGCGTTCTCCCCCTTTGATCGTCTGCCGCCCCTTCGACGATCAGCCGGCAAGCTCAGGCAATGGCTTTCACATCGCCTTCATGGCCGAGAGCCCGGAGATGGTTGACAAGTTTCACGCAACGGCCCTCACCCATGGTGGCTCTGATGAGGGGCAACCCGGTTTGCGATCGATCTACGCGCCGGATTACTATGCCGCCTATATCCGCGATCCCGATGGCAATAAGCTGCAGGCTGTACACTATATCGACGGTCGAAAAAGTGGAACAAACGGGGATGTAATCTCGCATATCACCGTTGGTCATGCCGGTTTTGAGCAGGCTTATCGCTTCTATGAAAACCTGTTGGCGCCGCTCGGCATTGTCGACATCCCCGAGGAGGCCTATCCCAGCCTCGCCGGCTTTGGCATTCCCGGCTACAGGACGCCGATCGTCTACCTGCAACAACCTTACGACGCGCGCGCGCCAAGTCATGGCAATGGCACTCATGTTGCCTTTACAGCACCTGACCGTGAAGCGGTCGATCTCTTCTACGAAGCAGCATTGAGCCAGGGCGGCCGACCCGACGGCGCGCCTGGTCTGCGGCCGCATTACGCTGCTGACTATTACGCCGCCTATGTGCGTGATCATGTCGGGAACAAACTGCAGGCTGTTTGCCGCGGGTGATGCCGACCTTGCAACCGAGAGGCTTGGACCTGACACGGAGGCAACTCCTCACATCAATGTTCGGCGTCGGGCTTTTGCTTCGTCACAATCACCTGCTGGCCGACAATGTCGTCACGGAGCTGAAGCCAAGAGCTATCCCTGGCGACGTTGCCGACCTAGAGATCACGTTCTCCGCCATCGATTTGGCAAGCGATCGGCATACAGCATTCGACCTTGTGCATATCAACGACCGTCATTCACCCTGGTCCACATTCAAAATCCCCAACCTGATCATCGCATTGGAGACAGGCGTGGCAATCGGTTTGGATCATCGACGCCGCTGGGATCCCCGCCGTTACCCCCAGCGGCCTCATTGGCCCAAGGACTGGAGCCAGGATCAATCGCTCAAAACGGCGTTTAAACGCTCGGTGCCATGGTATTTTCAGGAGATTGCTCGCGATGTCGGCACCGACCGATACCGGCGGTATTTGACAAGTTTCGACTACGGGAATTCCGATGTACAGGATAACAAAGACGACTTTTGGCTTGGTGGTTCGCTCCGGATTTCAGTGTTCGAACACATGACGTTCATCAAAAGGCTGATAGGTGGCGCATTCGCTATCAAGCCTGATAAATGGAATGCTCTGCGTAAGGTCTGTCTTATTGGGTCGGCCTCCGAACACAGGCTTTACGGCAAGACTGGAGCTGGCCCTCTACGGCCACATGAAATTGCTGCTCCATTCGAGGGCTGGCTAGTGGGTTGGATCGAACGAAGCAAAACGCCGAGTGCGGCGTTCGCTTTGCATGTTATCGGCCCAGACTATCGCTCAATCCGAGCAGCGAGGCTTATGATCGCTGTTCGTTTACTCAAAGCATCCAACTTGCTTCCTGCAGCCTATTAGGTCCTTACCTCAATCGATAAAGATGGCGCCGATGGGCAAGAGCGTTATGCTCTGGGCTGATCAAAAATGGAACCTCGATGAAACCAGGAAAGGCTTTCACCCCCGCCCCTGAGCGGATCGGGTTTGGCATTGCCTGCGCTCTTACCGGTATTTTCGGCATGTCGGTCATGGATGCCTGCGCCAAACTCCTCGGCGAGGGCTATGCCGTCAGCCAGATCATCCTGTTGCGCAACTTTTTCGGTGTCCTGGCCGTGCTGGTGTTTGTCGCAGCCAGCGGCCGCGGTTTGGCGCCCTTGCAACCCCATCGCCCAGGCCTTCTAGTCCTGCGTACCCTGTTCAGCCTTGGCGCCGGATTTCTTTTCTTCACCGGCCTGCGTTATCTGCCTCTGGCCGATGCCTTTGCCATCGCCTTTACAGCCCCTCTCTTCATCACCGCCCTGTCGGTGCCACTCTTGGGTGAGCAGGTCGGGCCGCGTCGCTGGGCCGCCGTGATCGTTGGCTTCATTGGTGTACTGGTGGTCATGCGACCCGGCACGTCGAGCTTTCGCCTGGAAGCCTTGTTGCCGCTTGGCGCCGCCTTTTTCTACGCACTTACCATGCTGGTCAGTCGAAAATTGACCCGTGACGTGACCACCTCGGCCATTATGTTCTGGTCGAGCCTTGGTGCTGCGTTGACCGCCTTAACATTGATGCCGAGCCAATGGCGAGCACCCGATGCCGCCGATCTTGGATTGTTCGTGTTCATGGGCATCGTCGGCACGCTCGCCATGTCGCTGATCACCCAGGGCTATCGTTTCGCACCTGCGGCGGTCATTGCGCCGTTCGACTACTCGGCCCTCTTTTGGGCCGTGCTTCTCGGATGGCTGATCTGGCAGGATATCCCCGGCCCCAATGTCTGGGCCGGCTCAGCCATCCTGATCGCCAGCGGTCTCTATATCCTGCATCGTGAAACCAGACGCCAGGATCAGGCATGATGAAACCCTCAGTGAGAAACTGTCGGCCTCGCACAAGGTCACTTCGTTCCTGCCCGCCGCCGTCTCGCCCGGTCATGCAGAGCGTGTGCAGCGTTCACCCGAACCGGCAAATCGATGGCCCAAAGAAGTTCTTCTCGGGTCACTCCAATATCGTCGAGCATGTGATCATCCAGCGCCTGCATCCGATGAAGCCGCCAGCGACGGCGAATACAATGGGCCGTCTCGAAGAAAGCGATGACCATGCTCGACACCCACCAAGGGCTACGTCGATGGCCGGTGATAGAAGGGATTTGTGACGTTGTGAACATCGTGATCCTCCTGCCCGCCGACATCGCTGTCGGCAGCATCCTTGGGATTGATAGAGTGAAAGATCGCGATCTCTTGATCGACCATGACGGCGAATGATTGATCAAGCAAACGAATTCATTTTATGTTATCGTTCAATAAAACTGAACAGAGAAAACCATGGATAATCCATCCAACATCTCCCTGCCGATGCTCGACAACGACTTGTTGCGCACCTTCGTTGCTATCGCCGAGACTGGTAGTTTTCGGGCCGCCGCCAAGCGGGTTTATCGAACGCCGTCAGCTGTCAGCATGCAAATCAAGAAACTTGAGGAGACGTTGCGGCGCCCCCTATTTCTGCGTGATGGTCGGCAGGTAACCATCACGGCGGATGGTGAAATTCTGCTCGGCTATAGCCGACGCATGCTCAAATTGAATGACGAGGCTTTGGCTCGCTTCGTTGCCCCCGCCATCGAAGGCTGCGTTCGTCTGGGAGCACCCGACGACTTCGGCACGCGCTTTCTCCCCAATATTCTCAGCCGTTTCGCCGCCGTTCATGGTGCCGTCGATGTCGAGGTGTTGCTGGAACCGAGTGTGCAATTACTGCAACGTCTTGAAGACGGCAGCCTCGATCTTACCCTCATCACCACCAACCATGGGGACAAGGGTGACCGAAGCGGCGAGGTCATCTTCACCGAACCGCTGGTCTGGGTCGGCTTGAAAGGCGGGATTGCCTGGGAACGGGAACCCTTGCCGCTGGCCTTGGCAACTCATGGCTGTTCTTGGCGGCAATCCGCACTCGACGTGCTGGATCGGGCAGGCAAATCCTACAGGATCGCCTATGGCAGCTCCCATTGCGCTGGTCAGCAAGCCGCCTTGCTCGCCGATCTCGCCATCGCCCCCTTCCCTGCCAGCCTGGTCGCTCCCCCCTATCGCCGCCTTGGTCAAAACGAAGACCTGCCAAAGCTGGAAAATTACGATATCCGGCTATTGAAACGTCCCGATCTCGGCCCGGCTGGCGAAGCCTTAGCTACCGAGGTCAAAGCAAGTTTTCTGGCGCTTTCCGATGAGTAGTGGACTATCCATTTCATTGGCATTTCTTCCTATTCACGATAGAATAGTGATCTGTCGTGCCTAGCGAGACATCATTTTGAGCTCTTCCTGCGATAACTTCGAAAAACCAAATGAACCCGCACGTCGCGGAAGAGCTAAGCGTTTGGCCAATCGCGCTGGTGTCACTTCATAACAAGCTTCAACCTTCTTCGGATTTTCCCCAACCTCCTGCCCCATGAAACACCGTATTTCCAATACCGATGCAAGACGGATCTGGCTCGATGCCCAGGGCCTTTCCAAGACTCCGACAGGTCCCCTCGATCTGCTGGATATCATCAAACGCCTGGGCTTCGTTCAACTCGATACGATCCGCGTGGTTGCACGCGCCCATGATCATATTCTCTGGAGCCGTAACCAACATTACCGCGAGCCGATGTTGAACCGGTTGCTGGCAAAAGAACGCAGCATCTTCGAACATTTCACCCATGATGCCTCGGTCCTGCCGACAGAATTTTACCCGCTTTGGCAGCGCCAATTCAAACGTCTGGAAGCCAAGGTGCGAAAGCGCCATTCCAGGTTGGATCGAAGCAGTTGCCTCCAGATCAAGGAGCGCATCGCCCAAGAAGGTCCCCTTTCGACCCAAGCCTTTGAGAGCCAAGAACCGAGGAAGAAGGAGGTGTGGTCGCGTCCTCCCCACAAAGTCGCTCTAGACTATCTCTGGTATGCAGGCGAACTCTCAACCTCGCATCGGAAGAACTTCATCAAATTCTACGATCTTAGCGAGCGTGTGATCCCCGCCAATTTGCGCGCCGATGAACGATCAGAAGAAGACCAGATCGACTGGCTTTGCCGCGCCGCCTTGACCCGCCTCGGCTTTGGCAGCGAAGGCGACATTCAACGTTTTTGGGATGCCGTCAGCCTGCCCGAAGTCAAGAGCTGGGTTAGAAAAAACCACGCCGAGCTCGTCGATGTCGAGGTGGAAACAGCAAGCGGCGAACGGATAGAAGCCTTGGCGCTTGCGGATATCGAAGCACGTCTGGCAACAGCTCCCGCCTCCACATCGCGTCTTCGAATCTTGAACCCTTTCGATCCGGTGATCCGCGATCGCAACCGCCTTTTTCGCCTCTTTGGCCTCGATTACAGGGTCGAGATGTTCGTTCCCGCAGCTCAGCGAAAATGGGGGTATTACGTCTTTCCACTGCTTGAAGGCGATCGTTTCGTTGGGCGTCTCGAAGCGCGCGCTGATCGCAAGGCAGGCCTACTCACCGTCGATAATATTTGGCCCGAACAAGGCGTTCGCTGGGGTGCTCTACGCCAGCAAAAGCTGGAAGCGGAACTGGAGCGCTTGGCCCGATTTGTCGGTATCTACGAAATCCTGCCGGCGAGGAAGGCGGAGCCGCTTGCGTCATGAACTGATCCGCCAGATCATCGGTCTGATGAGGTATCAAGAGTTGTTGTGACAACCCATCCAATCGTCCCGCCGGGCATGGATTTCATCCGATCATGGTTTATTGTACGCTTTCATCATGACCTACGAAAAACACTATTTCGATGAAATGTTCGGGAGCGTTGGACAACGGCGCGAACCCTATGCCGATTATCATGATTGGATCCTGAATGAGGATCTTGCGCTCTTAAGAAAACAGGCTGCCGAGGCCGAGGTCTTCTTCAGGCGGACCGGGATAACCTTCAACGTCTATGGGCAAGAAGAAGCCGCCGAACGCCTTATCCCTTTCGACATCATTCCGCGCATCATCTCATCACGGGAATGGTCGCGTCTTACCCGAGGAATTGAGCAGCGGGTTCGCGCCATCAATGCCTTTCTTCACGATATCTATCACCGACAAGAGATTCTGCGCGCAGGACGGGTGCCGGAAGAATTGATCGCGTATAACGATGCGTTCCTGCCTGAGATGATTGGTGTGTCGCCGCCTGGCAATATCTACACCCATATCGTCGGCGTGGACATTGTCAGAACCGGCGACAACGCGTTCTTCGTGCTGGAGGATAACGCGCGCACGCCATCCGGCGTTTCTTATATGCTGGAAAATCGGGAAACCATGCTGAAGATGTTCCCCGAGCTTTTCACCAAGATACGCGTCAAGAATATCAGCAGCTATCCGAAAGATCTGCGCACCTCTCTTGCAACCTCAGCACCGAGTGCTTGTAATGGTAAGCCTCATGTCGCCGTCCTGACGCCGGGTATTCATAATTCCGCCTATTTTGAACATGCCTTCCTTGCGGATCAGATGGGCGCTGAGTTGGTCGAGGGCCGCGATCTTCGCGTGGTCGACGGACGGATCGCGGCGCGCACCACCCGTGGTTTCGTGCCGATCGATGTTCTCTACCGTCGGATCGATGACGATTATCTCGACCCGCTTACCTTCGATCCCAGCTCGCTGATCGGCGTACCGGGGATCATGGATGTCTACCGAGCGGGCGGGATCACCCTTGCCAATGCGCCCGGCACCGGCATCGCGGATGACAAGGCGATCTACTCCTATATGCCGGACATTGTCGAATTCTATACCGGCGAAAAGGCGATCCTGCAGAACGTGCCGACATGGCGTTGCTCCGAGCCTGACGCTTTGGCTTATGTCTCGGATCATCTGGATCAACTGGTGGTCAAGGAAGTTCACGGATCCGGTGGTTATGGGATGCTTGTCGGTCCAGCCGCAAGCAAGAAGGAACTGGCTCAGTTTCGAGCCAAGCTCAAGGCAAATCCCAAAAACTATATCGCCCAGCCGACCCTTGCTTTATCAACGGTGCCAGTGCTGACCAAAGCTGGTTTGGCGCCGCGCCATGTGGATCTTCGCCCCTTCGTCCTGGTCTCTCCCAATCGCATCGACATCACACCGGGCGGCCTCACCCGCGTTGCCCTGAAGAAGGGTTCATTGGTGGTTAATTCAAGCCAAGGCGGCGGCACCAAGGATACGTGGATTCTCGATGAGTGATTTGATGAACGCCTTGGGGACCAGATGAATGCTGGGTAGAACCGCTGGCGGTATTTTTTGGATGTTTCGCTATCTCGAGCGCAGCGAAAACATCGCCCGCTTGGCAGAAGCCGGCTTCCATATAGCGCTGACCCGCTCGGCTGCTGCGGAGGCCGAGTGGTCGTCGATCGTGACCACCGCTGGCGTGCGTGATGTCTTTTTGGCAGAGCATGAAACTTTCGATGCGTCTGCCGTGATCAACTTTCTCCTGCGCGACCGCGGCAACGCATCTAGCGTTCTGGCTGTGATCGAGAGGGCCCGCACCAATGCGCGCGCAGTCAGAACCGCCCTCACTCAGGAAGTCTGGGAGGCGACGAACGAGTGTTGGCTAACCCTGAAGGATACCCTTGCTCGGACGGTGCGCGAGCGTGATTTACCATCGGTTCTAGCGCAAATCCGTCAGCAAAACGCCCTGGTGCGAGGTGCTGTGCAAGGCACCATGCTCAGGAATGATATCTACGACTTTGCCAGGCTCGGCACCTTCGTCGAGCGTGCTGACAACACGGCACGCATTCTCGACGTCAAGTACTATGTTCTCCTGCCATCAGTTTCTTATGTCGGCTCGTCGCTGGACAATGTTCAATGGGAGACAATTCTTCGCTCAGTATCAGCCCATCGCGCCTATCACTGGCTGAATGAGGGGGATATCAATCCGAAAGGCATCGCTGAATTCCTCATTCTCGATCACCGCATGCCAAGATCGATGGTTTTTTGCTATACCAAGATCGTGGATAGCCTTGGCTATATCGCGAACGAATACCGCGCCCGCCATGATAGCCATGAGCAAGCCGAAAAGCTGCGCATGCGGCTGCAGGAACATAGTATCGATATGATCTTCGATCGTGGCCTACATCAATTTATCCAGGCGTTCATCCAGGCCAATCACCAGCTCGGTTGTCAGATCGAGCAAGATTATCGATTTAACGAGTAGTCAGATGCGACTTAGGATCGATCATCAAACCGAATACACTTACGACGGCCCTGTTCCCTATGCGCTTCAAGAACTTCGCCTGACGCCGAAATCGCGTGCGGGCCAAGAAGTGATCCGATGGAACATCGCGATCGAAGGCGGCAACATTGAGTTGGCGTTCGACGATCAGCACAACAACCATGTCAATTTGGTCAGCATCGGCGCCGGCAACAACCAAATCACTATTCATTGCGAGGGCGAAGTCGACAACTATAACACCACCGGCGTGATCGGAATCCATGGCGGCTTCGCGCCGCTCTGGTATTTTCATCGATCCACGCCTCTCACCAAGCCCGGGCCACTGATGCGGACATTGCTGAAGGGTCTTGGTGAGGACGACGATGTGCCAAGGCTGCATGCGCTTTCCAAATCGATTTTGGACCAAGTCACTTATGAGCCCGGCAAGACCCATAGCGGCACCACTGCCGAAGAGGCTTTGGCATCGGGACATGGTGTCTGCCAGGATCATGCTCAGATTTTCGTTGGCGCTGCGCGCTTGCTCGGATTTGCGGCGCGCTATGTCAGTGGTTATCTTTTCATGGAAGACCGGACCAAACAGGAAGCGAGCCATGCTTGGGCGGAAGCTCATGTTGAAGGGCTGGGATGGGTCGGGTTCGATGTCGCCAACGGGATTTCACCCGATGAGCGTTATATCCGCGTGGCAACCGGTCTCGACTACAAGGAAGCAGCGCCGGTTTCCGGCATGCGTTTTGGCAATAGCGTTGAAGCAATGAACGTCACGCTTCAAGTCCAGCAGTGATCTACGTCTAGGGAAGAGCGAGAGATATGTCATATTGCGTCGGACTCTTGCTCAACAAAGGCTTGGTGTTCATGTCGGACACGCGCACCAATGCCGGTGTCGACAACATATCGACTTTTCGAAAGATGTTTACATGGTCGGCGCCTGGCGAACGGGTGATTACTGTTCTAACAGCCGGCAATCTCGCAACGACCCAAGCCGTGGTCAGCCTCTTGGATGAACGGGCAAAACCACCAGTTGAGCGCAGCCCGTCTATTCTGAAAGCCCCCTCGATGTTCCAAGTGGCGCGCCTCGTCGGGGATACGCTCAAAGAGGTCATTGGAGCGAACGGCAAGGATGGACAGCGGGCGAGCAGCGCCTTCGATGCCACGATGATCGTCGGTGGTCAAATCAAGACGAGCGAACCCCGCCTGTTCATGGTCTATCCAGCAGGTAATTTCATCGAAGCCGCTGCGGAAACGCCTTTTTTTCAGATCGGGGAGACAAAATATGGCAAGCCGATCCTAGTTCGAGCCAATGACCCGAATATGAGCTTTGAGGATGCCATCAAGCTCCTTCTCCTCTCCTTCGATTCGACGATCAAAGCCAATCTTTCGGTCGGCCTGCCCATTGACCTGCAGATCTATGAGAAGGACAGCTTCCAATTGGGCAAGGAGAGGCGGATCGAGCAAGATGGCGCTTATTATAAACAGATTTCATCCGGTTGGGGCGATGCCTTGAAACAGGCCTTCCACT
Source organism: Geminicoccales bacterium (assembly GCA_050633905.1). Taxonomy (GTDB): domain Bacteria; phylum Pseudomonadota; class Alphaproteobacteria; order Geminicoccales; family Geminicoccaceae; genus JANQPX01. The sequence goes on from JBOEHJ010000023.1 coordinate 85,779, forward strand.
CACTTCCCGACTACAAATTCTGAACCTTTCAGCGTCAATCCAGGCTTTGAGAAAGTGTCATGGACTGCCGAGGCGCTCCAAGGCGATGGTCAGTTAACTGCCATGCTCATGTTTGCTACCATGTTTCATACTGTCTTTCAGCGACTTGATCGGTACATCGAGCGTGACATCACCTGCTTTCTCGAAGGTCAGCGTCAGCGGGACGACATCGCCGGCTTTCAATTCTTCTTTTAAGCCCATAAGCATGACATGCAGCCCGCCAGGCTCGAGATTGATCGGCTCACCAGGCTTGACGTCAACGGCCTCGATTTGCCGCATCTTGGCTATATCACCCTCCATGATGTGGTTGTGCAGTTCAGCAGCTTCAGCGATGGGGGTTGCTACACTTATCAGCCTGTCGGCGACATCGCCATGCGTCGTAAGGGTCATGTAAGCGGCGGAGTTGGGCGCCTTGCCGATGGAGGCTCGCGCCCAGCTCTGATCAATCATGAGATCGCCAACCCTGACGATCCCCGCATCGTCCGCATTGGCCTGGGTTGCGAACATTAGCGTTAGACAAGTCGCTGTTAGAATCTTTCTCATTGTCATCATTCCCTCATCACGACAAACGGTCTCTTTCCACGTTTTCGTGCTGTTAACCGAACATGCGGAAACATGCCTTGCGACCAGCAATCAGCATGCGGTCGTCGACATCCAGCATTGGGGCACACACTAGGCGAGAGGCGGTGCCCGGCTATGAAGGGGACGATGGCAAAGGGGTTCGGCGGACCAACGATCTGTTAACGACGTCTCCACAATCCAATAACGTAGAAGCGTCGGCGCTCCATGATTGCTGGCATCGTCAAGTTGGCCAAGCCCTTGAATCAGACAAACGAGGCAGTCAAGCGTTGAACCGTGCTGCTGTCCTGATGGGTCCACAGGATCCATAGGAGGGCCATAGCCGTTCGGAACCTGAATGGTCTTGAAGCCTGTCCCGGTGCAGATCACCAGCATCGTCGACGTTTGAGCAGCGGCTTCAAGAACTCGCTGGCCAAGCAAAGGCTGAACCAGAAGTGCGATCACCACCAGCCAGATAAGATGTCGGAAGGGTCTCGAAAACCGCATGATTGTTCCGGATCTAGGACGACCGGAGTTTATCCATCAAGCCCATTAATGCAATGCAACAAATGACAAGCCTCCTCTTGCCGAGACCTTACGTCTGAAGTCCCGCTGCATGCTGCCTGTCAGACGACCTCGACGTCCAGATCGCCGATATGATCGGCATGACCCACCAGATGATCACCCCGTTTGACAGCAGCGACACCCGATGGCGTCCCGGAGAGGATGAGATCACCGGGGGCAAGGACGAAGAGTTCGGAGAGATAGGCGATCATCTCCGGCACCTTCCAGATCATATGATCGATATCGCCCTCCTGGCGGCGCTCGCCGTTCACGTCGAGCCAGATCGCGCCGTGGTCAGGATGGCCAATATCCGCCGCCTTGATCAAGGAGGTGCAAGGACAGGATTTTTCGAAGGCTTTGCCGATTTCCCAGGGGCGACCTAGTTTTTTCATCTCGCCCTGGAGATCCCGCCGGGTCATGTCGAGGGCGAGGCCGTAGCCATAGACATGACCAAGTGCATCTTCGACCGCAATATTCGTTCCACCGCTCTTCAACGCGACCACGACCTCGATCTCGTGATGCACGTCATTCGACTTCGCCGGGTAGGGAAAGCGGCCATCCAGGACGATATTGTCGGGGTTTTTCTGAAAGAAGAATGGTGGATCGCGATCGGGATCGCCCCCCATCTCGACAGTATGCGCCGCATAATTCCGACCGACACAATAAATTCGGTGGATCGGGAAAGCGGCGTCTTCGCCCTTGACCGGAAGGGTCGCGGCGGTGGGGGCTGTGATCACGTAGTCCATATCGTTCCTCAACGAGTTGATCGGAAGGTCTTGGGCCGATGCATGCCATGACGATAGCCCAAATTGGCTGCTAAGAGGAAGGGCGCGACGGCTAAAACCTGGGATGAGCAGGTTCTGAAAAACGGAACATGCTCTCGCTCAAAACAGTTGTCATCAAACTGCCATCTTGTGACGCTTGCCCCTCTTCAATGCATCCAGGGCAAAGAATGCATCGGCGCTGAAACATGTCGTCTGTACCATTCGGATCTTGAGAGCATCTTGATATCAAGGCTTCTCCATTTTGGCGATCGGGCTTTGGTTGAGCCGATCATTCGTCGTCTCCATCCCAGGCCAAAGGGGCGCGGCGTTGCAGCAAGAGTACTGCATGAGGGCATGGGAGAGTTGCGGTTTCTTTGCCTGCCCAGTGCCTTCAGCGTCAGTGTCACAGCCAGCTGGAGGAGCTGGATTAGGGACTTGTGCCGGACGTTTCCCAACGCCGAGCTTACCATCATCGATGGTTTCTATTATGATTAGCCAAGCGAGGCTCAGATCCTAGAAAAGGTGATGGCCGAGGGGGCAAAAGACCCTAAGCGATCAAACGCTGACCTTCGTGGTGAGTTTCAGCTTCGGGGGACTGCTGGCGAAGGCCATGGTCGGCCGTACAAGCGAGCCTGATGTTCGGGCGATCGTTTCGCTCGCAACCGAACATCGCGGCCATCTTCCCCGCATTGCCGAGAGGCGCGATGCCCGCCTCGGCGTGCCGCTCGATGTCGATCTGCCACATTATACCTATGGCGGCTGGTTCGATGGGGTTGTCTGGCCATGGACGGCCTTCACGGATCACTCAGTCCATCGCTTTCTCACCCATGGACATCGGACCTTCATTCGATCGAGCAGCGCTCGCGGCAAAGTCCTCGCCGATCTTCAAGAGATCGTTGCCCGCCATCACGGTTGATCTCACAGCGTTTCTTGGTGAATTGAAACAGAACTGAAACACAACTCCACAAATGTGAAATAAAGATGAAACAAACTGCGTCTAATCTCCGATCATCAAGAGGTGGACATCGGCCTGAATAAAGAAGGGCTGGCACCTCTCATGAGGAGAAGAACAATGAACGCCATCATCGCCTCGCTTGCCGCCGCCGCGACACTTCTCTCCGCTTCTCTCGTCCAAGCCGGCGAGATCGAGCTGAATGGACCGGGTAAGGCCGGCATTGTGCAGGAGAATGGCGTCGATTTGGTCGTCTATTACGGCAGGGGCGAACAAGGTCTGGAGGTTACGGCTGCCTATCCCAAAGCCGCCACCTCAGATGAGACCCAGCGGGTTCGCATGGTGCTGGTGGATGGCGATGATGTGACACTTGATTTGCCGGGTCTTGCAGGCATGACATTTAGCTTTGCCCGCGAAGGCGACTTGGTCCGTGTGACCACCGGCAACACGCTCCACCTTGCCCATGTTAACCCCTAAGGCAAGCTGGGGCGCCTGCGAGGTCCCGGTTCCGTCATCCCCCGCCCGATGGAACCGGGAACCCTCGGCCCCTCTCAGTCCACCGCCAGATAAAACCGCCGCTTTTCCTCCGCGGTCATCTCACGCGGCAACCTTTCCCGTGCACGCTCGATCAGCTGTTTTTTGTCACGCCCGACCCAGGTGATGCGGATGGTGTTGTCAGCAGACCCGCTGGCGATACGCTCACCATCTTGGGAGTTGTCGAGACGACGCCGACCATGGGCAGCGCATTCGGGAGGACGTTGCAGCCCGCCTTCTCCATGATCTCCTTGGTGATATGTGCCCGGCGATCGTTCAAACTTTCGGGCCAAGCTTCTTGTTCGTTGGGCTGGGCACGCGCCACGAGGACCAGCCCAGGGCCTTGACCTTGCCCTCGAGCTGATTGGTGAGCCGCCTCGCCTCGTCGAGATCTTTGTCGGTAAAAATATTAGGGTCTCGAAATTCGACCTTCAGGTCCCGGATATTGCCCTCAAGCCGTTCGACCAGACATTGCTCAGGTCACCACCGATCCCATGGGCCTAACTATCAAAAAACATCGTGCTCGAATGGCTTACCAAGATAGGATATGCGCTAAAAACGGCTCAAATTTCAGGCAAGTATTTCAACAGCTATACCCGGCTTTGGTCTGAGGCTACAAGATGGATGTGCGGGGTAGTGTCGTTGGCAGGCCTGTTGGGATTTCCCGCAGTTCCAAGTTTCAACGAAGCTATTTCCATGACGCATCCACTCATTGAGGTATGCCATGAGCAATGATTTTGACCTTGGGGCCTTTTCCTGGCCGGTCTCGACCTCCCATTCTGAGACGCAACGTTGGTTCGATCAGGGCATCATCTGGTGTTTTGGTTATAACCACGAGGAGGCGATTGCCTGTTTCGAGAAGGCGCTTGAACATGATCCCGATTGCGCCCTAGCTCGTTTCGGTATCGCCTACGCAATTGGCCCCAACTACAACCGCCCATGGATTCTTTTCGATCCGGCCGCCAAGGAACAAGCACTTGCTCGCGCATTCGATGAGAGCCGGGCAGCGGAGGATTTACAGGAAAAACTGACGCCGGTTGAGCAAGCATTGGTGCATGCCCTCCTCGCTCGCTACCCCGAACGCGATCCGATCGAGGACCAAAGTGCCTGGGACCGTGCATTCACCGATGCGATGCGCGAGGTGTACCAAAAACATCCAGATGACCTGAACGTCCGGGCATTCTTCGCCGAAGCGATCATGAACCTAACGCCCTGGAAGATGTGGGATCTCGAAAGCGGCAAGGTCGCCGACGGCGCCGGGACTGCCGAGGCGCTTGAGGTGTTGGAAGGTGCGTTTGCCGACATCCCGACGGCTTGGGATCATCCAGGGCTACTCCATCTCTACGTCCATCTGATGGAAATGTCGCCTTTCCCCGAATGCGCCCTTCGTGCGGGCGATCGGCTGCGCCAATTGGTGCCGGATGCCGGACATCTGATTCATATGCCGACCCATATCGATGTGCTCTGCGGTCACTATGCCGATGTGGTGCACTGGAACCAGAAAGCCACGGAGGCTGACCGCAAATTTTTGGCACGCGAGGGGCCGATGAATTTCTACTCGGCCTATCGCATTCACAATTATCACTTCACGATTTACGGCGCGATGTTTCTTGGCCAATACGCGCCCGCGATCAGTGCTGCGGAGGAGTTAATCGAGACCATGCCGGAGGAACTGCTCCGGCTGGAATCGCCGCCGATGGCCGATCATCTCGAGGGCTATCTTTCGATGAAGCAGCATGTGCTGGTGCGTTTTGGGCGTTGGCAGGCGATTCTCGATCAAGAGCTCCCGGCGGATCGCGATCTCTACCGTTGCACCACCGCGATGATGCATTACGCCAGGGGAGTGGCCCATTCAGCCCTCGGCCAGATCGATGACGCCGAGGCCACGCGAGAACTTTTTTTAGCGGCAAAGATGGATGTTCCCGACACGCGGCGGGTGCATAACAACATCGTGCCGGATCTACTCGCAATCGGTGAGGCGATGCTCGAGGGTGAGCTTGAATACCGAAAGGCGAACTATGATGCCGCCTTTGCCCATCTCCGCCGCTCGGTTCAGCTCGACGATGCCCTTCCGTATGACGAGCCCTGGGGCTGGATGCAGCCGACCCGCCATGCTCTCGGCGCACTCCTGCTCGAACAGGGTGAAGTGGAGGAAGCGGAAGCCGTCTACCGGGCGGATCTCGGCCTTGATAGCAAGCTCAGCCGAGCCTGCCAGCATCCGGACAATCTCTGGAGTCTCCATGGCCTGCATGAATGCCTGAAACGGCGCGGCGAAAAGACCGAGATCAGGCTTATCAAGCAACGCCTCGATCTCACCTCCGCCAGAGCCGATGTTCCGATCAAGGCGTCTTGCTTCTGCCGCCTGACTAAAGAGGCCTGACGCGGAACGCTGCCTCGACGATCTTGATGCCAGCCAATTCATTAGGAATCGCGCGCTTGGGTTGATGATATCAAAAAGTAGAGTAAAACCTACAGAACAATCAATTCAAAGTTGCTTTGGTGAGAATGATGGAATGACTGGTTTGTTCGTCAGCGTGGCCCAGATGAAGGGTGGTGTGGGAAAATCCACGCTCACGGCGCAACTTGCTGTCGCATGTGCTGCACAGGGTTACAAGTCCAAAATTGTCGACATCGATCGGCAAGCGAGCTTGCTTGCATGGGCAGGTTTGCGTGATCAACTGACGTTGAAAATCGTGAAGGAGGTCAGCGTCGAGCAAGGCTCCGGCTGGCGCCTTCCCTATATTTCGGCGCGGCTCTTAGACGAATGCGATCTTCTCTTCGTCGATGGCGCCTCCGGGCGCGACGATGATTTTGCAGCCATGACCGAGATCGCCGATCTTGTCTTGATCCCTTGCCAACCAACGGCATTAGATCTTTGGGCGACGAAAACGCTGTTAGTGAGCAATCCTGGTCTACGGAGCAAAGCCCTGGTCGTCCTCAATCGCATGCCGCCACGGGGGAAAGCCGCGACGCTGATCCGGCAAGAACTCGTCAAATTAGCCTGGCCCATGGCGCGCCATCATCTCGGCAACCGCCAGGCTTATGCGGCAACGCTTGGCGCTGGCCTCGGCGTTGCCGAAGTCGCATCAGCGAGCATGGCAGGCCAGGAGATCAACGCACTTGCCGCCGAGATTATTGAGCGACTTGAAGGTGTTCAATTGGTTGCCTGAACAGCCGGGGAAGCGGCTTGCTTCCGAACAACACGATGACGGGCTTTTCTTTGCCTTCGATGCGATGACTTGACCAGTCGCTAATAAAAAAATAAGGGAGATACGCCCATGCGATCGGTTTCTTGGCTTGCCAGTCTACTTCTTTGCGCGGGTATGGTGGCGTTTGCGGCTGATGCACCGCCTATTGCCATCATTGACAGCACAACACCAACGGAAGAACTTCCCGTCAAGCCTGGAGTTTACGTAGGCCAGACCATCACCTTCGACGACGCCCATGAAGGTGAAACCGTGGTTCGCGCTGGCGTTTGGGAGGCCGATGTCAGCAAGACCAGGCTGATCGATTATCCGTTCACTGAATGCGTGTTGATGATCAGCGGACGTCTGGTGATCACGAATGAGGATGGTTCGAGTAATGAGTTCGTCGCCGGCGATACCTTCGTCATGCCGAGGGGATGGACGGGTATTTGGGATATTCGCGAGCGGATGAAGGAGCAGATGGTTCAGGTTGGCGATCCAACTGCGAAGCCGAAAGGCGAGCCCGTCACCGACTGATAACCGAAGACGTCAAATACGCTGATTGTGAACCGTCCTTGCCTGCTACGTTTTCCCAGGCGATTAAGCCCTGACGCTACACCACCAATGATGCCACCGATACAACGGTCAGCATGGTGATGATGGTCAAGATGCAGTGGCGGCTGACTTTGCTTGGTTGATTAAGGAACGGCTGCATGGGAGGTTCCGGCATTCAGGTTGTTCGACGCATGATTTTGAATTTATGCCAATCTCGTATCGAACCCGTTTCCTTGAACAATGAAGATTGGCTGAAGAGATAACCCAATCTTTACGAAGCGCAATGTAATCTGCCTAACGATCAACCCGGACCGTAACACTGATGATTTCGTTTCACGCAAAGGTCTGCCAAATGCCCCCAAAGCCAAGGTCGCCTGTTGGTGTGATATCAAGCTTGCCTCATGCCTTCGGCGAAGCCCCTAAAGATACCCGCCCCATTTGCCGCGACCGTCCAGCGGGGCAACGCTTGGCTGGATTCCTGTACCTGCTCCAGATTGCCGCTGAATATCGGCAGCACTGAGGCCCAGCAATAGGGCCAGAATAACTGCGGCAATGGATATCGCCCAGGCTGATTTGGATGCCGTTGCATTTGTTCCGCTCTGACATCCAGGAGTGAAATGTGTTGTCGCCATGTTCTTCATCCATTCAGGAGGTGGTAGGGGGCGGGTTGATCGTTGAGGCCTGACTCGTCTTTACCGGCCCTGAAAACCTGGCCGCAGACAATCGATCCAGGCACTATCAGCGGACATCAAATGAAGTGGCCTATGCCACCCTATCTTGGATCCAGACCCTGGGTGTCCCAAAATGGGCGCGATGCCTCATGATCGACATCGCGACGGCTGATGCCGATATCCTTCAGCGCATGGTCGTCAAGTGAGCGCAGATGCTGCCGCTCGCGCATAAGATCCCGCCAGAGCAGGAGACGACGTACGAGAACAGGAAGCCAGCTTGTCCGGCGGCCAACATTGTCCTGGTCTCGATGCTGGTAGCTACGCCATTGAGTTGATGTCATCGGTGCCTCCATCGCTGTCTGTCAGCTCAATCTGCAGGATAACGGCTTATAATAAAATCTAATTATTGTTATGGGATCGTTCACGTATTATGATGAAAATAGAGCATCAACGACGGGATTGGTGACCATGAGGAATCTTGATACAACCTTGTTGCGAAGCTTTCTTGCGGTGGTCGACGCCGACGGTGTCACGAAAGCAGCCGCTTTGCTGCATCTCACCCAGGCGGCCGTCAGCCAGCATGTCAAACGGCTGGAGGATGTCTTGGGTCAACCCTTGTTCCTGCGGGATGGCAAACGGCTTCATTTGAGCGCTGCTGGCGAGCGACTACTCGGTAAAGCACGTGAGTTCATGGCGATGAACGACGATATCTGGACCATGATGACCGCTCCTGAATTCGTCGGCGAGCTCCGGCTTGGCGTGCCTCATGATATCGTCATGCCGCTGATACCGCCTGTTCTTCGGCGCTTCGATGCCGACTTCCCGCGTGTCAATGTGGTCATCATTTCGAAATCCAGCCAGGACCTTTTGTCCGACCTAGAGAGCGGTGCGATCGACCTTTGTCTGACAACGGAACAGCGACTTGGCCGAGGAGGCGAACGGCTTTATGTCGAGCCGCTGGTATGGGTAACGACGCGCGCCGGCTGTGCCTGGCAGCGGGATCCCCTGCCGATCGCGCTCGGCGATGAGCATTGCGCGTTTCGTGAACCGATGCTGGATGCGTTGAGCAAGGCCGGTCGATCCTGGCGTATTGTCAGTGCTTCCGAAGACAGCACGGCCGGCCATGCGGTAGTCGCCGCCGACATCGCGGTCTGCACCTATCTGTCCTCGTCGATCCCGGCCGATTTTGAAGCGTTGCCTCCCGGCACCCTGCCGGAGCTCCCGCAGTTCGGTGTCAATCTCTATCTGGCCAGCGCTAATCTTTCACCTAGTGCCACCGAAATGGCGCGCTATCTGCGCGAAGCCCTAGGCCCTGGGCGCGCTAAAGCCGCCTAGTGGCATGGCCACATCATGTGGTTGGGACCGCTTTTGGAGGACGTGCCTGGTTTTCGTGGGGTATGCGGACATTTCTTGATGAATGTTCGGGAGCCGGCGCTACCGAACGGACGCCTTGGCTTTTGATGACTTTAATTTAGATCTGCCTTGTTCTCGCAAGGATTGACTTGCTTGTATCGATGGCATGCCGTTAGATAATACAATGCGAACTGCGTTGACTAAGGAGAATTTCATGAGGGTCGAAATCATTATTCAAGCTGGTCAAGGACCACGCTGACACGAAGGTTAATTTAGTCGACCGGCGTCACGTTTAGCGCCGTCTCACCCCTCCCCTTCGCGTCACTCTAGCGTTCAAAAATCTCGACCAGCTCCTGGCCAGGCTGATCAGCGTCGCCGATCAGCTAACCCTAGCTTACGACCATCACGCCCCTCGATGAGAGGGCAAAAAGCTGATCGAGATCATGACCGAACTATCAATGGATTTGACCGACTACGGTTGGTCACCCCACTTTCAATCCCAACTCGACCTAACCGATCTGGAAACCACAGCGCCTGTCCGCGTCCTTGCCATTCACCGTGGGATGATCGAGGTGGCAGGACCTTCCTTTGCCGGCAAGGTCGACACCGTTCTGTTGAATGAGGCTGATGACGAAGGGCGCGCAACGGTGGGCGACTGGCTGCTGCTCGACCGGTCGACCGACCGACCGGTGCGATTGCTGGAGCGACGAAGCCTGTTCAAGCGCAAGGCCCCAGGCACGGCGCACACGATCCAGCTGATCGCCGCCAACGTCGACACACTCCTGATCGTTTCTTCCTGCAATCAGGATTTCAACCAGGCACGGCTGGAACGTTATCTGGCACTGGCGCGAGAAGCCGAGGTGCAGCCGATTGTCGTTCTGACCAAGGCCGACCTTGTCGGCGATCCGAGTATCTATGTGGCCAAAGCCGCGAAGCTCCTGCCGGGACTCTTGGTTGAATGTCTCGATGCGCGATCGGTGACCGATGTCGCGGTCCTTAAGCCTTGGTGTGAGCACGGCCAGACGGTGGCGCTGCTCGGCTCATCCGGCGTCGGCAAATCAACTCTCACCAACGCTCTGATCGGTGACGAGATCCAAGTCACAAAAAACATCAGGGAGGATGACGACAAGGGGCGGCATACCACCACCGGACGTTCGCTGCATCGCCTGCCGAGCGGTGGCTGGCTGTTGGATACGCCGGGGATGCGCGAGCTCCAGCTAACCGACGCTGAAAGCGGTTTGGAGGACGTGTTTGCCGATATCGTCGAACTCGCGGCAGGCTGCCGCTTTGCCGATTGTGCTCACCAAGGAGAGCCCGGTTGTGCTGTCTTCGCCGCCATTGAATGCGGGGATCTCGATCCGGACCGGCTGAAACGCTTTCGCAAGCTGATTGCCGAGAACGCCAAGAACCAGGCGAGCATCGCTGAGCGCCGATCGAGCGATCGTGCCTTCGGCAAGATGGTCAAGGGTGCCATGAAAGAGAAACAGGGACGACAACGGCGCTGAGGCGGAACCCGCAATAGCGTCCAACGCCTTGGCCTCCTAAGATGGTCCAACTGATGAAAGGCATAGCCATGCCCACGAACGAGGACGTCACCGACATGACCAATCAGCCGGCGGTCAAGGCTCATCTGTTCGATGCCGTCGAGGAAATCCCCAACAACCCGGTGTTGCCGTTGCTCATCTATGAAGCGGTGCTCGATCTTGATGACCCCGACGCTGCAGGCCGTTGCATCGAGCGCTTCGCTACACATGGCTGGCATGGTGCCTGGCGCAACGGGGTTTTTCCATTTCCACACTATCATAGCAACGTCCACGAGGTGCTTGGCATCTGCGAGGGCCAGGCAACGTTGCGGCTTGGTGGTTCCAGCGGTCTGGTGATGACCGTCAAAGCCGGGGATGCCTTGGTGCTGCCTGCAGGCACCGGACACCAGAACCTCGGATCCAGTTCCGATTTTCTCGTTGTCGGCGCTTATCCCGACGGGATGGACTGGGATCTTTGTCACGGACAGCCAGAAGATCGTCAAACGGCAATCCACCAAATTGACGCCGTGCCCCTTCCGGATGGCGATCCCTTATTTGGGCGTGATGGCCCGCTCACACGTTTTTGGAATTGCGCGGGCTGAGCTAAGTGATGTCAATGCCGAGGCAGAACACCCCTCCTATCAACCCACCTCGCAACGAGGCCGCGCATGTGCCGGAATATCAAGACGCTCTATAACTTTGACCCGCCCGCAACGGCGGACGATGTCCGCGCTGCTTCGCTGCAATTCGTCAGGAAGCTGAGCGGCTTCAATCGGCCATCCAAGGTCAACGAACAGGCTTTCGGTGAGGCTGTGGATCAGGTGGCGCGCGCGGCTGAGCAGCTGCTTTTGTCACTTGTCACCAATGCACCCCCCCGCAATCGTGAGATCGAAAAGCAAAAGGCCCGGGCGCGCTCAGCAAACCGCTTTGCGGACCGACGATAAGGGCAGCGACGGCATCATCTGACCGTTAGGAGATGGCTCGAATTGCTGTGGCTTGTCAACGCGCCTCGTTTCATGTGAAGCTCAAAATCAGGAAATAGCGAAGGCATAACAAAATGCCTGAACTTTCAGGAGGCTCAACATGGTCCGCCATCATATGCTAACTGCAGCCGCAGCGCTGCTGTTCTCAACGTCGCTCGTATCCGCCCAAGACATTACCCTCAAAGCGTCCCATCAGTGGCCCGGTGGCAAAGGCGATGTACGCGACGAGATGGTGCAAATCATCGCTAAAGAAGTCAGTGCTGCCAATGTCGGGATAGATGTCAGAGTTTATCCGGGTAAGTCGCTCTTTAAACCGCGCGAGCAGTGGGATGCGATGGTCAAAGGCCAGCTCGACATCTCGGCGTTTCCACTCGACTACGCCTCAGGCAAGCACCCGCAATTCAGCTCGACCCTGATGCCAGGGTTGGTGAAGAACCACGACCACGCCAAGCGCCTGAACGACAGCCCATTCATGGACGACATCAAAGCGATCATAGATGAAGCTGGCATCGTCGTGCTCTCAGACGCCTGGCTGGCCGGCGGTTTCGCCTCCAGCAAGGCCTGCATCCTCGACCCCGCCGACGCTGACGGCCAGGTGCTGCGCGCGGCAGGCCCCGCTTTTGAGCAGATGCTGGTGGGGGCAGGCGCTTCGATCAACTCCATGCCGTCCTCTGAAATCTACACTGCCCTACAAACAGGCGTACTGGACGGTGCCAATACCAGCTCTGGTAGTTTCGTCAGCTACCGCATCTATGAGCAGGTCCAATGTCTGACCGAACCCGGCGACTTCGCGCTTTGGTTCATGTATGAGCCGATCCTCATGTCCAAGCAGTCCTGGGAAAAGCTAACGCCCGAACAGCAGGACGCCTTGATGGCGGCTGGGCAAAAAGCGGAAGACTTCTTCTTTGATGCCGCGAAGGACCTCGATGGCAAACTGGTCGAAGCCTATGAAAAAGCCGGCGTCGAGGTCGTCTCGATGAGTGCTGAACAACACGCCGCCTGGCTCGAAATTGCCAAGGAAACATCCTACAAGAGCTTCGATGAAAACGTAGAAGGCGGCGCTGCCCTCATCGAAAAAGCCCTCGCCGTCGACTGACATCCCTGCCAGGGTCGGGGGGACTTGCCTGAACTTGCGATGAAGATTCGAGTCGACCGTTTGGAAGGCTCGAATCTTCGCTGCGGTTCAATCTAGGGCGCTTGCGTATGATTTCATTTGTTCGCTTAGTTCGCAGGCTCTCGACATTGGGCGGGATCGTTGCGGTCGGTCTGTTGCTGGTGGCGCTGGCTACCGTCTGCCACCTGGTGTTCATGCGCTACGTGCTGGGCGCCTCCGCCATCTGGCAGCATGAGACCGTCAGCTTCTCGTTGATCGGGGCGACCTTCATCGGCGCACCCTACGTCCTGATGACCAAAGGTCATGTCAACGTCGACCTGCTCGATCACTACGCCAACGATCGTATGCGCCGTCTCTTGTCCATAGCCGCGTCCCTCGTGACCATCGCGTTCTGCGGCCTGATCGCCTGGCTCAGCTACGGCTGGTGGTGGGAAGCCTGGGCAGGCGACTGGCACAACGAAACAGTCTGGGCCCCACCGCTTTGGATCCCCTACGCCGCCATGCCCATCGGCATGACCCTCCTAACCCTCCAAGCCCTCACCGAGTTGCTGTCAGCAATAGGATTGATCAAGGAACCTGCTGATAACTTGAACGAATCAACTCAAATAGGCACCGACGCCGACCAGCAAGAACAAGGTCCAGTCAAGCCATCGGGGGCTCCCCGATGAGTGAGTTGGAGTTGGGGGGAGTGGTGGCAGCGGTGACGGTGGGGCTGTTGTTGCTGGGGGCGCCGGTGGCGTTTGTGCTTGGCAGTGTGGCGATTGTTTTTTTGTTGGCGATCGAGGGCACGTCGGCACTGAGCATCGTGCCGAATGTCTTTTATGGCGGGTTGGATAGCTTTGCGCTGTTGTCCATTCCGATGTTCATTGTGATGGGCGGAGCGGTGGCTTCTTCTCGCGCGGGCGCTGATCTCTACGAGGCGTTAGACCGCTGGCTTTATCGGGTGCCAGGTGGGTTGATGGCGTCCAATATTGGCGCTTGTGCGATCTTTGCCGCCCTTTCAGGCTCATCACCCGCCACCTGTGCCGCCATTGGCAAGATGGGCATCCCGGAGATGCGCAAGCGTGGCTATGCCGATGGCCTCGCGACTGGAGCGATAGCTGCAGGCGGTACGCTTGGTATCTTGATCCCGCCCTCGATCACCATGATCGTTTACGGCATTGCGACGGAGACCTCAATTGGTCGCCTGTTCCTGGCAGGTCTGCTGCCGGGTCTGCTGCTGACCGGGCTTTTCGTTGCCTGGGGGCTGTTGCAGGCACGGCTGGCCGGCGGTGCGGCCATGAGGCGGGATGTCAGCTTCAGCCTGCGTGAAAAGCTGGAAGTCCTGCCAAGGGTCGCTCCGTTTCTCCTGATCATTGCCGGTATCTTATTTGTTCTTTATGGCGGTGTGGCGACACCATCGGAGGCTGCCGGCATCGGTGCTGTCATGTGCCTTGCATTGGTGATCATCATCTACCGCATGACGCGCATCAGTGATCACTGGAAGATGCTGCGCTCGTCCATGCGCGAAGCGGTCATGATCCTGATGATCATCGCGGCCGCCGAGCTCTTCAGCTATATGATGTCGACGCTTTATATCACCCAGTCGCTGGCGCTCTGGATCGCCGATCTCGACGTCGGCCCCTGGATCCTGATGGCCTGGATCAATCTTTTTTTACTTGTTGCTGGTTTCTTCCTGCCGCCGGTCGCCGTCATTTTGATGACAGCACCGACACTTTTGCCGATCATCGAAGGGGCTGGCTTCGATCCGATCTGGTTTGCCGTGGTGCTGACCATCAACATGGAGATCGGCCTAATCACGCCCCCTGTCGGCCTCAATCTCTATGTCATCAATGGCATCGCGCCCGAAGTCAAACTGCCGACCATCCTTTGGGGCGCTTTGCCCTTCATGCTCTGCATGGTGCTCGCCATTATTCTGCTCTGTCTCTTCCCGGACATTGCGCTCTGGCTGCCCAACACGCTGATGGGGCCATCGTTCTAAAACCGACGGCGGGTTGCGCATGTTCGTAAGAGGCTTGTTGCTCGTTCTATGACGCTGATTGATCGGGCTTGATCGCCCAAGCCAGTCGCCGCTCAACCACTGTTATCTCATCGTCCAGGCTGATCGTGCCTTCCGTTCGGGCAATAATGTTCCATCCAAAAAGAACACCCTTGGCTCGCTGGTCAGCGGAGAAACGGATGCTCTTGAGGGCCCTGGTCGGCTGGTTGTCGGCGCGCATCGCGCCTGTTTTCTGGTCCTGCGTTGGAACGATACAGCGAATGCAGGGTTTGACGACATCGAAGATGAGGTCACCAACCTGGATCACCGCCCAGCTGTCCTCATCCCAGGGCACAAGATTATCCACCACGAGATTGGCACGAAACCGGTCCATCGAAACGGATACGCCGCCCTGCCCTTTGATGACTTCGTTAAGCGCATGAAGGGAGGCGGTCGAGGTCAGCAGGATTGGATAGCCATCGGCGAAACTGACAGGCTTTTCAGTACCCGCCCATTTAGGATTGGCAAAGCGGCTGGCTCGGTCATCCATGAAAACGAGCTTGACCTTGCGTTCGAAAAATTGGCTGAGCCGTTCATTGACCGCTTCATCCGCGATCGCGGCATCCACAGTCGACTTCCAAACCTTGACCATGACACGGCTAGAGCCGGAGGGCTTGGCAATGTGGAGAGCTTCCCCGCCCGGCAAGGCCATCAGGAGGCTTGTCTCCGATAGGGCCGCCCCGAGCGTCGCCAGACGCGGCTCTTCACGCTGGGTGATGAATCTGTTGTGGTCATCTACCAACATCCAGCGCCGGTCGCCGGCAAACCCTCTTGCACGCAGTTCGGCAACTTCGAGCGGCACGGCTTGGGTGCCTTTGATGGGGTAGATAGCTAACGCGTCGACATGCATCATCCGGAACCTTTGTGATCGTCCCGGCATCATGCCTTTCATCGGTTGAAGAAGGTAGGCATTGGGATCAGGTTTAGGCGTTAAATAACGTTGTATCGCCTCTCGGAGGCGTTACATAGGCAGCGCTGCACAAACCTCCTGCGAAAATGCTGTGGACCAGCTACCCGACGCCTCAGATCAAACAGAAGCCTTGAGAATCCTGCAACATCTGTGTCTAAAGGAACCAAGGAAGCTTGCAGGAAACCGTAAAGATAAAAGGGGCGTGAGAGATGGACGTAAAGGGCAAGAAAGCTGTTGTTTTCGGGGGCACATCTGGAATTGGCTTGGCCGCCACCAAGCAACTGGCTGCTTTGGGCGCCGAGGTGATCGCAATCAGCCGCAATCCTGATCGGGTAGGCGAGGTGCCGGCTGGGGTCACGCTCAAGAAATGCGACGTCCGCGATCGCGATGCCTTGGCAGCCTTGTTTAAAGAATGCGCGCCATTTGACATCCTGGTCAGTGCGGCAACCGGCGGCGACCGCGCTGTCGGGCCGTTTCTGAAGATGGATATGGATGGCTATATGGCCTCGTTCGACAAGCTTTGGGGCTATGCGAATGTGGTGCGTTTTGGCACTGAGCATCTGAGCGAGGACGGGTCGATCGTGCTCGTCAGTGGTGCACCCGCCCGAAAGACCAAGCCCGGCCAGGTCGCGATTGGCTCAGTCGGCGGTGCGGTTGAGGCCTTCGTGCGCGCCGTCGCCCCTGAGATCGCGCCGCGTCGATTAAATGTGGTCTCACCCGGCCAGATCGATACGCCAATGGTGGCGCTCAAGGGCGAGGAGCGTGAGGCATTCTATAAGAAGATGACGGCCAATCACATCATTCCGCGCGGCGGCACGGCCGACGAGGTCGCCCAGGCGATCATCTTCATGATCCAGAATGATTTTGTGACGGGGACAACGATCGACGTGGATGGTGGCTGGCTCTTATCCTAAGGAAATGTCCACATCAGTTGGTTGCCCACCGTCATCGTCGAAATACGAGGGTATGCGACCAAGTAAGCTAGCCGGGAAATGGGCTGTTCTGTTGAAGACACACGACTAGCCCACAAGCAGCCCACCTTGGTTCGGCGACATGATGTTGGGGGTGGGTCAGGTCGACCTGACCCACCCCCCCCTTAGTCTGGCGCTTGTCCAGATGCGCCGAGTCCTTGCAGGACAGCCCGCGTCGCAGCCTCGATATCAGGTTCCGTCGACGATAATATCGCCAGACGATCGAACAGCTCAGGGTCGCCCGCCAGCGTTCTGCGGATGCTCCGGCCGAAGGTCTGGCGAAGTTCTGTGCCGATGTTGAACTTACAAATCGCTGAACTCGCTGCGAGATGTCGCCGTTGTTCGATCGATACGCCGGAACCGCCATGGATGACAAGGGGGACTTCGGTCTTGGCCTGAATTGCTGAAAGGCGCTGCTCGTCAAGGTTCGTTCCGTTGTCCATTTGCAGATGCACATTGCCGATCGAGATCGCCATGGCATCAACGCCGGTCTCTTGGGCGAAACGAGCGGCCTCGTTAGGATCGGTGCCGGCGGATTGGTCGCCATCGGCATAGCCGACAAAGCCGATCTCACCTTCTGCGGAACTACCGGCCTTATGGGCAAGAGCGGTCATCTCAGCGGTTTTTTCGATATTCTCTTCAAGTGGCAATCGAGAGCCATCAAACATCACCGATGTAAAGCCACAATCGATCGCTTGCCGGCACTCGTCCAAGGTGTAGCCGTGATCTAGATGCATCACAATCGGGACGGATGCCGCGTCGGCCAGATACCCGAACATTGAGGCTAGGACGGGGAGCGGTGTGTGCTTCCGGCATCCCGGCCCCGCCTGCAAGATGACAGGCGCACATTCGGCCTCAGCGGCGGTGACATAGGCGCGAGAATCTTCCCAGCCGAGGCAGACTAGCCCTGGCACGGCATAACCCTCAGCGAGAGCAGGCCGAAGGACATCAGCCAGCGCGGCTCGAGTCATTTGAATTTGGCGATCATGTCCTTGATGCCTGGGATGGTCTCGATCTGATAGGCATGGCTCGGCTGGAAGAACTGCACCAGCGAGCGTTGGGAGAGGCCGCCTAGGATGGTGAAATAGTACATTTCATAACCCGGCAGCGCGCAGCAGGGATGATAGCCGTTATCGAGGCAGATCGTGGAGCCATCGACGATGTGATAGGCATCGCCGGGCTCGCCATCCGCCCGCTGCAGCATCTGCACGCCGGAGCCGTGGTTGGGCCGAAAACGGAAATTATAGGTCTCGTCATGGCGGGTTTCATCGGGCAAGCGATCGGTATCATGCTTGTGGCTGGGAAAGCCGGACCAGCCGCCGGCACCAACAGTGAAGAGCTCGGATACCAGAAGGCGGCCGACTTTGTCCGCCTGCTTTTGACCCAGAATATGCTTGATTTTTCGGTGGGTTTTGGTGTCATCCGAGCCGTATTGAACAAGATCAAGCGCGTTTGAGCGCACGTCAAAGGGCTCCAGGACTTTGTCGTATTTGGCGCCGGCGACGAACGTCTCGGTTTCATCGGAGACAGCCACGATCTCGACCGTGGCGCCTGAAGGCGCATAAACGCCCTCCGGCTCGCCATCCCAGACATCGACACCACGTCCGCCAAGCTTCTTGAAGCTAACACCTTCGATGTTCACATCAACACTGCCGGTCGCCGGCACGACGCAGGTTTCATAACCTGGCACCTGATAGGTGAAAGCTTCACCCTGCTTCAGCTTTACAATGTTGAAGTAATTCAACGGGACCGTTGCGTCACCAACGTCGACGATCGGCTTGTTCTGGTTGTCGTAAGGGGCGATATGCAAGAGAGAACTCCTCGGATTGGTCAGCGTTGGTTCGTTCGATCATCCATAAAGTCATTGAGCTCGTCCGTCGTCGGGATGGCTTCAGCGCAGCCGGCGCGCGAGACGGTGATCGCGGCTGAAGCCGAGCCGCGATCGACGGCGGTTGGAAGGTCCAATCCCTGAACGAGGGACGAGAGCAGCCCGCCCATGAAGGCATCACCGGCTCCGTTAGGGGCGAGGGCTTCGACGGGGTAGATGCCACATTCGGTTTCGTTATCTTCAGTAATCGTGATGGACCCCTTTTCGCCCTGCTTATAGACGACAATCGAGGCCCCACTCCGAACAAGCGTCCTCGCCTTTTCAAGCCCCAGATCATAACCACCGGCCATGAAGCCGAACTCATCATCATTGCCAATGATGACGTCGCAATAGGTGGCAGCTCTCGAATAAACCTCGGCTGCTTCCTCAGCTGAAGCCCAAGAATAGGGTCGATAATCGACATCGAAGATCAAAGGAAGACCGGCCTCTTTGGCGAGATCGAAGGCGCGAAAGGTCGAGGTGCGCGACGGTTCGCCGGCGAGCACCGTGCCTGTGGTGATCAACCCGGCAAAGGCGGCATAATCCGGCTTTTCAACATCGGCTTTGGTGAGTTGGAAATCGGCAGCACCATTCCGATAGATGACAGTCTCCGTCCGGTCATAGACGGCAAGCGAGTTTCGATATTCGCCGCCGACCATTGTCACGAAACCGGTATCGACACCGTAGCGCTGAAGTTGGTGGATGCAAAAGCGCCCGATCAGATCATCGGAAACCGGCGTCATGATGGCAGCGGCGCAGCCAAGCTTCACCAGCCCAGCTGAGATGTTGGCGCTCGATCCACCAAGACCTGCGGAAAAAGACGCGCTCTCCAACGCCGTCTCACCATGAACAGCCGGCGTAAAATCCATACCCGCCCGACCAATCACCAGGAACGTCCTGGAGCGTTGACTGAAGAGGTTTATGGCTGGCATCAGATGCCTTTCCTTTGACGGGATCGGCCGGATTCCCAATCATTGTGGGCGGTGCGCACTTTTTCGTGTTCGGAAACTTCGGGCGTGCCGACCTCCCACCAGGTATGGCCTTCCGTTGTCCAGCCTTCATAGGCATCGACATTCATCACGATCACGGATGTCTTGTCGGCGGTTTTGGCGCGCTTGAAGGCGTCGCCGAGTTCGGTGGGGTTGGCAACGGTCTCGGCGTTTGCACCCATGGCGCGGGCATGGGCCTCAAAATCGACGGCGAAGGCGTTAGGAACGGTTGGGCAGTCCTTGAAGAGGCAGTTGAAGCTCTCATTGCCGGTGCCGTTCTGAAGCTTGTTGATGACGGCAAAGCCGCCATTGTCGAGCACGAGGATGATCAGCTTTTTCTGGGTGAGCACCGAGGAATAGATATCGGAATTCATCAGGAGATAAGAACCATCACCGCAAAAAACGATGGTGTCCCTGTCCGGCTCCACCTCGCTCTGGGCGATCCTCGCCCCCCAAGCGCCGGCGAGCTCATAGCCCATGCAGGAAAAACCGAACTCGACGTCAACCGTGCCGGTATCGAGGGTTCGCCAGTTCGCGGTGACTTCGGCCGGCAGACCGCCTGCTGCCGCCACTACCCTGTCCTTCGGATCACAAAGCGCGTTCACCACACCAATGGCCTGGCCATAGGAGTTCGGACGATTGGTGTCCGTCCTGACATTGTCAGCGACGTAAGTATCCCAGCTTGCTCGTTCCGTCTTGGCCTCATCCACCCAATCCGCCGGTGCTTTGTAACCGCCGAGGCCTGCAGCCAGGCTCGCAATGCCGAGCTTGGCGTCACCAACCACTGGGAGTGAGCGGTGCTTGCCGGCATCGTGGCGAGCAGCGTTGAGCGAGATCAGGCGGGCGTCCTTGGCGAAGGCGGTCCAGGAGCCGGTGGTGAAGTCCTGTAATCTGCAGCCGATCGACAGGATCACATCGGCCTTTTCAGCAATCGCATTGGCGCTATTCGATCCCGTAACGCCGATCGGACCGATATTCAGCGGATGCTCAGCGACCAGGTTAGCGCGCCCGGCAATCGTCTCGACCACGGGGATGCCATGGGTCTCGGCAAAGTCAGTAAGTTCAGCCACCGCACCCGAATACTGCACCCCACCGCCTGCGATAATCACAGGTCGGGATGCTGACCTCAGTAACGCCGAAGCCTCGGCGACCTCGACACTATCTGGAGGCTGGCGGCGGATATGGTGGGTTTTTTCGTCGAATAGTTCGGTTGGGTAGTCATAGGCCCAGCCTTGGATGTCTTGGGGGAGTGCCAAAAAAACGGGGCCGCAATCGGCAGGGTCGAGCATGGTGGCGAAGGCTGCTGGCAGGGACTGCATGATTTGGGCCGGATGGGTGATCCGGTCCCAGTAGCGGGAAACCGCCTGGAAGCCATCGTTCAAGCCGTAACCAGGATTACCGAAATGTTCGAGCTGTTGGAGCACGGGGTCCGGCAGTCTCGTGGCATAGGCATCGCCGCAAAGCATCAGAACCGGAAGGCGGTTCGCATGGGCAAGCGCTGCTGAGGTGTAGAGATTGGCGGTGCCGGGACCGGCTGATGCCGTACAGAACATGAAGCGCCGCCGAAGGTGATATTTCGCGTAAGCGGCAGCTGCAAACCCCATGCCCTGCTCATTCTGGCCGCGATAAAGTGGCAAAACATCCCGGTGATCGTAGAGCGCCTCGCCGAGGCAAGTGACATTGCCATGGCCGAAAATGCCAAAGCCGCCACCGCAGAGGCGTTGGCGCTTGCCGTCGATCTCGATGAACTGCGCGGCCAGATACCGGACGATCGCCTGTGCCGTCGTCAGACGGACCTCGCTGACTGCCTTACTCACGCCTGCCTCCCTATCGAAAAAATATCGTGCTGCGTCGAATTTGGATTGACGGCGACAGCCATTCGAAGATACGCAATTTGCAACCGGTTGCAAATAGTTTGTGACTGACGAGCATATCGGGAGACGAGGCTTGGCGCGAAACATCGGCATAGGCATCGTTGGCGGCGGCTATATGGGCAAGGCGCATGCTGTCGCCATGGCGTCGGTGGGGGCCCTGTTCGAAACAGGATTGCGGCCAAGATTGGAGATGGTCGCGGGCTCGACACCAGAGTCAGGACAACGTCTCGCCGAGAAATTCGGATACAAACGCGCCGCCGATGACTGGCAAACGCTGGTTGCCGATCCCGCGGTCGAGGCGATCATCATCGCATCTCCGCAAATGACCCACCGCGCCATCGCTGAGGCGGCTTTCGCGCTTAAAAAACCGGTCTTTTGCGAAAAGCCGCTTGGCGCCTCGCTCGACGACGCCAAGGCGATGGTTGCCGCCGCCGAAGCCAATGGCTGCGTCAACATGATCGGTTTCAACTACATCCGAACGCCCGCCTCGCAATTCGCAAGAAAGCTGATCCAGGATGGCGAGATCGGTGATGTCACCTGGTTTCGCGGCGAGCATACCGAGGATTTCTACGCCGATCCGGAGCTGCCAGCGACCTGGCGAGCAGAAGGTGATGCCAATGGCACGATGGGGGACCTCGCACCACATATGATCAATGGCGCCCGCGCGCTCATGGGGCCGATCCGGGAGCTAAGCGCCGAGCTTGAGACAGTTTATCAGCAACGCGGTGGCGTTCCCGTCACCAATGACGATCAGGCGCATTTGATGTGCCGCTTTGAAAGTGGCGTCATGGGCCATCTCTTCTTCAGCCGTGTCGCAACCGGCCGGAAGATGGGCTATGCCTACGAGATCAATGGCACCGCGGGCGCTATTCGCTTTGATCAGGAAGACCAGAACGCGCTCTATCTTTACCGGGCCGAAGGTCCGGAGCGCGAACGTGGCTTTCGAAAAATCCTGACCGGCCCGGAACATCCGGATTACCTTCCGTTTTGCCAGGGGCCAGGCCATGGCACCGGCTATCAGGATCAGATCATTATCGAGGCCAAGGATTTTCTGACCGCGATTGAAAGCGGCAATAATGTATGGCCGACCTTCAGGGAAGGCCTTGAAGTCGCCCGTGTGGTCGCTGCCGTTCGCGAGTCACACCGGTCCAGAAGCTGGCAGACCGTCAGTGACTTTTGAAACTTCAATCCATTGAATATCAGGGGTAATTCCATGAAAAAATTGAACTGGGGCATGATCGGTGGCGGCCAAGGCAGCCAGATCGGTCCAGCACATCGTCTGGGTACGTCCGTGGTCGGCGCCTATGATTTCGTCGCCGGCGCGCTCGATCATCGTGCCGATGAGGGCCGTGCCTATGCAAAATCACTGGGCATCGCCGATGACCGAGCCTATGGCGATTGGCAGGAAATGCTGGCGGGTGAGCGCCATCGAGAGGACCGGGTCGATCTGGTGACCGTGGCCACCCCGAACGCCACCCATTTCGAGATCACCAAGGCGTTTCTCGAGGCGGGCTTTCACGTCCTCTGCGAAAAACCCATGACGATGACAGTTGAAGAAGGCGAAGAAATTGTAGCGCTTGCTAGCGTAGCAGGCCGCATCTGCGCGGTGAATTACGGGTATAGTGGTTATCCGCTGGTGCGCCATATGCGAGCGATGGTGGCGCGCGGCGATCTTGGCAAGGTCCGAGTGATCAAGGCGGAATTCGCCCATGGTCACCATGCCGATGCCGCCGATGCCGACAACCCTCGTGTGCGCTGGCGCTATGATCCGACCCAGGCTGGCGTTTCCGCTCAATTCGCGGATTGCGGTATTCATGCGCTGCATATGGCGAGTTTCGTCGCCGGCGATGAGGTTCGTCGCCTGTCCGCCGACTTTGCCTCCACCATCGAAAGCCGTGAACTTGAAGATGACGCCATGGTCAATTTCCGCATGGAAGGCGGTGCTGTCGGGCGTTTGTGGACCTCGTCTATCGCTGTCGGCCGCATGCACGGCCTCACCCTTCAAGTGTTCGGTGAGAGAGGCGGGCTGAAATGGGTGCAGGAGCAGCCGAACCAACTGACCTGGACGCCAACTGGCGGCCGCAATCAGATCATCGAGCGTGGTGAAGCTGGCCTCTCGCCCGAGGCTGATCGCGCCAATCGCGTGACCATCGGTCATCCCGAGGGCATGCCGCTCGCATTTTCCAATATCTATGCCGATCTTGCCGAGGTGATCACCGCCAACAAGGAGGGCAGATCAGCCGATCCCGCCGCCAATCTCTTTCCGAAAGCCGAAGACGGCCTCCGCTCCATGGCCGCCGTCCACGCCACTGTCGCCTCCGCCAACGCCGAGGGCGCCTGGGTTGATGCAAGACCGCCTATGTATCGTTGACGGCAAGGAACGCGGGTAATGCGATCACTGCAGTGGCGCCGCCATCTCGTTGACTTTTCTTATAGGGAGGGTCTCTTCAGCGTGCCGCGCTCGATCACCTTACAGGGGAAGAGGTGAGCTTCTGGTTTATGGTTTGGATCGATTAACATGGTCGCGATCAGATCGATCGAGACATCGATGATCTGATCGATCGGTTGGCGAATGGTGGTAAGATCAATGTTCTGCCAGCCCGCCATTTCCATGTCGTTCAGGCCGATCAAGCCGATATCATCGGGTACGAAAAGGTCATGGGATTGAATAGCCGACAAGGCTCCGATCGACAAAACGTCATCACCGCAAAAATAGGCTTCGGCAGGCAGACCGGCCTCGAGCAATTGGCACATCTCGGAGCGCCCGGCCTCGAAGGAATAGGCTTTCGCAAAGCTGAAGCTCGCCTCGGTATCCGGGTGTTTCGACATTTCGCTCAAAAAACCTGTCAAACGATCCTGGGTCGAGGTTGCTTTCTCCGGCCCGCCCAGAAAGGCAATTCGACGATAGCCACGTGCCAGAAGCGTTTGCACTGCAAGCTTGCCACAGGCGACATTGTCGATCCCGACGACATGCACATTCGGAGCCTCGGCATGTCGGCCGAAGGAATGCACGACCGGCATCTTAGCGTCGCGGAAGGCATGCGCGAAGGTGAGTGGCAAGGTTGAAGAGGCGACAATGACGCCATCGACCGAATATTGCTTCAACATGCGCACGGAGTGGTCAGGATCGGTCTCATCAGTCAAATTGACCAGCAGAGGACGAAGCCCCCGTTCCTGAAGGCCGCGGGTGAAAAGGTCGAACACCTGCAGGAAAATGGGATTGTGAAAATTGTTGGAGATCAGGCCGATCATTTTGGTCCGACCGGTGGTCAGGCTGGAGGCGAGCGCGTTCGGGCTGTAGCCAAGATCAATGGCTGCCTCCTCTACCTTGCGCCTGGTCTTCTCAGAAACCGAGGCCCCATCGGTGAAGGTCCGGGACACGGCTGAGCGTGACACCCCTGCCCTTTCGGCCACCTCCCGTAACGTTACCGTCATTTTTACCCCCCAAACGTCCAACGCCACTTATGGACGATCGACCTATCGGCGTATGTTATCTGAAAATTCAGCAATTTTGCAACCGGTTGCAAAATAGACCCGTTTATGTTCTTTTTTAGTCAGGGGATGCATGTTATACGCACCGCCGCCGAGAATGATGAAACGTTGGATCAGGGAGACTTCGATGAGACTTTCCGCAAAGACAGTCCTTTTTGCCGCCGGCGTGGCCACAGCGGCCTTGCTGCCGGGCGCCGCTTCGGCTGAAGGTGAGAAATATGTGCTCGTCAGCCATGCGCCGGACAGCGACAGTTGGTGGAACACCATTAAGAACGGCATCGCGCTCGCCGGTGAGCAGGTTGGTGTCGAGGTTGAATACCGCAATCCACCGACCGGTGATATCGCCGACATGGCGCGCATCATCGAGCAAGCCGCCGCCTCTCAGCCCGACGGCATCATCACCACGCTTGCTGATTTCGACGTCCTCCAGGGTCCGATCAAGGCCGCGACCGATCAGGGCATCGATGTCATCATCATGAATTCCGGCACAGCCGAGCAGGCACGTGAAGTTGGCGCTCTCATGTATGTCGGTCAGCCCGAATATGACGCAGGCGTTGCCGCTGGCCTGCGGGCAAAGGATGACGGCGTGACCTCATTCCTTTGCGTCAATCATGCGATCCAACAGCCGATCGTTGGTGAGCGCTGTCGGGGCTTTGCCGATGGTCTCGGCGTCGAGCTTGGCGACAGCATGATGGATAGCGGCACGGATCCCTCTGAAATCAAGAATAAGGTTCTCGCCTATCTCTCCGCGAATCCTGACACCGGTGCCGTGTTGACCCTAGGTCCGACATCAGCCGATCCCACCATCGAAGCGCTCAAGGAAAACGGCATGGCCGGCGCCATCTACTTCGGCACCTTCGATCTGGGCACCGAGATCGTGAAGGCGATCAAGGAAGACATTATCGTCTGGGGCATCGATCAGCAGCCCTTCCTCCAGGCCTATCTTCCAGTCATCATCCTCGCCAATTGGGACCGTTACGGCGTTCTCCCCGGCAACAATATCAACTCCGGCCCGGGCTTCGTCACCAAGGACGCGCTTGAGAAGGTCGAAGAGTTCGCGGGCGAATACCGCTAGGTAAGAACGCTCTGTTCGGGTCTGAATAGACCCGTATGATCAACCGGCGTTCGGTCAATCTGGTCGAACGCCGGTTTTTTCGTTCAAGGTTAGACAACATGGCCTGATCCGGGGGGGGCCAATCGATGGCGACGGCAACGTCCGATACACAGACCGACGAACGCGTCAAGAAAACTTCGGCCTTCAGGCGGGCGCTGATTCGACCGGAATTGGGCGGTATCTGCGGCACGATTCTCGTGTTCGTCTTCTTCTTCATCTTCGCCTTCGACAGCGGCATGTTCAACAGCCAGGGCGTCATGAATTGGTCAGTCGTTTCGGCACAGTTCATGATCATCGCGGTTGGTGCCTGTCTTTTGATGATCGCCGGCGAGTTCGATTTGTCAGTCGGTTCGATGATTGGCTTTGCCGGCATGTTGATCGCGATCTTTTCGGTTACCCTCGGTTGGCCGGTCTGGATGTCAATCCTCCTGACCTTCGTGATCTGCTGCACAATCGGCGCGTTGAACGGTTTGATCGTTGTGAGGACAGGCCTTCCAAGTTTCATCGTGACGCTTGCCTTTCTCTTTATCCTTCGCGGCTTCACAATCTATCTGCCGCAGACCATTGAGCGCAAAACCATCATCGGCGGGGTGAAGGACGTTGCCGAGGGGGATTGGCTAGCCACTGTTTTCGGCGGCAAGATCCTGACCGGCTTTTTCCAATGGCTTGGCGACATCGGCATCATCGCCACCTTCGCCCAAGGCATACGCCAGGGACAGCCGGTGGTGGACGGGATCCCGATGCTCATCGTCTGGGCGATCATCCTCGTCATCTTCGGCCATATCCTTTTGACCCGCACGCGCTTCGGCAACTGGATCTATGCGACCGGCGGCGATGCGCAGGCCGCGCGCTATGTCGGTGTGCCCGTGAACAGGGTGAAAGTCCTGATGTTCATGTTCACCGCCTTTTGCGCCTGTGTTTTCGCCACCTGCCAGGTCATGGAATTCGGCTCGGCCGGTGCTGACCGTGGGCTCTTGAAAGAGTTCGAGGCGATCATCGCCGTTGTCATCGGCGGTGCACTTTTGACTGGCGGCTACGGCTCGGTGATCGGGGCGGCCTTGGGGGCGCTGATCTTTGGTGTGGTCCAGCAAGGCCTCTTCTTTGCCGGCGTCGAAAGCTCCCTTTTCCGCGTGTTTCTCGGCCTGATCCTTCTCATGGCCGTGATCCTCAATACCTATATTCGCCGCCTGATCACAGGGGAGCGCTGAGATGGCCGAACAATCCACAAAACCCATCATCCGTATGGTCGACATCGAAAAGCATTTCGGCTCGGTCATCGCACTTGCCGGTGTGTCCCTTGATGTCTTTCCCGGCGAATGCCATTGCCTCCTTGGCGATAATGGCGCAGGCAAATCGACCTTCATCAAGACCATGTCCGGCGTCCATAAAGCCACCAAGGGTGAGATTTTTTTCGAGGATAAACCGTTAAGCTTCGAAAATCCGCGCGATGCTATCACGGCAGGCATTGCCACGGTCTATCAGGACCTAGCCATGATTCCGCTGATGTCGGTGTCTCGAAATTTCTTTATGGGCAATGAGCCGACTAGGCGCGTGCTCGGCATGTCGTTCTACGACCACGACTACGCCGATCGGGTGACCATGGAAGAGATGGGGAAGATGGGCATCAATCTGCGTGGGCCGGATCAGGCTGTGGGCACGCTTTCCGGCGGTGAGCGTCAGACCGTCGCGATTTCCCGCGCCGTCCATTTCGGGGCGAAGGTGCTGATCCTGGATGAGCCAACCTCAGCGCTTGGTGTGCGCCAGACCTCGAACGTCTTGGCCACCGTCGACAAGGTGAGAAAGGCAGGCATCGCCGTCGTCTTCATCACCCACAATGTCCGCCATGCGCTCGCCGTTGGCGACCGCTTCACCGTGCTCAATCGCGGCAAGACACTCGGCACAGCCGAGCGCGGTAATATTATGCCGGAGCAGCTCCAGGAGATGATGGCCGGCGGTCAGGAAATGGCCGAGCTGGAAGGCTCACTCGGCGGCACGGTCTGACTTTTCTTGTCGCAAAAAAACCTCTGCTGGCCCCACAAAGCCCCGCTTCCATATCGCCAAACTTGGCCGCATACCGTCACTGTCAGCGTCAACGGTGGGCAACCGACTGATGTTGTCATACCACTGAAAGACTGTGTTTCCTGATGAGCCCGCGTAATTGATCATAGGTCAGGTGCAGATATTGGGCGGTGGCTCGCTGGTTATGACGATTTTCGTCGAGCGCGTCCGCAATGAGCTGGCGCTCTATTCGATCCACCTCCTGTTTGTAGTCGTAGCTGCCGTCCGGCGGTTTGGGGGCTGCAGGCTGCTCCACATTGCCCGTCGACGGCGATGTCCAAGGTGAGATGAAGGGATCGTTGAGGATCTCCTTGATCGGTTCGGATGCCTTATCGCCGGTGAGGTGTCGATAGACCGAACGCTCCACTGTATTTCTCAGCTCGCGAACATTGCCTGGCCAGCCATGGGCGAGCAGAGCGACATAAGCATCATCATGGAATGTTGGCCGGTCCATATCGAGTTCGCGTGCCATGGAGACAGCGAAATGATCAGCGAGAAGTCTGATATCACCTGATCGGGCGCGAAGGGGCGGCAGGTGGACGACATCGAACGCGAGGCGATCAAGCAGGTCATGGCGAAAACGGCCAGCTTTTGCTTCGGCAGGCAGATCGGCGTGGGTCGCTCCGATGATGCGGACATCAACATGCAATGTTCGATCTCCGCCAAGGCGTTCGAACTCCCGATATTCGATCACCCGCAAGAGCTTTTCTTGAACGCGCAGGCTGGCCGCTGCGATTTCATCGAGAAATAATGTGCCGCCGTCGGCACGTTCGAACCGGCCCAGGCGACGCTTGGCGGCACCGGTGAAGGCACCTGCCTCATGGCCGAACAACTCGCTCTCCAGCAGGTCATCGCTGAGTGCAGCGCAATTCAGTGTTACCAAGGGCTGATCCCAGCGACGGGACAAGAAATGCAGCCTGGCCGCAATCAGCTCCTTGCCAGAACCGCGTTCACCGATCACCAGCACTGGCCGGTCAAGTGGTGCGACACGCGAAACATGGTCTAGCGTCGCGGCAAAAGCCGGTGCATCGCCAATAAGGTCAGGTAGATCTCGATCCATGGCCATCAGATGAGCATGTTAGTAAAATTTACCAGGCCTAGAATACTAACTATTGGTATTTTTTTCTTTTTATCTCACGAGCGCTGGTCGAATTCTGAGATAACCTGATTATTTTCAATAGGTTATCAAGTATCTCGAAGTTTGGCACGGTTTTAGCAATTAACCATGCATGGATATCACAACATTGGACGAGATCATGTCGACCACATCGCAAGATCGCTATGACTGGGAAACCAGAATGCACCGCTTGATGAATGACAGGAGACGTTTTCCCTGGGTCATCTTCGCCGTTGGTTTCGTGCTCGGTGCCTGGATCTTTTAAGAAGGAGAAGCGTTATGGGTGTATTTTCTCGCTTGAGCGACATCGTTAATTCCAACATCACGGCCCTCCTCGACCGTGCCGAGGATCCAGAAAAAATCCTTCGCCTGATCATCCAGGAAATGGAGGATACGTTGGTCGAGGTGCGCTCCTCCACGGCAAGGCTGATCGCGGATCAAAAAGACATTCGCCGCAAACGTGCCGATTTCGAAACGCGCCAGGTGAAATGGGAGGAAAAGGCAGAACTCGCGGTCAGCAAGGGCCGGGATGATCTTGCCAAGGGGGCCCTTGCCGCTCGACGCAAAGCCGCTGAGATGGTCGGTATGCTGGATGAGGAACTCGTTGCACTGGAGCAAAGCCTGGACAAGGCCAATGAGGATCTGGCGCAATTACAGGCCAAGCTCAAGGAAGCCAAGGCCAAGCAGCGCACGCTCGATCTGCGGCGTAAGAGCGCGAAGGACCGGCTGCGTGTGCAGCGGCAATTGCATGACGGCCGCCTCGAGGATGCTATGGCTCGTTTCGAGCATTACGAACAACGCCTCGATGAGCTCGAATCCGAGGCTGAGGTCTTGGCCATGGGCCAACCTAGAACCTTGAGTGAACAATTCGAGGAGCTGGAGGCGGAAGAGGCCGTCGAGACAGACTTGGCACGCATCAAGGAGCGCCTGTCGAAAAAGTCGAAGAAGAAGGGCTGATCGTCATTTTAGGATCGAGGCACGAGGCGCTTTAAGGAGAAACTTGGGATGGACAATTTTGGCGAGCTCATTGCACTGGTCGCCGTCTCGCTGATATTCGGTCTGGTCGCCCCGCTCGCGATCGTCATGCACTACTTCACGCGTTGGCGGACAAACAAAGGTTTGTCCGCCGACGACGAACGCCTGCTCGACGATCTATGGCGTACAGCTCAGACCTTGGAGCAGCGTATCGAAACCATGGAGACCATCTTGACGCGCGACATGCCAGAAGGGAGGGGACGCGATGACTAAGCACCACCACCATCATCATCACCACTATCATCACGACGCCGGCCGGACGAACGGCAAGCCATCACCCAATCCCCACCGGCTCTATCGAGGGCGAAGGCGCATGATCGGCGGTGTTTGCGCCGGCATCGCTGCCTATTTCGGCTGGCGTGTCTTCTTGGTTCGACTGATTGCCGTCATCGGGCTGTTCACATTCACGCCAGCTGCCATATTCACCTATCTCGCCATCTGGTGGTTTATGCCGACCCGTCCGAACAAACGGCTATACGCGACCGACGAGGAGGAGCGTTTCTGGCGTAACGTCTCAACGCGCCCACGGATAACTCTCTCCGAATTGCGCCACAAATTCCGCGGCCTTGAGGGTCGTCTCGCCGACATGGAACGTATCGTGACCTCAGAAGACTACCAGCTCCAAAAACAATTCCGCGATCTGGAAGGCTAGTAGCATGGCCACATCATTGTTTTGCCTCTGCATATGCGCCCAAGTTCATGGCGGTCAAGGCGGGGATATTCTTATCGAAGGCTGACCGAACGAGCAGCTATCCTCAACCGGAAAACAGCTCCAGCTGCGATCCGGTCACAGCATCGAAACTGCTGTTGACGAAGCCAAGAATTCCATCGGCGACTGGTGCCAACTGACGCCGCTCGTAATGTCGATAATCAGGCTCCGGGATCTCATCGACCACTGGCTCCGGACCATGCCGGGTAATGACATAGCGAACCCAGCGTCCGGGCTGATCAAGTTTTCGCGCCGCTTGAACGTGGGGGGGAACGTTACGCGTGTAGTCCTTGAGTTGCCGGCGCAGTCTTTTTCGATAGACGAGTTCCTCATCCAGCCTGCCCGCCCAAAGGTCGCGCAAGGTGTCGCGAAGATAAGCTTCAAACGGATGATTCAGGAAGATTAGGCGATAAAGTTCCCTTTGAAAGCGCCGTGCCAAAGGGGTCCAATCGGTACGCACACTTTCCAGACCTTTGAAAACGAGATCCAAATCGCCATCCGATGTTCGGACCAGTCCGGCATAGCGTTTCTTGCTGCCGGTCTCAGCACCTCGGATAGTTGGCATCAGGAAACGGATGAAATGGGTTTCGAATTCGATATCCAGGAAGGATTCGAGGCGAAATTCCTTGGTGAGGTGTTGCCGCCACCATGCGTTTAGTTCCTGCGCAAGCGCCCTGCCCTGTGCTTTGATATCAGCCTCATCACCTGGATTGTTCGGCAGAATAAAGAGCGAGTCTGTATCGCCGTAGATCACTTTGTGACCAAGCCCTTCAATCACCTCCTGGCTCCTTTGAATAATCTCGTGACCGCGACGGGTGATACTGCTGGTCAAACGGTGATCGAGGAACCGGCAGCCGGTCGCGCCGAGCACGCCGTAAAGTGAGTTCATCAGAATTTTCACGGCTTGAGAAAGGGCGGCATGCTCATCGGCCTTGGCTCGATCCCTCACCGCCCAAAGATCTGCAACGAGTTCGGGCAGGATGGCCTGCTGCCGTGAGAAGCTGGCACCTTCAAAGCCCGGCACTGGATCATCGCCCGGCTGAACCAGGGCAAGAGGGTCAATCCGAAAAGTGCGGATGATGCTCGGATAGAGACTCTTGAAGTCCAGCAACAGGACGTTGTCATAGAGACCGGGTTTCGAATCGATGACATAGCCGCCAGGGCTGCTGCCATAGGGTTTGACATCGTCGACATCGAGGGCGACGTAGCCGGCACGATGTAGCCTCGGCAGATAGAGGTGGTCAACGGCAGCAACCGAACCACCGTAGCGGTCCATGGCAAGACCGGTGGCAGCAGCACGCTCCCGGGCAAAGGCCAAGAGATTGGCTTTGGCGAAGATATCGAGAACGAGACGGCAGTCTTCGAGATTGTAGGCTGCAAGGGCGATCGGATCATCCCGATACATCCGCCGGATTTCCTCCAGCCGCTGGCTTGGATTCTTCATCGCCTTGCCCCGGCCGAGAAGTTCCTTGGCGACGACATCCAGTTCGAAGGTTTCAAAGGACCAAAATCCAGCGCGCAAAAGCTCGATGCCATCCAGAGCAACACGCCCGGGAATGCGTGCAACCACGACACCGCGCGATGTGTCGGGCTGCAAGATCGCCGCGCGCTCGCCACCCCGGCCAAGGGCAAAAGGCACGCCCAATTCGGCGCATTTTCGCTGTAAAAAATCAAGATCAAAACCAGCGACATTCCAGCCGAGGAGTAGATCCGGATCTGCCTGCTTCAGCCAATCGAAGAAGCGCGCGAGCAGCGTCCTCTCATCATCGCACCAAGTGATCGGCAGATCTGTCGGTGTTTCTCTCGGATGTGCTGCGATGAACACCATCGCGTCATCCGACGAGGCAACGGCGATCGAATAGAGGGCACCCTTCAGCCCCTCGGTTTCGATGTCGATCGAGACATGACGAAGCGCAACGTCGCTGTCATCACGAGCAAGCCTGGCGTTTCGATACTCGACATAGCCATCTTGCTGCACCGGCATTCCTTGAACGCTGCAAGCGCCGGTAATAAAACGCTCCATCAAATAGCGGTCGCTCGGTTTGACATCCGATTCGAACAGCTGAATGCCCTTTGCGCGTAAGAGACGTTTGGTGTCCAGTAGATCGCGCTGGCGTTTGAAATAGAGGCCATCGACCCTCTCGCCCTTCAGATTGCAGAGCTCAAGCGTTCGGCGCTCGACGGCGATATTTCGAACCCAGTCACTGAGGTCGACGTCCCACCTTAGGAAGCAGACGGCTTCCTGATCCGTGATGACCACCCGCACGGGACCTGCCGCCGAAGCGATCCAGTAAACGAGCTCCAATCCATGGCCGCGATCTCGCCATTGTCGGGTCAAAAGAAATCCGCGGGTCAACTCGGTCAAGTCCGTGATCTCTCCTGATACCGGTCAGCACCGTCTGGGCATGGTGCCTGCAACACCGGCATTAGTGCCCTAACCTCATATCACGTTTTCGCTCGATACCCGATACACGCTCATGAAGGCTCTGCCAGAGGACAGTTTTTTGGTAAGGAGCCGGAACAGTATCATTATAAGTCGAAGGCCGCGCGCTCCTCCTTGCTCAGTGCTTGCAACAGCCCCTGCTCCCAATCCAGATATTGGCGCGATGCGTCGAGGTCGCCATCATGACGGCCATGGGCAAAACTTGTGACATCGATCGCCGTCGACAGCGGCAAGGGGTTGCTTGTTTCGATAGATGCCCCGGAGTCGCTGAGCGCTTGGAAGCCACCTTTGACGAGGGCAAAATTTTTATGGCCGAGATGAAGGAGTTCGCGCGCGCCAATGTTCACTTCATGCTCTTCATCGCCGATCAACAGCAGGCGATCCCAGTTGGCAAAAGCACTAAGGTTCGGGCGTATGGTCCAAAATGAACCCGCCACATGACCCGACGCATAACGCCAGGATCGACGTAGGTCGAGAAGGCACGCAGCATCTCGGACCATCTCTGTGAGAGCGTCCGCGGCGTCGATCTCGTCAAAGGAAAGCGATGGTGCCACTGGATAGTCTGGCACCGGAATGGCGCGAAGCCGATCGTCAATCCTGGTAATGTGGACGTCTAAGCCAAGAGCGCGCAACCAAAAGGCGGCCAAAGCGGCACGGAGGCCAAGATCGTCGGCCAGTACCACCCTTGCATGCCGAACGCCGACCCAGCGATCGGTCGCCTGGACGAGTTGCCCGGACCAGACATGGGTGAAGGCGGCAAGCGGATCGTCGTTGGCCTCGTCACTCGATCGCACATCAAAAAGATACGTTGTTCGTGTCTCGTCTTCGAGGAAGGTGGCGACATCGGACGACCCGATTAGGGAAAGACTTTCTGCGTCGATCAGTGCTTCAGCGCGCGTGCGGGTTTTCCCCGCGTTGTCACCGTCCAGTTCGGGAAGCGCTCCTGGCGCCGCCCCTCGCTTCAAATCGAGCCCGGCAAGCGCCCAGCCCTGGGTGCCATTTTCAAGCGCGTAGATCTCTCGCGACGGTGCGATCTGGGCAAGGCTGAGTGCGCCGATGATGCCGCGCGTTCGACCAGCGCAGGTGATGACGATTGGTTCTTCCGGTCGAAGCGCAGGGAGCCGGTGAGCAATCTCACCATTGGGAAGGCAGGCGGCGCCAGGCACGGTCATCTTTTGGAATTCAACAGGCGGACGGCAATCGAAGAATGAAATTTTTCGGTTTTCGCGCTGCCATCTGGCGAGTGTTTCAGGCTGGATCGTTTTCGGATGAAAGCGCGCCTCGGCAAGTTCGCCCAGGGTCTTGGAAGGGACATTGACGCCCTTGAACAGCGTGAGGCCGGCATCGGCCCAAGCGGGAGCGCCCCCCTCGACGATAGCGATGTCACGATACCCCATTGAAGCGAGCGTCTCGGCCCCGGCTTCAGCGACACCATCACCGTCATCGATCAGGATGAGCGACGTGCTCAGCCGTGGCACGAAGACGCCGATATGCGTTTCCAGGCTGCTATAGGGAACCGGCACGGCAAAGAGCGGGTGACCTTCGGAAAAAGGGCCGGCTTCGCGAAGATCGAGAAAAGCAGTTTCGCCGTCGCCAAGGATCTGGCGATTCGCATCGTTGGCTCGCATCTTTCTCATCATGTTCGGACCGCACCCCAGATCAATGATGCGCCACCGATGATGATCAGCGCTTCGATAAAGGCGGTGTGTAGCTTGATGGAAGTGCGCCGCACCAGCCAGGCGCCGGCCCAAGTCCCAGGCACCGTGCAAAGCCCCATCACAACCGCCAGCAAAAACAGCTGCAGGGACAGGGCATCAAGTGTTCCGAAAAAAATCACCTTGGCGAGATTGACCAGCACCGCGATCGCGCCGTCGGTTGCCAGCAAAGCAGGTCCCGCAAGGCCGAGGCCCATCAGAAGCGGGATCACCAACATGCCAGCACCAACGATGACCGAGGAGAGGAAACCGAACACGCCGGAGACCGCGACGATCTGCGGGCGCGTGGGGGTGACCTTCTGCTTATCGATCAAGCGGCGCAACGGGATCGAGGCGATCAGCATGAGGCCGAGTAGCAGCTGCACCATAGCGCCTTCAAGCCGCACATAAACGAGTGCTCCCAACGCCGACATCGGAACCGCAACGCCCGCAATCAGGCCAACGCGTTCCAGCTTCAACCCATCCCGGTAAAACCAAACGCGGCTTGCATTGTTGATCAGCATCAACACCGAGATCACGGGGATAACAGCCTTCGCTCCAATAATCGGCGTGATGAACAACGTCACAATCATGCCCGCCCCCATCCCGGAAACGCTCCCAAGAACAGCCGCGACAAAGCAAACCAACACCCCCAAAGCCATCGTCGACGGCGCAAGCCCAACAATCGAAGTTTCCATCAGCGGCATGCCCACATCAATGGTGTGACCACGTCATTGGGTTGGGACCGTTGTCGAAGGACGCTCTCTTGTTGTTCTCGGGTTTGCGGTCCTTCGTCGGCACCAAGGCGAGGTCTTGTTCTCGAATAGACGACATAATCGGGCGTACGAGGTCAGACGCCGAGCGACGCCAGCGGGCGCGCGTCGAAGGGCGTATCATCGGTGAACAACTCCATCGCAAATTCTTCAAGTAAGCCCGCGACCGCCGGTCGCCCGGAGAAGGTTAGGTTGGCGTTGGCTTTGGTGAGGATGTTGGTTCGGGTCATTGGCTCCTTGGTGCCACCGCGGAGTTGGGGCTGGCGTTCTTCGATGGTGCTGCCATCCTTGAGTTCGGCGCGGATATGGCCGGTGTAATTCCGGGGGTATTCGTTGTCAGGATCGATCACGTAAATGACCTTGGCCGCGATCGCGAGGGCTTGAGCGTTGCTTACGGCCTCTTCCGTGAACTCGGCAAGGCCGGCATCGCCATGAAGGAGGCCGGCGGCGATGGTGTAGGGGGAGGAGAATTTCGCGGCATAGGCGGTGGGTGGTTTTTGTTTGAGAGCAAGCGGCTCCCAGAGACGATGCACGGTGCCTTCGCCGACCTCGCAGGTGATGTTGACGATATCCTCAGGATTCAACCCCTTCTCCTTCAGGCGCACGGCGCAGTCGATGAAGGGTTGGGTCATGGTTCCACAGGCATAGGGTTTGAACGCGACATTGGCGGCCTGCCAGGTCTCGCCAAGACCAGCTGTCAGATGCGAAAAATCCGGGGTGATCGAGGGGGCGAAGGCTGTGAACAGACCGTGGGTTCCCTCGATCACTGTCTTCGGTCCGTTGAAGCTAGCAGCGCCCATCTGGGCGGCGCGAATGCCGGATTGCGCGGCCCACCCTGCATGCATGCGCTTGGTCCAGCTGCCATCGGCGAGATATTCGATGATCCCCGCCGCCATCGAGCCGGCAACGCCGAGCGTGTCTTGGATCTGTTTTCGCGTTTGTCCCATCGCAGCCGCAACGCCTGCCGCAGCCCCCATGGTGCCGAGGATGGCAGTCGGGTGAAAGCCAGCGGCATGCACGCCTTTGCCCGCGACCATGCCGAGACGATTGGCAACCTCGATGCCGACCACCAGGCCCTTGGCGACATCGGCATTGGTAAGTTTCAACGCCTCGCCCGCGGCAAACAGGGCGGGCACGATGACCACGCCTGTATGTACAGGACAACCCTCGAAGGTGTTGTCGTAATCCTCGCCATGGCCACAAGTGCCATTGATGACGGCAGCGCCAGCGATATCGAATGTTTCCTTGAGGCCCCAGACGGTGCAGGCCCCGCGCGCATCGAAAGCCGTTCGAACGGCGCGCCCGTAATCTGTATCGAGCGCGGCGATCGTGAGCGCGACTGTATCGATGACCGTATTTTCAACCGCAATGCGCGCCACATCCGGTATCTGTTGGATGGTGAGGCTTTCGATCCAATCGGCCAGAAGGGCGGAACGGGTAGGCTCGGTCACGGTTTATCCTTTATCCATTGCGAAATGCCGAAAGGGTGCTGATATCGGCTGCGTTGTTCAGATCATCACAAAAATCGAGCAGCGCTCTTGCCCGACCTTCCGGCCAGCCACCATAGGCGACGTTCGAGAAAAATTTCTGGACGATCTCGTCACGGGTCAGCGGTTCATACATGCCGCCGCGCATATGCGGTTGATCATAGATCAAAATCTCGCCCGATTTGAGCGTCACCTTGAGATGCCCGGAATAGTTTTTTGGGTACTCGTTATCGGGATCGATCCGGTAGCTGATTTTCTGAGCCAATGCCAGTAAGTGAGGCTCGCGCGTTTTGGCGTCATCGAATTGAGCGAGGCCCGCATCATCCTCATAGAAACCGAGCGCCATGCAAAACGGCATGGAGAATTTGGCGGCGTAGCCCGAAGGCGGCTCGTGCTTGGCGTCAAGCGGCTCCCAAAGTCGATGCACCAGACCCTCACCGGTATCACAGAGAATGTGTTCGATGTCATCGGCGTGAATACCGTCGCGTCCGAGCTGCCTAGCGCAATCGATATAGGGATGGATCATGGTGCCGCAAGCATAGGGCTTAAACACGATTTTCGTCATGTACCAGTCTTCGCCCAGCCCCTCGGTCAGATGGCAGTAGTCAGGCGTCGCCGTTGGCGCAAACGTTCGGAAAAAATTATGCGCGCCGTCG
The DNA here is from genome assembly GCA_050633905.1 of Geminicoccales bacterium. Classification (GTDB taxonomy): domain Bacteria; phylum Pseudomonadota; class Alphaproteobacteria; order Geminicoccales; family Geminicoccaceae; genus JANQPX01. The sequence goes on from JBOEHJ010000023.1 coordinate 123,801, forward strand.
AAGACGGTTCGGGGAGCGAAAAAACCTGTCTTGGCGATCATCGCCGCCTTCAGGCCGGATTGTGCGGCCCAGCCGGGATGCAGGCGTTTGGTCCAGGCACCATCGGTCAGATATTCGATGATGCCGGATGACAGGCTAGCGGCGATGCCAAAAGCAGCTGTGACCCGATCACGGTCAAGGCCAAGCGCCACGCTTGCGCCGGCAGCAGCGCCGAGCGTTCCAATCACGCCGACCGGATGGAATCCTGCTCGGTGCATATGGCCGGCGGCGACATGATTGAGACGGCAAACGGCTTCGAGGCCAGCTGCGATGCCGAGCAGGGTTTGTGGACCGGAAAGCTCGAACCGCTCGCCGGCTGCAAGCACGGCGGGGATGACCATCGCACCGACGCGGATCGGAGCACCCTCAAGCGTATCGTCGAAATCCTCGCCGTGGATGGCCACACCATTGGTAAGCGCTGCGTCCTGCATGCTTAGCGATCCGGCATGGCCGAGCGCTGTGCAGGGGCCCTCACCATCGACGCTTTCCAGAATTTGCCGCATATAAACCGATCGCCTTGCAGCAATGCAAAGACCGGTGGCGTCGATCAGGTCTCTGGTTGCGATCTCGATGACATCCGCCGGTAGCACGTCCGGCGTAAGACTGGCGAGAAAATCCGAAAATTGTTCGGCGACAGTCTCGCTTGGTTCGGGCTTGTCGTTCATCGGTATCTACTCTTATGACGGCTGCAACGGGAATGTCCCGAAAGCATCGGCCTGTTGAGGATTGGTTTTTTGGCATGGCGGCATTAGGGCTGTCCATGCATCGAGGCCTGCTTAGAGGAGAGAATGATGACGGTGACCTCGCCCATGGAAAGCCTGGAGGGGAAAGTTGCGCTGGTGACAGGTGCCTCCCGGAGAATCGGTCGTTCGACGGCGCTTGGTCTTGCTCGCCATGGCGCTGATCTCGTGATCACTGCGCGTTCGGCTGTCGAAGAAATCCAGGCCGTGGCCGAAGAGATCCGGGCGATCGGCCAAAACGCGACCGTCGTTATGGGCGATGTTACCGACGAGAGCGATGTCGAAAGGATCGCTGGCGAGGCGAAGACCGCCCATGGCCGGATCGATGTGTTGGTCAACAACGCCGCCGTTCGAAAACAAGCGCCCTTCCTGGAGATGACGCTTTCGGAATGGCGGGAGATTCATGCCGTTATTCTTGATGGCGCGTTTTTGATGAGCCGCGCCATCCTCCCCATGATGCTCGAACAGGGCGGCGGCACGATCTTGAATATCGGCGGCATGACCGGCCATACCGGAGCCAAAGAACGCGCCCATGTCTGTGCGGCCAAAGCCGGGATCGTCGGGCTCACCAAGGCGATTGCAGTCGAGTTTGCAGATCGCGGCATCACGGCAAATTGCATCGTGCCGGGAAAGATCGGCGGCAAGCGATCGGCCACCTCCGGTGCATCCCCGAATATCGGTGCGTCGATCCCGCTTGGACGGGAAGGAGACATCGAAGAGGCCGCCGGCATGATCGTCAGCATGTGCCTTCCCCATGCGCGCTTCACGACCGGGCAAAGCGTGCATGTCTCGGGCGGGCTCTATATGCCCTGAACTGGTGTCCTCGATTCAGGCGTCCAAAGCGATCGAAGTTTGTTGACGTCATCCAGGGCCTCGATCGTTCTGACAGCCTCGATCAGGGCGCCAGTTTTTTTAACCCCGAGGATCGGCAAGATGAGATCTTTCGCCTTGGCTTCGACCTCGCTCTCGGACATCGGATTGTCGGGCGTGCCGAGAACCGCGCGCGTATGGTGTCGAAAAGATCTGCCGTCGATCATATCAACCTCGATGATCGCCTGCCTTGCCGGCTTGGCCAGGGTCAGCTCAGGACTGGGGATGGCTTCGATCTTTTTTCGGGTTGCAAGAACAGCCGGATCCTGCATGCGAGCAATGTCGTGTGAAGAGGCGAAGGTGATGCCACCATCCACCAACGCGAGTGCGATCAGATGCTGAAGACAGACATCGGGCATGTCACGATCATCCACAATCACAAACCTGTCGTCGGGGAGAATGGCCCTGACGTTGCTGATGGTCTCGGGGGTGATTTGGTGTTCGTCGATCAGTGCCGTGATGGAATCGAGGGCGGCCTGGATCGGTGAGCCGACGCACCATTTCTTGATCGAGGCTGCCATGATTTCAAAGCGCTCGCCGAGGCCATCAATCAAAGCTACAGGCTTTGCGTTTTCGGCAAAGGCTGAGAGGTAAGAGGGCTCGCCGGTGAGCGAGCCCGTGACGCCACTTGCTCCGCTTTCAACGAAGAGTGCCCCGAAAACGCCGTTCCTTGCACCCATGCCGCCGAAGTCAAAGGCCTTCTCGACATGTTCGGAATCACGCTGCCAATAGGCAATGCCCGAGGCTTGCTGAGCAGTATAGGAAAGCAAGTATTCAAACGCGACCGCATCCAGCCCAACCATCACGCCGGCGCTCGCCGCCGCCCCGAAATTCGCGCCGAGACAATGGGTGGAATGGGTGCCACTTCTGGGGGTGGAAAAGCCGAGCGCCATGGTTGATCGAGCGCCGATATCATAGCCTGCCGCGATCGCGCGCAGCAGTTCTGGGCCATTCCTACTTTTGAGTTCACCGACCGCAAGGGCCGCCGGTATAACGGCGCAGCCGGGATGAAACCGTCCGCCCAGATGAGAGTCGTCAGTCTCATCGGCATGCGCCGCCATCGCGCCGGCAAACGCGGCATTCACGGCATTTGTGGCCATGGCCGTGCCGGGAATACCTGCTTGTTCGTCGCCACCTTGGTGCTGGATGAACGCAACAGCCTTCTTCCCCGCGCGAAGCTGCGCGCCGCTGATCATGGCAGCGAGCGTATCCAGCAAGTGCAACCGCGCTTTCACCGCGATCTCGCGTGGAAGTGGGTGATCGATCACCGTTGAGCAATATTCGGCCATCAATGTCGTCAAGCTGACATCGCCGTTTTGCATGAAGTTGTCTCCGCTCATGCCCATTCCCTTGTGATTTGACGACGTGGGCGCTTTGCTGTTTCTTGTGTAACTCTTGACGGTTGACCCTTGAAGTTCCGTCTAAAATGGCTTCAATACAATATCTTACAATTTAGCGACATCGACGGATTGCGCTTTGACGCAGCCGTTCTCGATGGGAGGACCAGAATGAATTCGAAGATCCAGAGCCTGCTCGGCGCCACTGTGATTGCGATCGCGACCGCTGGTGCATCTCATGCACAAGACTATCCCCATGACACCGTGACGCTTGTGACACATTCCAAATCTGGCGGCGGCACGGATGTGTTTCTGCGCGAGATGGTGAAACATCTCGGCCCATATCTCGGTGCTGAATTCGTCGTCGAGAATGTGCGCGGCGGTTCCGGCGCCAAGGCGATGGCCAAGCTCGCAACCTCGCCTGCTGATGGTTCGATCTTCTACGGCACCACGCCGACCTTCATCAACACCTCGCTGCTGTCCGAGCCGGAATACACCTACAAAGATCTGATGGGTGTCACCAATGTCTTCCTCGATCCGCAAATCGTTTATGTAAAGGCTGATAGCCCATTCACCAGCATGACCGAGGTTGTCGAGGCCGCAACGGCCGATCCTGCAGCGGTGATTTTCGGTGTGACCACCCCTGGTTCGCTTGATCGTCAGGTCATGGAAAAGTTCAAGGCGCTGACCGGCGTCACCTCGCCTGTCGTGACCCATGATGGCGGTGGTGAGCTTCTGATCAGCGTGCTGAACGGCACGGTCTCTCTCGGCATCGGCGAAATCCAGGAGCTATCAGCTCAGCTCGAAGCCGGTGAAGTGCGTGTCATTACCACCTACACCGAAGAGCGCCTCAGCGATTTCCCGGATGCGCCGACCGCCAAGGAGCAGGGCATCGATCTGGTCGTGAACAAGTTCCGCGGCATCGCCGGTCCCGCCGGTCTGCCCGAGGATATCACCGCCAAATGGGAAGCCGCGATCCAGGGCGTGCTCGAAGATGCGACGTTCAAGGAGTGGTACCAGGCCCAGAGCCTCGTCCCGTTCTTTAAGAGCACGGCTGACTACAACCCCTTCCTCGAAGAGTTCGCAACCGGTCAGCAGGCTTTCTTCAAGGAATACGGAATCACTGAAGACTGATCGATTGATCGGTTTTTTGTTGACCTGACCATCAATGGACGACGCGCCATGAGCCTCATCAATCGCGATGTTTGGATCGGTATCGTGATGTTGCTCGTGGCCGTCGTCTATTGGCTGGAAGCGGACAAGATCAGGATCAGCCCGCTGGATGGACCGATCGGGGCCTCAGGCCTCCCAAAATCCCTCGCCTACGCGCTTGGTGCGCTCGCCATCATCCTGATCATTCGAAGCGTTGTCGGCGCTTTGGCGGCCAGGAAGGTGGCACCATCGGACAACGTCGAGGAACACCCCCTCGACGTGCAACCGCATCTTCGAGCCTTGGGTCTCTTAGTGATCGGCGTCGGTTACCTGCTGCTCGTCTCCTGGCTCGGCTACATCATCACGGTTGCAGCCCTTCTGCTCGCGGTCTCGCTCTATATCGGCGCTGCGTTCAACCTGCGCACCATCCTGATCGCTGTGATCGGCGGTGTCTTCTATCACCTGTTATTCGTCGAATTCCTTGGTATTCCCCTGCCTGCCGGCCAACTTCTCGGCCCCCTAGGCCTCAGCTAGTGGCATGTGACCACGTCATTTGGTTTCCACTGCTGGCGCAAAGCCCCCTGGCATGCGGCCAGGTTTGAGGAGTCGCCCCCCTGCCAGAAAACCTGACCGCATACCATCAACGCCGACAACAACCACCGAAGCCAACTGAGGTGGCCACGCCACAAGTGGGAAGATTGCTATGGAAGGCCTCGGCCACGCTTGGACTGCGCTTACGACGACGCCAGCTATTTTCGCAGCCTTCGGCGGTGTTGCCTGGGGGATTCTTGGTGGGGCGCTGCCCGGCATTTCGCCGTCGATCACCATGGCGCTGCTGCTCCCTTTTACCTACACCATGGAGCCGACCACCGCTGTTGTGCTCCTGGCTTCCACCTATGTCGGTGCTGAATATGGCGGCTCGATCCCGGCGATCCTTATCCGCACGCCTGGCACCAACGCTGCAGCCGCGACCGCGATCGACGGCTATGAGATGCACAAACAAGGGAAAGGCGGCGAAGCGCTCGGTCTCTCCTTGATCTCTGGCGTGTTTGGCGGGCTGATCGGCATTTTGTGTCTGATCCTTTTGACCAAGCCGCTTGCGAGCGTTGCCCTCTATTTCACGCCGCCTGCTTATTTTTCGCTTGGTATTCTCGGGCTCAGCGTGATCGCCTCGCTCTCCTCCGGCTCGCTGGTCAAGGGATTGATGGCCGGCATCGTCGGCTTGATGATCGCGACCGTCGGCACCGATCCCGTCTCTGGCGTCAATCGCTTTACCTATGGCGCACCGGAACTCCTTGGAGGCATTCCGTTCATCCTGGTCATGGTCGGCGTCTTCGCGGTTTCCGAACTCTTGATCCAGGCAGGTCAGCCTGAACAACACCAAAAGGCCGATGGCCGGCAGATGCGGATCGTGCTGCCGAGTTGGGCGCGTTTTCGAAAGCTGACCAAGCCGCAGCTGATCGGCTCCGGCATCGGCGCTTTTGAGGGCTGTATGCCAGGGGCCGGCGGCACGATTGCCTCCTTCATGGCCTATAACGAGGCGCGTCGCTGGTCGAAAACGCCAGAAAAGTTCGGTAAAGGCTCGGATGAGGCGATCGTAGCGCCCGAAGCCGCCAACAATACGGTCGCGGGCACCGCGATCATTCCCGTCCTCTCCTTTGGCATCCCCGGATCAAACTCGACGGCGATCCTCTTAGGCGGCCTTTTGATCCATGGCTTGCAGCCAGGGCCCCTTTTGTTCGATCAGCACCCTGAAGTCATCTACGGACTGTTCGGCGGCCTCTTGGTTGCCAATGTCTCGCAGCTGGTGATCGGTATCTTGCTGCTGACGCCAGCGATCTGGCTGGTGAACCGCCCAAAGCCTTACCTGATGGCGGCGATCTATGCGTTGATCTTTTCTGGGATCTATTCGATCGACCACTCGCTCTTTGATCTCTATCTCGTCCTAATCGCGGGTGCTGTCGGCTATGTGATGCGGCTGCTTGGATTTCCGTTTCTCCCGCTGGTGCTTGGTCTCGTGCTTGGCTATCTGATCGAGGCGAATTACCGCCGCTCCCTGCTTCTCACCAGCGGCGAGCACCGGGTCTTCATCGAAGATCCGATTTCGCTTGGTCTCCTGATCACGGCAGTGATCTTCATCATCGGCTCCATGCTCCGTGATTACCGGGACATCAAAAAGAAAAAGGAGACGATGGCGGCAGAGGCTGGGTCGTGATCGAGCATCAGGTCCGCCCACAAAAGCCCGGCGAACGGCTGTCCAAACAGGATCAACTAGCCTGGAAGATAGCCAAGGTCGCCGCTGATCAAGCACCGCTGGACCCGAAAGCTGCTGACATGGCGGCGATGCGCATCATTGATGACTGGGCCGTTGCCATCGCAGCACTCGATCGTCCCTCGGTGATCTCGGCACAAGGGCTGGCGCTTTCCCATCCACGGGAGAACGGCGCCTATTTGATCGGGCTCGGGCGGCGCGCCCGCCTCGATCCGTTCTGGGCGGGGTATGCGAATGCGACTGCGATCCGCGAGCTGGATTTCAACGATAGTTTCTTTGCGATCGATTCAAGCCATCCCGGCGACGTCATAGGCCCGATCGCGGCTGTTGCCGAAGCAAGAGGCCTTGATGCAACAACGCTGCTGCGTGGGATCGTCACGGCCTATGAGGTACAGGTCGATCTGGTGAAGGGCATCGCGCTTAACCGCTACCGGATCGATCATGTCGCCCATCTAGGGCCTGCGGTTGCAGCTGGGATCGGCGCGATGCTGGGGCTTTCGGCGGAGATCATCTATCATGCCGTGAACCTCGCCGCCCAACTCGCCATTTCCACCAGACAGACCCGAAAAGGCGAGATTTCTTCGTACAAGGCCAATGCGCCCGGCCATGTCGGTCAGATCGCCATGCTCGCCGTCGATCGTGCGATGCGTGGCGAGACCAGCCCGGCTCCTGTCTATGAAGGTGATTACGGTATTCTGGCGATTTTGCTCGGCGGTCCCGAGAGTGAGGCGGTTGTTCCGCTGCCGGCGCCCGGCGAACCTTTTCGCGCGATCTTGGAGACCTATCCCAAAGAGCATTCAGCGGGGTATCACGGCCAGGCGCTGATCGATCTTGCTTTCAAAATCCGGGAGAAGATGGGCGAAAGGATCGGTGATGTCGTGGGCATCAAGGATATCACCATCCACACCAAGGAACTGACCCATCTGGTGATGGGCTCGGGCGCCGATGATCCCGAAAAATGGGATCCGAAAGCGAGCCGCGAGACGCTTGATCATTCCGCGATGTTCATCTTCACAGTCGCCCTTCAGGACGGCTTCTGGGACCATGATACTAGCTACGATCCGACACGGGTATCGCGTCCCGATACCGTAGCGCTCTGGCAAAAAGTGCGCACAGTATCCGATCCACTGTGGACCAGCGCGTTTGTTGATCCTGCACCTCTTGAGAAAGCACATGGTGCGACGGTGGTCATTAGCTTTGCGGATGGCGAAACAGTCGAGGATGAGATCCGTGTCGCCAACGCCCATCCCCGTGGCGAAACGCCCTGGACGTCTTCGGACTATCGAAAGAAGTTCAAGCAGCTCTCACAAGGGCGCATTGAGGCGGATGAGGCCGAGCATTTTCTTGATCGAGTCGAGGCTTTACCAACAGATCAAACCGGCGACGCCGTTGATTTTGCGATCGATGCCGGCCTGCCGAAACGGCAAAGGGGCGAACCAGGCCTGTTCGGCTGATACAAAAAGCCCGGCGTTGGTTAGAACGCCGGGCTTCTTTTCTTTGGCTCTAGCCCCCGCCCCTTCATCGTTACGACGCTTTCAACGAGCGGATGCGACGTCAATCAACTAATGACGCTGGTATCAGGATGAACCAGGCCCGCGCAATGCCTCCTCGGCAGACCAGTGACGCTGTAGGCCGGGTATCTCTTCAGAGATATCGATGGTCTTCCAAGACTCGTGAAAACCATCTTCAAGAAGCTTATCATAGCCAGAAAAGAAACGTTTCGTGAAAAGATCGACCGTAGCGCCACGCGGATGATCTTTCGCCCAATTATAGGTGATCAGGATGGTCGAGACGCCTACAGTCTCGATAACCTGGCCAGGGCCGACGAGGTCGGGATAAAAGTCGGATGTGATGCTGGTTGGCCTGTAAGTACCACTCACTGCACCACTAGCTGGCACGGATAGAAAGTGAAACCCTTCATCGGCGCCAACGCCTTCAAACAAGGAGTTCGGCGCCCCGGTTGTGCGCGCCATCGCGGCGATTTCACCATTGCGCATTTTTTCCAGCGCAATTTTGTGGTTGAGGTTCGTGACGTCGACCGAAATACCGAGGGCATCGAACACCACACTTGATGTCATCGATGTGCCGGACTCAGTACGTCCAAAATTGACCGTTTGTCCAGCAAGGTCATAGATCGACTGAATGTCTTTGCGTGCAAGAATATGATACTGCTCTGTACCAAGTGGTGCGATCATCCGAACCGAGCCCTTAATGCCCGGATAGATCTGGTAGGTATCCATGAACTCGATGACGTCGTGCTGAATAATCGCCATGTCAACGCCGCGCAGATAGAGCAGATCTTCGAATTCCTTGGCTGAGCCTTGGGACACCATGGGAATGATGCGAAGATCATAGCCGTCGGAAAAAGCGATATCGAGATCATAGGCTTGATCAAGGTCTGTCGAGCCTGGTCGGCCGGCCATCATGCCGACAACGTGCTTATTCACCTTGTCGCGATTGGTCTCAACGATCCCGGATTGGGCAAACGCCGTACTGGCAAAACTCACTGCCACCAAGACGCCAGATAACAATGCACTTCTCATCATCAAAGATGACTCCTTCCGTTTGATCCGGAACTCGCCGGATATTGATCAAAGATCTACTGGTATTCTAAAAGTCCCAGAAACCTGCTCGGCAAATCGGCGGCTATCGTACGCCATCGACGCATGCAAGCAGAAGCCGACACTGCCCATCATCATTCCAGTCAATAGACGCTTTTACTGATGGATCGCTCGGCCTAATTGATCCCGCTACATCGTGGCATTCTGCGGGGCTGTCTCGTCTTCTGGGACGGCGTCGACGTTATCAGGTGTCGGCGTCGTTGTTGGTTCCGCTGGTGAAAACTGCTCCTCCAACACTGGTTCTGATGGAGACACTTTCGGCCCTCCTGCCGCGACACCTAAATCCAGAACAGCGATGATGATGCCATCACGCACTGTTATGTTTTGACTACCGACGCGTACAACGATCTCGTTATCGCTCCAGCTGACATACTCCCCCTGGATCGGCGTGCTACCGTCGATATCGACTTGAATCTGCACGATCGATTTCAGCGGCACGAGCTCAAACCCGCTTCCCCTAAGCTTTATCTTCAGCGTGTTAACCCCGGCAGCAATCACTTCACCGACGAGCTCATTGCCATCATCAGTGATAAGCAATGTTTGAGATGCTGACGGCATAATAGCCGTCAGAAAAAACAAGGCCGACATGAAAGAGGAGGCTATCACCCGCTGACGGCACATTACTCAGACCCCAAAACAAACAAACCGCTGATTTTGCCTTAATTTTATACGAATTGATGGATTATTAGCACTTAGTTACCGTTGAGGAAAGTACGTTTTTAATCAATTTCAGCTTCATAGTGCCGAGCCTACCAGCCTAACTGTCCGAAGCATTTGTTGCCGGCATAACATCGTACCGTATGAGGAAGGCCAGCTCGATGACTTCAGGCAACTCTCGATAAGTTGGCATCCAACTTGCTTCATACCAAGGATACTGTGCCTAGGGTTCCGGCGACAAACTATCGTGTCTGGTCCAAGAGGTGCACCCCCACGAGCTACTTGCGGTCGTGGACCCACGGCGGGACAAAAACCCGGGAGACTCGAACGGCCGGCGGTATATTCCGGCGCTAACGAGCCTCCTTGCCGCCATTCTTCGGGTCCCCGATCATCAACGGAGGACCTCATGCGTCGACTGCTCACTATTTTGCCACTCTGCACATTTCTTGTGCTTTCACCGCTCGCGAAAGCGGAAGCTGAGAGCAGAACCGATTTCAGCATCGCCTGGTCGATCTATGTTGGCTGGATGCCCTGGGGCTGGGCTGCGGATGAGGGGATCGTCGACAAGTGGGCGGATAAATATGGGATCACCATCGAGGTCGTACAGATCAACGACTATATCGAAAGCATCAACCAGTTCACGGCCGGCGCATTTGACGGCACCGTCATGACCAATATGGACGCGCTGACCATCCCGGCGGTTGGCGGCGTCGACAGCATCGCTTTGATCGTTGGTGATTTTTCCAACGGCAATAACGGGATCGTCTCCAAGTCCGCCGCTGATATCGCTGGCTTGAAAGGTGCCTCGGTCAATCTGGTGGAGCTTTCCGTCTCTCACGACCTTCTCGCGCGTGCTCTAGAGAGAGCGGGTCTCGCCGAGCGCGATCTGACCGTGGTCAACACGTCGGATGCCGATCTCGTCTCTGTCTTCACCGCGACCGATGATGTCGAGCATGTGGTCACCTGGAACCCGCTCTTGGCTGACGATGGTCTTCAGAACAAAGAGATCGTCGCGCGTCTTGGCGAGGACGCCAAGACGGTTGGCAAGTGGCGTCGCCGCTTTGCCGAACTTGGTCTTGATGGCCTCTTTACCGCGACCCTGTCCTAGCAACCGTCAGGGCCTAGAGAGACAGTGGTTCCCTTCATTCCTTGCTTTGGATTGCTCGACACTATCTTTCACGAAAAGCTTCATGGCGCAGTTTTAGAACGGGTTTGATGAGATAGGAAAAAATCGATCGGCTGCCGATCTTGACGTCGATGAGCGCCTCCATGCCCGGCTTGATGAGGTAGCTATCACCAGCGGTTTCGAGCTCACTCTTCGACGTCTCGACGATCATTTTGAAGTATTGATGACCGGATTGATCGGCCCTGCTATCAGCAGCGACATGCTTGATTGTCCCTTCCAGACCACCATAGCGGAGATAGTCGAAGGTTGAGATCTTGACCAAAACCGGCTGGCCGACCGCAACATGACCAACATCGACGGGGGAGAGCCTGGCTTCAACCACGAGGGCGTCCCCGCTTGGCACGATCTCCATGATGCTGTCGCCGGGTCTGACGATGCCGCCAATAGTATTAAAACGGCTGCGTTTGACGATGCCGTCGATCGGGCTGACGACTTCGCTGCGCTGCATTTGCGCGTGGGCTTCGGTCAACAACTCCTGTTGACGCCCGATTTCGAGTTCGACTTGAGCAAGTTCGGCGGCGGCATGGCTTCGAAAATGGGTGAGATCCTGCTGCTCGCGTTCCCGCGCCTCAAGTAAGACCTCGCCAGCCTTTTCATAATCCGCCTCAAGCCCCAAAAGCTCGCCGTGAATGGTCTCGGCCTCACGTTCAATATCCAGGAGACGCATGGTGGACATGACACCGGTTTTATGAAGTTTCCGAATCATATCGCGCTGCTGTCGCGCTAAACCGAGCCGTTTCCTGACCGAAACCCTGCCGGCGTCGATCGCAGCAATCTCATGCTCTTGTTGCGTGATCCGTTTGCGGATTACCTCGAGATCGCTCTCGAACTGCCGTTGGCGGTTGTCATATGTCGCGGTCTCGGCGGCGGCGATATGCGCCTGGCGCTTTGCTGGCGCTTCCGGCAGCTGAAGTGGCGTACCGTCCCGCTGCGCGGTGAGCCTTGCCCGCTTGATTAAGAGAGCATCCACACGGACGCTCAATTCCTTGGTATTGGTGCCGCCGCTGCCAAGGTCGAGCTGGACCAGCGGCTGGCCCGCCCTGACGATCTCGCCCTCCTCCACATGGATCGCCGTGATGATGCCGCCTTCCAGATGCTGGACCACCTTCACTTGGCTTTGCGGTACGACCACACCAGTGGTGCTGACGATTTCTTCGAGATCAGTTTGGGTGGCCCAGGCAGTACCAGCGGTGAGCAAGCCGATGGCGATCCAGGCGAGCGGCCTCCAGGACGGAAGAGGGAAACGTTCGAGCAGCTGGTCGAGCTGATTCATGCCGCCGCACCTGTTCGTTGTTGTTTGAACAGATGTTGAACGATCTCTTTTCCGGGACCGGCTGCTGCAATAGTCCCCTCGGCGAGCACCAATACGGTATTGCAAGCACTTAGCAGCGGCTGGCTATGGGTCACCAGAATGACATTGCGCCCCCGACTGAAGTGGCGAAGCTGCAAGAGGAAATGTTGGGTCGCCTGGCCATCCAGATGAGCATTCGGTTCGTCCAACAGAAGGATAGGCGGGTCGTGGATCAACGCGCGGGCCAAGGCAATACGCTGCCGCTGACCGGCGGAGAACCGACAGCCATGTTCGCCAACCTCGGTTCCATAACCATCGGGCAGATCGACGATAAAGCGATCGGCATTAGCCCGCCTCGCGGCGGAAAGTATAGTTCTGTCGTCAATATCATCGGCCAGCTTTGCGATATTATCGCGCACTGTGCCCGCAAAGAGGAAAGGATCTTGTGGTACATAGCCAATCCAGCGTGACAGATCACGCCGCCCAAACTGGCGAAGATCGGCGCCGTCCAGCAATACGCGGCCATGATCGGGTGCATACAGGCCCTGCATGATCTTCAAAAGCGTAGTCTTGCCACTGCCGTTCAGGCCGATGATGCCGTGAACACCGCCAGGTCGCAGCGTGAAGTCGATGCCACGCAGCACTTGATCGTGGTCGGACTCATAGCCGAAACTGACACCATCCAAGGCAAGCTCGCCACGTGGACGCTCTCTTTTAACCGCGCTTTCTTCCTGATCCGCTGCCTCGGCCAGAAGATCGTTTATCCTGATCCCAGCTTCGCGGAAACGAGAGGCCGTGCGCCAAAGACCGATCAACTGAACCAGTGGCTGGACCACGCGAGCGGCCAGCATATTGGCCGCGATCAAGCCGCCGATGGTGAGCTGCCCCTGAACGATGGCCAACGCGCCAATGGCGGTCATGCTGACCGTCGTCATCATGGCAAGGGCGGTGGAAAGATTGGTAAACATGTCAACGCGGCTGCCGCGCATCAGCGAAGACCTGATCAGGTCTGCCTGCGAGGCATCCCATGCGCCATGGAGAGCACCGCCCATACCGAGCGCCTTCGCCGTAACCCGGCCACGGACGACCTGGGCGCTCAAAAACTGCCGTTGGTCAAAGCTGATCTGTTCCTTCTTGCTGGCGGCACCGACCACCGATGAGGACAAAGCCGCCACCGCGACGTAAACAGGCACAAGGGCGGTGAGCAACCAGGCAATCGGCTGGGCGACCAGCCAGATCACCATGATGAAGAGCAGAATGAACGGCAGGTCCACCAAGAGGATCGTTGCTGGGCCTGCAACCGTATCGCGTACTGTTTCGTGATCGCGCAACAGCCGATCCCAATCAGCATCGCTCTGGGCTTCAAGGCGCCTTAGCGGCAGGTTGGTCAGCTTGTCGAACAGGGCACGGATGAGACCGATATCAACACGAAGCGCGATCATCTGCACGAGGCGGCTACGTGCCTGCCGAAGGACGAAATCAAAGGCGAGCGCAATGACCACGCCGATAACCAAGCCGCCGAGCGTCGCGAGACCGCCGTGAAAGACGACGCGGTCATAGACCTGGAGGACGAAGATGGGCACCGCTAGGGAAAGCAGGTTGATGACCAATGATAGGACGGCCAGCTCCCCGATCCGCTTCTTGAGCGGATGCATCGCGAGACCAGCCACGCTTGTCTGTTGCTTTAGCTTCGGATCTATGGGCTCCGGCGAGGAAGGTGCGGTGTCATGTTCGTGGTTTTGTCTTCCTGGGAGGCATTGCATTACCTTTTCCAGCGGCATCAACCCAGAGGCCGGCCAGCAACGGAGGACCATGGCACGAAGGCGATCGATCTTGGCCCTGGCGTTGTCTGCCGCGTCGGACGGTAGCGTCATTTTCTATCCAGGACGATGTCAACGCCGATCTGGCCTTCGGCGAGACGGCGTTGATGCAAGGCAATCAGCGCATCATCGGGATAGGCTGTGGCGAGATCGTCAAAGGCATGAGCGGCTCGGTCCGTCGCCGTTGCAAGTTGATCGAAGGCTGCACGATAGCGTCGAACTTGCTTGCTCTCCCCATCTTCCTCGGACAAGGCCTCAAAGGTCAGCAGGCCGTTTGCCTTACCTTTAAGGTAGAGGTTGCCGATCGGACGGAAATGCAGGCCTTCACATTGCTCGACCGTTGATGTTGACACGCAGATGGTGGTGCCAAGCTGCTTATTGGCCGATTCCAGCCTTGCTGCCGTGTTGATGGCGTCCCCGTGGGCAGTGTAATCGAAGCGATGACTGCCACCGAAATTGCCGACCACACAGCGGCCGGTGTTGATGCCAATGCGGGTCGTCCCAAATTCTTGCCCGGCCACGCGCATACTGTCTTGGAACCGCTTGCCAAAAGCATCGATCGCCAAGCCACAGGCAACTGCGCGCCGGGCATGGTCTAGCTGGTCTAGAGGGGCGTTGAAGATGACATGAATAGCATCGCCGACGATCTTGTCGATGGTGCCGCCATACTCGATGACGATCCGGCTGACATTGTCCAGATAGTCATTCAGGATAGCCACAAGAGCGGCCGGCTGCATGCTTTCGGCGAAAGACGTGAACCCCTCGATATCAGTAAACAGGAAGGTCATTTCGCGTTGTTCGCCGCCTAGCTCTAATTGGTCCGGATCGCTCACCAGTCTTGCCACCAAAGCGGGTGCAAGATACTGACCGAACGCCGCACGCACCTGCTGTCTTTGAGCTTCGGCACGTGAGTAATTGCCGTAAATCAACCAGGAGAATAGGGCCGCGGAGGTTAAGATTGCGTAACTAGGATCAAGAAGAAAAGCGTGGACCACGAACAAGTACCAAGAACCGCCCGCGACGGCGCAAAGTATGAGGGCGATGATTGGCAGGCTGGTGAGGGAGGATGCCTTGGGGACAAGGGCAATCACGGCGATGCCAATCAAGAATGTTGCCGCCATTTCCAGACCGATGGCGTAATTCGGGCGGGTTAAGAATTCTTGATTCAGGATGGAAGAAACCAGTTGCGCGTGGATCTCAACACCGGGAATAGCGGCGCTCACAGGTGTTGCGCGCAGGTCACGCAGGCCGACCGCCGACGTGCCGATCAGCACGATTTTTCCTTCGATCGCGCGCGGATCAAAATGCCCGAGCACGATATCGGATGCGGAGAGATATAGGCTCGGATTATGGGGATGATGACGCAGCCAAACCAGACCGTTGATGTCAGTTGGTAGGTCGAGCTGGCCGATGCGGAGACCCTCAACACCGCCGCCGTTTGGTGCCATCAGCACGCTGTAATGGGCGCGCTTCATGGCTACCCGGACCGTATCGACCGCAAGCGTTGGGTAGAGATCGTCGCCCACGCGCAGCAGGGCTGGCACCCGGCGCACCAGTCCATCGCGCTCCGAGTTGAGGGTCACCATGCCCCGCCCAGCAGCAGCCTTCTCGAGGATATCAAGATTACGGATGACGGCGCCGTAATGGAGAAGAAAAGCGCGCGGATCGCCGTTGCGCTCGACGACTGACGTCAGTCGATAGCGGCGATCAGCATAGGGGTGGTCAACCTCGTGAGTGGCGCTAACGCCAAGGACTACCGGCGCATCTGTGATCTGATCGGCAAGGAGTAGATCGTTGTCCGGGCCTCCAGCGATGCTACGACGAAGATCGGGGGCGAGGCTGCGTGCCGAGGCGGCGAACAATGCCGGCGACAAGCGATCCGGCTCGGCGAACAGCATATCAAAGCCGATGGCGACCGCGCCCGCTTCTGTAAGATGATCGACCAGAGTAGCGATCTCGGTGCGCGGCCAGGGCCATTGACCTAGCTTGGCGAGGCTCCGTTCGTCGATATCGACGATGGTCACGCCAGGGTCAGAGATGCTCACTTGCTGGGTTTGCTGGAGGAGATCGAAAGCATAAAGGCGTAGGGTTTCAAGCGGCTGTGGATCGAGAATGCGCAGGCTGAGCGCGAATATCAGGAGGATGCCACCTTGGAGCCAGGGTCGGCGCCAGAGTCGGGTGATCCTTTGCCAGCCCCCACTCCCCTGCCCCTTCCCGGACCGAACAAGGCTGGCCGATGTGGTGTCGGTCACGGGGTCACGGTGACGGAGATAGCGACGATGTCGACACCGCCCTGGCCATCGGAAATCTGATAGCTAAAGCTGTCCGATCCGCTGAAGCCGGCGTCCGGATCATAGGTCCAAGTGCCCTTATCAGCGTCAATCGACGCGGTCCCGCTGGATGCGTCTGCGAGCACACTATAGGCGAGCATGTCGCCTT
>JBOEHJ010000024.1:0-46658 GCA_050633905.1 Geminicoccales bacterium
ATGACTTTTCGGGACCCACAGATCCGTTGGTTCTTGGGCGGATCGACTATGATCGATCAGAATTCTACAGGCTCATAACCTGAAGGTCGTCAGTTCAAATCTAACCCCCGCAACCAAGAATTAGCTCAGAATTACAATACGTTATGCCGAACCCAAGCCGCCCCGCTCGGGCGGCTTTTGCGATTCCAGGTAAGCTATAGATAAGCAGCAAGGGGCAAAGACAGGCAAACGCGCGCAAAGCACCGCAGGGTTGGGTAGTGACAGCTGGGGCATATGGCTCGGTCAGCACTGAAACCAATTCCGCCATTTGATGCAAGATAAGCCTTCTATTCGCTCTTCATACTTGCGATCAGATTAGCTGCATCTCCAAGATCTGGAGTCGACGCACCTTCCTGAAACCAGCCGATGGTTGACGCCAGTAAATCCCGCGCCCGATTGTGTCGATTATCCGTCACCATCAGCCGTGCAAGCGACGTTGCAGCCCGCAACTCCCAAGCCTTCGCTTCTTTTTTTCGCGCCGCCTCGACGGCCTTCAGATACCAGGCTTCCGCTATGTCCGGCCGATCAGGCTTGGCCTGAAGGGTGAGATCACCCATCAAGCGTAACAGCTCGGCCTTGCACCACTCCTCTTTGCTGGCATCGACTTTCTGCAAGCTTTGTTTGACTGCTGCTATCCCCTCGGAAAAGTCGCCACGCCGTCCTAAAGCCACGCCTAGTAAGCCGACACTGTAGGCTTGGGTGACCTCGGTACCGTGTTGTCTGAGCTGATCGATGCCTCCATTGATGAGCTCGATGCCTTGATCAACCTGATCTTCTTCGACGGTGATCCAGCCGCGCTGCACGGTTCCCATCGCCGCCCAAAACGGAAATTCTTGTTCGGCGGCATAGTCCAATGTTTGCTGGTTCCAATAAAGAGCATCCTTCAACTCTCGGCGATGCAGCCGTAGCCATGCTGCCCAGGTCAGAATATAGATTCGGCTAAAGGGATGGCCGAGTTCTTCGGTAAGCGAGAGGGCTCGCTCCATCCAAGCAAGAGCCTGGTCCGGATAGCCGAGATACCAAAGCACCATCGCATTGCGGCACAGGCAAACAGGCCCGCCATCCTGGCCGTAGAGCGCTAGATGGGCCTCGTGTTGTTCGGTGTCATAGTGCTCGAAGGCGAATTCGAGGTGGTGGCGTGCTTGCTTGAATGCGCCTCGCCAGGAGTAGGTGACACCAGCCGCATAATGCGCTTCGACTGTCCAAACCTTGTCGCCCCTCGTCTTGGCAAGATCGATCATTTGCTCGCACATGGCGATGCCGGAGACGATCTCTGTGCGCACTGCTGAGTAAATGGAAAGGCCGAGCAAGGCGGGAAAGTGCAAAGATGGGTCATCGTTGGCTTCGCCGAGATCGCGCGCCTCTTCATAGACCTTGGCGACCTCGGCATGGCCATAGCCGTTCTTTGCGGTGAGGACGCGTCCGAGGAGGGTGAGTAGCTTGATCCTCTCCCGGTCACGATCGACGACAGCAAGCTCCTCGAGCACGGCCAGTGCCTTGCTGATATGCCCTTCGGCTTCGGCGTTGGCCGATCGGATATTCGCACGTTCCGCCGCGCGATACCAAAACGCGATAGCTTTTTCGATCTGGCCGGCTGCAGCGGCGTGCCGCGCAATAAGTTCTGGCTCCTGCTCGACGGTCTGTTGGAAAGTGTTTTCCAAGACGTGTACGACACGCGCATGCCATTGCTGGCGCCTGCTTTTCAGGAGTGAGCTGTAGGCAGCGTCCTGGACTAAGGCGTGTTTAAAAAGGTAGGTGGCGTTGGGTGGCTGCCCGCGTACGTAGATGAGCTCAGCATCGACAAGCTGGTCAAGCGCGCTATCCAAGGCTTGATCGTCGAGATCAGCCATCGCTGACATGAGTGCATAGGAAAACTCTCGCCCCAGCACGGCACCGATCTGGGCGACTTCCTTGACAGGCGCCAACCGGTCCAAGCGCGCCATGAGGGAGTCCTGCAAGGTTTCGGGGATCGCGAGGGCCGGCAGGTCGTGAACCAGCCGATAACCGCCATTTCTCGATTCAACCAGGCCGGATTCCAGGACCGTCTTTGTGAGTTCCTCAACAAAAAGGGGCACGCCATCGGTCTTGGCGATGATCTGGTCCTCTACCTCCTTTGGCAAGGGCCGATTGCCCGTCATCCGCCTGATAAGATCAACGCCAGCCTCGGCATTCAAACGGTTGAGAATGATCGAAGCGACATGCGCTTGGCCGACCCAGGGCGCTCTGAATTCAGGGCGGAAGGTGAGCACCGCCAGCACCGGGATGGAAGGCACCATCTCCACCAATCGATCCAACAGTTCCAGAGAGGTCGGATCGATCCAATGCAGGTCTTCGAAGAGGAGGAGCACCGGCTGGCGGATTGAAAGCCCTCGAAGCTGCTCGATGATCGCTTGTAGGGTCAAATCTTTTCGCTTTTGCGGGCTGAGATCCTTTTGCGGATAGCGATCGACCGTTGAGATTGAAAGAAGAGAGGCAAAATGAGGGGCCGCATCGGCCAGTTCGCTTGAGGACAGTGCGAGCAGTCGTTCCAGTTTGTCGAGCTTCACACCGTCCGAATCGATAGCCTGCAACTGCCCGGCGCGCTCCAGCTGCTGTGTCACCGGATAAAGCGGGCTGTCTTCGTGAAAGGGCGAGCATTGATAGCGAAGCCTGGTATGAGGCGTGCTGCTTGCGATCATATCAAGCTCCGCCGTCAAGCGGGACTTTCCAATACCGGCTTCGCCCGACAACAGCACCACATGGCCATTGCCGGATTTCATTTTAGCCCAGAGGTCGGCCAAGAGATCACGTTCGCGATTCCGCCCAACCAAGGCGGTTCCGTCGCTGCTCCTGGCCTCGAACCGGCTCTCCAGGCTACGCGCGCCGAGAGCCCGCCAGGCTTCGATCGGCCGATCGAAACCCTTCAGGTCATGCCTGCCAAGCTCGGCCAGATCGAAGAGTTCACCGACCAACCGGCGGGTCGATGCCGCCAGGACCACCTCACCAGGTTTGGCCAAGGCTTCGAGGCGGGCGGCGAGATTGGGCGTCTCGCCAACCACGGACTCCTCCTGGGCGGCACCTTCACCGATGAGATCGCCAACAACGACGGGACCTGTGGCAATGCCTACGCGACAAGCCAAAGGTGTCAGGTCAGGCGCCTTTAAACGGCTGATGACATCGATCAGTTCGAGCCCGGCTTTAACCGCGCGCTCGGCATCATGTTCATAGGCGCGGGGCCAGCCGAAATATGCGAGAACGCCATCGCCTAGGAATTTCGCGATGTGGCCGCCGAACTTCGTGATCTCGCCTGCAGCGGCCTCTTTATAGGCGACCATCACCTGGCTGAGATCTTCGGGATCGAGCTTGGTCGAGAGTGCGGTCGATCCAACCAGGTCGCAAAACATGATCGTCAGCTGACGCCGCTCGCCCTCCGGTTGAACGGATGAGGAACGCCGGTCCGATTCCGACGCTTGGGCGGGCGGGGTCTCAGGCCGCTGAGCTGTCTTCTCGTCAGCCAGCGCGGTGATCCCGCGCAGCAACTTCTTCCGATGCCCGAGCGAAATTCCAAGCTTTTCGAGATCGGTCTCGGTCAGATCTGGCAGAATATCCTGATCGATGTCGTTCTCATGAAAAAGATCGAGATAGCGTTCGAGGCCTAGTTCCTTTAGCCATGCTTCGATCGTCATCGTAGTAGCCTGGCCACCAGCTCAGCTGCCCGCGACAGGCATCGTCTTTATGCCGGCGCGATATTCTGATTATGCCGGAACAGGTTGGTTGGATCAAAGGTCGCCTTGACTTTGCGCAGCCTGTCCAGATTACTGCCATAGGCACCTTCTGTCCGTTTGGTTTCATCATTCGGCATGAAGTTCACATAGACGCCGCCATTGGCAAAGGCCGCCGACTGATCGAAGACGTTGCGCGCCCAGGCGATGCAGACATCATCCTCCGCTCTGTCCTGCCAGCGGGTGTGAACATTCATCACGAACGCTGCGTCACGATGCGGATAGGCGGTCGCGCCCTTAGCAATCCGACTGGTCGCACCACCGAGCTGGGCGATGAAGATTTCGCATTCGGGCCCGGGAAGGTTGCCGACAGAATCGACCATGATCTGCAGCGCCCCATCCTGCAGTTCACTAAACGCATGTGACTTCCAGTAGTTGCGGGCACCCTCGGTCAACAGCGGATCGAAGGCGGTTTGCCAGCCAGCATAGGGATTGGGTCCGATGACGTCGGCGATCGGCGCACCGAGTGCGCGCAGCGGTGCAAAGGCCTGATCGACTTGGCTCGCATCGCCGAGATAGCAAACAGCGAACACCAAGACTTCCTTGCCGTGCCATTCTTCAGGCAGAAAGGGAAGAGGAGGGGCTTTTCGAAGGACGACCCAGCAGGTGAGATCGTCCGGCATCGAGGCGGCGATCTCACGATAGCCCTTTAGAAGATCCAAGGCGTTTTCGAAGGGGTGGACGATCAGGCCTGATTGCACCTCTGGCCCGACCGGGTGAAGCTCGAACTCGAAGGAGGTGACGACGCCGAAATTGCCGCTGCCGCCGCGGATGCCCCAGAACAGTTCTGCATTTGTGCTCTCGCTCGCTTTCACCAGCTCGCCCGAGGCGAGCACGACATCGGCAGCACGAAGGTTGTCGAGCGCGAGGCCATGCTTTCGGCTGAGCCAGCCGAAGCCGCCGCCCAAGGTCAGGCCAGCGACGCCCGTCGTCGAGTTGATGCCGAGTGGTGTCGCGAGGCCGAAAGCCTGAGCTTCCCTATCGAAGTCACCAAGCGTGGCGCCGGGCTCGACCCACGCGGTGCGGCTGGTAGGATCGATGCGGACCGAATTCATCGGTGAAAGATCGATGGTCAGACCGCCATCGCAAACAGCATTCCCGGCAATGTTATGGCCACCACCTTTGACGGCCAGCTTGGACTGATGCTCTGCTGCCATCCGAACGGCGTTGATGACGTCGGCGGCACCTCGACATTGAACGATCGCCCCCGGTCGCCGATCGATCATCCCATTCCACAAGGCCCGTCCGCGATCATAGCCATCATCGGATGGTGTAAGCAGGGACCCTCGCATGCTTCCCTGCCATGTGGCCAAGGCCTCTGCGGAGATTGTCGACGGTTGGCCAGACATATTTTCGAGAATGATATCGCCCACTGATTGCCTCTCAGTTGTCTAAGTACGATTACTTTTCTGAACGCGAAACCATTGAACACCTTCAACGAAACATAATGCGTAATGCGGTCGTATCATCGTGCACATTTTAGCTTGGGCATTCCCATCGTTATGCCGTTAAATAAGTAGCAGCCGGCTGACCTCAGGCCAAACCGGCTGCTGGATTGCCCAATTCTATTGAACATTCAGTTCATTCTGGCATCATGCCTCAAATGAGGTATTTGTCTCTTATGCTATCAATAAAGTATAAAACGCATGAATTCAGTTGCTGCACGGCTTATTCAGGATATCCACAAAGCCCCTCTTGAACCGACCAAATTCGGCGATGTTCTAGAGGAACTTAGGGCTTTGGTGGGCGCAAGTTCCGCTAATCTTTTTCGTGAGGGATCCAAGCCTGGTTCGGCACTGATTCTAGCATCGACTGAAGTCGATGAGAATGCCATTCAAGAATACCACGAACACTATCATAAGTTTGATAGTTGGCTTGAAGAAAGCCTTAAGTACGAGTCCGGATCGGTCTTAATTGGATCAGAAATTGTACCGGACGAAATCTTCGTCAAGAGCGAATGGTATAATGACTTCCTGCGTCAGCTTGATATTGGGCGATTGATCACCGGAAGGATGCAGGGCGACCCCAGCAAGGCCGACAGCATCTCCTTCTACCGTCCATTGAGGAAGGCGGAATTCGACGATCGCGCTCGTCAAATCGTTGCGCAGATCGTCCCCCATGTGACCAGCGCTTGCATGGTGTATCACCATCTCCTCGATATCGAGCTGCGTTTGGCCGTTACGGAATCCGCGTTCGATGCGCTTCCGGTTGGAATCATGTTGATCGATTGTGCCGGACGTGTCGTCCATGCTAACCGGCGTGCTTGGCAGATGGTCGACGACAGTGACGGGCTTGATGTGCGACAGCGTCAACTGGTGGCATCGGTCATCGTTGAGCAACGTAGGCTTGACCGCCTTGTCCGTTCGATAGCAGTGACCCCAAAAGGGCAGGCGTCTGGATCAGGCGGTATGCTTACACTTTCGCGCCCATCATTGAAGCGGCCTTATTCTGTTTTTGTAGCACCCATAACTGATATCGGCTCGGAACAACCGGGAATCTTTGCCCAAATCCGCCCAAGCGCCGTCGTCATTATTCATGACCCCGAGCGAGCAACGCGCTTCCCCATTGATCTACTGCGTGAACGCTATGGCTTGACGCAGGCCGAGGCGCGCCTGGCCGCGGAGTTGGCCGTGGGGGCTTCTCTCCAGACGGCCGCCGAGCGCTTCGGCGTCACGAAGGGGACGGTCCGCAGCCAGTTAAAGCAAATTTTGAACAAGACGGAGGTCAAGCGCCAAGCTGAACTGGTGCGTCTCCTGGCTACCGATATTGCGGGGTTGTCCGCAGATATGTCGCGTAGCTTTCGTTAAGCGTTTATTCGGTGAAGACATAGAAAATTCAACGTTGAAGGTGGGTATTTGACGAATGTTCATTATCTGTGAACAAAGTCACATAGTGTCATGTTTGGACACTTCTTGAGAGAGAAAATATCATGATTCTCCCCCATTTGGGGGATGTCATCCTGCCGATCATACCGGATCTTTCGACGAAGAGCCTGGCAAAGTAATACCGTCGTCGAAATTTGGTTCTATTTGGCTGTATTCTTGTACGTACGAGTTCACGCCTGCCAAGCACTGACTTAGTTGCCCTGCTTGTTAGGCTTATTCTGACAACAAAAAAGTAAACTAGATCACGGGAGAGATCATGTTGAGACTTTACTCCGCAGCACTCATTCTCGCTTTTGGCACAGCAGCGAGCGTCCACGCTCAGGATTTTGATGCAAATACCAGTCATCAAGCGTTCATCGAAGCCTTCAATAATCGCCAGTGGGATGATGTGAAGTCGGTGTTGACCGAGGATAGTGTTTTCCACCGAGCCACGGGCGACGAGGTCTTCATGGGACCTGATGCGATTGTCGGACGCTTTTCCAAGACCATTGGCTCCCCGGATGAGTGGAACGTCAAATTTGCGCGTCTGGACTCCACGTCGCAGCTCGCTGGCAAAGACGGTCGTGTCGTCGAGCGTGGCGACTTTGCCGTTACAGCTGGTGCCGATGACAGCGGTTGTTATGCCGGCTCCTATATGGCGACCTGGATGCCCAAGGATGGCGGCGATTGGGGGCTGCAGGTCTTTGCCTGGCAGGATGTCGAAGCCGATCCTTCGACCTGCCAATAAAACGCTGGCAGAATAAGCAAAATTAATTCAGGACGCGCCATGAGCGCGTCCTGACGAAAAGGATTGTCAGGGAGGATCCATTATGAGCGCCAAGTCTGCTCTCTCTCGTCGCTATGCGCTGAAAGTTGGCGCTACTGCACTTCTCGTATCAGGCATGGCGCCAGCCGTCATTTCGTGTCGCGCCAAGGCCCAGCAGAAGACGCTGCGGATTCTTCGCTGGAAACATTTCGTTCCCGGTTACGACACTTGGTTCAACGAGACCTTCATCAAAGAATGGGGTGACGCCAATGATACCGAGGTGATCGTCGACAATGTCGGGCTTGGCGAAATCGGTAAAATCGCAGCCGAAGAAGCAAAGCTTGGAAAGGGGCACGATCTTGTCCTGTTCTTGGCCCCGCCGCCATCGCTCGAAGATCACGTCATCGACCATCGTGAGATTTTCGAGGAATGCGAGCAGCGGTACGGCAAGGCGATCGAGTTCGCAAGGCGCGGCAGCTACAATCCCCGGACCGA
Source organism: Geminicoccales bacterium (assembly GCA_050633905.1). Classification (GTDB taxonomy): domain Bacteria; phylum Pseudomonadota; class Alphaproteobacteria; order Geminicoccales; family Geminicoccaceae; genus JANQPX01. Next base: position 7,926 of record JBOEHJ010000024.1, read on the forward strand.
TAAATATTATGGCGTCTGCGAGAGCTATGCGCCGACAGTGCTCTCCTATCGAAAGGATCTTTGGGATGCGGTCGGCGAGCAACCGGACAGTTGGGACGATATCCGCAAGGGTGGTCGCAAGATCAAGCTCTTGCACGAAAAGTCTGTCGGCCTGAGCCTGGCACCCGAACATAACAGCAAGCATAGCGTGCGTGCCATTCTCTACGCTTTTGGCGGCGCGATCCAGGACGCGGACGGCAATCCTGCGTTGAAGTCCGGCCAGACCCTTGAGGCCGTCAAATTTGCAAAAGCGCTTTATGAAGAGGCAATGACCGACGACACTCTGACCTGGGACCCGCCTGCCAACAATCGCTTCATCCTGTCGGAAGAAGGCTGCCTCACGATTGATACGCTATCGATTCCAAGAGCGGCAGAAAGCAAGTCCCTGCCGGTCGATGCCAATCTTGCGCTCGCACGCTTACCAGAAGGGCCGGCTGGGCGTATCGGTCCGAATTTTGGCGCCTATACTTACGCCATTTGGCAATTCGCCGAGAACATGGAGAGCGCCAAGCAATTCCTGGTCGACTATGTCGGTCATTCGGAAACGGCACTGACCGCAAGCGGTTTCCAGAACATGCCAAGCTTTCCGGCCCACGTGCCGGGTCTGGGCGACTTGCTAAAAAACGATCCCGTACGGCCAGAACGCTATGCCGTTCTGGCTGACGTCGCTGAGACCATGACCAATCTTGGCCAACCCGGCTATGCCAACGCCGCCACCGATGAGGTGCTTCGTTCGGGTATCATTTCGACTCTGTTCGCCAAGGCCGCAACCGGGCAGCTTTCGCCCGAGGATGCCTTGGACGAAGCAGACAAGGCGATCTTACCGATTTTCGAGAAATGGAAGGGCGTCGGAAAAATCTGATCTATACGCAATCTTCCAGAGTGGATTCGTCAAATAAGGGCAGGTCGTCTATCGTAGACTCTTGAATAACAACACGTGCTAGGCATTTTGGCTCTGATTTTATGCGCATCCGGAACAAGCTTCTTTTTACCATGGCCGTTCCGGTAGGCCTCCTCATCGTTCAGGTCGCCGCTGTCAATTACTTCGTTCGCGAAATGCAATCCGCGGTTCAGTTCATCGGTTCGGCGCAAACCGTGATTGAGGCTGATTTCGCCACGGTTGAGCTTCTGGAGAAGCTTCGAAAAGAGGTCAAACGTCTGCCCTCAGGCTATAGTGTCTCCGAGGACAGTGCCAAGGGCCTTGGCACACTCTGGCAACAGATTGAGGACAAGGTCGCGTTCATCCAATCGTCGGATGCGGCCAGGTCATCAGAAGTCGCCGTATTCGAGAACGTGGCCGCGGCGTCTGCTTCGGCCGATCAGCAACTTGAGCAAACCGTTGCGCTTGTTGAAACCGAGGACGCCGATCTCGATTCGCTGATCGAGCGGGCGATTTTTGCCGACAGAGCGCTGGTCGGGCTCGTCAAAGCCCTCGACAAGCTCGCAATCGAGCTTCGCCAGCAGCTTCAGCTGGCCGTCGATCGGGAGCGTGCAATTCACAATCGCCCTGTGATCGCAGGCATTGCGATCGGTGTGTTGGCTTTTCTGGTGATGGCGGCGCTCGCTTGGTTCTTCGTCGACCGCAGCATTGTCGCTCGCCTAACCGCACTCAGCAGCAGCATGCTCGCGATTGCCGGTGGCAATCTTCGTGCTTCCCTGCCGTCTGCCAAGGGGGACGATGAGATCGCCGAGATGGCAAACGCGCTTACGGTTTTTCGCGATACAGCCGTTGAGGTCGAGGAAAACAACCTTCGAGAAATCGCCAAGGCCCGACAAAGGTTGATGGATGCGATCGAGAGCATCTCCGAAGGCTTTGCGCTGTTCGATGCCGAGGACCGTCTTGTCCTCTCCAACACACGCTACCGTGATCTTCTGCACCCCGATCAACCTGACCTGATCCAGTCTGGCATCTCGTTCGAAGAAATCATCAGGCAGGCCATGGCCTTCGGCCATATTAGGCCGGACGGCGGGGACGTTGACCAAGCGATCGAACAACGTCTGTTGCGGCACCGAGATCCGGGCGAGCCCTTCACACAGCGGCGAGCCGGTGGACGCTGGGTTCGCATTAGCGAACGCCGGACCGAGGATAAGGGCACCGTCGCCGTCTATAGCGACATCACCGAACTTAAGCGGCGCGAGATCGAGCTTGGCGATGCGCGCGATGAGGCGATGGAAGCGACGAAGGCGAAAAGCCAGTTTCTTGCCAATATGAGCCATGAGTTGCGAACGCCGCTCAACGCGATCATCGGCTATAGCGAGATGCTCCACGAAGAAGCGAATGATTTGGGACAGAAGGACTTCCTCCCTGACCTCGAAAAGATCCAGGAAGCTGGCAAGCATCTTTTGGGGCTGATCAATGACATCCTCGATCTTTCAAAAATCGAAGCCGGCAAGATGTCCTTGCTGGTCGAAGACTTCGACATCAGCGATCTGATCGATCAGGTCGCCTCGGTCGTTCAGCCGCTTATGGCGAAAAATGGGAACAGGTTGGAGATTGACAAGGATGCCGATCTCGGCGTGATGCGGTCCGATCAAACCAAGCTCCGGCAGAACCTTTTCAACCTATTGAGCAATGCTGCGAAGTTCACCAAGGACGGCACAATTTCGCTTTCGGTCAGGGGAGGGCGGCGTGACTCCAGGGATTGGCTGACCTTCGAGGTGGGGGACACCGGCATCGGCATGTCGAAGGAGCAGTTGGGGAAACTCTTTCAGGCCTTTTCGCAGGCCGAAGCCTCGACGTCCCGGGACTATGGCGGCACTGGCTTGGGTCTCGCGATCACGCGCCACTTCTGTCACATGCTCGGCGGCACCATCGAGGTCGACAGCAAAGCGGGCGAAGGTTCCACATTCAGCATGACACTGCCGCTCATGGTCGAAGAAGCTGAGCGAGAGCCGGCCCACTCGGGCAAAGGAACAGCCTCTGGCACCGTCTTGATTATCGATGACGAGCAGGCAATTCATCAGATGCTCGGCGAGGAATTTGCCAAGGAGGGCTATCAGGTCCTGCATGCGTCAGGGGGCCGCGAAGGGCTTCGTGTCGCGAAAGACTTCTGCCCGGACGTCATTGCCCTGGACATTATCATGCCGGATCTGGACGGCTGGTCCGTCCTGAAAGAGCTGAAGGCCGACACGGATTTGCGCCATGTGCCAGTCGTGATGATGACGATCCTCGGTGATCGTGAGATGGGCTATGCGCTTGGTGCCGCCGATTACATCACAAAGCCATTCGATCGGGATGCTATCATCGATGCGGTCAAGCGGGTTCATCGGGGCAATGGTGCTTCGGATATTCTCGTTGTCGATGACGATCCAAAATCGCGCGACTTGCTTCGGCGTTCACTTGTCCGGTCCGGCTATAGCGTCGCCGAGGCGGAGAATGGTCTGGATGCGATCGCGGCTCTGCAGCACATCTCACCCGCCGTCATACTGCTCGATCTCATGATGCCGGGGATGGACGGTTTCGAAGTGCTCGAACGCCTTCGACATGTTCCGGCATGGCAGGACATTCCCGTCATTATCGTAACGGCCAAAGACCTGACACCAGATGACTTGGATTGGCTAAATGGGCACATTTTGAAGGTGTTTCAAAAAGGTGCTTACGATCGGCGAGAATTGATCAGCACCGTTAGTCGGATGGTTCAACAGCGAGCAGACAAGGGTGTAGAAGACGGAGACGCTAGCCGGGGATGAACCTGGGTCGGAGCAAGAGAATAATGGCAAAGCTACTTTATGTTGAAGACAACGAAATGAATCGAGACATGCTCTCGCGCCGCCTTTCAAGGCGCGGGCATGAGGTGTTGATTGCCGAGGATGGTGAAGAAGGCATTCAGAGAGCCAACGACGAAAAACCTGATTTGATCTTGATGGATATGAGCTTGCCGGTGATCGATGGTTGGGAGGCAACAAAGCGCCTAAAGAGTGCTGCTGAAACCGCCGCTATTCCGATCATTGGCCTGACCGCTCATGCCATGGCCGATGACCGAGAAAAATGCCTGGCGGCAGGCTGCGATGACTACGACACCAAGCCCGTCGACCTTCCCCGTCTTTTGGACAAGATTGAGCAGTTGTTGGGCGTTTCCTGACATGACCCGCTTGCCGCCAAGCATCGCAGCATTGCCGACATAGAGATGGCGGGCCGATCGCCAACGCCGGAAAGGGAACGGCGCGCCTATGTCGCCAATATGCGCCAAGATCTCTTGTCGCCGGTTGCGGCCTTGGCAGGCTATGCTGATTTGCTGCTTGAACTAGCGACTGAGCCACCACTGGCCGAGTGTCGAGATGATTTGGGAAGAATTCGCGATGCCGTCAATGATCTGACGGACCTCATCGACCGCGTTCTTCCAGCGGACGGCGGGGCCGAACTGCCGGTTACCGATAAGGTTGGCGACTTCGAAAGTCGGCTCCGGCATGACCTTCGCAATCCGCTGAATGCCATCAAAGGCTACACGGAGCTCCTGCTGGAGGAGATGAGTGAGGAGGCTGGAGCGACGCAGCCAGACCTGGAACGGCTGCTTGCCGAAACCGATACGTTGCTCAATCAACTTGACCGGATTGTCGATTTTTCCGGGCTGACCTCTGGGACGAAAGCGGATGATCAAGCCCACAGGGCTACCGATTCGATTGCCGCGAAGCTCATCCAATCGATAAAAACCGTCGATGTCCACGTCAAGGAAACCCAGGAAACAGGAAACATCCTCGTCGTCGATGACAATGCAAGCAATCGGGATCTTTTGGATCGACGCCTCAATCTCGAAGGACATCAAGTCACAGCGGCTGCAAGTGGTGAAGAGGCATTGGGGCTTCTCAGCAAGACGACGTTTGATGTTGTGCTCTTGGACTTGATGATGCCGGGCCTGAACGGGTTTGAAGTGCTGCAGCGGATGAAAGCTGATCGGCGTCTGCACGACATCCCTGTGATTATGATCTCAGGGTTTCAAGAAACCGACAGCGTCATTCGCTGCATTGAGGCTGGTGCTGAGGACTACTTGTCGAAGCCTTTTAATCCGGTCGTTTTGCGTGCGCGCCTAAAGGCGTGTCTCGAACGCAAAAAGTGGCTCGATCGGGAGCGACGCTATCTCGAACAGATCGAGCAGGAAAAGGCCAAGCATGAGGCTCTGCTGCATCATATTTTGCCTGGAGAGATCGTCACACGACTAAACGACGGCGAAGCTGTTATTGCCGATCGCTTCGACGACGTGACGATCTTATTCGCCGACCTGGTCGGCTTTACTGAGATGGCGACAAAGATCCCAGCAGCCGACCTCGTCGCACTCCTGAATAGAATTTTCTCGCGCTTCGACCGCCTCTGTCACGAACTCGGCGTTGAGAAGATCAAGACCATCGGTGACGGTTATATGGTGGCTGCCGGCCTGCCAGAGCCGCGCGACGATCATGCCGTCGCTGTCGCCACCCTCGGGGCAAGATTGTTGACTTCTCTGGACGAGGTCAATGCAGAGCAGAAGACGTCGCTTCGACTAAGGGTGGGCATGCACACCGGTACTGTCATTGCTGGTGTGATCGGCGAGCATCGATTCCTCTATGACGTCTGGGGTGAAAACGTCAATCTAGCCAGCCGGATGGAGAGTCATGGAGAGCCGGGCCGGATCCATCTTTCCGAGCAAACCCGGCTTGAGCTAGGCCAATGCTTTGCTGTGGAGAAACGTGGCGCAATCGAAATCAAGGGTCTGGGCAAGCTCGAAACATTCTTCCTTGCGGGAGCGGCGTCGCCTCGCTCTAATGCAACTTGACGAGCCTCTATTTTGTCGCAGGTTCATCGGGATCAGCACCAGATGTGGGTTAAGATCAAGGCAGGTAGCACTGAAACGAACTGGCTATGCTAATGCTCGTCAACCACGATGATGTCCTTTCCTCCGCTCACCCGGCTCTTTGTTTCCACATCTGTGTTCGAGCAAGAAGATTGTCAGATATGAAATCTACAGGCTATCCGCCGACTTCTCGGAGATGCTGCAATCAGTTCCCACATCAAGCTGTTTGTAATTTGTTCGGGCCTTAATGGCCTCTTTTTTTATCCTATCGACCGTGCCTCTGCAAATTGCTCGTAGAAACGGTTCCCTGCCTTCGGTATCGGCAATGGTGTCAACGGCACCAAGATGCTGAATCGAAGATCGGATCCACCAAGCCAATCTCGGTTCGAGCCTTAGATCTTCGCCCGAAGAAATAGTTGTATTCTCGATCAGATCGATGCGCCAAAGCCTAATCGCAATCAATAGTGGCGATAAGTCATCATACTCGCCTGTTGCCCATATGTTGCCCAATGCGCAATCCCAGGCAACAACATGTCAAAAAAATCATCTTAACCTATTGATTTAATTGGTCGGGGCGAGGTGATTCGAACACCTGACCCTCTGCTCCCAAAGCAGATGCGCTACCAGGCTGCGCTACGCCCCGATGGCGGAAAACTAGGGATATTGGGCGGGTTAGGCAAGGGGCAAGTTGGCGACGCTGCCCTATGGAGCTTTCTGGGGTGTGCTGACTGACTGGAAAGGAGTAGGCGCTTTGGCTGGAGGGAAATGAAAGTCCGGTTTTCGGTAAAGTTTATAGAGTTGCGTATTTCGATGCATAAGTCGTATATTCCGTTCGCTTTTTCACGATAGGCTGTTGCGTGAGAAACACCTTCTCAAGTCCTATAAGCCATGTTGATCAAATTTGTGATGTGTCGATAGCAACGTTGAGCTGGTCGGGCATTATCAAGTTGAAATGAGGCCGTTCCAGGAGAAGCTAAGGAATGCGTTTTTTTGGTATCGTTGCGTGTTTGATCGGTCTCGCACTGACGGGGTATTCGGCCATCGTCTACAAGGCCCCCAAGATAGAAGCCGATCTGCAGGCGCGTGCTCAGCAGCGTTTTGCCAATGCCGACCTAGAGACTATCGACGTCGTCGTCGATGGTCGCTTCATGATTTTACGCGGCACGGTTGGGGACGAAAAGGAACGCGGCGCGACGCTCGATCTGGCGCGCGAGGTTTGGGGTGGCCTTGGTCCGGTCGATGAACTCGAGCGCCTTACGGTTATGACGCCTTATAGATTTGAAGCGACGAAGAGCGAGGATGGCAGGACCGTGATCGATGGTGTTGCCCCGAATGCCGCTCTGCGTGATCTGCTGAAAGACGATGCCAAAGCCATTTTCGGGGATGACGCCGACATCACCATCGGCGTTGCTGCGGGCGCCCCCGAAGGTGACTGGCGCGGCATCGCAGGCCTTGGCATGGATGCGCTTGCAACCCTCAAACAGGGCAGGTTGCTGATCGCCGATACGGACTTGTCGTTAGCGGGCGATATCGGTGGTGCCGAAGAGTTGGATGCCGTCAAGATCTTCGCCGATGCCGCACCGGAGGGCTTCACCTGGCAGAATGATCTGGCACAGGTGCAACCGACCGAAGCACCGGAAGAAACCGCTGAAGTGGAGGTGGTTGAACCCTATACTTTCATGGTGCTGAAGGAGGTCGACGGCGGTCTCAGCATGAGCGGTTTCGCGCCGGATGACGAAACCAGACAGGCGATGATCGATCGGGCGAAAGACGTCGCCTTGGAAAAGCCGGTGGTCGCCGACATTCAGATTGCCGATGGCATGCCGTCTGCTGCCTGGCCGGAGCTGGTTTTCGAAAGCATCGATGCTCTGGCGGGGGTGGACGCCGGCCAATATGACGTTGTCGGCGATGACGTTTCGTTTTCAGCAGGTATCGGCGAGAAGACCGTGGTCGCTACCGAAGAGGCTCCTGAAACCTCCGAGGCCACCGAAGCGCCAGAAACCTTCGACGCCGCCGGTTCAACCGACGGCAGTGCAGCTGATCCCGGTAAAAGCGAGGCCGCCGCTGTGTCGTCGAGCGAGGAGGAGACCGCTACCGCCACTGCCTCCTCCGCTACGACAGCCACCACCAATGTCGCCGCAGAGCCTCCAGCTGAGCCCGTCTCCTATGCCGTGACGGTTTACAAGACCGATCGAGACGAGATCAGGATGGAGGGCTTTTTGCCGGATGCGGCAATGCGTGACGAGCTGTTAGCGGCGCTCAAAGAAGATTTTGCCGTGGCTGATATCGAGGCTGATATCGAATTTGCCGATGGCGAGCTGGACGAGGATTGGGTGCGTTCAGTCGCCGAGCGCGTTGTCGCGTTGAAGGCCGTTAAGTCGGGAAGCTTGAGTTTCAGGGATGATGAAGCGCGTCTTATCGGTGTCGTCGATGCACCTGAGGACGTCGCAATCGTCCGCACGAGGCTGGCCGCCATCGATGACGCCCTGATCACCGAGCTTAATCCGATCGACCCGAGACCGGCTGCCATCCTCGAGCTGGTCGTTTCCCCAGAGAAAGGGGTCACGCTTTCGGGACATTTGCCGAAAGACGTGACGGAACAGGAGGCTGTCAAGGCCCTCGGGCTTAGCGATTATGAGGGAGGCCTCGGCGAAGATGGTCGTGGTGATGCCGAGGATTGGCGCCAGAATCTGACGGCGATCGGCGGCTATCTGCCCCAATTCGAGCATGTCGGCGTCACCCTGCGCAACGAACAGGCACGGATCGAGGGGAAGGTCCATGCCAAGCGCAACGTCGAACAGGTCAAAGCGAGGCTGCGCGAAGTTTTCAATGCCGATCAGAAGGCGACCATCGATATTTCGGTAACCGAGCTCACTTATGATGACGGCATGGAGCGCACAAACCCCCTGACCGGCAAGGACGAAGTGTATGATCGTGGCCATTGGCTGCCGGTTGTGGCTTTCGCCCCCGGGCTTACCGAATGCCGCAAGCGAACAGCGCTGATTTTGACCACCAACAGAATTACCTTCCTGCGCGGTGAAGCTCTTCTGGATGCGCGCGGCCAGAAAGTCATCGATGAGCTGGCGGCGGTCGCGACCAAATGTTTGGACGACGATCAGCTAACGCTTCAGATCGGCGGGCATACCGATGCGCGGGGCGCAACCGAGATGAACCTTGCCCTCTCTCAACAGCGTGCCGATATCGTTGTGCAATCACTGATCGAGCGGGGTGTTGATGCTGCATCACTGGTCGCCGTCGGCTATGGCGAGACCATTCCGATCAGCGATAACGAAACAGAGGCAGGGCGGGCTCAAAACCGCCGTATCACATTCGAATGGAATGAGTCTGGAACAGAAGGCTGAACCAGATCGAAGGAAAGGGTCCGGGTCTTGACGTATCTCGCGGTGCAATTGTCGCTCTATCTGGTTTGTGCGGCACTGATCGGTATCGCCTTGGGTTGGTGTATCTGGGGGCATAGCAGGCGCCGACAACTTGCCGCGGTGAGAAACGAGATGGCGACGGCTCTCGACGCTGAGCGTAACCTGGTGCACGAAACGCGGCGCGATCTCGAAAAAGCGGATTCACGGCTGAATGATGCTCTTACTCTTGAAAGAGCCAACTCGGCCAAGGCCATCGGGGAGATCAGAGAGCAGCTCGAGGTTGAGAAGCAAGCCGTGCTTACCGCGCGCTCGGAACTCGATCAGGTGCGTGCCGATATGGAATTGGCGATGAGCGCCGAGAAGGCAACGGCTGCCGACACTATCCGTGAAGCCATGGAAAGCATCAATGGCCTGAAGGACATCGCCAATCAGGCTAAGGCGCGAGAAACCCAGACACGTGCCGAGCTTGAAGAGATGCGGCTGATGGCAGGGGCTGAGAAGCTGGCCGCGCAGACGGCTCGTTCCGAATCCTTACGCATCCAGCGTGAGATGGAGTCATCCATCGAGGTCGAGCGCAACAATCATGTGCAGGCCCAAAAAGCACTTGCTGACATTCGTACAACATTGGCGCGCACCCTTGGCGATGATCAGGACATTGCCGTGTCTTCGACCAACTTACCCGACCCCACATTCCCCGCGACGATGGATCTTTTCGATCCGGGGACATCGGCTAGTGACACCGTTGAGGAAGGTGCTCCAGCCAATGTCGCTAATGCTGGCAATGACGTTGAAGAGGTCATCGAGATCCAGGAGCCTGCGGCTCATGACGGGACGATCACGGTTGCTGGCATCGATGCTGAAACGGCGTTTGATGTGCAGGGTGACCAGGACGGGACGGGGGAAAGCTTCGAGACCGAAGAGCAAGCACCGGCCGATGAGCTTTCAGTGGTGCCTGCCGATGAGCAAACCTCCGATCATGAGCAAGGCGGAGATGGCGATCGTCAAGACGCTGATCTGCCTGTCGATGACGCCAGCCAGCCAGTTCAGCTTCGAGCGGTCGAACCCACTGGCAATGAGCTCACCTTGTCCGAAGGTTCGACCCCGCCTCAATTATTCTATCGCGAGCGTCCCGAAGAGGTTGATGACCTGCAGGCGATCGACGGTATTGATGCGGAGATAGAGACGCAATTGAACAACCTCGGCTGCTATCAGTTCAAGCAGCTTGCGAATGCCTCGACCGACGACGTCGATTGGCTTGCTTTGCAAGCGGAGAACTTGCCGGATCTGCGCGAGACACTTGAGCGTGATGATTGGATCGGACAGGCAAGAGAACTCTTATCCCCAAAGTACGCAGCGAACAGTGGCGAGCGATCGAAATGGTGGAGTCGTCGACGGCTTCGTTAGTGATGTGACCACATCAATGGGCTTCGCCGCTGCCGATGAATATGCCAAGAAACGCCGGGGGTAGGCGGGGCACCCGTCGGACGGTTTCGAAGATACCACGAGAGCATCTTTTGACCGAATGCTGTCAATAAACAACTTTGGTCAAATAGAGGCCGGCGGCTGGTGCCGTGGGGCCGGCAGCGGCGCGGTTTTTCGCCTCAAGTGCTGCTTCGATACGATCGATGGTCCATTTATGCTCGCCGATCAGCTTGAGCGTGCCGACAATGTTGCGCACCTGATGATGAAGGAATGAGCGCGCGGCGACGGTAATGCGGATCTCGTCGCCCTTCCTGACAACCGTCAATCGATCAAGGGTTTTAACCGGTGATGTCGCCTGACAGGCGGCGCTTCGAAAGCTGGTGAAATCATGATTGCCGATCAGGCGCTGCCCCGCCTCATACATGACTTCCGCTTCAATCAAGCCCGGGATGTTCCAGGCACGCCCGGCATCCAGCACCAGCGGTGCTCGGCGATTGACGATACGATAGAGATACTCTCGCCCAACCGCCGAAAAGCGCGCGTGAAAATCCGGCGAGACCTCGGTTGCCTGGACGATGGCAATGGGGTTTGGAATGAGATGGTGATTGATAGCGTTTTGCAGGGTCTCGAGGGAGACATCCTTCTCAAGGTCCAGATGGGCGACTTGGCCTGTTGCGTGAACACCGGCATCGGTCCGACCAGCAGCTTGTAAGGTGACAGTCTCGCCGGAAAAATCGAGAATGGCCTTTTCCAGTGCCCCCTGTACAGAGAAACAGTCCTTTTGACGTTGCCAACCGACAAAGGGCTGGCCGTCATACTCAACGGTCAGCTTGTAGCGAGGCATGACATGCTAAACCGTTTGCCGGAGGGAATGGGAAAGCCGCGGAGGAAATCCGATGCGATCATCGGTTTGCCGCCGGCGCGCTGCAACTTGGTGATACGAAACCTGCCTTCGCCGCAGGCAATGGTCAGGGCAGCGTCCAGCACGGAGCCAGGTGCTGCCTGCTCGCATGCGTCATTCTCGATCGCCTCACCGCTCAGGATCCGGAGCCGCTGATCGTCGAGTTCGGTCCAGCAGCCGGGCCATGGATTGAGCGCTCGGACCTGGCGATCGATCTGGACGGCCGGCTGTTGCCAGTCGATGTGGCCTTCGCTTTTCTCGATCTTATGCGCATAGACAGCACCGTCATCGGGCTGCGCCGTTGCCTTGACCCCACCTTCCGCAATCCGATCGACCATCGGAACAATCATGGTCGCAGCGAGTTCCGCCAAGCCGTCATGGAGTTCCTGCGCGGTCGTCCTTTCACCGATCGACATCGTTTCCATGGCGAGCATCGGTCCGGTATCGAGACCGGCTTCCATCTGAATGATGGTCACGCCGCTTTCCTGATCCCCAGCGATAATGGCCCGCTGGATCGGTGCCGCACCCCGCCATCTTGGCAAACATGATCCATGAAGATTGACACATCCCATTGACGGAATGTCTAAAACAACCTGGGGAAGAAGAAGTCCATAGGCTGCCACCACAGCGAGATCGGCCTCAAGCGACGCCAGCTGTTCTCGCGTCTTTTCCTCTTTCAAGGTGACAGGAGTCGAGATTGGCAAGCCCAGAGATAATGCCGCGCGCTCGACTGGCGATGGCCGGGGTTTCATGCCACGGCCCGCAGGGCGTGCAGGCTGAGTGTAGACGGCCACCACCTCATGTCGGCTTTCGGCAAGCGCCTGCAAGGCAGGCACCGCGAAATCTGCCGTGCCCATATAGATCAGCCTAAGAGGCGACTTTTTCGATGCGCTCATGCCGATCCTGCCACACGCTCGATCTCCCAAGGTGATCGGCCTTCCAAGGTAAACTGACTTCGGATTGTACCATCGCTCATCGTGATAGGCTGCAAACCGAAAAAAGCCAAGGGACGAAGCAGGTTATTAGCCCAACATCAGTGATTTAAGAGGGAGCTTGAGCGATGTGTGTCCGATCCGCGCAGCTTTTTCCCAGCCAATCGGATCCATGCCTGCTGATGATGCGCAATCAGCTGTTGGTCCGTTTCACCTTAGCCATGCGGCGAAGGATCATCCGGCGTTTCAGTGATGACAGATGATCGACGAACAAAATCCCATCAAGATGATCCATCTCATGCTGAATGCAGCGGGCCAACATGCCGTCGGCGGCAAGATCGACCTTTTTTCCCTTCCGATCCTGATAGCGAAGTTCGATCTTATCAGAACGCTGGACATCACCGAATTGCTTGGGAAGGCTGAGACATCCCTCCTCATAGACGCTTTTGGTGGTCGAGCGTTCGAGGATCTCTGGATTGATGATGAAGAGTGGCTCTCTAACCTCCTCCTCATTCTTCGCCCCTTCCTTGCCGACATCGACGACGAAAAAACGTTTCAGCACGCCGATCTGCGGTGCTGCCAGACCAATGCCCGGTGCCGCATACATGGTTTCCAGCATATCATCGAGCACGTGACCAAGCTCACCGTCGATGGTCTCGACGGGCTCGCAGCGTGTTGTCAATCTCGGATCAGGTGCTAATAGGATGTCACGTATGGTCATGGATCGAGTTCAAGTCATGGTTACTTTGCCAGACCTAAGCAGTCGGTTAAAGGTGGTCAAGGCGAATGGAACAGGTTTTTGCTGTCTCCAACGATGCGGCGTATCAGAGACCTTTCTGGCCCAACGACATCACCGCCATCTCGCTTCCGAAAGATCCGAAACTGCTCCCTTGGTCTATCGTCAACACATGATACCTGCCACCGGTCTCGAAAACTTGCCTCCTGCCGTTGACCCTGGCGGCACTGGTCCAAGTCAATGACGTGGTCACACCACACGATTAGCGATCGACGGGACGGCGTGCTTTGAGGGCAGCTCCAAGCGTTCCATCATCGAGATAATTAAGTTCGCCGCCGACCGGAACGCCATGGGCCAATCGGGTAACCGCAACGGAGGAGGATTCCAGCCGATCGGCAAGATAGTGACCGGTCGTCTGCCCATCCACCGTAGCGCTGGTCGCCAGGATCACTTCCTCAACGCCCCGATCGACCCGCGCTAGCAAACGATCGACACCGAGATCTTCAGGCCCGATGCCATCGATCGCAGAAAGCGTACCGCCGAGCACATGATAGCGTCCCTTGAACAGGCCGGCACGCTCGACAGCCCAAAGATCGTCAACCGCCTCGACGACGCAGATCGTCTTGTCCTCCCGCCTGCTGTCGCTACAGATCGCGCAGGGATCGATGTCATCGAGATTGCCGCAGCTTGAACATTGCCGCACCTCAGCCGCCGCTTTGGCAAGCGTGCTCGCTAAGCGCTGCATCGTGGTGTCGCGATGTTTCAGAAGATGCAACGCCGTGCGCTTGGCCGATCTCGGGCCAAGTCCCGGCAGCCTCGCCAGCATCTCGATCAGATCATCCAGCGTCCTGCTGGCCATGCGCGCCGTCCGTCCTTTAGAGCTTTCCCCGGATCAGATCACTTCATCCAATCGACAAAGAAAGACATCAAACCAATAGGTTAGTACACATCCATAGGCCCTGCTCCGACAAGAGCAGCATGCCTTCTGTAAATCTTGGCACGTTCTTCGAAGGCCACAAAAACCCTACTGCGGCGGTCACATCACCTTAGAAGGGGAGTTTCATGCCGGGGGGGAGGTTCAGGCCGCCAGTGAGCTTGCCCATCTCGGCCTGAGTTTCCTGCTCGACCTTGGCCTTGGCATCGTTGAACGCTGCCACGATCAGGTCTTCCAGGATCTCAACCTCATTGGGATCGACCAGCGACGGATCGATCGCAGCCTTGCGCATCTCGCCCTTGCCGTTGACGGTGATGGTCACCATGCCGCCGCCAGCCTTGCCGACCAGCTCCATCTCGGCCATTTTTTCCTGCATTTCGGCCATCTTAGCCTGCATCTTCTGTGCTTCCTTGAGCATGTTGCCCAGGTTCTTCATGACAGCTCCACATTCCGTTCTTTTGAATCCAAGGCGCTATCCTCCGGGAGGACAGCCGGCGCCTGAACATCGACGATCCTAGCACCGGGAAACGTCTCCAGCACCGGTTTGATGCGCGGATCGCCCGCAAGCTCCGCCATGCGGAGCTGCTTTTTCTCCGCCTCCTGATCGGTAAGACTGAGCGCTCCTTCGCGATCCGATTCGATGACCTGCCAAGGCTCACTGGTCCATGAACGCAGCAGACCGGCCATCTCCTGACGCCGATCAGCGAGCAGTTGATCGCCCCGCTCCAGCTCGATCTTACCAGGCTCGAACGCTACCAGTTTCGCCCGCCCATGCAGCCACCCATGAAGCAACGGCTTCTTATTCGCCCGAAACAGCTCAACCACTTCCCCAAAGGTGCGTGGGGTGCGAGGCGCATCTCCGCTACTGGACCTCGCCAGGTCGGGGGTGAGTGCAGTTTGATGGTTGCCGTTGACATGGGACAGGCTTGGATCTGGGGCGGCGCCGTTGACGGCTTTTTGGGGCGGGGGGAGGATGTTTTGTGGCTCGGAAGTTGCCGCGATCGCCTTGGGGACCTCGACGGCGGGAGGAGGGGGAGAGACTGTCGTCGTTTCGCTTGCCGGTGTGGCTTCTCTCGCAACAGGCGCAGCAACAGCTTTGCTCGTGCCATCGGCGTCCCCCATCGAGCCGTCGGCGACCCCACCGCCGCCGGTGGTGCCGCTGCCGTTCAGCATAGCCAGCATGGCCTCGGCGGAGGGCAGGTCTGCGGCATGGGCGAGGCGGATGATCAGCATCTCGGCGGCGAGGAGCGGGCTCGGCGCGATGCGCAGATCATCGAGGCCTTTCAGGAGCATCTGCCAGGCGCGGGACAGGACAGCAATCGAGAGCTCGCCGGCCATCACGCGCCCGCGCTCTGCATCCCATGGCTGTGCGCCAAGGTCACTCTCCTTGCCGCCTGCTACTTTCAATCGGGTGAGCCAGTGACTGATCTCAAGGAGATCTTGCACCACTGCTTCGGGCTCGGCGCCGCGTTCATGGAGATCGCCGAGGGAATGCAAAGCTTCAGGCACCTGACCGCGCAGCATTTGCTCGTAAAGATCCAGCACGCGCTTGCGATCAGCCAGGCCCAGCATGTCCTGCACCTGCTCGGTCGTGATCTGATCGCCGCCGCTCAGTGCGATAGCCTGATCCAGCAACGACAGACCATCTCGTGCTGAGCCTTCGGCAGCCCGGCTGATCAGGGCCAATGCGCTGTCCTCGATCTCGACCTTTTCGCGCTCGCTGATGGCCTTGAAGTAGCGAGCAAGCACGTCTGCTTCGATCCGTCTGAGGTCGAAACGCTGGCAACGTGACAGCACAGTGATCGGTACTTTTCGAACTTCGGTCGTCGCAAAGATAAAGAGCGTTTGCGGCGGCGGCTCTTCAAGCGTCTTCAACAGGCCATTGAACGCCTTTTCCGAGAGCATATGGACTTCATCGATGATGTAGACCTTGTAACGAGCCGAGGTCGGCGCGTAGCGCACGCTGTCCACGATCTCCCGGATATCATCGATGCCGGTATGGGTCGCCGCATCCATTTCCAGAATGTCGATATGCCGCCCATCCGCGATCGCGACGCAATGCTCGCAAGCCCCGCAAGGCTCAGGCGTCGGTTCGCCCTGGCCATCAGAGCCGATGCAATTAAGCGCGCGTGCGATGATCCGGGCTGTCGTGGTTTTGCCGACGCCGCGAATACCGGTCAGCAGAAACGCATGGGCAATGCGCCCGGTGCGCATAGCATTTGAGAGCGTTCGAACCAGCGCTTCCTGGCCGATCAGTTCGGAGAATTTCTGCGGCCGGTAGCTCCTCGCCAGCACCCTGTAGCCGGCCGACGATCCTTTTTCGGGTTCTTCCGGTGGGAGGAAAGTCTCTTGATCCGACAATGGATGCCCTGCGGTCTTATGAGGTGCGACGCCAAACGAAAAGACGTTGCTTGCTAGCTTCGTCAACCGACAAACGGTCTCCAAGCCCGAACAACGCAACGTCAACAACGCGGTCCCGAGCGCCCTCGGGGGAAGTGGGAGCTGGACCGCGACCCGATCCGGGCTCGTTACGGCTGCTTCCTTCCGGATCTGACCGGGTTGGCGAGTGAATCGTCCACAGCCAACTCCCGGTCACAATATCGGTGTTTCTTTTCCGAAGTGCAAGCACCCAGCTTACGTTTGGCGACGATGCCAAGATCGCCTATGCTCCGGTCAACAAAAACAAGGAGCTTCCATGCGCCGATTTTCCAACCCGCCCCCCCATATCTATGGCGGCCATCACTTTGATCGAAGTGCTAAAGGACGCAACGATAACGCTTGGCTTGATGATCAACGCCGGCGTTCGACCACACGCGTTCTTTTGATATCCGGGTTAAAAGTGATGGTGTTGGACGACGCTGACCCGCCCGTTGCCTATGCCTTGACCGTTGGCGACCTTGGCCAGCCCCTAAGCGAGGAGGCGATTTTCCTGGGCAAAGAATTCGGGGTCAGCACCTTCGCCCTCGATCTTGGTGGCCAGCCCTTTCCCGGTGCCCGCTATGTCGAGCTTCGCTCGGTCGGCGGCTTGCTGCCTTCCAGGGAGGCAGGCCTGCTCGCCTATGTGCGGGGCCTGGTTTTCTGGCATCAGCGCCATCGCTTTTGCGGCGTCTGCGGTGCTGAGACCCGAAGCGAACAAGGCGGCCATCTTCGGCGCTGCACCGGCTGTAACACCCACCATTTCCCCAGAAGCGACCCCGCCGTCATCGTCCTCGTAACCGCCGACGCCGGCGAGCGTTGTTTGTTAGGTCGCTCGCCACGCTTCATCCCTGGCATGTATTCAACCCTCGCCGGCTTCGTCGAGCCGGGCGAGAGCCTGGAAGAAACGGTCAAACGGGAAATTTTCGAAGAAGCCGGCATCGAGGTGACCGATATCGCCTACGTGTCCTCCCAACCCTGGCCTTTCCCATCCTCCTTGATGCTCGGCTTCTCCGCCCGCGCTCTATCCGATAATCTCCAGATCGACCGCGAAGAACTAGAAGATGCCCGCTGGTTCACAAAACAAGAACTTTTGGACCCCATCAAAAGGCCAGTAAAACTCCCCAGCCACGACTCGATTGCACGCCATCTGATCGAGACCTGGCTGATGGAGCGTTAGAGCCTTTCCAAGGCAAGGTCGAACCAGCCCACGCCAACCTTTGAGGAGGCCTTATGGAAGAGCAGGCTAGTGCCGACGTTACTGGACCGTAAATTGCTAGCAGGGTTGGTCGTCGCGCTGCTTGATGCTGTTGACCTCTTCAATGAACTTAAGATGTCCATCAGGATTGGTATCCCCTTTCTCTTGTTGCCAGAAGGCGATCTTGATCCGGGTCATTCTGCCAAAATCCGCATCCGCCTCCAGGCATAGTTTTTTCTGGATCAACTCGCAGTCTTCCCGCGTTTTCAAGAGCCCTTGCTCGACGGGGGTTAGCTGCACGCAAGGGTGACCTTTTGCGATCTTCTTCGCTCCTGTTGACGACGGGGCTTCTCCGGCATTCGAGGACCGGGTTTCATTGACAAGCTTAACCAGTTTTTGCGCCGTCTCAGACTCTTCGACCCACCGAACCAGTTCCTGTAGCGCGTCCGCTTCCAGTTGTTTACTCTCTAAAGCAGCGCCCTCTATCGATGCTTTAATCAACTTCTCATAAGTTGCCTTGGCCGCATCGCAGTAGTCTCTCATTACTCCTGCGTAACCATCCTTGTCATACAATCGATGTCCGTGCTCGATTTCTTGTTTTTCCAGGAACGCATAATGTGACATGCAGCTCGCGATCAATCTAGGTTGCGATCCCAGTCGCTTAAGGTGCCGGAACAAAGGACCCGCGACCGCCTTGGCCAGTTCAACTCGATCGACCGCAGCCGTTGCAGTTTGTTCCGTTCCCTTTTTGGCGGCGCCATCATTTTGCTCAGCATCAGATGTCGCGCTGTCGGTTTTCTTCGGCGTCTTTTTTTCCTCTCCATTGGCGGGCGTTGCATCGGCTGTTTGAGCGAGAATAACGTCGCCGGTTGCCGATCGATCAACAAGAAGCTGCAGGAGATCATCGCCAGTGGCTGGGGTTTGTTGCGTCCTGATCTTTTGAAGAAGAGGCTGGTCAGCTGGATCAGCGTCGTGAGTCTGGGCTAACTTAACGGCATTTGCAGTCGCGTCTTTTTTTCCCTCAGCAGCCGGAGGCACGTCATCGACGCCGGCTCCACCTTCTCCTTTGGCACCGTCGCCCGTTGCGCCCTCGGCGTTGCCATTTGGTTTAGTATCTGCAGGGGCCTTGATGCCTTCGATGGACTTAAGAATCTTAGCAAGGTTTTCCGTGTTGATAGGGTCCGCCTTGATACTGCCTGAATTCGATGTCGCCGGCGCCAACAAACTTTCGATCGAAAGCAAATCGATCATCACGCGATCGAAGTTGTTGATCGTCTGCGCATAGGCGAACTCGTCGATGGCGCCATTGGCAAAAGCCTCGCACGCACGGTAGAGCGAGTCGCGAAGCAGCTGGATCGTGACGGTTCGCCGCCCTAGCTCTTGCGCGGCTTCATTGAAGCCAACGGCGATTTCCCCTTGTGCTTGTCCCGGTACGGCAAGCCCCGCTCCGAAAGCGGCGGCAACAGCGGTGAGTGCATCCGGGCTGGGTTCGGCGCAATAGACCGGCTTGTCCCCACCTCGGTCGGTAACCAGCACAAATCGTTGCTTGGCGTCGACAACAGCGTATCCCACACTACCGCGCTCGGCGGGTGGAATTGAACCGGTGAGGTGAAAAGGCGTGCAACTGGCAATGCCGAACGCCGAAAGCACGATGCCGAAAAGTTTAATGATCATCTGTAAATCTACATCTTTAGTTGATTATTATCGTTAGAATCAAACTAGAAGAGGATTTAATAAAACATAAAAGAAATGTAAAAAGAAAAATTCATCTCAGGTAAATCACAGCCTTTCGTGACAATTTCGCCTTGGTGGGCAGCAGCAAGGCTTCAGACCTCTCATCTCTCAAATCAGCGTCACGTCTTCCGCCGTCGGACCCTTTTGCCCGATGCGCGTCGTGACGCGGACGCGTTGGTTGGCTTCCAGGGTCTCGACGCCTGAGCGGGTGAGGATGCGGGCGGAGATGAAAATATCTTGGCCGCCGCCATCCGGCAGGACAAAGCCGAACCCCTTGGACGCATCGAAGAATTTTACGACGCCTTCGATGATCTCGCCCGACACCTCACCGCCCTGACCCTGCCCGTGTTTCGACGGTTCGACATGATGAATGGCCACCACCTGGAGCCCACGTGGGCCGGCGGCGATATCGCAGATGATCACGTCACCCTCTTGTGGATTTTGGTATCCTGATTGCGTCACCACGGAGGCGTGCAAAAACGCATCGCCGCCACCGCCCTCGGGCTGCGCGAAGCCAAAGCCCTTATTCGGATTGTACCACTTAATGTTAGCTGTCACGTCGGCGGTAATATCGCCCGACCCATGAGCCATCAATTTGCCCACCACTTAATCGAAACAAAATCTATTAAAACAAATGATAACTTATCTTGAAAGTACCAAAAAGTCTCGATGTTCTTCTAACTAAGAAGAGAAATTGTTCAATTTTTGAACTTTTCTTTTCCGGTCCACCTCCCCCTTCCATCCACCCGACAAAGTACCGTGACAGTATCGGGTGGATGGGAGGGGGAGTGGGTCGGTACGGAAGGGGGCCGAAGCGCCCTAAGCAAAAAAGTGGAAGGGGGTCAGCGCCGCCAGATGCCTAACCTAAAGCCCAACCACCACCGGCACGTGGTCGGATGGTTTCTCCCAACCGCGTGCATCGCGCAGGACTTCGGCGCTGCGAACACTGTCGGCCAGATCGGGCGTCACCCAGACATGATCGAGCCGGCGGCCGCGATCTGAAACGGACCAGTTGGGTGAGCGGTAGCTCCACCAGCTGTATAAGCGCTCGCTCGGTGGAATGATTTTTCGCACAGCATCCACCCAAGCACCGCTTTCCTGCATCCCATCAAGGGCGTCGACCTCTACCGGCGTATGGCTCACAACCTTCAAAAGCTGTTTGTGGCTCCAGACGTCGGATTCCAGCGGTGCAATATTCAAATCGCCGAGCATGATGCTCTTGCCGCCGGACACTGCCCCTTTCTTGAACCAGGCTGTCAGCTCAGCTAAAAAATCCAGCTTGTGGCCGAATTTTTCGTTCTTCTCGCGATCGGGAATATCGCCGCCTGCCGGAATGTAGAGATTATGGATCTCCAGCCCCGATGTCAGCTTGGCGCGCAGATGGCGGCAATCTTCCTTGCCACACCAATGCACCGGTTCCGAGCTTTCGATTGGCTTCTTTGATAAGATCGCGACCCCGTTATAGCCGGGCTGGCCATGAACCGCCTGATGCTCAAAGCCGAGAGCGCGAACGTCGTCACCGGGGAATAGTTCGTTGGTCACCTTGATTTCCTGGAGGCAAACGACATCGGGATCAGCAGCTTCGACCAGCTTCGCCAGCCCATTGATGCGCAGACGTATCGAATTCACGTTCCAGGTTGCGATTTTCAGCGTCAAGGTTTTGTCTCCCCGGCTTGATGATCTAATTGCATTCAGCGGTCCGTCATGATAGCAAGCGCAACCGCGTCGCGGCAGGTTTCGTTGGGTGCTTGCTCGCTGTCATCTTCAGCGTCAGCAAAGCATGTCATGCAATGACCCTGACGTGGCCCTCATACGCATTTTCGAGACGGGATGAAAGCCCATGTCAGAGGCCTTCGGTCAACATCTCATTGTCGATGCCGCCGGTTGCAATCACCGCATCAGCGATCGCGATTCAATTGCCAATTTTGCCAAGGATCTGGTGCAGGCGATCGACATGAAGGCTTACGGCGCTCCCTGGATCGAGCATTTCGGCCATGATCTCCCCAAGGCCTCGGGCTTCACGCTGGTCCAGCTGATCGAGACCAGCAACATATCCGCCCATTTCTGCGATGATAGCGGCGAGGCTTATTTCGATATTTTTTCCTGCAAGGCGTTTGATGAGGCTGTGGCGATCGAGGTTATTCAGGCCTATTTCGAGCCGATCAAATGCCAGACCCAAAACCTCAACCGCCAAGCCCCCAAGTTGGACGAGGATCGGGGCGATGAGGATAAGGGTGATGCCGCCGCATCCATGTCCTACGCCTCATAACAGGGGCTGGCCCCCAATTGAGCTCGGCTGACATCCGGTTCAATCAATTACTTTGATCAGCCAGCTTTCTTGATCAAAAAAACAAACTCGCCAGCTTTCTCGCTGCTCTCCATCAACTGATCGCCGGTCGCCTCGCACATCGCGCCAACATCGCGAACAGTGCCCGGATCGGTCGCTAAAAGACGGAGCACGGCATCCGGTGCCATCCCACGAAGGACTTTTCTGGCCCGCAGCACCGGCAAGGGGCAGTTCAAGCCACGCGTATCAAGTTCCTGCTCGTCCAAAGGCGCTCCCTCCGTCTCTTCATGTCCTATGACCACCGATCCAAGGTTGACCTTAAAGCTGGCCCCGAGAATTTTCGAGCTATTCCAGGCTTTACAAATGATCCGTGATCGGTTTCTATTTTTCGAAGCGCGCCGAGATGAAAATTTCTTGGTGAGCCTTGTGACAGAAAAGAGCATTCCGTTCTATTGAGGCATCATGCAGCAGTTTTTGCCAGCCATGAAAGGATGCACGAACCGGCAACAGCCCGGCGCGCTCCTTGGCCTCGATCTCCTTCTTCTTGCTGAGCTTCGACTTAGACGCCCCTGAGCCGAACCAAAATACGTGTTCAGGGGTCATTGGGCGAAAGTCCACCAGTCATCGAAATCAGAACCGAGAAGAAGGATAAGTAAACCATGTCAGCTGACCAAAAAAACCAAGCGAACCCAACATCTGAAGTAAAAGCGTCCCCTGTCGGGGACAAAATCATCATCTTTGACACCACGCTCCGTGATGGTGAGCAGTCCCCCGGCGCCTCCATGACCGTGCCGGAGAAGATCCGAATCGCCGAGCTGTTGGAGCAAATGGGCGTCGATATCATCGAGGCGGGCTTCGCGATTGCGTCCCCTGGCGATTTCAAGGCGGTCAACGAGATCGCCAAGCGGGTCACTGAAAGTGTGGTTTGCTCCCTCTCCCGCGCCCAGCTTCCCGATATCGACCGCGCCGCCGAGGCCCTGGAGCCAGCTGCGCAAAAGCGTATCCACACCTTCATCGCTACCAGCCCACTGCATATGCGGGTGAAGCTGCAGATGACGCCCGATGACGTGCATCAGGCCGTGATCGATAGTGTCACGCGGGCAAGGAGCTATACCGACGATGTCGAGTGGTCCTGCGAGGACGGCTCCCGGTCCGAGCATGATTTTCTTTGCCGCTGCATCGAGAGTGCGATCGACGCAGGTGCCACCACCATCAACGTCCCGGATACGGTTGGCTATGCCTATCCCGAGGAATTTGCCGATCTGATCACCATGATCAGGAATCGCGTGCCCAATATCGACAAGGCGGTGATCTCGGTGCATTGCCACAACGATCTGGGCCTCGCCGTCTCGAATTCGTTGCGCGCGGTTCAGGCCGGGGCAAGGCAGATTGAATGCACGATCAACGGCATCGGCGAGCGTGCTGGTAATACAGCACTCGAAGAGACCGTCATGGCGATCAAAACCAGGCAGGACCTGCTACCCTACAAGAGCCGCATTGTGACCGAGCACATCACCAAAGCCTCCCGCATGGTGAGCGCCATCACCGGCTTTGCGGTGCAGCCCAACAAGGCGATCGTCGGTGTGAACGCTTTCCAGCATGAGGCCGGTATTCACCAGGACGGCATGCTGAAGGATGCCGGCACCTATGAGATCATGCGCCCCGAGGATATCGGCCTGGTGCGCTCCAACCTGGTGATGGGCAAGCATTCCGGGCGCCACGCCTTCCGTCAGAAACTCGCGGAATTGGGCTATGAGCTGGGCGATAATGCCCTTGCCGACGCCTTCGCTCGTTTCAAGGCGCTTGCCGACAAGAAAAAGGAAATCTTCGACGAGGATCTGGTCGCCCTGGTCGACAATGAAATCGCGGCGGCGAACCAGAAGATCAAGGTGTTGGATCTTGAGGTAGTCTGCGGAACACGGCCGTCGTCGATCGCCCGGCTTGTCCTGGAGATCGATGGAGATCGTAAGGATGCCGAGGCCGAAGGCAGTGGCCCTGTCGATGCAACATTTAATGCCATCAAAATGCTAGTACCTCACGAGGCGACCTTGGCGTTGTTCCAGATCCATGCGGTCACCGAGGGCAACGATGCTCAGGGCGAGGTTTCGGTTCGCCTCGAGGAGAACGGTAAAACCGTAGTGGGCAATGCGGCTGAGACCGACACCATCCTCGCTGCCGCTCGTGCCTATACCACGGCCTTGAATAAGCTCTTGACCAAGCGTGAGAAAACTGCGCCGGCTAGCTTGTCGGCCTAACCAACCATTTAACGACCTGGCGGTTCTTGATGTGCCGCCAGGTCGATCCGGTTTAAACCATTTCATGCCTGAGAGCAGCTCAACACCCACCAACAACCCCTGGCGTTTGCCGATCTCGACCTTGCTTGGCCTTGGCCTTGGTGGCCTTGTTTCGGTGGTGTTGGCCCTCCTGCTTTGGATTACGCTTGGTGCGGTCTTCAAGAACACGACCGAGCTCCTGAGCGATAAAAGCCGGATCTTTCTCGAAGCGCTCACTACTCAGACCAGCCGCTATCTGGATGCCACACTTGCGCCTTCCAACGTTATTGCTGGGCAGATCTCGCGCGGCACCATCGATCCCAGAGAGACGGATGGTGTTGAAACGCTTCTGCGCACGCTTCTCGCCGCAACGCCACAGGTCGATGTTCTTGCCTTTTTCGATGTCAATGGCACGCGCATTTCCGCCTCCCGCAGTCAGGGTGAAATTCTGAGCCGCAGTGACCTCTGGCCAGAGCGAGTGGAAATCAAAAAAGCCATGGAGGATGTTCGAACGCGGCGGTCATCCATGTGGGGCCCGCCGGTCTATAGCCCGAACCTGGGCACGTTTTTGAACTATCGCCGTCCGGTCTTTGTCGGCGAGACTTTCTTGGGCATGGTGACGGCTTTGGTCACTATCCGCACCCTCTCAGATTTTCTTGGCAGTCTGGAGACGGAAACCGGGCAAAACGCCTTCATCCTCTACGATCGCACCCATGTTCTCGCCCATCTCAATCTCGCCGGCGGGTTCGACGGGCTGCGCGAAGATCGCCCCCTGCCGAGGGTGACCGAGGTCGGCGACCCGGTGCTTTTCAATATCTGGCAGGATGGCTGGCAGGAGAGCCAACTCGTCGCCGGTAGCGGCCATGCTGGTGAATCGGCCAATCGGGATTATATTTTTCTCTACACGCCGCTCGAGGATTATGCGGATGCACCCTGGCTGGTCGGCAGCTATTTCTCGGCTGACGCCATCGACATCCAGTTCGAGCGCATGATGGCCGCGGCCGTCGCCTCGAGCCTGCTTGTTTTGCTCACACTCTTCGGCACCTACTTTCTGGGGCGCCTCTTGCGGCGACCGATCAATCAGCTTGCAGAGGCGGCAACCGCGGTGCAAAAACTTGACCTCGATGGCGTCCCAGCTTTGCCGCGATCCCACTTTGCCGAGCTGGATGATGCTAGTCGCGCCTTCAACGCCATGGCCTCGGCCTTGCGCGCGTTTTCCCACTATGTTCCAAAGGATCTCGTCTCCCGGCTTATTATGCGGGGTGACATCGATGATCTGACCTCGGAGGCGCGCGACGTCACGGTTCTAATGACCGACATCGTCGGCTTCACGGCTCGGGCCGAGCAGCTCAGTGCCTCTGCAACCGCCTCCTTTCTCAATCATCACCTTGGCCTTGTGACCCACGCGATAGAAGCCGAGGGTGGTATCGTCGATAAATATATGGGGGATGCGGTGATGGCGCTTTGGGGGGCCATCGACGATGAGCCGGATCATGCTGCGCGCGCCATCGCTGCAGCGATCAGGATCCAGGATGCCGTTCATCGGGACAACATCGACCGAAGCGATCAAGTGAGGCTTCGGGTTGGTCTCCATAGCGGCCCGGTCATTGCCGGCAATATCGGCACCGCTACGCGGATGAATTACACGGTCGTCGGCGATACCGTGAATTTGGCCCAACGCCTGGAAGTTCTCGGAAAAGACCTGCTGCCGGATCAGGAAGTCGCGGTTCTCATGAGCGCTGAAACCGCGAAAGCGGCGCCGAACGACATCCAGATGCTCTCGCTCGGTCATCATGGGATGCGCGGGCGCGAGCAACCTATCGAGATCTTCACCTTTCAATAGAGAAGAGCGCCACTCGGTAAGTTTGAACGGTTTCTAAGGTTTGTCGAGATAGGGCCGCCATCGGAGCCGGAGCTTCAGTCTTTCTTAACGATAAGGATGCCAGACTAAGAGACATGTTTTTCCGGCTATGGGCAATGCCATGTCTCTGGTGACGAATATCCTGTTCAAAGCAGCGCGCTACGCCCGCGCTGCCAAGCCTTGGCACGGGCTCACTCGAGCGGCGGGACGCTTGTCCAGCGATAATCGAGGCGCTGTGATCATCATCATTGGGCTCGCCATCATTCCGCTTTCCCTCGCTCTTGGCCTGGTTATCGATTCCGTCAGGGGATACACAGCCCACAATCGCCTCCAGGGCGCCGTGGATGCAGCCGCGCTTGCCGGTGCCAATAGCACGGAAAACGAGGAGGAGAGCATCGAAGACGCGGCAACGATGTACTTCGAATCCAACTATGCCGATGAATATCTGGGCGGCAGCCTCGTCGATTTCGATGCAGTCTTCAATGAGGACAGCGGCGAAATCAATGTCACGGCGGAAGTCCTGCTGCCGACGACGTTTATGCGAGTAGCCGGGCAAGATGATATCACGATTGAAGCTACTGCATCGGCCATTACGCAGACGAGCGGGCTGGAACTGGCCTTGGTGGTCGATGTCACCGGATCGATGGACGATACGGTTGGTGGTGTGAAGAAAATCGACTCGTTGAAAACCGCCGCGACCTCCTTGCTCGACACGCTCTACGGCGAGGCTGACGAGGTCGAGGATTTATTCGTGTCACTCGTTCCTTATGCACCAGCGGTTAATATCGGATCGGATCGGACCAATTTCGTTACAGGCCTTAGCCAAGGAAGTTTTTCGCCCGCGACTTGGGGAGGTTGTATCGAAGCGCGTGGCGACGGTTTGGATCAAACGGACGATCCTCCGACGGGGTCCGACGGCAAATTTGCCCCCTACAATGTTAATATCCTTAACGATGACATCGGCTCCAATTTAGACCCAAACACAGCCTGTCCGCCGCATCGGGTCACCTCACTGACGCCAACCCGCACAGATATACAAGACGAAATCGATGCGCTCACAACGACGGGTTCGACGCTAACCAATCTCGGGCTGGTATGGGGCTGGCGGACCGTTTCGCCGAATTGGCGCGGATTTTGGCGAGATGACACGCCAGCGGAACGCCCTTTGGACTACGAAGATGTTGACAATGTCAAAGCCGTTGTCTTTTTAACCGATGGTTTAGCCGTGGTTCAAATCTACTCAGCCTATGGCCTGCGCAGCGACGGCAGACTCGGATCGACCAACAGCTCCATCGCAGCACAAGAAGTTAATAATCGACTGCAGACTGTTTGTGAGAGCATGAAAGCGCAGGACATCATCATCTTCACCATCATGTTCGATTTGAACAACCCGACCGTGGAAAGTCTTTATCGGGATTGTGCAACTTCTGATGAGCATTTTTTCGATTCACCAACCGGTGAAGACCTGGACGTCGCGTTCCGGAAAATCGGGCGGCAGCTCACCAATCTTCGGTTGACGCAATAGCGATATTGGGCAGTTGGGCGGCGGAGAAGGTAGAATTGACCTAACCCAGGAATGTTCCGAATTTGCTAATTAATCCTATAGATTGAAAAAGCCTATTTTGGCACGCTGCGTTCTCCTTGCACATCTCGGAGATTTCGCCATGTCGTCTCGCGCCAATAATCCGCGTGCCGAAGCCAGCCGAAGACATGGTGCGAAATCGAAAGGGCCTATCACTGCGGGCGGTAAGAGGCGTGCCTCAAAGAACGCGCTCAAACGTAGCCTGCGCGCTGAGGATATTGTTCTCTTGGTGAACGAGGATCGGGAAGCCTTCGATGAATTGGATCCGGGGACTTAGGGCGGATCTATAGCCGACCGGCCCCCTCGAGAGGCTTCTCGCTTCCAGACTGGCCATTGCCGCCAGGCGCATGGACCGGGCCGATCGGATCGAAGCTGGTCTTCTGGCGTCGGCCAATAAGCGTCGGCCATCGACCCTGGGTGAGAAAGTCACCCGCGACCGTCACGGTCCCCAAGCGATCGATTGTCTGATCCGCTATCGTGGCACCACCGAGGCAGAATTCTGACGAGCCCTTACAGCCCTTTGCGCCATTCAACAATGAAAGGAAGAAAAAACCCTGCCGCCTTCAGCTCTGACCATCGATGCTGTTCAGGCACCATGTCTTGAATTTCGGACCGATGACCGATCAATAGTCCAGGAACCAAACGAACCCGAAGGGCGCTGAAAAGCTGGGTTTTTGCCGCATCATCGCTCTCTTTCCTCGTCGCTCGAAACGTTGTAGGGGTGTTGTCTTGCTTGTGGCCGGCAGGGTTGATCGCTATATCCGGCAACAAGCGCGCTCCGATCGGATCGAGTAGAGGAAAGACGTTTTGAGCGAGATCATCAAGACTGACATGGTCATTATCGGCGCTGGCCCGGTCGGTCTGTTTACCGTTTTCGAAGCCGGCCTCCTCAACATGAACTGCCATCTTGTCGACAATCTCGACAAGATCGGTGGTCAATGTGCTGAGCTCTATCCGGATAAGCCCATCTACGACATCCCGGCAGTACCTCATTGTACCGGGCAGCAATTGACCGATCTTTTGATGCAGCAGATCGAGCCTTTCAATCCAACCTTTCATCTAAACCAGCAGGCGGACAAGGTGGAACGGACCGAGGATGGCAAGTGGCGCCTCACCACTAGCATTGGCACTGTCTTGGAGGCGCCTGCCATCGTCATTGCCGCAGGGGCCGGGAGCTTCGTACCACGCCGTCTTCCGCTTCAAGGTGCCGATGAGCGGGAGGGACATTCCCTGCATTATGCCGTGCGGCGCATGGAGGATTTTCGCGGTAAGTCGATCCTGATCGCGGGTGGCGGTGACAGTGCTCTGGATTGGACGCTCAATCTTCATCCCATGGCGGAGCAGCTTGCTCTGGTGCACCGCCGGGATGATTTTAGAGCAGCCCCCGATTCCGTTGCCAAGATGCGCGAACTGGTTGCTGCCGAAGCTATGAAGCTTCATATCGGCCAGGTCACTGAGTTGCACGGTACAGCCCCCCATTTGGAAGCCGTCACCATCAAGAGCCCGGATGGTGAGGCGATCGTGCCTTGCGATACCTTGCTCGCTTTTTATGGGCTCAAGATGGAGTTGGGACCGATCGCCAATTGGGGCCTCAATCTGGAAAAGAACCTGATCGATGTCAGCCTCGAAACCTTCGAGACGAATGTCGACGGTATTTTCGCGATTGGCGACATCATCACCTATCCTGGCAAATTGAAGCTCATTCTTTCGGGCTTCCATGAGGCGGCTCTCATGTGCCAAAAAGCGTTCAAGTATTGTTTTCCCGACGACAAGCTGGTGTTCCGTTACACCACCTCCAGCACAGACCTGCAAAAGAAACTGGGTGTTACCTGATGGCGAAAATTCACGTTACCGATCGGGATGGTCAAGATCACGAACTGGAAGCCACGAAAGGCTGGTCGGTGATGGAGATCATCCGTGAGAACGATCTCCCAATTGAGGCTGCCTGCGGTGGCTGCTGCGCTTGCGCTACCTGCCATGTCTATGTGGCAGAAGCCTGGTTGCCGAAGCTCAAAGTGGCTGACGACGAAGAAGACCGGATGTTGGACGAAGCCTATCAGGTCCAAGAAAATTCCCGCCTCAGCTGCCAGATCTCGTTCAGCGATGAGCTTGATGGCCTCAAGGTTACCTTAGCACCTGAATTTTAATTTTTTGGCACGGTTCGCGAAGCAGCTCCCCTCAATCGCAGAATTTCCCCGTGATTGCGGCCAATAGCCAGTCGTTCGGCTCGGGGCGTCGTTAGGCTTGATTGAGCATCGTCCTGTCCAGAGCCAACCTGGCCTTGCCGAATGGATGCTAAGCTTTCCAATCAGGTCCATATGATCCAGGGAATCTACCCGCCGGCGAGAAAGAGAGGCGAGGTTCCTGCTCCCAGGCTTAACTGGATCAGGTCATCGAGCCAGGAAACGAAGAGTTAACATGCGCTTTCGCGACAGCTCCGTGAGTTGACACTATCACCAAATCCTGGTGGCCCAACTTCAACAAATGATACCCGCCACAGGACTTGAAAACTTGGCCGCATAACGTTGATCTTGGCAATGTCAGTGGAAACCAAATGACGTGGCCATGCCACTAATGGGCAGCGTCCCAGTTCTCGCCTGTGCCGATCTCGACGGTTAGGGGGACGGAGAGAGTGGCGGCGGTTTCCATGGTTTTCTTGACTAGAGTCGAGGTGGCGTCGATCTCGTCCTTAGGGACTTCGAAGACGAGTTCATCGTGGACCTGGAGGAGCATGTTAGCCTGTAAATCGGAGGCATTGAGAGCTCGATCAACCTGGATCATCGCGCGCTTCATGATGTCGGCGGCGGTTCCCTGGATCGGGGCGTTGATGGCGGCGCGTTCGGCGTAGCTGCGACGTCCCGGGTTGGCGCTTCGGATCTCAGGCGTGTGGCAGACCCTGCCAAGCAGTGTTTTGACGAAGCCCTGCTCCTTTGCCTCCGTCTTGGCCCGGTCCATGTAGTCCTTGATCCCCGGATATTGCTCGAAATATGCGGCGATATAGTTTTTCGCATCCTCGTAAGGGATGCCGAGACGCTGGGACAGACCATAGGCACCGATCCCATAAATAATACCGAAATTGATGGTTTTGGCTCGGCGGCGGAGTTCGCTGTCCATCTTGTCCAGCGGGATGTTGAACATCTGGGATGCGGTCGTCGCATGAATATCAGCGCCATCCGCGAAGGCCTGTTTGAGGGCTTGGATATCGGCGATATCGGCGAGCACGCGGAGCTCGATCTGCGAATAGTCGGCTGATAGCAGAACGTGACCATCCCCAGGGATGAAGGCCTTTCGGATTTTTCGGCCCTCTTCCGTGCGGATCGGGATGTTTTGCAGGTTCGGGTCGTTGGAGGAGAGGCGGCCCGTTGACGTCACGGCCATCGCGTAGGAGGTGTGGATGCGGCCGTCTTCCTCATTGATCTGTTGGGCGAGTGCGTCGGTATAGGTGCCGGTGAGCTTCTGGAGCTGGCGCCATTGTAGCACGGTTGCCGGAAGTTCATGGCCTTGGGCTGCCAGGCCTTCCAGGATTTCGGCACCGGTCTGGTGACCGCCGGATTTGGTTTTTTTGGCCCCTTGGATACCGAGTTCTTCAAACAGCACCTCACCGAGCTGCTTGGGTGAGCCGAGATTGAATTCGTGCCCAGCTTGCTGATGCGCGGTCGCTTCCAGCTCCTTCATACGTTTGGTAAAATCGCTGGACAAACGCTGCAGGACTTGGCGATCAACCTTGATGCCGCGCCGCTCCATCTTGTCTAGGATGGCAACTAGAGGACGTTCCAGGGTTTCGTAAACGGTCGTCCGGCGGGCTTCAGTAAGCTGGTGCTTCAAGAGCTGGTGCAAACGCAAGGTAATATCGGCGTCTTCGGCGGCATAAGTGCTGGCTTTGTCGATCGGCACGCGATCAAAGGTGATTTGTTTCTTCCCCTTACCGCAGAGGTCTTCGAAGTGGATGGTTTTATGATCGAAGTGTAGCTCAGCAAGCTCGTCCATCCCATGGCCATGCTGGGTGCCGTCGACCACATAGGAGAGCATCAGCGTATCGTCGTAAGGCGCCATTTCCAGCCCGGCGCGAGCGAGAATGCCAAGATCATATTTAAGATGATGCCCGATCTTCAGGACCGAAGGATCAATGAGGACTGGGCGCAGTCTTTCGATGACGCTGCCGCGGTCGAGTTGACCCGCTACAAGCTGGCCGAAATCGTCCTTATGCCCGATCGGGACATAAGCGCCCTCGCCAGGTTCGACGGCCAGGCAAACCCCAACCAGCTCCGCCTTCATCACATCAAGCGAGGTGGTTTCGGTATCTATTGCAAGAATGCCCTTGGCTTGGGCACGAGCGAGCCATTCATCCAACGTCGCAAGCTCATTGATCGTCACGTACGACTCGATATTTGTCGCAGATCCAGGCAAGTCAACGCCAGCCGGCGCCCCGGCCCCGCCGGAGGCTACGATTGCTTCGAGGCGCTTGCTGAGCGTATTGAAATTATAGTTCTTCGCGAACTCCAGGAGCTTGGCGTAGTCGACGTCAACAGTGTTGATCTCGTCAAGCTGCTTTGGAAGTGGTGCTTCCTCGTGGAGGGTCACCAGCTTTTGCGAGATGCGGGCGAGTTCAGCAAATTCGATCAGGTTTTCCCGGCGTTTTTTTTGCTTGATGGTCTCAGCGCCGGCGAGCAGATGTTCAAGATCGCCAAACTCGTCGAGGAGGAGGGCCGCGGTCTTGACCCCGATGCCGGGAACGCCTGGCACGTTGTCCGAGGTATCGCCGGCCAACGCCAGGACATCCCGCACCTTTTCCGGGCCGACACCGAATTTGGCGATGACCTCGTCCCGGCCAATTTCTTTCGCCTTCATCGGATCGAACATCTCGATGCCGTTGCCGATCAGCTGCATCAGGTCCTTGTCGGAGGAAACAACCGTTACAGGGCGGCCAGCCTTGGCTGCCTGGCGGGCGTAGGTCGCAATGATATCGTCGGCCTCGTAGCCTTCCAGCTCGACCACTGGCACGCCGAATGCATCGGCGGCATCTCTTACCAGGGGGAACTGAGGAACGAGATCTTCCGGCGTCTCGTCGCGATTCGCCTTATAGTCGGCGTACATGTCGTTTCGAAAGCTGTGGGAGCCTTTGTCGAACACCACGATCATCTGCTCACCGGGGCGATCCTGGGCAAGCTTGAACAGCATGTTGCAGAAACCGTAGACAGCACCCACGGGCGTGCCGATTTTATCGGTCAGAGGGGGCAGTGCGAAGAATGCACGAAAGATATAGCCAGATCCGTCGATCAACAGGAGGCGGGGCTTATCGGAAGCCTCGAGCTTTGTGGATGAGGAGGGGTTCGCGAGAGCGAGCTCGGCCATGTGACCACCAATGTCTGGAGCTGATGAAAGCGGGTAGCATAAACGAGCGGAAGGGTGCTTTCCAGTCTGTCGATGGATAGGGCCGGAACGGAGCAAGTTGAAAGATCTCGTGGTGCGCTCATACGAAATAGTGACGACCTCATCGGGGCAAAGGTCTGCCTACCCTCGGGGTTCCTGGCACTTTTTTTGAATACGATGGAAACCAAGTGACGTGGACATTCCACTAATAAAGCGGTGCGCCGGGATGGACCTGATCGAATAGCTCGCCGTATTCCGTCACGATCGACCGGAATTCGTCTTCGGTCAGTTCGCCGTCAGGATCGTCTAAACCTTTATTGTCCGAACTTTGATTGTGTCGCCAAGATCGGATGGCAGCCTTGGTTCTGTTCCCGATGGCGCCGTCGATCGGTCCCGGATTGTAATTGCCGATCATCAGCGCACTTTGCAGCCAGCGTATTTGGCTTACGGTCGGGTCGAATTCGGGCTGTGCCGCCACCGTCTCTTGGATCGGTGGAAGAACGATCGGGGGCGGCATGGCGAATGGCGGTGGCGGGACGTAAGTCGGCTTTGGAACGTCGGGCGCATTCAACAGGGTGACAGGCGGTGGCATGCCGAAGCTTAGCAGCCGCTCCGGTCGACATTCTGCATCGAGGCGAAGGGCTTCGGAGATCAGCAGCGTACCGGGCATCCATCGGGGCAAACCGATATAGGGCGGCAGGGTGTCGTCGCAGATTTCCCGCTCGAAGTCCGTTCTCAGCGGCGGGACGATCGACGCGGACATCGCCTCGGCAGAGTCAGGAGGTTCTTCGCGGCGCGATCTAGACGTTTCGATAGGTGCTGCAGGGGCGTTTTCGATCCCATCGATGGATGCGCTGAGCTGGCTGTCCGGTTTCCCGCAGGCCAGCAGACAGCCCAGTGAGGGACGAACGAAAGGTCGGATCAAGCGCCAACCGATCGGTGCAAAAACCTGCCAGAGAATGCTGTCCTCAAGATCGCTTTCGTCTTGGGTTGCCCAGGCACAGACACCCGCAGGGTTGGCGCCGACAGCCTCGATCAACCCGGAGGCGCCGGGGCCGACCGTTTCGCCGGCACGGTGACACCAGGATTGGTCATTGGCGGCGCAGTCGGCGCGGGCGTCGTTATGGGCACAAGGAGAATCGGCGTCGACTGGCCTGTTGGCACTGAGTGTCACGCCGATGAAAGGGCAACGGAAGTCGCCTGAGTTTTCAGCACAGAACTTCAGGCAGCCTTCCGCCTGCTGATTCACATCGCAGATATGTACTTTCTTTGTTGGGGTAGGCTTGTTGTCGCCGTCCGGTCTGGTCGTTTCGGGCTTTTTCTCGACTTTCGGCAGCTCGGATTTTGTTGGTTGCTCAGGCTGTGCGCTTGGCTCCTCAGGCTCCTTTTTTTCTTTGAAAGTCGCCTCCCTCGGCTCGACCTTTGCGATGGGCCGGGTTTCGGAGCCTGCAAGCCAGACATGCTGTTCGCGGCCCCATTGGAACTGGACCGCACGGCCGATCCTATCCTGGAGATACTTCGTAAGCTCGCCGAGTTTGATAGTGCCGTCTCGGTCGCCGAATGGCTCCTGATCAGCTTCGCCCTCAACGATGCCCTTCAGGACGAACTTGGTGAACAGCGGACGTTTCACCTCGTCCTCGGCCAATTCGTAGCGATCACAATGGGGGGCTTGGGCGGGGACGGTTGCCGAGAGTTCGGCGAGGTGAGGAGGCAAGCTGCGCCCTTCGAAGAGCTTTTTGTAGTTCCGGCTGATTGTTGCCATCGTTTGTCCGATCAAAGCCGGATGTTCACTGATGCAAGGCAGAGGGCGGGATGCGAAGCTGGTCTCCATCAGGACCAGACCTGACTTCGAGCCAGTCTTTTCCAGTTGTTTGTGCAGCCAGCCGACGGTGTAGGGACGGGTTCCGTTTTCGAACAGGAGCTGGCGTTCTAGACCTTCAAGGCGGGCAGGCCCCAGATAGTAGACGTAAAGCCTGGATTTTTTGGGGTGGGTAACCTGGCTGATCAGGGAAGGCCAGGGCTGGCCGGCCTCCTCGGGGCAGCCGCCGAAAAGATCGCAGATGGTGGCGAGCTTCGGGCGTTCCAGCTGGATGATGTGATCTGCAAACAGATGCCGATCGAGCATGTCGGTGATCGCCTTGACGTCCTCTTTGGCGGCCTCTCTGGTGGAAGCCGTGCCGAGGGCCTTCCGATTATCGATAATCACCGCAACATCATAGCCGTAGGGATCGGGTTCTTCTCCAGGGTCGGACCCGGTCTGAGCATTAACAATAGTGGTAAGGCAGCCCAGCAGCAGGGCGATCAGGAGCGACAGAACCCCGAAGGGTCGATCCGATCGACGACCTAAACCGCCGTTTCCCGGCGTCAGTCGGCGCCGAAAAAGGCGTTGCTGATGGTAGCTGTCGGGCATGATCTCAATATCGTTCTCAGATGACGCTCCTTCTATGTGATCGCCATCGCGGCCTTTATCCATGGAGCGCTGGGAAAGGGAAAGCCCCCATGTCAAGAAAATGTTGCGTAACTTGAAGACGTTGTCCGCATTTGCTAGCAGCACTGATAGCGCCTCAAAGTCGACGATCCACCCTTCGCAGACGATGCTCAAGGCGGTAATATCGACCCATGCAAGGATTGATCCATATAAGTGGCCGTGATGCTACCATTGACGTCAGCCCTAGCTCGGCAAGGCCCTGGTAAAGACGCATGATCAAGGATGAAGCATTCGCGGTCAGCCGTCCTTTCCCTCATGACAGCGCTGCCTTGCATGTGAGCGGCGAAGCATTCTATGTCGACGACGTGCCAACACCGGCCCGGACCCTAGAGGCGGCGATCGGCCAAAGCACCGAACCCCATGCCAAGCTAGTCCATCTCGATCTCGACGCGGTGCGCGCTGCACCAGGTGTTGTCGCCGTTCTGACGGCCAAGGACATCCCTGGAATCAATGATGTCGGCCCGGTTTATCCGGGCGATCCGCTCCTCGCCGACAAGCTGATCGAGTATGCCGGGCAAGCCTTATTCTTGGTGGTCGCCGAAACGACAGAGCAGGCGAGACGCGCGGCCTTGCTAGCAAGGATCGACAGCGAGCCGTTGGAGCCGGTCCTCACCATCGACGAGGCGATGGCCAGGCGTTCCTTCGTCCTACCGGAACACCGCATGGAGCGCGGTGATCCTGAGGCATCCCTCGGCCAGGCGGCGCATCGATTAGAGGGGCATCTCCGCATTGGCGGCCAGGATCACTTTTACCTGGAGGGCCAGGTAGCACCCGCCACCCCCGGCGAAGGCCAGGATATGGCGGTGCTGAGTTCGACCCAGCATCCGAGTGAGGTCCAGCATCTCGTGGCCAAGACGCTTGGCCTGCTCGATCATGCGGTGACGGTGGGTGTGCGTCGGATGGGCGGTGGCTTCGGCGGGAAAGAAACCCAGGCCGCAGGCATCGCGTGCCTGGCGGCACTTGCCGCAGCCAAGACCGGACACTCGGTGAAGCTCCGTCTCGATCGAGACGTCGACATGACGCTCACTGGTAAGCGTCACGGCTTTCGCATCGACTACGATGTCGGTTTTTCCTCAGATGGCCAGATCGAAGCCATCATCTTTGAACAGGCCGCCGACTGTGGCTTTTCACCCGACCTCTCGGCCGCGATTGCGGATCGCGCCATGTTTCACGCGGACAACGCTTATTACCTTCCCAACGTTCGCATCATCTCCCATCGCTGCAAGACCAACACTGTGTCCAACACCGCCTTTCGCGGGTTCGGCGGGCCGCAGGGGATGATGGGGATCGAGCGCGTGATTGAGGAGATCGCGCGCCATCTCAGCCTGGATCCTCTGGAGGTGCGCAAACGTAATCTCTACGGGTCCGGGGCGGACGGCCTTGACGCGTCGCGGAGCCTTACGCCCTACCACATGCGCGTCACCGACAACGTTCTCCCTGACCTGATCGCCGAGTTGGAGACTAGCTCAGAATATGTTGAACGCCGCAGCGCCGTCGCGCGGTTCAATGCTGAGAACCGTTTCCTCAAAAAAGGCCTGGCACTGACGCCGGTAAAGTTCGGGATTTCCTTTACCGTCAAGCATCTGAACCAGGCCGGCGCGCTCTTGCATGTCTATACCGACGGCAGTGTTCAGTTGAACCATGGCGGCACCGAGATGGGCCAGGGTTTGATGACCAAAGTTGCCCAGATCGTCGCCGAGGAACTGCAGATCGACCTTGCCAAGGTGCGGATCACCGCGACGACTACTGGCAAGGTCCCCAATACCTCGCCAACGGCCGCCTCCGCAGGGACCGACCTTAACGGAGCGGCAGCTCTTACAGCGGCACGAACGATCAAGTCGAGATTGACCGAATTCGCCGCCGAATATTTCGACGCCTCGGCGGAGGCGATTATTTTTAAAGACAATCACGTCCAGATCGGCAACCGCACCCTCACCTTTGGCGAGCTAGCGAAGCTGGCTTATCTCGATCGTGTGCAGCTGTCGGCCACCGGTTTTTATAAGACACCAAAAGTCTGGTACGATCGGGAACGTGCCCGCGGCCGACCGTTTTTCTACTTTGCTTATGGCGTGGCTGCAGCTGAGGTGGTCGTGGATACTCTCACCGGCGAGCATCGACTATTGCGCGCAGA
This sequence comes from Geminicoccales bacterium, assembly GCA_050633905.1. Taxonomy (GTDB): domain Bacteria; phylum Pseudomonadota; class Alphaproteobacteria; order Geminicoccales; family Geminicoccaceae; genus JANQPX01. The sequence continues at coordinate 45,374 of JBOEHJ010000024.1, forward strand.
TATTCTCCATGACGTTGGCCGTTCCCTCAATCCCGCCGTCGATCTGGGGCAGATCGAGGGTGGCTTCGTGCAGGGCACAGGCTGGCTGACATCGGAGGAACTTTGTTGGAATGAGAGGGGCCAGCTTTCCACCCATGCGCCCTCGACCTACAAAATCCCAACAGCCAGCGACGTGCCGCCGGATTTTCGGGTCAAGATCTTCGAGCAAGGGCTTAATCGCGACATGGCCGTGCATCGTTCCAAAGCGGTTGGCGAACCGCCTTTGATGCTCGGCATGTCCGTGTTCTTTGCTATTAGTGATGCGATTGTGTCCTTAGGCTGCTCCCAGGCGAGCCCAGACCTGGACGCCCCGGCAACCCCGGAACGGGTATTGATGGCCTGTCAAGCGATGACGCAAAAGGACGATCAATCCCGATGAAGGAATGGTTGCCAGCGTTGAAGGAGGCGATCAAGGCAGGTTGTCCAGCGACCCTGGTGACCATTGCGGATGCGCGGGGATCTGCGCCGCGCGAAGCTGGTGTCAAGATGTTGGTGACCGAAGGCGAGACGGCGGGCACGGTCGGCGGTGGCAATCTCGAGCATGAAGCGACCCGCATCGCCCGGGCATTACTGAGGGACAAGGTCGAACAAAGCCTGCTCAGGCAATTCGCGCTCGGCCCGTCCCTTGGCCAATGTTGCGGCGGCAACACCAAGCTTATGTTCGATCCCTTTCCCGCTGGCATGGCGGTGCCGCGCTGGATCGATGAGCTAATGTCCCCGGCCAGCGGTTCATCGCCTTCCGTGCTGGTCAGCGCTGTCGAGCGTCAAGGGGCGGTCAAGTTCATCATCTATCCTGCGGGGGCAGGTGCTGATATCGGCCTCGACGATGCCGCCGAGTGGGACAAGGCGCTGATCGACCAGGCGAAAAGCCTATTCGGTAAGCCTGGTGATGCAGGTGCCAAGCTTTGGCGAAGTGGAACTGGCGAACTGTTCTTCCTTGAAAAGAATGCGGAAAGCCAGGGCGATATCCTTCTGATCGGGGCAGGGCATGTGGGCAAGGCCTTGGCAGCGGTTTTGGCACCGTTGCCCTTTCGCCTGACCTGGGCCGATAATCGTCCGGAACAATTTCCCGAGCAATTGGCAGGCTCGATCCAGGTTAGTTGCACACCACATCTCGAACAGGTCATCGATAAGGCAGTGGCCGATACGATCTATCTGGTGATGACCTATAGCCACGATCTCGACTACGCCCTTTGCGCCCGCATTCTGCAGCGCGGCGATTTTCGCTATCTCGGCCTGATCGGCT
>JBOEHJ010000025.1:0-42653 GCA_050633905.1 Geminicoccales bacterium
CCACTGCGGTCTGAACATTGTAGCCGACCACGCCGGAGCCGCGTCCGCTGGTCGCCATCGATCTCGAATCGGGATCAGTGAGCGAAACCTGCTGATCCGGCGATGCCTCCATCTGGGCTTCAAGGGTCTTCAGGCGCAACATCTCCTCACGCAACTTCGTGATCTTCTCACTCAGCCTGGTCTTCCTGGCATCCTTGGCCGGTGACGGTTCCTGCCGATCTGTGCTGTCGAGTTGCTCCAGATATCGGGTCACGCTCTTCGCGATCTGGTCCTTGCGCCGCTGCATCTTGGCCTTGGTGAAATTCCGATCCCGATTGTTGACGGCTTTGAATTTCGAACCGTCGATCGCCACGCTGGCAACAGAAAGAAGGCCGATCTGGCGACAGAGTTCGACGAACTGCGCACAGACCTTGCGGATCGCATCGCCATTGTCTTTACGAAAATCAGCAATCGTCTTGTGATCTGGTGCCAACCGTCCCAGCAACCACATCACCTAGACATTACGAAGTGCCTCACGTTCCAGCCGCCAGCTTGATTGAACCCGGTTCAAGTAACCATAGATGTAAAGCTTCAACAGCAACGAAGGATGATAGCCAGGGCGACCTGTCGCTTCGGCAAGTCCAAAACCAAGATCCACCAGGTCCAACTCATCGACGAACGCATCGATCACTCGGACGACATTCTCGTCGTTGATCCAGTCTTCCAGATGATCCGGAAAGAGCGTCCCCTGATCACGAGAAATATTCTCGATATAACGCTTCATCCAAGCCCTCCCTTGAACGGAAAAGCATAGAGAAACTTAGCTTCTTTTTACACAGCCAGGGTCATGAAGAGCCAGTTGCGAGGCCCAGCGAATGCCCGCTATCGGCCCGACTCCTGCCACCCGGCGTACCAATACAGACCGTCATCGCGTAGCCAAGAGCGGCTGCCGCAAATGGACTTCCACCTATAGCGCGAAACGCCTTTCTTCCGTAGGTGCCCCATTTCGGCCACTGGAGTTAGGGCCAAGAACGAGCTGGTCATCGGACCCGGCCGCGGCATTTTTGGCAGCAAATATGGATACCCCGGAAACGTTCTTGATCGATCGTTCTATACGTTCTACCGTTCGATATGCCCTGGGAAAAATCGTTCGACACGACAGCAACTTTGTCAAAGGCCATGCAGGCCTTTTGGGCTCGAGGTTACGAGGCGACATCCATGCAGGATCTGGTGAATTGCATGGGCATTGGTCGCGGCAGTCTCTACGCGACATTCGGCGACAAACGCAGCCTCTTTATCCAGGCACTTCGCTTGTATGATCAGCGCCATCGGCATGATTGGACCGCCCGCTTGGCGGAATTACCATCGGGCAAGGCCGCCATCATGTCGGTGTTTGACGGCGCCATCGCTTCCGCCCTTGATGGTGGCTGTCGAAATGGCTGTCTCTTGATGAATACCGCCCTCGAACTTTCGCCACACGACAGGGAGATTGGAGAGATCGTTAGCCAATGCCTCGAGCATATGGAGCGATTTTTCTGCGAGCAGCTGGAAAGAGCTCAAGCAGCCGGAGAGATCCCGGGTGATTTACGTCCTGATCAAGTGGCAAAGGCCCTATTGGCTTTGCTTGTCAGCCTTCGGGTTTTCACGCGCGCTCGGCCCGAGCCTACCCTATTGCGAGCAGTATCCTATCAGGCGGAGATGATCATCAGCTAAAAATTTTTCACAGTTTGGAACGAACATTCCAGAAGTAGAGACTGTGATGACTGTGAGCTACGTTGAGCGCGATCAGGCGAGTGCTGAAACCATTGCGTTCTACGACAAGGCAGAGGATCGGTTCAAAGCCTTGCTCAACATTTTCAAGGTGCTGGGGCATACGCCCGAACTCGGAAGACCCTTTACAGATATGATCATGGCGATCCTCAAAGATGGCCATATCGATTGGAAGACCAAGGAGCTTCTCATCCTGAAAGCAACGCAGCGAAATGACTGCCAGTATTGCGTCATCCAGCATGAGCGTCTCTCGGTGATGTTAGGCGTACCCGAGGAGAAGATCGCTGATATCGATGGCGACAAATATCAGACCAGTCCTCACTTTACCGAAGGCGAGCGAGCACTCTTGGATCTTACCGTACAGGTCGGGACCGATGCCAATCGAGTGTCGAAGGGGTTATGGGATTGCCTGCACCAACACCACACCGATCCGCAAATCGTCGAAGCGGCCTTCGTGATCACGACCTATATCTTTGTCTCGAAATTTGGCGATGCCGTGGATGTCTAGCTGGAGCCGATGTTCGATGGCTCCGAGCCCATTCTCCACATCAACAATTGATACGTGTCTATGATGGTAACAAGGAACTGGAAGTAGAATTCCTACTCGCGAGCATTGAGCGGGATCTCTTGGGTTCACGAGGTGGGTAGAATTGAAACCTTCAACGGGCAGCTACATGAAATTCAGAGATTCCACGGGTAAACCATGCAGGGAGAATGTCGAGTTTCGGCCAAATAAGATCGGGTATTGACCGTTCGTTCCGAACAATTAGAATTTGTCTGACTGTGGTTATCCCGTAACTATGGTAAGGTGCCCAGTATGGTGAGATGGGCAATCCGATCATGCTGGGCACCAAGCTCATTCCAAATAGATTGAGTTGAAATGACTATGGTGATGTAGGAACAGCAGTTTCCTGCAGATCTTCCGTTGCATCATCTCCAACTTGCGTGGCCACTTGGCGAGGCTTGCGGGCGATAAATGGGCCAAGCTCCTGCAGCTCAAGGAACGTATCGGCCTGACGCCGAAGTTCACCGGCAATCATCGGCGGCTGGGTGCGGATCGTACTGACGACCGTGACCCGAAGTCCCTTGCGCTGCAGCGCTTCGATCAATCGACAGAATTCACCATCACCAGAGAGCAGCACGATATGATCAAGGTGTTGGGATATCTCCATTGCATCGACCGCGAGCTCAATCTGCATATTGCCCTTGAACTTTCGCCGCCCAGCGGCATCGGTGAATTCCTTGAGTGGCTTGGTAACGACATTGTAGCCGTTATAGTCGAGCCAATCGACCAGCGGCCGAATGGGGGAATAGTCCTGGTCGTCGAGTAAAGCCGTATAGTAGCAGGCACGCACCAGGCGCGCGGACCGAGCGAACGTATCCAACAGTGAGCGATAATCGATATCGAGGCCTAGAGCACGAGCCGACTGGTAGAAGTTCGGGCCATCGATCATGATGGCGAAACGGTCTTCTTCGTGGAGAATTTCGTCCAGCAACTGGCAATCCATACCGGCAACCTCCTATTTCAAATCAGTTTATGTTTTTTTGGCAGTCTAAGCTATCTCCACGACCAAACATTCAATCACTATGAGAATGCTTAGAAAGCATATCACTATTTGGTTGTGTAGACATCTATCAAATGGTGCTGGGCCTTAGTTTTACTTCCGCGAAGCGGGCATCTGCCTCGACTTTGTTTCCGGTCCGCGCTCAAAAAGAGACTGTTTTCTGCGAAACCTGAGGGCCGCGCTTCGACAATGACATCAGCAGTCCTCACGCCGCCCTCTCCCGCTGCCGAGCGTCCAACCGCTGCAAACACTGCTCACCCGACCAAAACGGCCCGCCAGACAAGCCTAGAGCCCATGGTCTCGCATCAAAGCCGCAAGCATTCGAGGCTGGGCTGAACGTGTGGCCGCTGCGTACTGGCGGGAATATCCGCGACGGCACGAGCGCATACTGTCGGCGCCGGATCGTGCGAGCCTGATCAAGCAAGCGACGCAGGTGGTGCTCAGCAACGGCGAGGCGGCTGTCGTAGCTGATGGCGTTTGTCGGGCTCGGCAAGGCGTCGGCCACCATCGAGAACGCTGGCCACCATGCCTCGCTGTCGGCGATCCGGTTCAACACCGCCTCCGTCTGGCGAACCGGCCAGTTCGAGAGATCCGTCAACCACAGCGAAAAGATCGCCTCCCGCTGTGCCTCCTGATCCGCTGTGTGCTTGGTCTTCAGCCACAGCCTCGTGATCGCCTTCAGCAGCCGCTCGTCTTCGGGCTCGGTCGAGGACTTTGGCCGCTGTTTCGAGTACGGTTTCGTGTTTTTTGGGGCCATTTCGGTTTCCTCCGTTCGGTGCATCGAGCACCAATTCGTCGTTCCATCGTTTGCCGTTAAGCCAGGTCAGCGGGTGCAGCATTCGACTGACTTCCCTGCCCTCGGCTTCGTAGAAATCCATGTGCCGGTGCACCAGCTGGCAAAGCTCATCGTGAGTTTTCTCACCACTCCTGATGATCACGGCGTAGGCTTGCATCGCCTTGGGTTTCGAGCCGCGTTTCGTCCCAGGTATTCGCCAACAGGACCACCAATTTTCGAACTTGGTTTTGGTCGCACGCGGTCGATCGCCAGATCGACAATTGTTGGGATGAGATTCTGAGTCTGAATCTTTAGTTCTAACGGTAGTATCAGACTCTATCTTTCTGGCCTCTGGCCTCTGGGTGTTAACCCCACCCTTATCCGGAGGCTTAACCGGGGGGTTATCCCAGTCCGGAATTCCCCTTTGTTTTGAGAGGGTTGGATTACCCCCTCTCACACCGTTTTTTCGGGCTGTTTGTGCTCTTTTCGAATCACGGGTCATCCGCCGTGAGTAGATTACGCCGTCCCGTCGCCTGGAGAAGACACCCGCGGATTCCAACTCGGCGAGTAACTCGGCAAGCTGGTCAGGGGGTGTTCCTGTGAGCGACGCTAATTGCGAGTCAGTCACGGGGTTAAGGGAGGCTTAACGTCTGGGAGACGGCAACGCCTGACGAGGCGCCGCAACCGAGAGGCGCGCACTGCCCCTCGCCTTCGCCGGGAATGCCACCGGCAAAGCTCTGAGCTGAATGGGCAATCGCAGTGGCTGAATACAATCGGGCCACCATGCTGCGTCGGACATGGCGGCCCGCCCTTCCACCTCGCGTAGAAAGCTCGGTGTTTGAAAAAGCGGCCCGGACAGATGTGCAATCCGGCCAGGCCGAATGCCCGCCCCGTCTTCTTGAGCGGGCGCCGCGCGAGTACCTAAGCCGCGCCATCTCAGACGCATTAAACGACGAGGCCAGCAAGACGGCAGGACTGCAGATCATCGAAGGCGTCTACGCGATCCTGGTGGAAGAGCGTCCCGAGCTCGCGGACATGCTTCGCGGCTGCGTGGTGTGAAGCCTGAGACGGCTGATGAAAGCATGGCGGCATGACCCCCTGCCCTGCATGCGGTCGCCCTACCCAGCTCGTCTGCTCGACGCATCTCATCGACGGCGGCCGTCTCGACATGCCTGAGCTGCTTCGACTGCAATGCCGTGCCGGTCGCTGACGTAGTGCGTGCGGTGAACAGCACCGGCTGGAAGGAAATCCCCAAGCCGATCCGTGATGCTGTCCGCGTCTACGATCTCGAGGAGTACGTGAACGTTAAGACCTGGGCCGAGCGCATGTCGCACCGGCAGCTTGTGCCTTGCGATCCCGAGGCTGACGCTCTGATCGACAAGATGCGCGACATTCGCAAGCAGATGGACAACCGGCCGCCCAAGCCGCGTCATTGGTGGCTCACGGTCCTGTCCTGGCTTGGCCTTACGCCTGCCTGGGAGGTCCCGGCATGATCATCAATCTCGTTTCCGCCGTCACCATGGGCGCGTTCTTCGGGATCGTCCTGCTGACTGTATCCGATCTGCCGTTGTCAGCGCTCTACTGCACGATTGCTTTCGTGCTTGGCGCTATCGGCGAGACGTTCAGGCGCTGGTGGGTGGTGACATGACAAAGGCGCTCGTCATCACCGCATCGTGGCTTGGATTGGCCTGCATCGTGGCCGCCGCTTGGCTGCAAGCCTTATCAGAAAACCCCGACGTCCGCGCCACCATCGTCATGCAAAACTACCGCATGCAGGCGTTGGTCGATCAGGCTCACGTCGAGCACGCACTAGCGAAACTTGAAGCCGTTTACGGAGCTTATCATGCCGAACGCATTCGCTGAACTCGCCGCCTTCGATCGACTATGCGAGACGATGGGCAGCGACTTGGATCTTACTGATCCGACCACCATCGACGCGCTGATGGAAGGTGAATCGCAGCTCAAGGAAATGGCCGGAGCGCTTCTCGACGATATCGACGAAGCCGAGGTTTTGCAAAAAGGGCTGAATGCCAAAATCGACGAGTTTAAGGCACGCCAAACCGTGCATGCCAACTTGATCAAGAGCGCTAAATCCGTGCTGTTCAAGGTGATCGAGAAGCTGCCACCCGACAGGAAAGGTAAGCGCACCTTGCGTCTGGCCACAGCGACGATTGCCTACACTGCGGGTTCAAAGAAGGTGGTCATCACAGATGAGGACGCTTTGCCGTTCGACATGATGAGCACGAGCGATCCAACGCCGGACAACAAGGCGATCAAGGAAGAGCTCGACGCCGGCCGGGCGGTATCTGGCGCCATGCTGAGCAATGGCGAGCCTTCAATCTCGATAAGGAGGAAATAACCATGTCCACAGACAAATTGATGTGGTGGGACCGGCTCGGCAAGACCGATCCAGCGCACACCAAGGGCTTTAGCCGGCCAGGCGGCTTTAAAGGTACCGCCGTCAAGCCGATCTACCAAATTCAGAAGATGACCGAGCACTTCGGCCCATGCGGTAGCGCTTGGAAGATCAGCGAGCCCACGTTCACCCTGGTGAACTGTGAGGGCGGCGAGGTGGCCGTGTTCTGCAATGTCACCGTGTCCATCAAGGCGAATGGCGACTTCAGCGCGCCAATCCCCGGTGTGGGCGGCGACATGGTGGTGAAGAAGTTCAGGAACGGCAACGTCTTCATCGACGACGAAAGCTACAAGAAGGCTTACACCGACGCCGTCGGCAACGCCTTGAAGTTCCTCGGCATGTCCGCTGACATCCATATGGGCCAGTTCGACGACGCGAAGTATGTGCAGGAATTGCGTCGGGAGAAGGCGGAAGAGGAGCGGCATAACCAAACCAACAACTCTCCCCAAGGCTCAGACAGCTGGAACCATGGTGGCACAACCAAGCAAAATCCATCCCAACAGGCAAATGACCACTTCGCGCATCTTGGTGGTGGAGCGGGTGATCCTCTTCCGTATTCGTTCAGGAATGCGAAGGAGATCGCGATCGCCATTGACGAGTGTGAGAACCTTACCAATTTAGCTTTGATAGACAACGCTATGCATCAGGTGATCGGCAGGCTGAAGGAGTCCAACCAAACGACGCTGATGAACAAAGTGAAGGCGCGCAAGGAAGAGCTGATGCGGGAGGCTGCATGATGGTCCGCGCCATCGTCTTCGTCACTCTGGCCGTGCTCATGGTGCTGCTGGTGGCCTACACAATCGCCACTGGCGAGCGACGCGGCGATCCGATGAGCTATGCGGTAGGAACTGAGTGATGCCAAGAGTCCTATCCGATGCCGATCAAGCTTGGCTGATCCGCTGCGGCGGCCATTGTGCGCCGTATCGCGAACGGCTGCTTGAAGCGTTCGATGTGTGGGGATCGATCCCGTTGGAAATCCGCATCGCATCGCTGCTCGAGCTGGCATCGCATCGGCTGCCGGCTTCGGACGTCGATCAGCGGCGACACCTGGCCGAAAACCTCTACACGCTCGCCGACAAGTTGGCTGGAACGGTGCCAACTGATGGGCGGTAAAGAGGTCGACATGATGATTGCCATGGTTATTGCAGGCTTTAGCGGCGCTATCGTTGGTCTAGTGGTCGGCCTGGCGCTTGGCATCTGGATTTGTTGAGGTGGGTATGCCTGAACTCCTGCAGGAAATTCAATCCGCCGACATGCTGGGCTTCCAGCAGATCGCGGATTTTAGACGCGCCTTGCGCAGGGCCGAGGTTCCGCAGCCAACACGCGAGCTTGGTGTGGGCAGCAAGCGCGTGCAAGTATGGTCCCGTCGCGCTCTGCAAGAATGGATCGATAGGGACAACAGGCTGGCTCCGAGCCTGTCATTGGATGAGGCCATTAAGAACTTTCGATGAAGAACAAGCCGCCATATGTCGACGCCTTCAAGGACAGGCATGGCAAGCTTCGCACTCGATATAGGCGCGGAAAATATCAGCAACGAATTGAGGGCGTGCCAGGTTCGGCCGAGTGGTACGCGAATTACGGGCGCATCCACGAAAGCTTTGAACGGAAAGGGCCGGCGCCCGCAGCCCATGACACGGTCAATTTTGCCATAGAGCGCTACCTGGAAAGCGCAAGATACCGGAAGCGAGCCCTTAGCACGCAGCAGACTTACATGGTCGCTATCGCCAAGATCAGAGACCAAATAGGAACGTATGACATAAAGAGTTTTACGCGCGGTCGTATTGTCATGCTTCGTGATAGCTTAGCAGCGCAATCTCCAGGCATGGCGAAGCTGACGCTCGCCGTTCTCAAGAACGTCTTCGAGGCGGCATGCGATCTCGATATGATCGAGCGCAACCCGGCAAAGGGTATCGGCAACCCAATAGGGCACAAGGCAACGCCGCACGCGCCCTGGACGGTCGAGCAGATCGATACCATGCTCAACAAGGCAGATCCCTTCATGCGCCGAGCCGTCGCCGTGCTGCTCTATACCGGCCTTCGCGGCTGCGATGCTGTGGCACTGAAGCGCTCGTACGTTCGCGACGGGATCATTCGCACCATCGTGCAGAAGACCGATACCGAAGTTGTGATCCCCATGGTGAGTGCCTTGCGGGAAGAGCTGGCCCGTTCACTGCCGGTCGAGTCGCTCTATCTTGTGCCCGGGCGCCGCGGCCAGATGCTTACGCGCAACGGCCTTGCGCATGCTATCCGAGACCAGATGAAGAAGCTCGACCTGCCGGTCGCACGGCCGCATGGCCTGCGCAAGAACGCTGTGGCGAACCTGATCGAAGCAGGTGCCGACCCACGCAGAATTCAGGCCATCACCGGGCAATCTCTGCAGATGATCGAGCACTATGGGCAGGCTTACAAACGTGAGAATTTGGCGCTCGAAGCGATCGAGCTTTTGGAGAGGAAGGATCGATGAATTCCCCTACCTCTGCCCTACCCAGCCAAAAAACCGCAGAGTTCTGCGCACCGACGTTAAAATACGGTTAACAGCGCTTCATCAATGTTTCCTCACTTTTTCAGGCGTTTCCTCCAAGCCTATTCTCTGCCAGATCGACATCGACCCTACCCGACCATCGCATACCTTGTTGATCGATCTTGGCATTCTGGCTTTAGTCGTGGCAGGCTGCGTCGATGGATCAAGGAGGTTACATGGACTTTTCCTATTCGACCAAAGTCACCGATATGCGCGATCGTTTGCTTGCCTTCATGGAGCAGCATGTCGTGCCATCGATACCGGCGTGGGAGCGAGAGGTTGCCGACGGTGTTTACCCACCATCGATGGTCGAGCATCTGAAAGACGAGGCGAAGGCTCATGGGCTTTGGAATCTCTTTTTGCCAGGCCTCAGCGAAGGTGAGCCTGGAACGAGGCTGACCAATCTTGAATATGCGCCGCTTGCCGAGGTGATGGGGCGGGTCTTTTGGGCATCGGAGATCTTCAATTGCGCGGCCCCCGATACCGGCAATATGGAATTGCTCCACATGTTCGCCACACCAAAACAGCGGGAGGCCTGGCTGCAGCCACTGATGAATGGCGACATTCGCTCCTGCTTTGCGATGACCGAACCTGAAGTGGCTTCCTCCGATGCCACCAATATTGCGACCCGGATCAAGCGTGATGGCGACCATTACATAATTAGTGGACGGAAATGGTTCATCACCGGAGCCAATGATCCGCGTTGCAGGCTGTGCATCTGCCTCGGTGTCACCGATCCGGCAGGCGAAGCTCATGCCCGCCATTCGATGGTCCTGGTGCCGATGGACGCCAAAGGTCTCACCGTGAAGCGCAATCTGCCGATCATGCATCACACCGCACCCGAAGGTCATTGCGAGGTGGTGTTCGATCAGGTTCGCGTCCCCATCGACCATCTTCTTGGGGAGGAAGGCAAAGGCTTTGCCCTTGCCCAAGCCAGGCTGGGACCGGGGCGCATCCATCACTGCATGCGATCGATCGGGCAATGCGAGCTGGCGCTGGAATTGATGTGCAAGCGTGCTCGCGAGCGCGAGGCGTTTGGGCATAAGCTCCAGGACCACGGTACGGTAGCGGAATGGATTGCGCTCTCGCGCATGGAGATTGACCAGGCCAGGCTTTTGGTCCTGCGCGCTGCCTGGCTGATCGATCAGGACGGCAATCGCGCCGCGCGTAATGACGTCTCGATGATCAAGGTCGTGGTCCCGCGCCTTCAGACCCGGGTGATCGATCGCGCGATGCAGGTCTATGGCGCCATGGGCCTCACACCAGACACACCACTTGCCTTCCTCTGGAGCTGGGGGCGGGCCTTGCAATTCATCGACGGTCCGGATGAGGTTCATCTGCGGGGTGTTGCAAGACGCGAGACTAAGCTCCAGGCAGAAAAAAATGAGGATCCAAGCCGCTACTGCATGCCGCCCGAACGCTTCAAGCCCTAGAGGCATGGCCACTTAAGTTGGTTTCCCTGGCCTTCGAAGAAAGTGCCTAGAACTCCATGGGTATGCGGCTTCCTGTCGGGATGACGTGGGGGATCTCCCACCCCTCCCGTAACCTTGTAAGGTTGCATTTTTGATGGTCTAGAAGGGTGGGAGCGTGGTCAGAAATTGCTGACCTCATGTGATGGTGCTCACAGGCCTTAAGGTTTAGTTCGGGATAGGGATGAGGCTGAGATGGCTGGTTTCCAATGACATGTCAGGTCATCACGGGTTCAGATAGCTTGAGCTATTCCACAAGAAATAGACGTAAGTCTGGTCAGTCTTTTTATACAGGAGTTATTGATGGCCATCGCATTGGATAGGGACTACGTGGAAGACAGGCCGCTAGGCATTGATGAACGACCTGGCTTGCCCTTCTCGTTCACCGGCAAGGCTGGCGAGTATTTTGGCATCTGGATCGTCAACATTCTGCTTTCCATCGTCACGCTTGGCATCTATTCGGCCTGGGCCAAGGTGCGCAACAAACGCTATTTCTACGGCAACACTAAGCTTGCCAGAAGTTCCTTCAATTATCTGGCTTCTCCCATCCAGATCCTGAAGGGCCGCATCATCATGTTTGTTTTTTTTGCGGCCTATGCCCTTGCCTCATCCTTCGCGCCTACCCTTGCCGGCATTTTTATCCTGGTGATGTTCATCATCACGCCTTGGGCTGTGATCCGAGCTTTCACCTTCAATGCGCGCAATTCGAGCTATAGAAATGTACGCTTCAATTTCACCGGCAAGCTTTGGGAGGCGGTCAAGATCTACATCCTCTTGCCCATCGCCGCGGTGCTCACATTTGGCCTTCTCGTACCCTACAACTTCTTCCGCATGAATAAGTTCAAGGTCGGCCACTCTCATTATGGCAGGGCCGCCTTTTCCTTTTCAGGAAAAAAGGGAGCCTATTACAAGGCTTATTGCATCGCTTTGCTCATGGTCTTGCCGATCGTGGCGCTTTATTTTGCCTTTATGGGCTTCGTCGCCTATACCGCTGTGCAGGCTGCAGGTCATGGTGATGAGGGAACCGAAGCTGCGATGTTGGAGGCCTTCCAATCCTTGGGTGCCTCGATGGGTCCTTATGCTGCTCTAGTCCCTTTCATCATCATCGGCTCGATCATCCTAGCCCTCATTAGCTACACCTACCTGACCGTCAGGCTTCAGAATTACCTCTTCAACAACACAAAGGTTGGTGAGCACCAGCTGTTCCTCGACCTGAGCCTTTGGCGTGTTCTTTGGATCAGGCTCTCTAACATGGTGGTCATCGCCTTGACGGTCGGTCTTATGATCCCTTGGGCGAGAATCCGTATGACCCGCTATCAGGTTGAGCGGATGAGTCTCATCCCAGCGGGTGATCTCGAAACGCTGGTGAACGAGCAGCAAGGACATATCGCCGCCTACGGTGACGAGTTTGGCGACGGCATGGATCTCGATTTGGGCCTTGGCGTTTGATGTCGACCGCTTTCTCCGCCACCTTCTTCGACGGTAAATCATCCCGCGCCCATGATGTTCAGGTCCAGTTTGATCCGGATAATGAGCAGCTCCTCGTGCGCGGGGTGGCGATCGACGATCGTCGCTTTGCGTTGGAAATGATCGAGGTTGCACCAAGGGTCGGCAACACGCCACGTTTCATCCATTTCAACGATGGCGCGAGCTTGGAGACGGATGACAATGACGCCGTCGATACCTTGGTTCCATCGCTCCCCCACGGACGTTTTCACCTCGCCCAGCATGGCATGGAGAGCAAGCTTCGTTGGATCGTAGCGATGCTCGCCCTCACCATCGCCTTCGGCTGGGCCACGATCGAATATGGCGTCCCCTATCTGGCCAAGCAGGTTGCCTTTGCCATGCCGCGCGATGTCGACGAAAAGCTGGGTGATGGTGCTCTTGTCGCGCTCGACGAGTTTGTTTTTCAACCCTCGGCATTGGACGCCGCCGATCGCCAACGCCTACACCAAGGGTTCGACGAGATGGTCGGGCTTTCTGATCTTGCGGCAAGCGATGTCCAGCTCGAATTTCGCGCAAGCCCGGTCATGGGAGCCAATGCGCTGGCCTTACCGTCCGGCATCGTCATCATGACCGATGAGTTGGTCGAGATGGCAGTCGATGACGATGAGATTTTGGCCGTCCTTGCTCATGAAATCGGCCATATACGCCATCGCCATTCCCTAAGGGGCGTTCTGCAGAACTCGACAGTCGCCCTGATGATCGCCGGGATCACGGGCGACCTCGCCTCCCTGACATCAATCGCGGCCACCATTCCGACCTTGATGGTCCAGCTCAAATATTCTCGAGGGTTTGAGCTCGAGGCGGATGATTATGCCGTGGCCATGATGGATCGTGTCGATATCGAGCCGACCAAGCTTGGCGATATCCTGATCAGGATGACTGAGGCGGCAAAGCGTGATGCCGCCGCTGATGACGACAATGGTATCAGCGGCTACTTCACGACCCATCCCGGCTCCATCGAGCGCATGCATCGTATTCAAAATAGATGACCGTTTTGATGGGGGAGGCTTCTCGATACTGGACAGAGCATAAGACCATGCTAGTGGTATGACCAAATCAACAAGAAGAACTCGGTTAGGATGAGAACATGTCGCGCAAATACGTCATTCCAATCTTTCATGTTGATCAAATGATGGGGTCACAACACTGATGCGGACTTACCGCTGGGGTCGCCTCGATGGTCTTTAAGAGTGAACCTCACCCCTGGCTGCAGCCGCTATCTCGGCGCCTCGGTGTCGTCTTCTTCATCGCTTTCTGGATCGGATTCGAGCACTGGAACGAGCCGGGCAGCATTTGGTTCTGGATGGCCATCGCGGTGCTGGCTTGGGCGCTTTGGGATTTCTTCTTTTCCGGCAATTACCGCCCAAAGATCGACGAGTAGATCATTTGGCATGACAGATCGAAACGCCGAAACAACCGGATCTGGGTGCCGCTATGCCGACAAACCGGTATGGGGTTGGTCGAACCGTCCTTCTGGCTCATAATTGCCGATCGGGACCTGATGGGTGATCAGGCCCGCTTCCGCTTGCCAATAATGCAACAGATAGCCGGGCGGCTCTGAGTTCCAGGGACCGCGCTCATGGCCGAGGACGAGCTTCACCTGATGGGCAATGCCTGGAGGGATTTGAGCAAGGGTGCCTGCATAACGGGTCTGAACGGCCCGATGGACATGGCCGCAAAGCACGCGCTCCACATGGTGATGTTCACGGATCAATGAGGCCAGATCCTCGGCATCGCCCAACATCGAATAATCCATATGCCCGATCCCGGTCTTGAACGGAGGATGATGAAGCATGACTATCGTCGGCTGATCAGTTTTCTCGGCAAGTTTCGTATTCAGCCAGTCAAGCTGCAGGGCACCGAGATAGCCGCGCACGTCATTATCGACGGAGCTGTCGAGCGCCAGAATACGTACGGGGTAATCTTCGATCACATAGCAAAGGGGTCCGTCGGGCGACAAGCTGGCGATGGAAGGAAAGGCTTTTCTTATGAGCTCGCGGTCGTCGTGATTGCCCGGAATCGGATAGAGCGGCAAATCAAGCTCTGCAAGCAAGTCCGCCAAGGCCTGGTAGGCCTCGAGATCGCCGTCATTCGTGAGATCACCGGTGATGAGGACAGCATCAGGCTGAGGGCTCATACTCTTTATCTGGGCAACGCAGCGCTCCAAACAGGCGTGGGTGTCGACCTCGCCGAAGGAGAGGACGCCATGTCTCAAATAATGCAAGTCGGAAATCTGAACGAAGAGCATCGCCGTTTATCCCCATCATCTATCGAAATTCAGCGCGTCCCGGCTGATGTCTGGTCTCAAAGGTGGTTCTATACACAGCAATGAGCCCCTAACCAAGCCGAGCATGAGGATCCTGTGGAGAAATCGCTATGGCGAGCCTGAAGGCCATGGGTTTTTTTGCGGTCTCGACCATCCCGTCGAGCGACAGCACGGTTCTTGTTTTTGCCAAGGTCACGTTCGGCAACCATTGAAGAGCGCAGGTCGAACGTGACGGTTTCTATCAGGCCGCCGCAACGGTATCTAAGTAATGCATAGCCTCGACATCGCGCGGCTATTGGATGGGTATCCCGAACAAGAAGGTCGGCTCAGAGACCAAAGAAAAGAAGAAAAAACACCTATGTCAGAAGAACTCTATGATGGTTTGATTTCTTCGATCAGAGCCTTGGCATTATCTGGAGTCATCGACCAGCGACTGGGATTATTGTACTCAAACTTAACCTTAACCTCTTCGGTTTCTCTGTTAAGCTGAATTAAACATTGGTGCCACGTGTCTTGACGTTTTTCGGTCATGACACGCTTTAGCTCCAGCATTGTGTCAAGAATAACGTCCTCCGGATCTTCTGGGACCTCTCCCTGCCATGTGCCGTCGGCCTGGTAAATCACCCCATGCATGGCTTCCCGGCCACCAGAAAAGTCGCCGACCAGGGCAATCGCTGTCCAGTCCTGTGCTTGATATCGTTCATCGAGCACAATATTTTTGCCGATTTCGACGATCAAGGCATCTTCATCCATGTCCACTAATTCCCGGCTATCTCAACTGATTCTTTGGAATACGATCATATACCTGACCGCTTTCATTTTTAAACCGCTCAACTCTCTTTGGCGCGAGTTGACTACCTGCTGAATCCAAAGGTGTATACTCGACTTTGACCCTCTCGGGACGACCATCGGTGTACTTTGAGAGCTTTACATTGACATCGACTTGATTGCCGGGCTTGTGCTTAACCCAATCAGAAATTTCATTTTCAACCTTTTTATAAGCGCTCGTATTGAAGTTTCTATTTTGAGGAAACAGGTTTTTGACACCTTGATCGCCGCTAAAGCGATGAGCAATGATATGCCCGGCGTGATCGCCTTCAATTTTACCTGGAAGATTCTTCTGCGCCGAGATCTCGCTGCTGGAACGCTTGGCTCCTGAAAAAACCTCCTTGATGGTCGCTGATGCTTCGACAGAGCCATCTTTGCTATTGTACTTCCAGGTAAATTCGTTCTTGCCGACCTTATCGCTAACGACGCGGCCGGCAGGTGCCGCGTCACTGGCGCCATGTGCCGCTGTACTAGCCCCGTCGCCAACCTTGTCTGTCGCTTTTACGGAGGCGCCGGCCTTATCGGTGACCTTTGCCGTATCACCGAGCTTATCGGCGCCCTTCGCAACACTGCCTGCCTTGTCCACGACCTTAGCTGCATCGCCAATGGCGTCAGCGGCGTCGACAGCTTTCTTACCCCATTTCGCTGCCGTTGCAGCATTGCCCGCAAACGGGATGGCACCGGCTGCGGAAAGGGCGGCATTGGCCTTGTCACCTTCAGCAAGATACCAACCGGCATTGGCTAGATCGGCGGCTTCGCCGATGACGGGCACCATGCCGGCAACATCGAGGGCCGTATGGCCTATATCGGAGATCGAAGCATTGCTGACGGCCTTGCCCACACCTCTAGCGACATCGCCAGCTGTGTCCACTGCGTCATCGATTACCTCTTTAGCTCCATCCACGGCATCGTCGAATTTTTCGCCCGCGGCCTTAGCCGTATCGCCAACGAAATCAGCGGCACCGCCGGCAGCCTTTTTTGCCCCGTCCGCGAGATCACCAACAATCCCCCAACCCATGACCAATCTCCGATGCAAAAATATTGAACTCAACAAAGCTTCAATATTCTACAACGACAAGACGGGGTAACGATTTTACAAGAAAAAATCGCGACTTTTCAATATAGAGGAGCGATGGAGTAGTGTTGATCTCTTATGAATTGAAACACACGCTTCCACGGCACGTTCAGGATCGGACCCACAAACGCCGCCAGCCACGTTTCTTCTGCAATACCGGCCCCTTTCCTCCCCGCCAATTGGTGGTGTAATCGATGCCCTTGCCGATATTGCAATCGTCGCACAGTACCTGGAGATTGTCGGGATCGAGGGCGAGGTCTGGATAGGTGGAACGAGGGTAAATATGGTCCACGTGAAAAGGTTCGGCATCGATCATGCCACAGCATTCGCAGGCCAGCATGCCATAGCGCTTTCGATTGGCTTCCAGGGCGTTGACCCGTAATTTCCGCCATTGGTAGGAGCGGTAGAAGCGATCAGCTGTCTCAGGCTGTTCTGCGGTCCTCCAGATGATGCGCAACAAGCTGCTGATGATCCAGCCGAGTGCCCAAAAAGCCAGCCGCGGTAAACGCCAGAACAATGTCAAAAAAAACCATCGGATGATCCGCAGCTCGATCGCAAGTTCGGGCTTCTTTTTCCTCTTATGCCCAACCATGGCCCCTGCCCATCATTGATCCGATATCATTTGTACAACCAATGATATGTAAGAACAAAGTGAGTACATGGCAATCCGATCGTTCGAATGCTTCTCGACGATCTCTCTCTAACAGAAGACCTATTCGGGCCAAGGGATGCCTGAATCACCTTGTGAAAATTGTGGCAAGGCTTCATCCAGCTGATAATAATCCCCTTTGTCCTCGACAAAAATATGCGCCACCGTGTTCACGCCGGTCGTACCGTCGATCGATCCAGCGGCAATCGCTAATCGGTCCGCGCCATTCGCCTGCCAAAATAGCGTCGACCCACATTCCCCGCAAAAGCCGCGTTTTGCGATCTTGCTAGCGGCAAACCATTTAAGCCCACGGTCTTCGAGAAGATCAAAATATTTGAGCAGCGTACCCGTCGCCGGCATATAGTGGCCGGTCTGCTTACGGCATTGCCCACAATGGCACCCAACCACCGCCCTGATCGGACCCGTCACCCGAAAACGCACGGCATTACAAAGGCATGAACCTTCGATCGCTGTCTTGTCATCTACCATCATCCATTCTCCAAACGGCTTGACCAGGGCTGCCATCTTCCATCGAGCATGAGCAAGGCCACTTCCCACCGAATAAAGAGGCTAACAACGCCGATGGACGAAAAACGCTCAAACAACGTTCATCTACCAGTTGGTCAGGTCAAGCAATGGAGTGAGCCTGAAGCAAAAAAAGGTCTTGGATCCCTGCCCCAAGCCAAGGACCCTGCTGATTTTGCCATTGATGCGAATAGGTCAACGCCAAAATTTATCAGTTAGGGATGTCCAAGATCTTCTCGATCTGTATAAAGAAGCTCGTTCCGTATGCTGTATTTGTATGTTGGCATGACTGGACGCGAACGCTTTGCTTTGCCCTGGCGGTCAAACCAGTCACGCGACGTGTTGTTCTTGCAAGTGGGGGGCTTTGAACCACATGCGATACGGATTGGATCGATAGAGAATGACCTAGGGGAAGGCTTCGATCGACCTGCTGAGCGATAGGCGGGGCGGGTCTTGGAAAACCTTCCAGCTGGTCTTGGTTGATGGGAATGTTATCGTTTGGCGGCATCCGGACATGCCGACCAGCGGAATTGGGTATGAAACGGAGATGTCGATGAACTTGGCTGTTGTTGCCGCATCACTGACAGTCCTTTTGAGCATGGCACCTTGGGTAAGTAATGCCGCCAGGGCTGCAGAAGGCGATCGTCTTTCGATCAGCCGCCAGAACGTCAATATCAGGACGGGCCCCAGCACCAATGCTGAGGTCCTGCTTACGATCAATGCTGGCGAGGACATAATCGAGATCGCAGAAAAAGGCGAGTGGTTTTTCGTCGATTTTCCAAGGCATAACAAGCAAGGCTGGATCTTTGGTCCACTCTTGGATGCACCAGGTACGGTGCCGGCAACGCCAGCGGCACCAGCCGCCGTCGAAACACCGGTGACGGCAGCTGTGGAACAACCAACACCAGCCGCAGTCCCAATTGCGGCAACGCCAGAACCGGTTGAGACGCCTCCCCAGATCGCTGAAGTAACGTCGTCCCAGCCTGCTGCCCTTGAACCGGTTACGCCTGCCGCTGTCGAGCAACCAGCGTCGGTCGAAACCCCAAAACAACTCACCGAGGTTGCGCCGGGCGAAGAACCGGCCGCCGTCCAAAGTTTTCGCGAAACCGTGGTCGAGTTGAATGAGCGTGCCGTTTCTGTTGCAGGCATCAATCTTTTCACCGACGTTCGCTCCACAGGCGGTGGCGGCGTTCAAGTTCTGGCAACCGAAACCTGGACGAGCGTGCCGGAAGCTGGTCAGAGCAGCTATATGAATGCGCTTTTCGAACGTTGGCAGTCCATGGCCAACGGGCTTGGCCCTCTCACGCTGCAAATCCTTGATCCGGCCGGCAGCGTCGTGATGCAACGGTCCGATTCATGATCGTAGCCTGAAACTCCGCCGCCTCTCGATGGGCGTTGTATCGTCATCAGGGGTAGCAAACCTGACTGCTCCCAAGCTGGCCCTGATATGCTATGGGCACCATCGAGAGGTCTGCTGTTTTGAAGATTACCGTTGATGTCGATTGTACCCCTCAGGAGGCGAGAGCTTTCTTGGGGCTGCCCAATGTCGAACCGATGCAAGAGAAATTGGTTGCGCAGCTTCAAGACCAATTATCAAAATATCTGGCCAATACCGACCCCGAGGCGATGCTGAAAACTTGGTTCCCCGAGGGGGTCAAGGGTTTCAGCCAGTTGCAGGAGCAATTCTGGCAGCAGATCATGACCGGCTTGTCGGGTATGGATAAGGACGCCAAGGGTAAAAACAAACCCTGAGCCCCTACATGCTGCGGGGTGTAAACCACGTCCATCGCGCCCCATATTATCGAGATGGGGTCTATCTAGATTTGAGTGCTGGCCATTTAGCCTCGCGACAGCTCGCGAACGCGATCGAGGCGATCGACGGCTCCCATCCTCGAAGCTCAGGCCCAACAGTGATTATTGGCCTTTGCTGATGATACGAGACTTCGACGACACGTCATGAGGTCGGTTTGATCTTTTAGGGCGTCGGTGCGGAATCCGACCGGGAGACGACGCATGCGCAAAAAGTTCAATGCTCTGTTCACTTGGTTCGAAAAGCTGATCGATCCGTTTCAGGATCGTCCGGTCGTGCAACCGCCAACCGATCTCCTAGCATTCTATTGGCATTTCGCCCGTCAGATCTGGCCACTCTTCGCACTTCTCCTGTTCATCGGCTTGGTGGTTGCCCTGATCGAGGTCTCCTTGTTCGCCTTCCTTGGCGAGATCATCGACATGGTACGGCAAGCCACTGACAGCGCGACCTTCTTCGCCGATCACGGCACGACACTGATCTTTATGGCATTTATCGCGATGATCTTGCGCCCGGCGGTGGCCCTGATCCACGGTCTTTTGGTGCAGCAATCAATCGTCCCCTGTTTTACCAACATGATCCGTTGGCAAACACACCGCTACGTCCTACGGCAGAGCATGGGCTTCTATCAAAACGACTTCGCAGGTCGTATCGCCACCAAGATTATCCAGACCGGCCCCAGCCTGCGGGAGACGATCGTCCAAGCCATGGATGGTGTCTGGTTCATGACGATCTACACAGGAAGCGCACTCATCCTATTTGCCCAGGCTGATCTGATGCTGACGCTCCCGATCATTGTCTGGCTGGTTTGCTATGTCGGAACGCTGGCCTATTTCGTGCCCCGTATCAAAGAGCGCTCGCGGATCACCTCCGAGGCCAATTCCCTGCTCACCGGCCGGATCGTCGACAGTTATACCAATATCATGACTGTCAAGCTCTTTGCTCACACAGATCGCGAGGACCATTACGCCGAAGAAGGGATCCGGGAGCATACTCGAATGTTCCACGATCTGATGCGCCCGATCTCGGCCATGAAGATCATGCTCTTTGCCATCAACGGCCTCTTGATCGTGTCTGCCGCAGGCCTCGCCCTTTGGCTCTGGAGCCTTGACAAGGTCACGGAAGGTGGGATTGCGCTCGTGATCGGTTTGGTGCTCAGGCTCAACAACATGTCCGGCTGGATCATGTGGACGATCACCAACATCTTCGAGGCCATAGGCAGGGTGCAGGACGGCATCAGAACGATCTCGCAGCCGCATACCGTGACCGACCGCCCTGGAGCGACAGAACTCGAGGTCCCACGGGGTGAAATCCGCTACGAGCATATCCGTTTTCACTACGGCAAGACTGCAGGTGTCATCGAGGATCTTTCGTTGACCATCAGGCCAGGCGAAAAGGTTGGCCTGGTCGGACGTTCCGGTGCCGGGAAATCCACCCTGGTCAACCTTCTCCTTCGCTTTCACGATTTGGAAGGAGGACGGATCCTGATCGACGGCCAGGATATCGCCGACGTCAGCCAGGAGAGCCTGCGCACCAAGATCGGCATGGTCACCCAGGACACCTCACTGCTCCATCGCTCGGTCCTCGCCAATCTCATCTACGGCCGTCCTGATGTGAGCGAGGAGGAGGCCATCGAGGCGGCGGAACAAGCCCAGGCCGCGGCCTTTATTCCTGGCCTCGTCGATCTTCGTGGACGTGAGGGCTATCACGCTCATGTCGGTGAGCGTGGCGTGAAGCTCTCCGGCGGGCAGCGCCAGCGGGTCGCGATCGCACGCGTCCTGTTGAAAGACGCCCCGATCCTGGTGCTGGACGAAGCCACCTCAGCGCTCGATTCAGAAGCCGAGGCAGCCATTCAAGAACAATTCACTAACCTCATGGCCGGCAAGACCGTGATTGCGATTGCGCACCGTCTCTCGACCATCGCCGCCATGGACCGGCTGGTGATCATGGATGAGGGACAGATCATCGAGGAAGGTAGCCATCGGAAACTCATTGCCAAAGGCGGCGTTTACGCCAGGCTTTGGGCCCGCCAGTCCGGTGGCTTTCTCGCACGAGAAGACATGTCGCCCCCCGATCTTCAGGTCGAAGACCGCGGCAGCGAAGCCGATGAACCCGAAACCATCCGACAATCGGGCCTGGTCGACCAGGCCGGCGAGGACCGGTAAGCGCCCCCTCTTTAGGACAAAGAGCGGATCGATATGATCTGGGATCGTTCTACCTAATCAGGATGAGCTCTGGTCGAACCTTCGTTCGAGATAAGTCTTCAATGGCTTCTTGATACGTTTCAGGTTTTTGTAATCGGCCATCGCCGCAGGTATAGTCTCGATTTTCATCATCAACGCCTTTGCCGTTGACGGGTCGTCAAGGGCATCGTCTAGGCGTGTGAGATGCGTTCGGATTCCGAAGACGATATCGCTTGTGACCGGCAGCCGGCGAAGCGTTTGCCGTTCCACCCGAAGCCAAAGGCGCGCACCCGCGTTCTCCTCGGTGATATCAACGACGGCCTTTCGATGAGATGGCGGCAGATAAAGCTCGGATGTATCAACCAGACTCCAGTTCAAGCGCTGCACCGGACGTCGGCTATCCAGCCGCTGGAACAGCCGGCTGATGGGCTGACCAAGTTGGTTGGCAAAGCCTGGAACCGGTTTGTGAATATCGATCAAGGACCGGCCTATCTTGTCGCAGAGTTGCCAATGGGCGGGAAAGCATAGAACGGCGGCGACCAGCTGATAGGCCGAGAATCGCTGCTGAAGCAGGCAAAAATCCTCCTGCACCAGGCGCCCGATGAGCATCAATGGGGCGTGGGTCTCGTCCGTCAGGGTGAAACGCCGTCCAGATTGTCGCTCCTCGACCCCTTTTGGTGAAACCCTGTATCGATCGGTATGATAGTCTGCCAAATGTTGCAGGAGCAGTGCTAGGAGTTCGTCTTGAGACGCCTCGCTGCCGGGCAAAGCGTCGACCACATCGGCGGCATGTTGGTCCAGAAGACGGTGCCGTTCGGCCATCTGATGGTCGAACTCATCGCCGATCTCAAGCCATGTTGCCTCATCCAGGCTCTTGATCGCCATCGAGAGATGGGGTTGTTGGTTTAGAAACGGTCGATAGGCGCACATGGTCGAAGATTTCCGCCAAATGAGCTGCACTGCAAGGGAATTCTGCCCGACCCGAACGTCGTGAGGCGATCTTTATATTGGGCTTTCGCCAGGCCATCGGGTCACGGAATGATCGCGGAATAGATGGTGTGCGAAAACTCACAATGGCGTCTTTTTAGGGCCTTAAGAGGGTTTATTGATCCATTCTTAAGCAGCAACCATCTAGCTTGACATGATTGTATCGGCTAATTGTTTTTCTATAAGTCACGCCCGCTAAGGCAAATGTGGAAGGCACATTCTTCTCCGAGCTCGGCCAATCCTGGCGCAATCAATTATTCGCGCTTTAAGCGCAAAAATACGTTATCTTTTTGATAAAATGGTTTAGCCTTGCTCCGGCGTGTGAATTTAAAGAGGAGCAGCCATATGACGCGAGAAGGGGATAAACGCGGGCTGCTTGCTGATCTGGATCTCTTTCGTAGGCTTCGAGCGGATGAGTTGGATCGGCTGGTAGCGTTCACGAGATGGGCTCGGCATCAAGCTCGATCGGTGTTGTTTTGCAAAAGCGACCCGGGAACGAGCATGATGGTGGTCCGCCATGGCCGCGTTAAGGTCTGCACCCACGGCGAGTGCGGCAAGGAACTCGTTCTCAACATGTTTGGTCCGGGCGAGGTTTTTGGTGAGATCGCCCTTCTTGACGGTTCAACGCGTACCGCTGATGCGGTCACCATCGACGATTGTGAACTCCTGGTCCTGGATCGACGGGACTTTATCCCCTTCCTTCTGGAACACCCGGATGCCTCGGTGCGCATGCTTGAGGTCCTGACCCACCGCTTGCGACGCACAACCCAGCTGCTCGAAGACGTTGCCTTCCGTGAAGGCCCTGCTCGCCTGGCCCGTCGTTTCCTCCGCCTTGCGGAGTTCAGTGGTCGCGATGTTGATGACGGCATTTTCGTCGATATGCCGCTCTCCCAGCAGCAACTCGGCGATATGGTGGGCATGACCCGCGAGAGTATCAACAAGCAGTTAAAACAGTGGCGTGATCAAGGATTGATCGCCTGGTCACGCGGCTATTACACGATCACCAATATGGATGGCCTCAGCAAGATGTGATGCCTTGCCGGGCGCTGTTGGGCGCGTATTGGTATCATTCCAAAAAAGTAAAAGCGGCAGTCCCTGCATCAAGCCTTCAACCATGAACCGCTGACGCCATTTACCCTTCCTTTCCGCTGATGACATAACTTCATTGGCGATTGGCGTCGTTTTTCGACGGTTCAGCAGCCGTTCAGGCTTGGATTTCTATGATGCTGACGCCATGTTCCTAGCCCTCGCTCGCACAGCCCAGTGTCCTTGATGATCCGTTATGCTCTTCGCGGCCTTCTCTATGCCGGCATCCTGCTGGTTCTTGCCCTGACCGGTGCCGCTCTTCTGGCGCAAACCGGACAAGGCAAGCGTTTTCTTGCGAGCACACTCTCCTCAACCCTGTCGACGCCCGAGGCTGGCATCGAGATCACCGATCTCGATGGATGGCTTCCGATTGATGCCAGGCTTGGCGACCTCAAGCTTTCCGATCGAGACGGCGTCTGGCTGGAAGCCAACGATATCGCGCTGGATTGGTCGCCGAGCGCCCTCTTTAGCGGGCGTCTGCAGATCGATGTCCTGGCAGCAAAGCGGGTCCACGTGATCCGTCCGCCCATATCCTCGGATGAGGCCGAGCCACCAACGGATGACCCGTTCAGGCTACCCGAGTTGCCGAGCTCTTTGGCGCCTCTGACTCTTACGGAATTCACCATTGATACCATCGAGCTCGACGAGAGCGTTTTGGGAGAAGCAGCGCGCTTCGGCCTCGATGGCAGTCTCACCGCCTCGGATGATGGCCGCAATGTCGACTTGACCCTCGATCTGCAGCGTTTGGATCAGGCAACCGCCTTTTTGACCCTGATCTCGACCGTCAGCCTCGATCCACAACGGCTTGCGATCGACCTTGATGCCGGCGAAACCGGCCAGCTCCTGGAGGCGTTGACCGGCCGAAAAGACGTCGGCGATCTAGATCTCACTTTAGTTGGGGAAGGCCCGCTGGTGGATTGGTCCGGCAAGCTAAGTGCTGCCGCCGACGGATTGGTCCACATGGATGCCGATCTTTCCCTTGCCCTGATCGACGAACCCAAACTTGGGATCGATGCCTCGATCCGCCCGGTCGAGACCGTGCTCCCTAAAGACCTCGCCGCCTTGCTTGGTCATAGTCTCGATATCGCACTCGATCTCACGCAGAACCGAGCCCAGGCGATCACCCTGGAGCGGCTCGACATCAAAGCCGAGAACCTCGCTCTCAAGAGCGATGGAACAATCGATGTCGAAAGCGGTAATCTCGCACTTAAGACGATGATCGATGCCCCTGATCTCAGCACCCTTAGCGCCATCGCCGAGACGGCCTTAGCCGGTGAAGCCGCGCTGACCTTGGATATTGGCGGCACGCTTAGCAGGCCAACCGGCGTCCTTGATCTTCGCACCAAGGGGCTCCGCATTGCGAACATCGATACATCGGACCTGACGACGACCGCAAATTGGCGGGCAAGCGCTCCGTTGGAGACGACGTCACCTGCCTTTGACATCACGATCAATGGTCATGTCGGCGGCCTCACCATCCCCGAAACACCGCTGCCTTCCGAGGAATTTTCTCTAACCGCCGCCTTGCATCTGCCGCTGGAAGGCGTGATCGATGTCGAGCAAGCGACCATCGAGATGGCAGAGGCCAGCCTGTCGACGACCGGCACCATCGATCCCAAGACCTTTGTCAGCGACCTTGACATCCTTCTTCGCACAGTGGCACTCAACCGGCTGATTTCGCGTTATGGCCAAGCTATTGATGGTGAAGCGCTGATCGACATCGCGCTTAAAACGACCGATCAGGCCGAAAGTGTGATCGCCGATCTCGATATTCGATTGAGCCGACTAACCGAACTACCTGACGGCGCAAGAGAATTGATCGGCGAGCGCCTCGATCTAAAATCCGCCCTCCGTCTCGACGATCAGCGGCATCTCGGGATCAAGGATTTCGTGTTGACCGGTGAGCAAGCGATCCTTAGCGGGGTTGCCGACCTTGATCTCGAAACTGAGGAGGTCACCGCAACCATCAAGACCACCCTGCCCCAGCTGGCCGAGCTTGCCTCCCTAACCAAGCAGCTGATCGAGGGGGCGCTTGTCCTTGATGCCAGGATTGATGGAACTCTCTCTTCTCCCCGCGCCGATCTGACCGCAACAAGCGATCGTCTCCTGATCGCAGGCGAGACCATCGACATTGTTCATCTTAATCTTGATGGACGCGAGCTTCTCGCCTCGCCTGAAGGCAAGCTTGCCCTTGACCTTACCACGCGCAGCATCCCGCTTTCTTTAGCGCTGGACTATCACCTCGATGACAAACGTCTGAACCTCTCAGCGATCGATTTAAAAGGCCCCGAGATGGCCCTAAATGGAAAAATCGATCTCGATCTCGACAACAATATATTCGATGGCGATGTCAAAGGACGTCTCGGTAATCTAGCGGCACTGGAGCCGCTATTGGAGCAACCGCTGCAGGGAGCGCTCGATCTCGACCTCATGCTTTTAACCGACAACCAGCGCCAGGATGCACGTTTGTCGCTCAATGGTAGCAGCATCGGTGGCGACTTCGGTGAGATCGACGGCGTTGATCTTGAGGCAACCATCAAAGACCTACTGGGTAAGCCTAACCTTGTCGCTGAAGCCGGACTTCAGGGTTTCGAACAAGGAGATGTCAGCCTCGCAAAGCTAGCACTTCAAGCGCAGGGCGATCTCGAACGTTTGGCCATCGATCTCAATCTTGAAGGCGAGATTATCCAGCCGCTCTCGCTCACGACCAAGGGCGCCCTTGCGCTAAGCGGGCCGCTGACCCTCGATCTTGAGCGTTTGACCGGATCCTTCGCCGGAGAGGATGTATTCCTTAACCGCCCGCTAAGCCTTGTACAGGGCGAGAACAAGACAAGATTGAATGGTCTCGATCTCCGCTTTGGCGAGGCGGCCCTGACTGGCGAAGTCGACATTGGCGTCATGGATGTCGATGGCCGGATCGATCTCAGATCGCTGCCCCTTGCCTTGCTGCAGCGTTTTGATGGCCCCGAAGTAACCGGTACGGCCAGCGCTGAAGTGAATTTTGGCGGGACCGTAAACCAGCCCTCGATCAAGGCCGTGGTCAATGTCAACGACATCCAGGCAGAAGGGGTTACGGCAACCGACCTGCCACCGACCGATATGGTGCTGAGCGCCAACCTAGCTGACGGACGCCTTGCCAGCCGTCTCACTGCCAGCGGCCTCACACAGCAGCCGATCGCAGCCAGGATTGTCCACCCCCTGGCCATGCAATGGCGTCCCTTTGCCGTGGATCTGCCAGCCGAAGGCTTGATAGACGGGGAGGTCAAGGCAACTGTTTCGTTGGCACATATCGGCGATCTGCTGGCACTTGATGGTCAATCCCTTGAGGGCACGCTTACCGCCGATGTGACCCTTGGCGGCACGATCGAAGCGCCCATCGTCGATGGACCGATCGCGCTCAAAGACGGTGCATATGAAAATATCTTCATCGGCCTAGCACTTCGCGATCTCACGCTGGATGGCAAGGCTTCGAAGGACAGGATCTCGGTCGTGCAAGCGTCGGCCAAAGCAGGCGATGACGGCAGGGTCGAGGCACACGGCTGGATTAATCTCGATCCCAACGCCAGTTTCCCTCTCTCGCTATCGCTTGCCCTTAGTGAAGCTGAGCTCGTCGATCGGGGCGATGTCGAGGCCACCTTATCAGGCAATTTGACGATGCTCGGCGATCTCGGTGAAGCGACCATCGCTGGCAATGTCAATGTGAGGCGCGCCGAAATTCAGATCCCGGAAAGCTCGGGCCCTACACTCCCCGATATCGATATCGAGGAAATCGGCGGTAATATCATCAACGTGGTCAAAGCCGAGGATGTGAGTGCGCAATCCTTTGATCCTGAACTGGATCTCACCATCGATCTGCCCAACAAGGTCTATATGCGCGGCCGAGGACTGGATTCTGAATGGGAAGGACTGCTACGTATCAAGGGCTCCACCAGTTCGCCCGTCATCACAGGCAATCTCGATGTCAAGAAGGGCTATTTTGATTTCATCGAGAAACGCTTCGAGATCGAACAAGGGAAGATCGACTTCAATGGCACCTCGCCGCCTAATCCAATCTTGATAGTGAAGGCGGCGGCGACCGATGACGACTTCAAGGCGATCGTCAATCTGGATGGCCCAGCCAACGATCCCCAACTGCGCTTTTCAAGCGAACCTGCTCTCCCCGAGGATGAGGTCTTGGCGCGTCTCCTGTTTAATCGGGAGCTCAGCGAAATCGGCCCGGTCGAAGCCGGCAAGCTCGCGCTTGCCTTGAACAAGCTTCGCGGTGGTGGTGGCTTCGATGCCTTCGGTGAGATCCGCAATGCCCTCAACATTGACACCCTCGATATCGTCAGTGGCGAGGAAGCGACCGACAGCAGGCTGAAAGCCGGTAAATATCTGAACGACGATGTCTATATCGAGGTCGAGCAAGGGGCTGGTGACGACAGCAGCCGCGCTCGCGTCGAGATCGAAATCTTGCCTAATGTCTCGCTCGAAGCCGATACCGGCGGCGAT
Organism: Geminicoccales bacterium; assembly: GCA_050633905.1. Taxonomy (GTDB): domain Bacteria; phylum Pseudomonadota; class Alphaproteobacteria; order Geminicoccales; family Geminicoccaceae; genus JANQPX01. The sequence goes on from JBOEHJ010000025.1 coordinate 27,899, forward strand.
TCATCCGGCGGTGTCGGCGTAAAATGGCGTTTCGACTACTGATCCACCTTCCGCAAACAGCATCAAATCAGTGAGATTTCCGATCAGCTGAAATTGACGCGGGCATCCCACTCCGTCAGGTTGCAAAATTCCTGCTCATCCGACTTCGCGAGAGGATTTTTGCGTGTTCCGATCCTTCTTTCTCGATAAGAAATGGTGGCCTTGGTCAATCGGCGGCAGCATCCTGATCCTCGTCGCCACCTGGTATCAGGTTGAGCTGGATGTTGCGATCAATGAATGGTTCGGCGATTTCTACGATACCATCCAAAAGGCGCTGAGCGAGCCTGGGTCCATCACGCTAGATGAGTATTTTTTCCTGTTGGCGAGCTTCGGCAAGATCGCCGGCATCTACGTCTTCGTCGCCGTCTTCACCAACTTCTTCACCAGTCATTTCGTTTTTCGTTGGCGCACCGCGATGAACGACTATTATATGTCGCATTGGTCAAAGCTGCGCCATATCGAAGGTGCCTCTCAGCGTGTTCAGGAAGACACCAAGCGATTTGCCCAAATTATCGAGAGCCTGGGCTCGAACTTCGTCGGTAGTGTTCTCACGCTCATCGCCTTCCTTCCGATACTCTATCAGCTATCCGGTCATGTGACCGAACTGCCTTGGATCGGCCCAGTCGACCAATCCCTCATCTACATCGCGATCATCTTCGCCCTGCTCGGGACCGTTGGACTTGCCCTCATCGGCTATAAACTGCCGGGCCTGGAATTTCATAATCAGCGCGTGGAAGCGGCCTATCGAAAGGAGTTGGTTTACGGCGAGGATAACGGCGACCGCGCCCAGCCACCCACGGTGCAAGAGCTTTTCTCCCATGTCCGCACCAACTATTTCCGGCTGTTCCTGCACTACATGTACTTCAATGTCGGTCGGTACTCCTATCTGCAATTCGGCGTGCTCGTGCCCTATATCGCACTTGGCCCCACCATCATCTCGGGCGCAATCACGCTTGGCGTGATGCAGCAAATCGTGCGCGCGTTTGGTCGCGTCGAAAGTTCGTTCCAATATCTTGTCAACAGTTGGACCACGATCGTTGAGTTGATGTCCGTCTACAAGCGCCTGCGCCAGTTCGAAGCCCAAATCCATGCAGAACCGGACGCTGATCTCCCCTCCCCGCCAGGCGGCACCCCTGGAATGGACAACAGGGTAGTCGGTGACGGAAGCGCTTGAGTTCAAGCTCAACGGCGTCGGAAAAGACACATCTCTAGCAATCCCTGAACGTCATTGTGGCGGCCATGCTTGACGTTGCGCTCGTCAAGCGCTTTTTGGGCCGTTGCCGAATGGGCCTTTGACCTGTAGAACGAGCGCCGTTGAGGGCGAGAGGCTGAGGAGCGGCCTTTTCGGATGAAGGATCTGTTGATGCGTGGCCAAGTTGGGATAAGCCGTCGATGAGTAACCCACAGCGTTTCATCAATCGGATGATCGTTTTTTTGGTCCTGGCGGCGCTAGCGATCGCGTTCGCCTACGAGATCGTTTTCCGCATGTTCCTCTACAACCCGATCTTGAACGGCTTGATCCTGGCCGTTCTTCTGCTCGGGATCTTTTACGTCTTCCGTCGAGTTTGGATGATCAAGCCTGAGATCCGCTGGATCGAAAGCCTGCGCACCAGCAAGCCTGGCTATGCACTCCAGGCCGTGCCCTTCCTCCTCGGTCCGGTCGCCAATGCACTCGGCGAGCAAGAACGCCGCGGCAAAATCAAGCTCCCCGCCAATTCCGTCCGGTATCTCCTCGACAGCATCGCTTCCAGGCTGGACGAGCAGCGCGATATCACCCGCTATGAGATCGGGCTGTTGATCTTCCTAGGTCTGCTCGGCACTTTTTGGGGCCTCTTGGAAACGATCAATTCGGTCAGTTCGGTCATCTCCAATCTTTCCGTCGGTGGTGAGGGTGAAATTGCCGATGTCTTCAATGAACTGAAGGCTGGTCTCGCCGCACCGATGGAAGGCATGGGCACGGCGTTCAGCTCGTCACTTTTCGGGCTTGCCGGCTCCCTGGTCCTTGGTTTTCTCGATCTTCAGGCAACCCAAGCGCAGAACTCGTTCTATAACGAAATGGAGGAATGGCTCTCCAGCCTGACCCGCCTCTCCACAGGCGATCCGGTTGCTGGCCTTGGTGCTGGTGGCGACGTTCCAATCCCCGCCTATCTTCAGGCGCTGATGGAACAGACGGCCGAGAACATGCAGAACATGCAACGCAGCATCGAACGTTCTGAAGAAAACCAAAGAACGGTGCAAAGCAGCCTTCTCGGCCTGACCGAACGCCTCTCGACCCTCGGCGATCAGATCGCCACTGAGCAGGCCATTCTCGGTCGGCTGATCTCCAATCAGGATGATATTCGCCCGGTGCTGGCTAGGCTCGCCGATGGCGGCAATAGTGCCGTTGATGAATCCACACGCAACCACATCCGCAACATGGATGTCTATCTCGCCCGTATTCTCGATGAGACCGTTCAAGGGCGAACGCAAATGACCCACGAGCTCAGAAGCGAGATCAAGATGCTGGCGCGAACCATTGCTGCTGCGGCCGCCTCGAATTCACAGGCCCCGCGCAGCGACCGCTCGCCCTCAGATTAGGCAGAACTGATGCTTCTTCCAACTGATGGGAAAGTTGCTTAAGCCATGGCTCGCTCGCGTCGCGATCAGCGTCAGAACGGGGCCGATATCTGGCCGGGCTTTGTCGATGCATTGTCGACATTGCTGCTGGTCATCATCTTTTTGCTGGTGGTGTTCGTTCTCGGCCAGTTCTTTCTCTCCCGACTTTTGGAGGGCAAGGATAGCAAGCTCTTGAGCCTGGAACAGGCTATTTCCGAGCTGAATGATCAGCTAAGCCTTGAGCAGGACACCAACGCCCAGCTGAGGCGCTCCGTCGCCCAGCTCACTTCCGACCTTCAGACAGCCACCCTCGATCGTGACCAGAACAATGCCAATCTCTCGGAGATCACGGCCGAGCGTGATGAATATCGGGACCAGCTCATCGTCCTTGAGGAAGATAAGAAGCTCCTCGCCCAAACCTTGGCCGAACTCCGTCAGGATCAGGAGCAGAACGACGACATCGAAACCGACCTTGCGCGCGCGAATCAACTCCGTGCCGAGCTCGAAGAGGAGCTGGAACGCGCCACACAGACAGTCGATGCCAATGCGGAAACCCTGAAAGCCCGCCTTGCCGAACTCGTCCAGCTCAAGCGCGATATCGTGGCGCTCACGGAAACCCGTCGGAATCTGGAACTGGACATCGGCGAGATGACCGCCCTCCTGCGCGCCGCCGAGCAAGCCAAAGCCGATGCAGCCGACGAGATTGCACGCCTAAGCGCCCTCTTGAAGACGGCGCAGGCCGAATCGGCTGATCTCCAAGATCAGGTCGCCGATCTTGGTGAGGCCAGTGAACAGGCTGCCAGCCTCGAAACACGACTCAGTGAGTTGACGGCCCTCTTGAAGGATAGCGAAACTGGTCAGGAGCAAAGTGAGGCGCGAATTTCTGCACTGGAAGCCGAGCTTGAGCAGGTACGCGCTGATCTGGAGAACGAACGAGCTTCGAAAGAACAGGCGATCGAAACAGCCGAGGACGAGCTTGCGAGGAGAGAGCGGCGCATTGCCGAACTTGCGGCCGAACTCGAGGTCCTAAATGGCACCCGCGATACAGCCAACACGGATCTGGAAGAGCTGCAGCGTGCACGAGAAGCTCTCCTGGTGGAACTCAGCCAGGTGCGTGATCGCGCAGCGCAGCTCGAAGCCAGGCTTGCCGGCGAGCAGGACCGCACCCTGTTAGCGCAGCGTGAACTCGAACAGCGCGCTATCCAGATTGCCGAGCTCCTGAGAAGTACGGGGCAAAACAATGAAGCGCTTAGCACGGAAAGGAAGCTTTCGCGCGAGGCCTTTGCGCAGATCGACACGCTCAATCGCCAAATCAACAGTCTGCGCAACCAGCTCGCCACCCTTGCTGACGCTCTTGCTATCGAACAGGAAAAAGTCAGCGAGCAGGATGTGATCATCGCCGACCTCGGCAAGCAATTGAACGTCGCTCTGGTTGGCAAGGTTGAAGAACTCAGTAGGTTCCGATCAGAGTTCTTCGGCCGTCTCAGCGAGGTCCTGGGCAACAGAACAGATGTCAAAGTGCAAGGCGATCGCTTCGTCTTCCAGTCCGAAGTGCTGTTTCCCAGCGGTGAGGCGGTGTTAGAGCCTAGTGGCCGCGATCAGCTTGCGACCCTTGCGGAAAGCCTGAGAGACATCTCCTCTGAAATTCCAGGCGAGCTGCCCTGGGTCCTGCAGATCAACGGTCACACCGATCGCCGACGAATCAACACAGCCGAATTTCCATCCAATTGGGAATTATCGACAGCACGCGCCATCACGGTCGGCAAGTTTCTCATTGACAACGGTGTCCCTGAAGAACGCATCGCAGTTGCCGGTTTCGCCCAATACCAGCCAGTGGATGAAAGGCGGAGCAACAATGCCTATCGAAACAACCGCCGAATCGAGATAAAGCTAACCACGCCTTGAGAACCGACCAAGATCTCATTGCCTTGGCAAGCCTTAGCCATTAAAGACAAACGATGCGGCTGTTTCTCCTTGCCCTCACGTTTCCACTCATAGAACCCGTCAGCCGGGACCAGGCGACGAGAAAAGCAAGACGGTAAGCAAACACGCTGCCATCAGATCGGATGCTTCCCTATATTTTTTCTCATTGGTTGTCGGTCTTGCAGACTAAGCGGAGCTTGGTGAAAACCTTTTTGGAGGCCTAATCTGCCTCCGCATTGACCGCCCATACGAAACACCAATGCAGGCAGTTAGGCTGGTGCTAGCGGCCGTTCAGCTGCGGAATCTAGCGCTGTGCTCGGAGTGTCCGCAATGGGTTCTTAAGCTGTCGCACTGGCTGGAACGCGCTCCGAATGACCGCTCTCGCGCACATGTCAGCCGTAAGCTTAGTGAACGGGTCGTGCCAGAAGCCGCCTTCGGCCCAGCAAGTCAAGAGTCTGCGTAAGCAGTGCAAAAGATGGGGAACACGCTGATTCCTAAGCCTTGCAGCATGTGCTGATGCGGCTTAAAAAACGATCTTCCGGTGTAAAATTAAAAACAACACGATAGAAAGGGATGAAATCTATGATGTTAGGTCGGAATGGATCGCGCAACGTTTCAATTGTAGTTTACAGAACTTGCATTGCCGTCGTTTGCGGCATGGTTTTCGTAGCCCCAGGACTAATGGCAGAAGATCGTTTAGGAGAGCAGCCGGCCTCAGATGGCAGCGTTGAATTACTCCAATCCATCGAATCGAATACCACACCACCGAGTGCCGTCGGAGGTGGCGTGCCAGAACAAACCACTCATCAGTCTCACCGGACATTCGACGACCTTGACACTGCAGCGTCGGGGTTGAACGACGCGTTGGATGGTGCGCGATCGAAATTGGACCAGCTTCGCGAAGCGGCAAACATTGCTGCCATCGCCGCGGCGCTTCGAGATGAGTTAGAGGCGGCTGCTGAAGAGAACAACCGCCTTGCCTCGGCCTTGACTAAGGCGGAGGTTACTCAGCGCAGTCTTGAAACCAGCCTGGAGAAATCCGGCAATCAGGTTGAGAACTTCACCAAAGAGCTCAAAGAATCCAGGTCGGAGGCTAACGATCTCGCTCAGCGGCTACGCAACAGTCGCGGCGAAGCTAAATCGATCGATGTTGCCCGTGGCGCAGCAGTCGAACGTGCCGAACGCGCGGAAAACCAGCTCGCTGCCAGCCAGGACCAAAACCAGGCCTACTCTGAGGAAAACAAAGCGATCAAAGATAAGCTCAAAGTAGCGCGTTCGGAACGCGACGATGCGAGGATTCAGATTGAGTTGACTCGCCAGGAACGAGACGACGCACATCAGGAATTGGACACTATCCGTCTACGTATCGCAGGTCTACTTCGCTCAGTTCTACACGCTGATGAGGCTTTTGATGCCGCGGCGAGCCCAAAGAGAGCAGCGCTTGCCAGCCCCGGAAAGACGGTTACAGAGGCAGAGAGCGCTGGTCGCGCTTATAAGGTCGTCCAGACATCCAATATCCGCGCCGAACCCCATCGAGATGCCGAGCGCGTCGACATCGGTATCACTGGAGAGAATGTGTCTGTCTTGCGGAAAGTCCCGAACGACAACTGGTTTGAGGTCAAAACGGTACGTGGCACTACCGGATACATCTTTGGCGAACTTATCGAACCGGCATCCTAGGAGCAGAGCCAGTCCACCCGGCGCTTATCCGTTCTTGGATGATCTTATTGAAGCGCCGGGCTGCTCTCAATCGTATAGCGGCCGGAAGGCTCATTCGGGCTTCGTGCCAAGAGTTGCCACACTAAGAGCTAGACAGAACCATTCGCAAAGGGCGATCATCAGGTACGAACTAGATGAATGCAGAACACTTTCGCCGAGTGAAGCGATGGCCAGCGAAGAACATCTCTACACTCTCGAGCAGGGCGCTGCCGTTTGGAATGCTTGGCGAAGTCAGAAAGCTGACGTAGAGCCTGATCTTTCCGAGCCGCTTGACGGGCAGCAGCGCCCCGGCAGCAATCGCCGCGCGCTTGGTCTTGTTCGTGCCTTTAGGGATCGGCACGAAGGCGCGCACGGTGAGAGGCTCTTGATGCCTACCTGAATGAAATCCTAGGCACGGAATAAGCGTGCCCGGTGCGTATCCAAGGAATAGGAAGAAAGGGATTTAAAAATGACTAAATATTTGATAATAAAGCCCCGTGCGGGTGTAGCTCAGTGGTAGAGCAGTAGCTTCCCAAGCTACGTGTCGTGAGTTCGATTCTCATCACCCGCTCCAATTTTTCAAAGGGATAGCGGCAGCGAGAATTCAGAGGTAGCACGCAACTAGCACGCAGCCCTTTGGATTCTGTTCGCATCATTATTTCTGTCATGCACGAATCGATGACCTCTACAGCCTTCGTCAGATAGCTCGGATCATATTCGGCATAAATTTCCGTTGTCGTTTCCCTGGACGTATGCCCCATCAATCCTGCGAGATCCCAAGGCTGAACACCACGCCTCCTTAGCTCGCGTGCCATGGTTCTCCTGATCGTCATCGGTGTGACGTCTGGATCGAGCCCTGCTCGCTTGACTGCTTTCCTCCAAGCAGTCTTGATGCTCATGACCAACCGACCATTGAAATTCACGAGGTGCCCTTCAGAGATAGACTCGATAAATGGTAGCAGTGAATTTGAGATAGGAACCATTGGTCTGCGCTTTTTTGGAGTGCACCCCTGACGTTGGACAGTTTCGTCATCCGCTTTTCACCGTCAGGCGGGCTTGGTTTCTCTCGAACTCGATAGGGCTGACATAGCCAAGAGCTGAACGGAGCCGATCGCCATGGAACCGGATGGCAAGGCCATCGCATCCTGGCGAAGGCCCAAGGCGGCACGGACCATCAGGCCAACTTGATGCTCCTGCACCACAACTGCCATCGGCAGACCCCTCACTCGGATCAGGACGAACAACCGGCTCCGGTCATACGGGGCTTCGAGGAGGCTCGAGCTGCTTGTCGGGAAACTGACACGAGCAGTTCCTAGGGGCCGGGCGGCCTCTGTTCGCAGCAAAAATCCGAAAAGGAAGGATACAGCAGCAAAACTATTCTGTTTGGCGCTGGCNNNNAAGGCGAAATCTTGGAGGCCTACGTCACCAAGAGCAGGGACAAGGCTGCTGCGTTGAAATTCCTGAGAAAAGCCATGAAGCGCTATGGTTCTCCCAAGGCCATCGTCACCAACGGTTTGACGTCATACGGCGCTGCGATGAAAGAGATCGGTAACCAGCAGAAACGAGAGACCAAACGCTATCTGAACAACCAGATCGAAAGCTCTCTTCTATCGTTTCGACGACGAGAACGGGCCATGCAACGGTTTCGGCAAATGCGACGTCTACAGAAATTCACAGCCATCCAGTCTTCTATGTACAACCATTTCAATCTCGATCGTCACCTAACACCAAGAGCCGAATTCAAGACCAATCGCGATGCCGCTCTACAGAATTGGCAGGCATTGATCGCTGCCTGAACCCGGCAAGGTCAAAGCCTTCCCCAGGCAACACAAGTTCCTTTGACAAGGCCCTCCGAAGCCTTTGCGAAAGTCGTCGAGCAACGGATCGAGCGAGCCAACCAAGTCCGCCGCGAAACCAGAAAACCGACCGTGAAGTTCAGCTTTCATGAGATATTGCGACACATCGAAAGGTCACTTCACTAGATTTATTCCGAGCGCCGTGTGTGGATGTATATGCTCGTAGAGGAAGAGCCGCCAATCAAACTGTCGTCGCCTCCACGAAAGGGAATTGGGCATGTCCTCAACGGTAGACTACTCAACGCCGGCCAACACGATGGCACCGATTGGACCCTATAGTCATATTGCCAAGGTCGGACAGTTCGTGATGATCGGAGCCACTGCGGGCGTGGATCCGGAAACGAAAGAGCTGGTGGGCCCTGACGTCGCTTCCCAGACCCGACAGATCCTGAACATGTTCGAGACGATGCTCACATCGGTCGGATCCGATCTCGATCATGTCATGCATATCAACGTCTTCCTGGCCGACATGGACGACTTCGCGACGATGAATGCAGCCTATGTAGGAAGGATGGGAGAGCGCCGTCCTGCGCGAACGGCCATCGCGGTGAACGGATTACCAAAGCCAGGTGCGCTGATCACGATGAACCTTACAGCTGTCACGAATGATTAATCGCCCATGATGTGGGTAACGGCGATTGGCTCATCACAGAACCAGATGACGAACAACAAAGCTGGCCCCTGGAATTTCTGGGGACCAGCTGTTCAGATCACATCCAGAGGCAGGTGGCGCGCTTAGAGTATCAGCGCCGCCAGCTTCTCTGCCGATGAAAGTGTTGGAAATTGACCCGAGACCAGCTCGGAGACCTTTCCGACCTTCCAGTTGCCGATCATCTCTTCCTGTAGCGTCGGTGACACCATTTTGTCGATTGAGATGCGGATGAAGAACATGGGCACCGAAATAGCGCTCTCGGTGCTTGCCTACAATCTGACGCAGGTGATCAATCTCCTCGGAATCACCCCGCTCATCCAGGCAATCCGGGCGTAGATCGCCTCAATCAAGCCCAAAGCAGAGCATCAGAGCCAATATCGTCGATTTGGCGGGTCTCATGCAGGCTATGCCGCCGAAAATCCCGAACAACCGTCAAACAGCTATCAAAAACAGCGAAGCCATATTCGGCCCGGCAAACAGCAAATTCCCAAAACGTTTCTATACGGCCAAGACCTTGAACCGGCATAGAGCAAGGCAAGCTCAGCCGCTATCGCCGACTAGTGTGAATGGAGCCCAGAAGATAGGATGGTTTGGGGGGGACCAACCTGAACATGTCGAACCGGACAGAAAACGGGCGCATGCCAGCTGGTGATACGGCCAATATCTCTGCTTGGCTCGTGAAAGAGGGCCTGAAAGGGGCGACACAGGCCGCTTTGTTACAGGGTTTCTGTGAGAGGCTTGTCGACACCGGTATCCCCCTTCAGCGGGCGTATGTGGCTCAGCGCGCCCTCCATCCCGTGTTCGGAGCGGTGGGCTTCGACTGGCACCGCGATGGCGGTCGCACCACTCGGGAGGATTACGCTCACGTAGCCGAGCCGCAAGAGCGGTGGCTCAAAAGTCCCTTCTACTACATGCTCCAGCAGGGCATGTCAGAGCTGCGTGAACGCCTGCTAGACGGAAACGAACCTTCCCGGTTTCCCGTTCTGGAGGAATTCCGCGCCCAAGGTGCGACCGATTATTTCGCCACGGCAATAATCTTTGGCCAGGCGACGATTGGTGCACGCGTCGACCCGGACGACCCTCCCGAGGGCATGACCTCGTCCTGGACTAGTGATGCGCCCAAGGGATTTTCGGATAGCGATCTCGGCACGATCAAGGAGCTGCTGCCGGTACTGGGGCTTGCCCTGAAGTCAGCGTCGAGCTACCGGACCGCCCATGATCTTCTCACCGTGTATCTCGGTCGTGATGCCGGAGAGCGGGTGTTGTCAGGGGATATCCAGCGGGGCTCGCTCGACACTATTCGCGCGGTCATCTGGTATTTCGACTTGCAGGGCTTCACCAAGCTCGCCGAAACGACGCCTGGCGACCGGATGATTGCCATGCTGAATGACTATTTCGGCGCTGTCGTTGGGGCTGTGGAGGCCTATGGCGGCGACGTGCTCAAGTTCATGGGAGACGGGCTTCTNNAAGTTCGCCGATGACGACAGCGCCGGCTGCTCGCGGGCGATTGCCGCCGCGGATGAGCTACTCGGCACCATGGCGACGATCAACGACCGTCGGGGGGCGGAAGGCTTGGTTCTCACCAATTTCACCCTTGCGCTTCACGTTGGCGACTTGATGTATGGCAACATTGGCGCTGAGGACCGTCTCGACTTCACGGTGATCGGGCCCGCGGTCAACATGGCTGCGCGCCTTCAGTCCATGTGCCGCCCCTTGGAGCAGGACCTGATCATCTCCTCTGCTATGGCCAGATCGGCAGCGCGCGAACGCAAGCGAATCATCTCCATAGGCCGGTATGCCCTGCGGGGCATCCCCGAACCCCAGGAGCTGTTCACCCTCGTCGCACCCGAATACGCGACGAAATGAGCTTCCGACCCGCGGAACACGCCAGCATGTCAGCGTCTGCCATTTCGATCACCGGCCAGCGCGTCGAGATCGCCTCGCCAGTCGTGCGGGGCGACCCAGGGGTGACGAGATTTGCAGCGCATCAGGCCTACCGAAATTCGAGATAGAACAGCCCACCTGCCGAACCAGGGCAGACACTGCCCTCTACACTCTATCTTTGCAACATGCCCGCCGTCCCTGACTGGACCCGCCCAGCCAATCTCCTCGGCTATTGGGTGCCGACGCACAGGGCAGCGTGGTGGCCGTGCTGAATCTCTCAGCTACGCATCGAAGTTCCAGATATCACGGCGCATCCGCCAAGTGCCGTCGCCCCCGCGTTTCCACACCGCCACATACTTGCCGGTCAGCGGCGCACGGCGACCGTCCTCACTTGGGGCTGTCGCACTGATGGTGCCTACTTCGTTGGCCACATCGCCGAAAACATCGACTTCTTGCGTGGTCAGCGCGACATTGCGAACGTCCGCATCAATGAGACCTTGCCAGACGCCCTGAATTCCCTCGCGGCCTTCGATCCTCGGTGTATTGGGCGGCAGCAAAACAGCGTCATCTGTGTAGTGAGCAGCCACACCCGCTGCGTCGCCGCCATTCAGGCTCTCCAAAAATATCTTGATTGTTACTTCGATGCTGTCTCGTACCGTGGTCATAGCGTTTCCTTCCCCATGGGCGCACATGCTAGCGCGGGCCGGCGTGAAGCAGTCCGCTTCCGTCTTCCGAAGCCAAGACCGGAGAGGCTGAGAATCGCCGGCGAAGTTCTCTTAGGAAACTTCGACGATCTCTGGCTTTAGGCTCTCGGTAAAGGCGAGCACGTCGCCTGTTTCCTGGTTCGGTACTTCAAAGGCCTCGAGGGTTGCGGATAGATGGGCGATCGCGCGTTGCCAATCGTCCTCGTCGAGGCCCATCCCAACATGCACGGTCGTCATGTCACGGCCCGTGTACACCATTGGACCCGCTGCTGACGCGCACAGAAAATCGACCAACAATTGTTGCTCGCGCGCGATGCCATCCGCGCCTCTGTGGTCGTAGAAACGGCGGAGCTTATCGTCATCTTTGATGCGCGCCATCAAGGCGTCGGTCACAGCGGCGATGGCGTCATACCCGCCCAGGCGTTCGTAAAGGGGCTTATCCGACATGTTATGGATCCTTCCTATGACGGCCGGTCCGGCTGATCGATGTCTCGCATCACCGGCTAGTCACCTAGTGCCGGGTACCCTCTGACATAAATCCAATCATCTTGCTTAGCCGGCTGATGGCAGGGGAGGCAGTCGTCTTCGTAGTCCTCTGTGACCGTCTTCGCGGGTTCGTCGGCATTAAAGAGAGCCCAACCCCAGCCGTCGCCCCAAAGTCGATTGCCTTCGAATCGGCCCTCTGTGTCCTTGATCATGATGAACCAGCCTTCCGTCTCGCCGGCATAGCTGATCTCACCGGTTGTCATGGTGTCGGTCGCTGCTTTCAGCAATTCCTTCACCAGCACGGCGCCATCCGGGAACTTTCCCGTCGAGCGGAAGGCCGCAACGGTTTCCGGCTGCGTGTAGACATTGTGGAAACCTTGCGAGCCCACCTCATTCTCTTCATCGGTGGCCACCCCCCAAGTTCCAAGAAAGTGCCAGCCGCGAAAATCCTCCGGGAGGCTGATGTTGCCTTGTTCATCGACATAGGGCGAGAACGGCTCCTCGGTCATGCCGCTCTTAGCGAATAGTGCGACGGCAACCACAGCTGCCGCCGCGATGGCTGAAAATGACTTCACCGTCAGCCTCCTTAGTTCGACTTGGCTGCGCGCAGCACCGGGTAATATTGCGTGAAGACAAAGTCTTCGGCAGCCGAGACCTCGTGACATACATTGCACGCATCGGTTGGCTGCATCACAGCTGTGGTATCATAGGGCTCGGGTTTGTGGCCAAAAGTGTAATAGGCCCAGTTCCCCGGCTCGTCCGGATAGAGTTCTTTGCTCTTGATGGTGATCTCGAGTCCCGAATATTCGCCCATGAAATAACCGGTCCCACTGACTTCATCGGTGGAGCCGTCTTCATTGGCCCCGTCTGGTGCGCGAACCAATGTCAACTCCTTGGCAAGGACAGTACCTTCACGGAACTCACCGGTTTCCTTGTAGTGCTCCCAGCTCACCGGATCGATGTAAACGATATGGTGTTCTGGGAACGGCGCCTCGCCGTCGTTCAACGCGTTCGGCGTCACCAATGAGCCGACATAGGGCCACTCGCGCCAGATTTTGCCGTCGGGGACCGTGAGCGTTTTATCACTGCCGACATCCGGTACATACGTCCCTTCCTGAGCGCTGGTCGGCCCGATCCCTGCGGCGGCGAGTGTCAGCGTGACAACGGCCACAGGCGCGGTCGAGCCCAGGAGCGCATGGGTTTTTGGTGAGTTTGTGAGTAGGGTCATCGGAGTCTCCCTTGCTTCAAAAATTTTCGGACTGTTCACTTGTGCGGCGGGGTAATCTGGCCCTGCTAGATCTTACGATAGAGGCCTGGATCAGAACCCGTCCAATGCCGATGTCTTATGGTTCCATGCATGGAGCACAGGGTGACGATTGATGATGGCAATTCATTGAAATTGTGGCCTTTTGCGACCGCGAGAAACCTTGATCTCCGGCTCGCCGATTGCAGAGTCGATAGCTAAACAGCCACTCAAGGCTTTTCGCAGGTTTGGCCCTTTGCACGTGGCACCGGCACCGTCGACTTGGCAACGACGTTCAGACGCATGGCATTGCCGCCATGGCCAAAATCATGGCGTAGGACAACCCGCATGGTGGCACCATCGACGCGTTGCCATTCGAAGCCAACGATACGACCCGCTGGTTCCATTTTCCTTCGGCGCAGGATGCGATCATAAGGACCGTAACGCACCGAGAGGCGTTCGATCAGCGTGCGGATTTCAGCCGGCGACAGGCTTACTGGGCGATCATAATGAATGCGGTCAAGCTTTCCTCCAGCTTGAGCTGGGGCGAAGCCCAAGGTCAAATTACCATTGTTGTCATGATGCCGAAGAATATGGCGCGTCAGCGCGGGTATGCTGATGGCGCGCCCGTAGCTGTAACAATTAGCAACCGGACGTTCGATCTTGGCGTCAGGGTAGATCTTCAGAACTTGCTCGATATCCATGCCGAGCGCGACCTCGGCAGCACTAAATTCGGCCTGGGTTCGGTTGGAACGATCACCGCCATCGGCGGCCGATCGACCGCTCACGATCAAGCAAAGTAGGAAAAATCCGATGACCAACTGAACCTGACGGATCCATGTCGCTATCTGCTTCATGTCATCACCAAAGCTGCTTCGACATCAGGCTGCGAGCGACCGTCCGAAGCGTGCCCAAACCTCAGTGAGCGCGGCGATCAAATGGTCAAAATCACGCTCGCCATGCACCGGCGATGGCGTGATTCTGAGCCGTTCCGTTCCCCTCGGCACAGTTGGATAGTTGATCGGCTGCAAGTAGATCGCGTAGTCGTCCAGCAACACATCACTGATCCGCTTGCAGCGCCGAGCGTCGCCGATTAGCAACGGCACGATGTGAGAAGCCGATGGCATTAGAGGCAGCCCGGCCTCGCTGAGGCGGCGTTTCAGCGTTCTGGCCCGCTCGTGATGACATCGACGCAAGTTGTCGCTCGAACGCACAATCTGCACGCTGACTAGAGCGGCTGCGGCGATACTCGGCGGCAACGATGTTGTGAAAATGAACCCGGACGCATTCGAGCGCACAAAGTCGACAAGATTGGCAGAGGCAGCGATGTATCCGCCCATGGTGCCGAAGGCTTTTGCAAGCGTCCCCTGAACGAGGTCGATCCGATGCATGACCTCGTCTTGGGCCGCAACGCCAGCGCCCTCGGGTCCATACATGCCGACGGCATGAACTTCATCGAGATAAGTCAGGGCACCATGGCGCTGAGCAACGTCGCAGATTTCAGCGATGGGAGCGATGTCGCCATCCATCGAATAGACCGATTCAAAAGCGACGAGTTTGGCGCGATCAGGCGCTGTTGTACTCAGCAAGCGATCGAGGTCTTCCGGGTCGTTATGTCGAAAGATGTGCTTTTCGGCCCGGCTATGGCGGATACCCTCGATCATCGAGGCGTGGT
>JBOEHJ010000026.1:0-20066 GCA_050633905.1 Geminicoccales bacterium
GCCGCGTCATGGCCGTACGTGATCGACTGACTGGAGCCTCCTGATGCACACACAAATCCGTACGATCCTGTCGCTGGCTCTGGCCAGTTTGATGATTGCCAACCCGGCTTTTGCGCAGAGCATTGACCTTTCGCCGGTGCAGAACCTTTTGCAAGGCATCGTCGACACGATCACCGGCCCCCTGGGCATAGTCATCGGCACCTTGGCCCTGATCGGTGTGTTCCTCTCTTGGCTCTTTGGCATTCTGGATTTCCGCCAAGCTCTCTGGGTGCTGGTTGCCATTGCAGGCATCGCTGCTGCACCAACCATCGTGACCGCCATCTGGGGCGCGTAAATCCGGCATGGCAACGCAAACCCGCCTCTTCTTGGGCCTAATCCGGCCACCGAAGCTCATTGGCTTGCCGATCATGTATGCCATGGTCTGGCTCTTCGGGTTTGTGTTGCTGTTTCTCTGGGTTCAGAGCTGGCCGGTGATCATCATTGCCGCTCTGGCTTATCCTGCGCTGTGGAAAGCGGCGGATTGGGATCCGGCCTTTCTTGAGGTGATGGTTACATCACTGCAGGAAACGCCGCCCACCCCGAACCGCAAGATCCATTCGGGGGACAGCTATGCTCCGTGATCCTTCGGATGATCTTGCAACGCTGCCAGACTGGGCGCGCAAAGAGCGGCCGATGGCCAGCATGCTACCCTATGTCAGCCTCGTGAATGACGTAACGATCCGCACGCGCGGCAATGCTTTGTTCCAGTGTATCCGCCTTGATGGCGTCAACAGCATGACCAGTGATGACGCGCATTTGGAGAAGATCCGCGCGCTCTTCGCTGCGATCATCGCGCAGATTGGACCGGACTACAGTTTCTACGTTCACAAGGTTTCAAAAGCGATTGAGACCGCGCTGCAGCCGGTGCCCAACGAGGGGTTTGCGCAAGAGCTGGACACCCGCTGGCAAACGGCCACGGCGCGGGCAGGCCTTCGAGACAAAACCCTCACGCTCACGGTGCTGAAACGTCCTCCCCTCGGCGCGCGGCTGCGCCTGAAACGTTCAGACTCCATCGCACAGCTGAAAGACCAGACAGCCAAGCAACTGCGCAAGCTCGAAGAGGTCGTCGGGTTTCTGCTATCGTCCTTTGCAGAGATGAACCCGCGCCTGCTCGGCGCTGAATGCGGCGAGCTACTCGGGTTCCTCGGGGCGCTCAACATCGGCCAAGAGCGACCACTCTTCGCAAAATCCCGCTTTGGCGTCATTGCCGAAGATGTGGCCAACACCCGCGTCACGTTTCAGGGGCGAGGCTTTACGCTAGACGATGGGACGGCGGGCAAGCGGTTTGGCACGAGTTTTGCGATCAAAACCTATCCTGCCAAGACGAACTGCACCGTGTTCGATGAGCTGAACCTGCCGGTCGACATGGTGGTCACCCACTCCTTCACACCGATCAACAGCAACATCATGGCCAGCCGGATCAAGCGTCAACAGCGCCTAATGAAGGCCAGCGATGACGGCGCGATTTCCCTTGCTGAAGAACTGGTCGACGCGCTGGACGATCTTGAATCCAAGCGCCTCAGCTTTGGCGATCATCACATGACGGTCACAGTATTCGCCGAGACCGAGGAAAAGCTGGAGACCATCGCTGCCGAGGTACGCAACATCGCGGCCAGTGAAGGTGTTAATCTGGTGAACGAAAGCTTCGCCGCCCGAACACATTACTTCTCGCAGCATCCGGGCAACGGGCAGATGCGCAGCCGTAAGGCCGCCATCACCAACACGAACTTTGCCGACCTCGCAGCGCTGCATCGCGGTCAACTGGGCAAACCCGGACACAGAGTGCCTTGGGGCAAGCCGATCACCCTCTTCCCGACGCCTGAACGCTCAGGCTTTCTGTTCAACTACCATGAGACAGGTCAGCCGGACAAAGAGCCGACCGGCGGGCATACCTTGATCCTCGGCCGCCCTGGTTCCGGAAAGTCGGTCTTGTCAGCCTTCCTCATGACACAAGCCCGGCGCTGCGACGCGCGCGTCTTTGTCTTCGACTATCGCGCTGGCATGGAAATGGCCGTGCGGGCCAATGGCGGGCGCTACAGTGCTATCAAGGCAGGTGAGTCAACCGGCCTCAACCCTCTGCGCACCGAAATCGACGGACGCGGCCAAACCTGGCTCTCCGATTGGCTGGCGACGCTGCTGCATCGCACCGACAAACCCCTGAGCCCGGTTCAGATCAACCGCATCCAAGAGGTGGTGCGCCAGAACGCCGGGGCGACCGATGCCGCCCTGCGCAACTGGCAGGATTTGTCCTCGCTCTTTGTGGCCGGGGCAGATGAAGGGGATCTGTTCGAACGGATTCAGGAATGGACCGCAGACGGCCGCTACGGTTGGATTTTCGGGCAAAGCTCTGAGGATACCTTTTCGCTCGATGGTGATGTCGTGGGGTTCGACCTGACCGGCATTCTCGACAGCGAAAGCGAAAAAGAACGCATGGCGGTCCTGTCCTACCTGTTTCGACGGGTGGAGCGCGTGATCGAAGATCGCAAACCGACGCTGATCATTATCGATGAAGCCTGGAAGGCGCTCGACAACCCGTATTTTGCCGACCGGCTCAGCAACTGGCTGGTCACGGCGCGGAAACAGAATGCCGTCGTTGTCATGATGACCCAATACGCAAGCCAGCTCGAGAAAACTCGCACTGGCAAGACGATTGTCGAGGCTGTGCCGACGCAGCTCCTGCTGCCCAACATCCGCGCCTCGGCCAGCGATTACACCATGCTGGGCCTCACTGACAAAGAGCTGAGCGTTTTGCTCAGCACAGGCAGCAATTCCCGTCTGGCGCTGGTGCGTGATGATCAAGGATCGGTGGTGATCGACGCTGATCTCAGCGCGCTCGGCCCCTACCTCACGATCCTTGGCGGCATGGAAAAAGGCGAAGCGCTGGTGGGCGCGGATTACCGCCAGAACCTCGATTTTTGGAGACAGATTGATGCGTAGACTTTGCGTGCTGACCCTCACCCTTTTGACCCTGACAGCCTGCGCGGAATACCGGCCGTCAGAAGCCGAATGCTTCAGCTCATTTGCCGAGGTCAGCCGCAGCAACTGCAATTTCGAGCTGCTCGGGCCGATTGGTGGTCTCGGTGAGTAGGCACCACCTGCATATCTTTGCGGGCTTGGTGTGGTTCGCCGGGCCAATGGCCTATGCCCAAGGCGTGCCGACCTTTGATGCGGGCATGTTCTTTCAGCGCGAGCGCGTGCTGCAACAGGGCGAACAACATCTGGCGCTGCAGCGGGATCGGTTGACCACAGAAGAAGAGCTTGAGGCGCTCGAGCAGGAACAACTCCATGCGCTGGAAGACATCCTCGATGCCACGACGTTGGCCAGCGGGAACTCAGGCGCACTGGTCGCAAGCTTGGAAGCGGGTTCATCGCCTGAAAGCGCCGCAGACACGCTCTATGGTTCGGTCGACCCGAACCCCGGCGCGGGCCAGATGTTCGGCGATGCCTCAGGATCGATTGAAGAGCTGATCATTCGCGCAGCTCAGGAAACGCACCACATGTCTGGCGTGCGCGCGGCGGGTCTCTCGCTCAAGCAATGGCGCTGCCTGTTGCAGGCGCTGATCTGGCAAGAAAGCCGCTTCACCACCGGCGCGCGCTCACCTGTTGGTGCGTTCGGCCTGACCCAGATCATGCCCGGCACCGCGCAGGATCTGGGTATCTACCCAGCCTACTACGAGAACCCCTACATCCAGGTCACGGGCGGCGCGCGCTATCTGGCGCAAATGCTGGCCATGTTTGACGGCAACATCATTCACGGGCTGGCCGCCTACAATGCAGGTCCTGGCAACGTGCAGCGCTACGGCGGCGTGCCGCCTTTTGCCGAGACCCAGCACTACGTTCAGGTGATCCCCGAGCGCTACAATCTCTACCTTGCCCGTGTCGGCGGCGTGGACGCACTCGGCACCATCGACCCGGTTCTGCTCGCCAATTCTACTATGAGCCTGACCTCTTTCGGCGCAGGGGTCTACGGCGACTATTCCTTGGTGTCGGTGCAAGCGGCCGCGCTGCGCGTGCAGGACATCATCAGGCGTATTGGTCAGACCGATGACATTCACGCGGCCATATCTCTCAACACCTATGCTCGGGCCGAGCTCGCTCGCCTGATCGCGATCCGCACGCGCCTCAAGGCCGCCCATACCCGTCCGCTTGGCGCGGCCGAGCTGGCCATGGCGGCCGCACAGGCACGCGAACAAGACTTCATGCAATTCGATCTGGAGGCATTCCGATGATCCGCTTTCTTTCTGCCGTTGCCACCTGCGCGTTGCTGGTTGCTTCACCCCTGTCTGCCCAAGGCGTGCCGACGGTCGACACGCGCAACATCGCGCAGGAAATTCGCCAGCTGCAGCAAATGCTGGAGGATTTCGGGATCCAGACCGACCAGCTCGACACGCTTCTCGAACAGCTCGACCTGGTGCAGCAGCAACTCGACACGCTCAACGAGACTTACGCAGCCCTGACCGGTGCGACAGACATCATTGAAATGGCCATGGGCGGCGATCTCGACGGGCTACTCGATCAAGAATTTGGCGATCTCCTTGGCACCATCCAGCAGATCCAAAGCGGCGATTTCAGTGGCCTGATTGGCAATGCGGCCCCTCAAATGGAAGGCCGCATGACGCAAGCCTTGGAGGATGCAGGGTTCGACCAAGACAGCCTGTCCGACATGGCCAGCAGCGGCAATCCGGGCGCAGAACGCATTGCCAGCCAGGCGAGCACCGGGGCGGTGATGTCGGCGGCGGCTGAGAACAGCTACGAAGAGGCTGCACAGTCCCTCGAACGGGTCGAACAGCTGGTCTCATTGATCCCAGACATGGAAACGCTCAAGGAAGCCGTCGATCACAACACCCGCGTCACGGCCGAGCTGGCAATTGCCATGACGCGCATGTGGGAGCTCGAAGCCGTTCAAACCGTAGGCGCGGGCCAATCCGGCGTGGTGGATGCCGCCACGCTGGCCGAAGAACGCCGCTATATGGACTTCACCCTGCCAGACCTGCGTGCGGACTGATCCCATGAACAGCGAGGCAGAAATTATCGAAGAAGAGCTCGTCTACGGAGCACGACGACGCGAGCTTTTGTGGCAGAAACTGGGGCTGACAGGCATGGCGTTTGGCATGGCAGGTTGCCTCGCCGCCGCCCTCGTTGCCCTGTTCGACGTGGACCCGTCGCCTATGATCGTGCCCTTTGATAGCGAAACCGGCATGGCCCTCCCCAATGCCATGGTTGAAGCGGTCTCACTCACGGAACGCCCCGCTATCATCGAGGCNNTACAATCAGCTCGACAATGACGTGCGTGTGCGGCGGGTCCTGGACCAGTCGGACGGCGCGGGAGCCGCAGGGTTGCGCGCACTTTGGACCAGCGGCCATGAGGCCTATCCGCCCGATAGCTATGGCACAGATGCCCGGCTTGAGGTCGAGATTCTGTCGATCACCCATATCAGCGCCAACCGTGCCCAGGTGCGCCTTCGCAAGCGGCTCAACTCACCGCGCGGCAGTCAAAAAGGGCTCTTCACCGCAACGCTTATGTTTGAGTTTCGGCCCGAGAATAGCCGGTCGATCGACGACGTCTGGCAAAACCCCTTTGGCTTCACCGTCACCGAATACGCGATCCGCTCGGATCGTTTGGAGTAACCAATGCGTCGCCTGTTCCTGATCCTCGCTTTCCTTGTTCCGCTTGCTGGCACCGCCTATGCCGAAACGCAGCCGCGCCAAGGCCCCTATGATGCCCGCGTCCGGTTGGCCACCTATCAGGATGGGCAGGTCTACCGCATCCGCACCAGCCTGACCCATGTGACCAGCATTGAATTCGGCCAAGGCGAGACCATCCGCTCGATCATTGCAGGCGACACTGAAGGGTTCCTGTTGGATGGTGTGCCCGGCGGTCAGGCCTTTGCGATCAAGCCAGTCTCGCGCGGCGCGCATACCAACATCACCGTCTATACCAATCGGCACAGCTATTATTTCAACGTGACCGAGGCGAGTTCGCCGACCTTCTATGTCATCCGCTTCACCTATCCCGAGGCGGCACCACTGCAATCCCGTGTCGCTTCAACCGCGCCAGCAAACCACGCCTATGGCGTCAGCGCGCGATCCGAGATCACCCCGCGCGAAATCTGGGACGACGGCACCTTCACCTATTTCCGCTTCGCCGCAAACGCGCCGCTGCCCGCGATATTCCGCTGGTCCGGCGGCAATGAGCGCAGTGTCAATGCTCTAGCCCGGCCAGACGGCGTGATCCGCGTATCGGGTGTCAGCGATCGATGGGTTCTCAGGCTCGGCGAACACGAGATCTGCGTGCAAGAGATGAGCGAGGCAAATCAGGATGAGTGAAACAGCTGAGCTTAAGAAGCGCCTCGAAGCGCTTGAAGGAAAACGACAAAACCCAAGGGCACGGCCGTCTGTTGTCACTATCGCCCTGGGCATCGGGGCAATCGCCGCCCTTGGCGGCCTCTTGCTGTTGTTCTCTGGCGGCTCAGAACCCGAAAGCCTGGAAACAGCCTCACCGGATGAATTCCAAGCGGCAGGACCGGGGTTTGGTACGCTCGAACCCACGCCTGCACCGATTGAAACATCGCCACCGCCTGAGCCGGAACCGGCCAGCGAAACAGAAGATCTGCGTGCGCAAATGGACGCTATGCGGCGCGAGCTCGAAGCCATGCGCAACGCACCTGCACCTGAAGCTCCAACTGTCGACCTCGAGGCATTGGAGACCTTGGGCGCAGAGATCGACGCCCTGCGCAGCGAGGCAGCTGCAACGCAAACCGCCTTGCGCGAAGAGTTGGAAGAACGTGCGCGGCAAATCCAGCGCCTGCAGAACGATCTTGAGCTTGCACGCCTGGAAACCCCTCGCACGCCTGCACCAACCGGCCCAACGGCCGAAGAGCTGCGCCTTCAGGAACTCGAGCGGCGACGGCAAGCGGAGCTTGAGGAGCTG
The DNA here is from genome assembly GCA_050633905.1 of Geminicoccales bacterium. GTDB lineage: Bacteria > Pseudomonadota > Alphaproteobacteria > Geminicoccales > Geminicoccaceae > JANQPX01. Next base: position 6,971 of record JBOEHJ010000026.1, read on the forward strand.
CAAGCCCGTATCGCCAGCCCAATCATCGCCTTTGGCGGCACCGGAGGCGGCAACAATGAACCCGCCGCGCAGCAGCGGCGGCTTGATGGCGACACAGACTTTGTCCGCAACAGCGCTGAACCTGCTGAGGTGACGCAAGCCCAGTTGATCGTGAACCCGTCAAACACTGTTGTTCAGGGCACGATGATCCAGGCCGTGCTCGAGACCGCAATCGACAGCTCGCTCGCCGGTCAGGTCCGCGCGATGGTGTCCGAAGATGTCCACGCCTATGACGGCTCGCGGATCCTTATCCCGCGCGGCGCGCGTCTGATAGGACGGTATCAATCTGGTCTCGACATCGCGCAGCAACGCGTAACCATCGCCTGGGACCGGATCATTCTGCCCAGCAACCAGACCGTCGAAATCAGCGCCTTTGGTGGTGATGAACTGGGGCGCTCTGGCACAACTGGGTTCGTCGACAGCCGTTTTGGCACGCGGTTCGGTTCTGCCGCCCTGATATCTCTGATCGGAGCCTTGCCCGCCGTGGCTGCCCAGAACACCGAAGATGAGATCGCCTCAGATGTTCTCGAGGGCATTGGCGAAGACCTTCAGGACAGCGCGCAAAGCGTGATTGGCGAATACCTCTCCGTCTCGCCCGTGATCTATGTCGATCATGGTTCCCGCGTCACCGTGATGGTCGATCGCGATCTGGAGATTTTCTGATCATGGCGGCTAGCTATCTGCAAAGCTCATTAGACAAGATCCCCGAGGCGCGTGATGCAAAGCTGATCGAGCTTTGCATTAACCCCGACGGCTCGCTGTGGGCCGAGTTTCAGGGGGATCACTTCATGCGGAACGTCAATCGACAGCTCTCGGCGAATGAGATCAAGGACCTGGGAAATCAGATTGCCTCCGCCGCGAACACCACGCTCAGCCGAACGAAGCCCATCGTCTCGGTCAGCATCACCTACCGAGACCGCCCAATCCGGGCGCAAGTCATCCAGCCCCCCGCCGTTGATGGCGGTTACGCGATTTCTCTGCGGTTCTTCGCCGACCTTCCATTGGGTCAGATCAAGTTGGCCTATCTCTTTGGCAAAGAACGCAGTAACGAGGGTGCAAGACGCAAGCGCAATGCCGAGCTGCGTGATGTCTTGGCCACCGGCGACATCGACGCGGCGATCAAGTTCTGCGTCATCCACAAACTCAATATGATCGTGTCCGGCGGCACCTCGACCGGCAAGACCGTCACGGCGCGCAAGGTCCTCTCCTTCGTGCCCGTCGACGAGCGTATCGTCACCATCGAAGAGGCAGCCGAGCTGCGCCCGGCGCAACCCAATGTCGTCACGCTGATGTCTGATCGTGATGAAGCCACACGCAGAGCAGATGTCCTGCTGACTTCCACCCTTCGCATGCGGCCGGACCGTATTGTCCTGGGCGAAGTTCGCGGTAAAGAGGCCATGACCTTCCTTGAGGCTATAAACACTGGCCATGGTGGCTCACTCACCACGCTGCACGCTGAAACACCTCAGCTGGCGGTTCAGCGTCTCGCCATCGCCGCCCTGAAAACCGATGTGCCCATGACATACCAGGACATGAACGACTACATCACTCGCTCGATCGATGTGATTATCCAGGCCGGTCGTCATGAAGGCGCGCGCGGCATCACCGAATTCTACCTGCCGATTGATCCGGCCCATCCGAAGGAAACAGCCCATGTTTGAATACAAGATTGAACAGATCAACACCGCCAAAACCAAGCCACCGAAGATCGAAGCGCAGCTGACCGCTCTTGGCCAGGATGGTTGGGATTTGGTCTCCGTTGTGCCGGATTTCGATGGCGAACACATCCTGAAGGCTTTCCTGAAACGACGCAGCGGTGCGAGCGCCTAAACCCAAACCGAGGAGAATCCGATGGGCGTCGTCACCTGGATGGTTGAGACAACCGACAACTTTCTGGAAGACGCGGCCCAAACCACCTTTGGCAACGTCGCCGGTCAGCTCGGTGGCATCATTGCTGTGGCCTCGACGCTGGCTGTGATCGGCGTCTTCCTCAACATGGTGTTTCAGTATAAATCCATGGATGGGCGGACCGCGTTCTGGTTCGCCCTCAAGCTTATGCTCATCTCTCTATTTGCGATGAACTGGGTGCAATTCAACGCGGTGGCCAGCGCCCTCATCAACGGGCTCGACCAGCTCGCGGGCGGCATGGTGGCAGGGCTTGGCGGTGGCGGCGCGGGTGCATCCTACTTTGCCGAGGCCTTCGACGATCTCATCGAGGAATTTGGCGACTACCTGAACGCGGCCGGTGACAACATGCATTGGATGGCCGGAGCCCTGATCGGTGCGATTGGCGCGTTCCTCCTCGGCGTCATCGGCGCGCTCTGCGGCCTGGTCCTGATCTTCGCCAAGATCATGCTGGCCTTCATGATCGGCATCGCCCCGATCATGATCGCGCTTTCGCTTTTTGATGTCAGCAAGGACTATTTCCATCGCTGGCTGTCCAGCACGGTGTCCTACGCGCTCTACCCCCTCGTGATTGCAGGGGTGTTTTCCACCGTCGTCGGCATGTCGCGCTCGCTGATGACGGAACTCGGCGATCCCTCCGGCGCAAGCAACATCGGCGCGCTGGTGCCCTTCTTCATGATGATGTTCCTCGCAGGCGGCATGATCATCGCCACCCCACTGATCGTCCGTTCAATCTCAGGCAATTTCATGATGGCCGGACCGCCAAGCATTCCTGGACCCGGCGGCTTCGCAAAGGGCTTGATTGGAACAAAAGGTTCGCGAGCAAGGGCGCGGTTTGGAAGTAGGTCTAATGCTGAGATCGCAGGGGCTGGGATGCGGCAGGCTAGCACTGCGACTGTTTCGATGGTTAAGCGCGTGGCGGAGAGGGCGAAGCGTTTGGAATAGTGTTTCGGCACTTGCCCAGCAATCACAAGATCGAACTTGCAGCCATGCAGACTCAAAAGCGCTTGTGGGATAGAACATAGCCATCAAGCGACGCTAGCGTAATTTAATGCTGCGTCTCGGAACTATCCTTCTCACGATAACAAGCGGTGCGCTGTCCATCCATTTCAAGATACCGAAGCTCTAAGATGGGTGCGTTATGCACAACCTGTCGCCAACTGAGGCATCCATACTTGGCGGGCAGTTGTTCTGGGTAACGCTTGGCAACCCATTTGCCAGCTGCAGCCACAGGTGCCCACCCATCGACAGCCAAAGCACTGAATGCTTCTCGCATCGCGCCCACTATGCCCGAGGCGTCCCAATTTACTTTTCCGTCGAGGGCAATTCCATTAACAAATAGCTCTTCGAATTCCTTCGACTGCAAGAATTCTGACATCGTATGCCGTATCTTATCCATGTCTTCGGCCCAATCACGAAGTTGTCCGAAGTGATGGTCGATAAGGTCGTATGCCATGATCAATGCATCTTGCGCGGCACGACATCCATCTGGGCTCCAGAGGTCTTGCTGGTCGATAAAGTGATGAACCAAATTGTTCCTTAGAACTACCATTTCTCTCAGATCACTTTCAACGCGGACGAACTCTGCATCCGGCAAGCCAAGTGACATCTGCATGGCGAACCAATTGACGTTCTCTGGAGAATTGGTTGTCGTCATTTCGGGAGGGTCGATCTCATCGGCAACGACATACGATCCAAGGAGATCACCAACCAAGGAGCCGAGCGTCTTGCGGGCCGCTTCGTCAATCTTCGTTGCCTTTGCCCGCTCCAAGTCATGAAACGGTCCTGAGACCTTGTGATGCGCCACCATGGCTTTAATCAGCCGCTCATACTGTTGTAACCGTAACATGCATCGACCCAGCAACCGCTGAACTTCTTGCTGAAGTGACTGCAGGTCTTCGTCGCCTAACATCGTCATAGTAAAATCCGGTCTCTGGCCCCGGTCATGTCAACCATAATTCGACCTTAGACGCGATGCTTTAGATCATCTTGCCCTCCAAACAGTCCAAAGATCTAACGTCACCGGCGCAGAGCCCGCATCTGTTGGGGTTTAACACATTCCGATACAGCTTCATCAAAACAGCAATTCAATACTGTCACGGATTCAGCAAGCTATTTTTTGAGCAAATAGTTATCGTTCTGGCTCCACGCGTCATCGCAACATAAAGGTTTCGTGCATCAAGTTGATCGGCGTTCAAAACAACAGCATGATCAGCCTCCAGCCCTTTCAAAAGTAACGTCGAGCCAATAGCAGCTAAGGGGAGTTGACGCCCGACGGCGCGGTTTTCTTCGCGAATTTGAATGGCGGCCTCGCTAAAGGTCAATGCCGCGTTTGACTGAACCAAAGACAACGCACGGAGGGTTGCGCGCAAGACGCCAGGCCGATAGCAACGCGACCCGGTTTGGGCCGAACAACACGACAGGATGCTAGCCAATCCAGAAAAGGTAGGCGCTTTTTCAACTTCTAGAGCAAGTAACTCTAGCTCGCTTGGATCCGTTCTCGCCTTACCGCTTTTAATGGCTTTCATGCGGCTTTGGACTCCCTCGGAACCAATGTTGGTAATTAGGCTCTCAGCAAGATCTAACGTCTCGCGGACTGAATACCCATCAGACAAATCTAGACCATTTGCATACGTGGTGAGATCCTTGAGATCAACTGGTTCAACTGCGACAATACCGGGAACATTTTTCGCAACCCTATATCGGCTTGCTGCTGACATGCTGTCGCCAATTACTAGCGAGGTTTCGTTCTTTGCCTTGTGAGCACATCGGGCCGCAGCAACAAGTTTTGAATGATCATTGTCGCCATCCAATTTGACCCATTTGACTGATTTGGGGGCTGCTGCCAAATCAACGGCACCCTCTGTAAGCAGTGCTTTTCGCACAGACAAGAGCCACTGCCCAAGCTCTTCGTTTCCGGCATTTCGCCACCTCCAGGGGGTATCTAGCTCAGAAATTTTTGGGAAATGTTTTGCAACATGCTTATCCCAATCAGCCAGCGGGTCATTCCCAAAACCGAATATTGCTTGCATCGGATCCGCCAAGACGCAACAGGGCAAATGTTTCGCAGCATAAAACATGATGGCGTGCTGATTGTGAGAGCAGTCCTGATACTCATCAACCAAGATGCGCGAATAGCTTGCTTGTAGCACATCAGTAATGTGGTTTGCCTTCAGAAGGCTCCACGCGGCCTTCCTGATCTTTAGATAGTTGGGTTTTTTGGGGTTTGCGCCCCCATCATATCCTGAACGCTCGGGGAACGTCGAAACCAACCTTATCGCCCAACCATCAATCGTCGCCAGCTTGTAACCACCAGTTGGTAGCTTCTCCTTGGCTAGTCTCTGCCGCAGGGCTGCCACCCCAGCGTTAGTGTGGGTCAAGACCAAAATAGGTTTGTCGGATTGGTTGCTGCGAAGCGCCTCTACAATGAGCTGTGTCTTTCCGCACCCAGCGGGGGCGATAACCATCCCACGCTCGATAGTTAGCAGATCAACATCAGCCATCGATGGCCCCTGACCACTTGAGAATTTCGCTTAGTAGATCCGGCAACTCGGAATGAACGCAGTTACCTAAATCTGGACCGATAATTGAATAGGCAGCCTCCTCCATATGGGAAATTCGCTTGAACCAAGAACCGCTACCGGCAGCTGCCGCCAATTGCCTGCGTTTCTCTTCGGTTATTTTATTGAACCAGTTGCTGAGATCGATCGGTCCTTCGCATGCGGTCCGTAAATGATCTAATATCCGTTGCTCTCCATGGAGTTCTTTCGCGTATGACCATAACTGCAAGACTGCTTCATCACTTACGCAATCAAAGAGTTCAGCCTCGATTGCCCAGCCTTCCGTCCACTTGAAGACCTTCCCACCCACGCCAATAAATTCTCTTTCATCTTTTTCTTTGGGTTGGACGTCATCATCCCGCAAGGTAGCTACATTATATCCCAACTTCAGGAAAGACATCGCAGATCGGTAGATTTTGCTTACGCCACCAGCATCGACCAAAACGCCACCTGCTGCGGCAAATGTCGAGTGCCCGCCCTCTGCCCGATAGCGGTCAAAACCACGAACCAGTCCGACTTCGGTAGCCCCCTCACAAACCAGCACGTTAGTCCCTAGAAAGGCCTCAGACGCGATGCGAAGCGTACCTTGAATTGCGTCATCAGCGCCCGCTTGAGCAACTGAATGCTCATCTCCACTTCTAATAACGTAGAGCTGTGGCCCGCTCAGCTCACGTAAAACAACTGGCGAATGGGTCGTCATAAATATCTGAAATAACGTTGCTTCGGCCTTCGAACCCAGCTCCAAAAGAAATTTGGAAATTCGATGTGGCTCTAACCCGATTTCCACCTCATCGACCAGCGCAATCGAGGCCGTCTCGGCAACCCGATTTTGAAGCCCAGCGACGAGCAGGCGACTTGATCCAAGGCCCAACTTTCTGAGCGGGACACCTTCTGAACTATGCAGCGAAATAGTGCTTCCTGAAAAATTCACAGAGTGTGCGTCCAGCATCGCTCGAACTGTATCCCCAACATCAACGCCAAGGGCTTGAGCCGCACCTGAGATGATGCCTAACGTATCTTTCAACTGGTCACCTGCGGTGTCTCCAAAGCTATTGCGAGCTTGCCGCGCTGCGTCAGCCAGTGCCGCAGATGCATCAGCTTTTTCCTCCGTTAGTGCGTTTAAAATTGAGCCGCGTTGCCATCCGAGATGTTGATTTGCAAAAACGCCTATACGGTTGGGCGCAGTATTAACCCTGTCGCCCCATGTCAGGCCTCTGGATAGGCCTTGAGCTTCCGCACGGTCAGATTTCAAATGCCATTGTGGCTCTAGGTCGTCACTAATTGTAAGCTGAACCGTAAGGACCGTCTCCGAACCCTCTGAGGGTTCATCTTCAAGGTTTCCCTCCTTGTCGAGCCCCAACAAAAAGGGGCCATAAGTATCAAGCGTTTTTAGTCCATCCTGCAAGTCACCGATAGTTGCTCGAATAATAATTTCGTCGTCCACTGACATATTGTAAAAGTCTGCATCCGTGACAGGGAGGTTGCGCCGAGCTCCCAAACACCAATCAATTGCGTCCAAGACTGTGGATTTACCGCTGTCACCGGGACCGACCAGACAGTTCATATTAGGGGAGGGAAACCAAACCAGTTTCTGGATGCTTCGAAAATTGTATACTTCTAGTTTTCGGATACGAGCCATTTAAAGTTCCTAATTAAGGTCAATGAGCACCAAACGCTTAAGGTTTCGATTGATTGCCAAGAGCACGCGAATTCAATCGCTTAACTCTAGGTTGTGCGCTATGAAAGAACAAGTTGACACGTTTTAAAAGCGCTGAAAGAATCTTGCATTGAACGTGCTCAAGGCCGAATTCGATTTCGCGCAGCCGATGTCTTCCCCCCCTATTTCCAAGTGTAATTTTTTCGCTTCTGCGAAAATCGGCTCTCCACCCTTATCCCCGAGCCGCCTCCTCCATAAACCTCTCTACCCGTTCACTTCCTGCTTGATACTCGCCCAAACTAGGCTTTTTGCCGGATGTGACGTCCCGCTCTTCGCTAGTCAATTCGTCTATCTCTTCGCGCCGTTTACCTTCACCATCAGCGCCATCCCCCGAAGCCTCTCTCGGCACTTCCAGAGCCCCAATCTTCGCCTCCAGCGCCTTGATCTGCCCTTGCAACCCGCGCATCTGGTCACCAGCTGACGGATATGGCAGATCGCCGGTTTGCTTGTCGAAGATCTGCTTAAAGAACCGGTCGTCATAGTATTTGATCCGCTTAGCGCGGACAGGCATTTGCGCGTCGACCACCAGAACGATGTCATCAAGATCCATGCGCCGCGCCTCGTCCTCAGGTAACAACGCGGTTTCTTCGGTCCTTTCAGACATACTGCGCCCGGCGAAGGGGTTTCGGCCGACCGACCGCGAGCGTGTCACAACACGCTTGGTTGTTTTGCCGACGGCTTTGCTGAGCTCTTCGATGGTCTTTTCATCCGAGGGGGTCAGATAGAGCTTGATGCCCGCGTTACCCTGCAAGGCGCGGCGGGCATTTTCTCCGTAGATTTCGTCCAACGCCGGGATCGTCTGTGTGACGATCGCGAGGTTGGCCCGGTAGGAGCGCAGAGTTTCGATGCTGTCGAGCACGATCGGCATTTTGCCGAGGCGGTTGAACTCATCGAGCATAATCATCACCGGCCAAGGCTCGTCCTTGCCGGGTTCATGGTCCTGCAACGATGCCAGCAAATCAGAAAAGAATAAGCGGATCAGCGGTGCGAGCGGTTTGACCATCAGCGGTTCGACCACAAGATAGACCGAAAACGGCGACTTTCGGATGTCGCGGAAATCGAAGTCTGACGTTGCGGTCGCACGGTCGATGGCGGGGTTGGACCATTGTTTGAGGCCCGAGGTCATCAGAAGCGACAGGTAGGACGTCAGCGTGTCGTTGTTGGTCGAGGCAATGCGCATAAAGATCAGCTTGGCGGCTGGATTCACCACCTCGTCGGCGCGGCGGCGATATTCCTTCTGCTTGTCACCGCCTGATGCGGTGATCCGGTAGATCTCGCCGAGGGTCGGCCGCTTACGCTCGAACGCCAAAAGACCCGCCGCCACGAATAGATCAATGCCCCCATCAAGAAGTCCTTGAACCCGGTCGTTATCAGCCTGAAGGAACAGCGAGGCCAGGAGTTGCAGCTCCATCTGCTGGCGGTCGACGTTTTCGAGCGCCGATATGCGCAGCAAAGGATTGTAGCGGTGCGAGCGGCCGTCCTTCCAATCAGTCGGCGCGAACCGGAACACTTTGTCGCCCTGCGTGGCCCTGTGGCGCGCGGTGGCTTCGAAATTTTCGCCCTTCACGTCCAGCACCACGGCACTGCCCTGGTAGGTCAGAAGGTTCGGGATGACGAACCCTGTGGTCTTACCGCGCCCGGTCGGGGCCACGATCAAAGCATGGGGGAATACCTTGGACATCACGAAGGGTTTGCGACTCTTAGGCTTACCCATTTTGCCGAGGACAAAGCCGTGGCCGGGCTTTCCGAAAAAGCCGTTCCGCTTCATCTCGGACATCTGCTGCCAGTGGGTTTCCCCAAATTTGGTCAGCGCATCGTTCATCAACACCGCACTGAGCAAAACACCGGCACTAGTGCTGATCCCCACGATCAAGTGAACAATCTGCATATCGGCCGGATGGGTCATTCGGAGAACCCCATAGCTGCGCGCCAACATCAGGAAATCGATATCCGCCCCGACCCCGAACCAGCGGAATGTCAGAAAGGCCGACGCCAGAACATACCCAAGCACCGCTCCCAGAAGAGCAAAGCTCATGACGCCGAGTGCGATCCGCGTCTTACCCATGCGTCACGCCCTTTTCGCCGTCGGCATCGACATGCCGCTCGCGTCGGACGTCTATTTCTTCATTGGCGATTTCGTCGAGGACATGCTCCATCGCCACGCTGTTCGCCAGAGCGGCATCGCTCTGGAGATATGCCTTGGCCGCATAGAGCCGGTCCAGGCGGTCTTCGATGTGTTCTTCAAGCGTGGTTTCATCACCAATCGCCAAGGCGGCGGCCTGCTCTTCACCAACCAGATCCTCCAGTTCGGCCCGCAAGGTCGTGCGTTCCAGATCGCTGCGAAATGGATCTGCGGTCGGATCATCTCTCAAACGGCTCAGGATGCCAGAGGTGGTCGGCGGCAGCCGGTCGATTATGGGTTCCTGCCGGTCAGACTCCACCGACCCACTGTCCTTGAGAACCTCAGCATCGGCCAACAATCGACCAAGATCACTGTGCACTTGGTCGAGACGGTCGATCGCTTTTTCGAGCTCATCGGCGCGCGACAGGTCAAAGCCCTCCTTTTCGGCAATCGCCTTCAAATCCTGTCCGAGCCATTGCCGCTCCAGCGCGGCATTGCCCGCACCGATTTCGACACGACGTGTCACCTCTTGCGGTTCAATGCCGGTGCCCTTCAAAGCCTGCTGAAGACGTTCTGCCAGAGCTGGATCCTGCAAAACGCCTTGGGCCTCGGCCCGTATATTCGCAGCGGAATAGATCCCACTTTGGGACGCATCTTCGAGCAAGGTGTGGGACTGCGTTCCCATTGGGCTGAGATGCGACAAAGAGCGATAGATGTCGTTCAGCTCATGCTCGAGCGCTGCGCGCCGCTCTACTGGGGCGTCCGCCACAATGCGTTCGGCTTGGTTGATCTTGTAGTGAAAGGCATCCACGACCTCATCAAACGAATGCTGTTCTTCGGCCATGCCATATACCTTTCCATCTGCTTCAATCGGTTTGCCCTGCGCCAAAAGCGTCGCGGCCTTGTCCAAGGCTGCTGCAATGTCGTGCTGGTTCTCGAGCGTGGCCTCGGCCGCTAGACCGCGATAGAGCCGCGCGTTCTGCGCCACCTCAGCCAAGGCGCGGTCAAGCTCTGCCCCCACGCGCCCACGCTCGGACAGCTTCTGGCCCGAGGCTTCCGCGCGACGCTGGTCTGCATCGCTTGGCCTCTTTGTCGTGACCCCACGCTCAAGCTTTCGGGTCGCCTCGAGTCGCAGCCCATACCGGTCCGACACCTCGACCATCGCCTCGCGAAAACTATCGTAGTTGAAATGGTGCCCTTCTTTCAGAAAGAAGAATTCACCGTCCTTGCTGCGCCGGTTGAGAACGATATGCGCGTGCGGATGGTCCCGGTCCTCATGCACGGCGGCGATGTAGTCAAAATGGCTGCCTTCGCCCTGAAAGAACCGCTCGCAAATCTCGCGCGTGATCTCGGCGACATCCTCTCCGCGCGTACCAATCGGGAAAGCCATCAAGAGATGCGAGGTATGCCCCAGCTTGGGATGAAACCCCTCATTCCATTGCGCGGAAAACCGGCGCGTGACCTGCTTGATCTCTTTGGCTGACAGAACGCGCTGGCCGTCATAGGTTCCACGGCTGTCGATGATGAAGCTCGACTTGGTGGTCAGGTATTCCAGCTGGTTGCGGAGTTGCGTTTTGTTGTGTGTGCCGCCGTCGCGAATGGCTTTGAAGATCGCGGGCGAATGCCCCATCGCCGCCCGGGCCATTTGCTTGGTACGGGTACGCGGCACGCTTCCACGAATGCGGCTCCAGTCGCGATCGAATAAGGCCTCCTGCGCGGCGGCAACAGCGCTATTCCGGGCCATCGGCAAAGCCTCCCAGAACGCGGGCAACCTCGCCGGACAGCACGCTTCGGCGGCGCTGCGCCATGTCCTGAACCTGGTCGGCGATATCGAAGATCAGCCCGGCCAAGGCGCGCACCTGGCTATGGGCAGAGTTGCCATAGGGCGGCGTCTTGCCCTGGCGCTTTGCCTCGTTCAGGCGCTGCGCGATCTGGTTGATGTTGTTGCCGATGCGATTGAGCGAAGCCGATAACCCCCGCATCTGGTTGGCCAGTTCATCGTCAGGAACGAAGAGATCGTTCGACGCATGGATCAGCCGCCTCAACCCCTCCGCCCGGCTGTTGATATCATGCCGCGTCAGCACCGCATCGAAGCTCGCAAGCTCCTTTGACGTCAGCCGGACATTCACCAGTTCGGAGCGCACGCGCGCATCCAGCTTGCGGCTTTGATCGGCCTTCAATGTGTAAAAGATGCTGCGGGTCGTGACGCCGAATTCACGGGCCAGATCCTCGATCGGGACGCCCTTTGCACGCTTGCGCACGATCGCAAAACGCTGGTTCTGCGTCAGTCGCTTGTGCCGTGGTGCGCGCGGTCGACCCATGTGAAGTAATCACCCCTATTTCTTGCCAGCATCATACAGGCAGCCCTGTTATGGCATTTCGCCATAATTGATTCAATATTATAATATTGCATCAACTGCCTGTATTCCGTTTGGAGCAGCCACAAGCTGCGACCGCCGGGCAAAGCCCGGCCACATGCGCAAGGCATGGCACCACTAGTCGTGGTTCCACGCCTCAGCATCGCCAAGCAGTTGCAGCGTTATTGTGCGGGCCGCGCCTTCGGCGCTGGCATAGGTTTTATGATCGGGCAGCTCGTGTAGATCAAAGGGCTGTTGCCGGTCGTCCGGGGTCTCAACTCGGACATAGATCGCCCAGCCATCGATCAGTGCTGGTTCATCACAATACTCCTGCCCGCCATCGGGCAGATTGTAGAACCCATGCAGATGTACGCTGGCGCGGCCCTCTCGGGCCGCCTGCCTGATGTCAGAATACTTCATGGCGAACCTCTGCACTTTCCTCGATGAAAAATTCGTCAGGCTTGCCGTTCAAGCAGGTGCCATCCCGGTTGCTCAAACCGATAGCTGACCCATTCCGCGCGAATGTGATGAGGTACTGCCCGAGGCAATCGCGCGTCACTACATACCCGCTGTTTACCCAATGAACGCAGTTGCCCACGTCCACTGCTGTTTTGATCTCCGCCAAGGTCACTGCAACACCTCCTCAAGGATTGCGAGCGCCCCCAGACAATTGTCGATATAAGGCTGCTCTTCGCCGTCCAGATCGTTCAGCTCCAGCCGGTTCAACACCGCGTAAAGCGTGGCGCGCGCCTCGCGGGCAGCGCTTCGCAAGCTAACTGTGTCTTCCAAACGCGCCGTCGCAAAGTCATCGCTGTGATAGTCAGGGATCATGCTGCCACCTCCTTGCTCTGACCTGCAGCTGCTAGGACAAAATCGGCAGCCTTTTGCGCCTCAGACGCCGCGCGAAAAATCGCCTTTTTGTCCTCTTTGAGCGCTTTCAACCAGCCTTCAACATAGGCGGCGCTTTGATCGAACTCCGGCGCGACGCCAATCTGAGCCCCAAGGAAACAAGCACCGATTTCTGCCACCAGCTCTTCAAAGGCATAGGCTTCGCGGTTCGCAAACTTCTTGATCCGCTCCAGCCGCTTTTCGCTACCAGTCCAATGGATCACCTCATGGGCCAACGTCCCATAGTAGCCTGCCGCATTGTGAAAGGTGGTAATCGGCGGCATGTGGATGTGATCTTTGGCGGGGCTGTAATAGGCGCGCGGATCATCACTGGTGAGGATCTCCGCCCCCGTCCGGCTGAAAAACGTCTCAAGCTTTGGATCTTCCGCCGTGCCAAGATCGCGCGGGGCCTCGGGCCGGATGTAGTAGTCCTCGGGCAAGCCTTCGATTTGGTCCGCATTGAACACGCGGTAGGCGCGCGCATAGGGAAGCTCTTCCTCGATGCCCA
>JBOEHJ010000027.1:0-15248 GCA_050633905.1 Geminicoccales bacterium
TGGCAACACCTGGCCCGTTCGCTGTGAGATCTGACGCGCGAAATTCAACTGTTTTTCGGTTACAGGCAGCCGATGGTAGTCGTTGGTCTGGGTTTCGTGGGGCCGCTGGCCGATTTCCGAAGGTGACGATTGCAGCATCTGTTCCTCCATCTCTGCTCGACTCAGAAACTAGAACATAATAGGAACAAAATCAATATGTAGGGGTAAATCCATCCTATAAACACCTTATATTGAGATTCCTGGTCCGACATAGCATGATCAGAACTCTGTTTCATCACGCAGCGGATGCTGGTCGTTTGGGAATAGCTGCCGCTCGCTGCTGAGGGCACGACTTCACACAAAGCGGACGAACCGGACTTGTGCGGCCGCCGCTATTGCTTGCGCAGAAAAGCCTCGCACTTGCGGCAACGATTGCCTGCAAAAGCGGTGCATCTCAGCAAAGCGGTCATTCGGCCGAGCCGATATTGGCTGATCAAGACATACGGACCATTCACCGCAATCTATCCTAAGAGGTATAGAAACGATTCTGACCGTCTTTCTGATCGTTTTCAGCGATGCGCTGGTTGGTTTACTGGATTTCCTTCAGTCCGGGGTAGGCCGAACGAAAGGCTTGATAGGCATCTTCGAATGAACCGCTTAACCTGCTTTCTGGACGCACTTCGTCTTGAATTTCGGGAGATGTGATGACGCTTTCGGGCGAAACACCGGTGGCTGCGATCAGGCCCAACCGTGCGCCGCCAAGTGCGGCCCCGAACTCGCCAGAAACTGGCAGTTGCAAGGGCACGCCAAACAACGTCGAGATGAGTTTCAACCAGTATCGCGACGCACTTCCACCACCGATGGCTATGATCTTGTCCAGTTTCGCGTCGGTCGCAGCGAGGGCGTCGTAACTGTCGCGCAAGCCAAACGCCACACCTTCCAGGACGGCGCGAGTGAGGTCTTCACAGGTCGTTCCGGCGGACAAGCCGGTAAAGCCTCCTCGGATCTCGGCATCGTTGTGGGGCGTTCTCTCACCCGACAGATACGGCAGGAAACGCACCTCTCCCGGGCCGTGAAGCGCATCGCCGAGGACCGCTGTCAACTCTGCTGGTGTCTGACCGGAAATGCGCGCGAACCAGTTAAGGCTGTCTGCTGCTGAAAGCATCACCCCCATCTGGTACCAACGCCCCGGCATGGCATGACAAAACGTGTGAACGGCCGTATCGGGTGCCGGTTGGTAACCGTCGCGTGCGGCCAAAAGCACGCCAGAGGTGCCAAGCGACACAAATGCCTGCCCTTCATCCTGGGCACCGATCCCGCAGGCGGCCGCCGCGTTGTCACCAGCCCCGCCAGCCACGGTGACGGTGCCGTTCAGCCCCCAATCCCGGGCCAGATCCTTGCGCATGGTGCCGGCGGCGTCCGAGCCTTCGACAAGGCGCGGCATCTGATCGCGCCGCATGTTGCTTGCGTCCAACAGGTAATCCGACCAGTCCCGCTTGCCCACATCCAGCCAGGATGTCCCGGCGCTGTCCGACATGTCGGCGACGTAGTCCCCAGTCAGGTAAAAGTTGAGATAGGCGGCAGGAAGCAGAACCTTGGTCGTCGCCTTGAAAATCTCGGGTTCGTTCTTTTGAACCCACATCAGCTTTGGTGCGGTAAAGCCCGGAAACACGATGTTCCCCGAAAGATCGCGCACGGATGCCGTCGCATCCAGCTTGGCCGCTTCGGCATGGGACCGCTGATCATTCCAAAGGATGCAAGGCCGCAAGACATCACCTGCCTTGTCCAAAAGCGTGGCCCCGTGCATCTGACCGGCAACGCCAATGCCCCGCAATTCGGAAAACGCCGGATGGGTGTCCCGCATTTCTGCTACCGCTGCCTCCAGCGCCGCGATCCAATCTGCCGGGTCCTGCTCGGACCATCCGTGATGCGGATGACGTGCCGAATAGTGTTGCTCGGTCGAGCCAATCGGCGCGCCATTCTCATCGACAAGCAAGGCGCGCAATCCCGAGGTCCCAAGATCAATGCCAAGAAACGTCATTCAAGTGCCCTTCAGATATTGGCCAAGCGCAGACTCTACGCCGTCTTTGTAGATTTTCCCAAGCCACCTTCCGAACGCCTCGGCAAATCGAGGATCACGGGCAATCTCTCCATAGACATTACGCATCTCAAGCCAACGCCGTGGGTTGCTGCTGGAGCCTTTTGCGCGGGCAGACAACTGATCCCAAATCGGGTCATTTGGCATGATCTTGCTGCCATCTTCCCGCACACCCAGGCACATCCTTGCCCAGGTGGCTTCGACAAGCGCCAATCCTTCAACCGGTGCCTCGGCAACAAGCGCGTCTTGCACCGTTGGCAGGACGAAACCCGGATGCCGCGACGATCCGTCGAAGGCAATCCGACGAATGGTGTCGACAACGGCAGGGTTCGCAAAGCGGCGGGCGGTCAGCGCCAGATAGTCGCGGGGCGTCATCCCAGGCACTTCACTGACATGAGGCAGAACTTCGTCGCGTTCGACCTTGTCAAGGAACCCGCGGATCGTGTCATGCGCCATGGCTTCAGCCACGGTCTCAACGCCCATGACTTCGGCGGCGGCGGCAATGATCTGGTGCCCGGCATTCAGGATACGGATTTTCTGAGCCTCGAACCCATGCACATCCTTCGTGAATGTGGCCCCCACCTTGTCCCAGTCAGGCCGACCCGCGCAAAAATCATCCTCGATCACCCAATGGCGAAAGTTCTCATGGGTGACGGGGGCAGCGTCCGCAATGCCCATGCTTTTGGCCAAGGCAAGCTCGTTCGGTCCCGTCGCCGGGACGATGCAATCGACCATTGAATTCGGGAAGCTACACTCTGAATTAATCCAATCCGCAAGACCCGGATCGCTAAGACGGGCCAGCCCGACAACCGTTTGCCGAAGGACATCACCGTTGCCCTGCAGGTTATCACAGCTCTGCATCGCAAATGGCCCGGCACCGCCGTCCCGTCTAAGCTTTAGCGCGGCAACGATCGCGCCAAAGGCTGTGTTCGGAGCGTCGGGATTGGACGCATCGTGAATGATATCGGGATGGCCTTCGTCGAACGCCTTCGTCACCGGATCAAGGTAGTACCCGCCCTCGGTAACCGTCAGGGAAACGATGCGGATTTCGTCCGAGGCCATCTGTTCGATCAACGGCCCGTTACCATCTTCAACCGCCACATATCCGATCATCGACCCGACGACTTCGGCGGAGGCGCCCTTCGGGTCAAGCTCGATCAATGTGGTCAGGTAGTCTTGCTTGATAAGCCTGGACCGCATGTCACTATCGTAAGCACGCACGCCGGCCCCGATGATCGCCCAGTCATGGGCAAGCCCCTCTTGCATCAGGCGATGCAAGTACCAGGATTGGTGCGCGCGGTGGAAATTGCCAACTCCGATATGAACGATCCCCGGCGTCAGGCGATCCCGCTGATAACGCGGGCGCAACACGGTTCCGGGCAGATCATCAAGCTTGCCGCGAACGAGGCTGTTCATCCCGTGGACCTTTCCGTTCGCGTCAGAATATGGCGCGCCACATCGTCCAGCCGGTGAAAGACATGGGCCGCTCCGGCATCGCGCAAGGTCTTGGCGTGGCTCTCGCGCTTTCCTTCCAGATGGCTCCCGCCGACAAACCCGAGCGCCGGAATGCCGGCGGCCAGTGCGCCCTTAACCCCGTGGGGGGAATCCTCCAACACCACACATTCTGACGGGCTCATCTTGAGCCGTTCCAATGCCAGAAGAAAAATGTCCGGCGCGGGTTTGCCTTGGCGGACCTCTGCTGCGCTTGTGGCCGTACCTTCAAACCAACCTTCCAGACCTGACAAGTTCAATGTGGTTGTCATGCGTTCAAGCGACCCGCCCGTGGCAATCGCCATCCCGTGGCCTTGCGTCTTTAAGCTGCCAAGCAACTCCGCCGCGCCGGGGATCTGGCGCAACTCGGTTTCATAGGTTGCCAACAGCTGGGTTTCCACCCGGCTTGCAAAGTCACCCGAAACCGGCGCGCCAAGGCGGCCCGAGACATAATCGGCGATCACCGGCATGGCGACGCCAAGGAACTTGTCCCCGATCTCCTCGGCCGTTGCATCCTTGAGCCCAAGCGCCCGCATTTCCGAGGCGATGGCCTCCAAAGACAAGGGTTCGCTGTCGACGAGACAGCCATCCAGATCAAAGATAGCGGCCTTGATCGGGGACATCAGAGGTGCTGACCCGTCTTGCGGTCGAACAGATGCACATCGCCCGGGTCGATCACGAACCCAAGCTTGGAACCGGGGCGGGCGCTGATCCGATCTTTGACAAGCGCATCGATAAGGTCCTTGCCCGAGCGCGCGAAGATCTGCGTCTCGGAGCCCGTGGGTTCGACAGCAACCACCTCCATCTCGACGCCACCGTCCCCGACCTGAACGAATTCGGGCCGCACACCATAGGTGACGGTCTGGCCGTCTTCTGCCGTGGTTTCCGGAAGCGGAAGCGACAGGCCGCTGTCAGACAGAAAGCTGCGCGCGCCACCGTCGGATACAATCTTGCCATGAACAAAGTTCATAGACGGAGACCCGATGAAGCCCGCAACGAAGGTGTTGACGGGGTTGTCATAAAGATCGAGCGGGCTGCCAATCTGTTCGACCCGGCCATCGCGCATCACGACGATCTTGTCGGCCATTGTCATCGCCTCGACCTGATCGTGGGTGACATAGACGATGGTGGTGCCAAGGCGTTGGTGCAATTCCTTGATCTCGATCCGCATCGTCACGCGCAGTTTGGCGTCAAGGTTGGACAGAGGTTCGTCGAACAGGAAGACCTGCGGGTCGCGCACGATGGCGCGGCCCATGGCAACCCGCTGACGCTGGCCGCCGGAAAGCTCTTTCGGATAGCGGCGAAGATACTTGGTCAGGTCAAGAATCTCGGCGGCGTTGGCAACCTTTTCCTCGATCTCGGTCTTGCTGCGTTTGGCCATCAACAGGGGAAAGCTGATGTTGTCATAGACGGTCTTGTGCGGGTAGAGCGCATAGCTTTGAAAGACCATTGCGATGTCACGCTCTTTCGGAAGCACATCGTTCACCACGCGGTCGCCGATCGAAATCGTGCCTTCGCTAATCTCTTCCAATCCGGCGAGCATCCGCAAGAGCGTGGACTTGCCACAGCCCGACGGGCCGACCAGAACGACGAACTCGCCATCTTCGATGTCGACACTAACACCGTGCATGACCTGTGTCGCGCCATAGCGCTTCTTCACATTGTCGATTGTTACGTTGGCCATGTCCCTGATCCCTTATTGCGGCAGTTCGATTTGCATCTTCACATCCGCCGGCGGCGCGGAAGCAGCGATCTCGAAAGCCTGCACACTGTCTGAAAAGGCGAATGTCCGCGTGATAAGCGGTTTGACGTCGATTGCGCCGGAACTCAGCATGCCCACACACCGCGGGAACACATGGGCGTAGCGGAAGATGTTCTCGACCCGCGCTTCCCGGATCATCGCAGCACCCGCATCGTATTGGATCGGATCGGGCTGGCCACCGATCATCACGACACAGCCGCCGGGGCAAAGCGGCTCGAACACGGTTTTGGCCGCGTGCGGGCTGCCTGTGGCTTCGAACACGATATCAACGCCCCAGCCGTCGGTGTCGCGTTTGACCACCTCTGTCAGGTCTTGCGAGGTTACATCGACGGGAATGATCGCGGGGCTGAGCGACCCTGCGATCTCCAGCTTCTTTGCGGCAAGATCGGTCACGTAAATCCTGGCACATCCAGCGGCCAGCGCCGACAGCGCCGTGACCAGACCAATGGGACCTGCGCCCATGACGACGGCGTTGTCGCCGGGTTTCACTCGTGCCTTGGTCGCCGCATGGACGCCAACGGCCAGGGGTTCGACCATGGCGGCTTCGGCGAAACTGACGTTGTCGGGCAGCTTGAAGGTGAAGGCTTCGGGATGCACGCAAGTGGGGCGCAGGATGCCATGCACCGGCGGCGTTGCCCAAAAGCGCACGGCAGGGTCGATGTTGTACATGCCCAGTTGGGTAGCCTTGCTGTTCGGATCGGGGATGCCGGGTTCCATGCAAACCCGGTCGCCTTCCTTCAAGGTGGAGACCTCTGCGCCAACCTCGATCACCGTGCCCGAGGCTTCGTGGCCCAGGATCATCGGTTCGTTCACCACAAATGGCCCGATGCGCCCGTGGGTATAGTAATGGACATCAGATCCGCAGATGCCGACAGTGTGCAGCTTGATACGCACATCGCGGGCCCCAAGCACTTCCTCGACGAGGTCAATCGCGGGAAAATCGCGCAGGCTGAGGTCGTCTTTCTTTTCAAGGACAAGCGATTCCATGTCTCAGCCTTTCTTGATGATGATGAAGGCCAGAGCGGCGGCAATGGCATTGGATATCCAGATCGACAGCCCCAGGGGTTCCACGAAGCGGAACCAGAACAGCGATAGCGCGATCCAGATCACGACCGATATGAACAGGCGGTCGAACCAGTTGGTGTCGATCGGCAGGAAACCCGTTGGCTGGGTGACGATCTCGGGGGCATCTTCTTCTTCCAACAGCGCCGAGATCAGCGGTTCTTCGTGATGATCGCTCATGGATTATCCTTTCACCGCGCCAAAGGTCAGACCCGCAACGATATGCTTCTGCACAAGGCCGAAAACAATCAGCGCCGGGATCAGCGTAAAGACCGATATGGTCGCCATGACACCCCATTCGGTGCCGGTCGTGGTGACGTATTCCGACAGGCCCGTGGTCAAAGTCCGCGCGTTGAAGTTGGTCAGCGTCGCGGCCAGCAGATATTCGTTCCAGGCAAAAACCCAGGTCAGGATCAAGGTCACCGCAAGACCGGGGCGGCACAGCGGAAAGACGATTTTGGTGATGACCTGCCATGAGTTTGCGCCATCGACAAAGGCCGCCTCGTCCAGTTCCTTGGGGATGCCGTCGACTGTCGGCCGCAAAGTCCAGATCGCGAAGGGCAGATTGAAGGTGCAATAGACCAGGATCATGCCGATCCGCGTATCCAGCAGCTTCCACTCACCCACAGTGTAGACCTGCGTCATCAACAGGAACAGCGGCAGCAGGAACACGGCAGGCGGCGCCATCCGGTTGGTGATCGTCCAGAAGAAAATCGACTCCTTGCCGCTCATATTGAACCGCGACAGGGCGTAGCAGGCGAAAAAGCCCAGCACGGTGCAGATCACGGCGTTACCTGTCGAGATGATGACCGAGTTCAGCATATAGCTGCGCAGAAGCCGGTCGCCCCAGACCTTGGCGTAGTTGCCCCAATAGGGATCAGTAAGGATCAGTTCCGGTGTCGAGAATAGCTGCACTGCTGGCTTTACCGAGATGACGAACAGCCAGTAGATCGGGAACAGGGTCAGGACGCTGACAAGGCTCCAGAAGATGATGCCGATGATCGGGCTTTGCTTTCTCATGGCTTCAACCTTTCTTGCTGCGCGGGGCAAGCATGGTGACGTAAAGCAACCAGCAGGACACGATTGTGAGGTACAGGACGATGACGGAAATCGTTGACCCGTAGCCATAGTTCGTCTTGGGGAACACCTCTTTGAAGATGTGCACACCGACAAAGCGTGTCGCCGAACCGGGGCCTCCGCCCGTCAGCATCCAGACTTCGTCAACGGTGCGCAGCGCGTCCATCAGGCGGATAAAGACGGTGGCGACCACAGCGGGTGCGATCATCGGCAAGGTGATGTGCCAGAATATCTGCCGCTTGCCGGCGCCGTCTATCTGCGCCTGTTCGAAGGGGTCTGGTGGCAATGACACAAGGGCGGCGATCAACGTCAGCGTGACCAGCGGCGTCCAGTGCCAGATATCCATCAGCACGATGGTGGCAAATGCGGCCGGTGCCGACGTGCCGATATTCATTGATATGCCGAACCATTCGTCAAGATAATGCGGAATGATCCCGATCGACGGCGTCGTCATCAGTTTCCAGACGGACCCCACGATGATCGGCGCCATGATCAGGGGAAGCGTGTGGATCGTTCGGAAAATCGCCTTGCCTGGAAAATCCCGCATGAATGCCTGCGCCAGAAAATAGCCAAGGATCAGTTCGGACAGGACGGCGAAAAAGACGAACATCACTGTCACACCGACCGAATTCAGAAAGGCCGCGTCAAAGACGATCTTTCGAAAGTTGTCGGCACCGTTGAACACCATATCGGGATTGACCGCGAATGGGTTCCAGGAATGGAAAGAGACATAGACGACGTAAATGAAGGGCAGCACGCCGAAGAAGAACAGGATGACCAAGGTCGGCGCCAGAAGTATCCAGCCTAATCTCTTGGATTGCATGATGCGTGTCTCCCCCATGTTTCGATGCCTTGATACTGGCACCAAACCCGCCTGTTTTCAGTCTTTATAGTGTGGGTCGCCGCATGCACAGCGGCGACCCGTTTCGTAACCGGGAGGATTGGTTACTTGCGGTAGCCAAGATCAGACAGGGTTGCCTCGGCGGCAGCGGCCATCTGGTCAAGACCTTCCTGCGGGGCAAGCTCGCCCAGCAGAATCTGGTAGAAGATCGGAGCCGTCGCTTCACGCACCTGGGCATGGAACGGATAGGCCGGAGCCCCCGCGAACAGATAGCCCTTGTCCTTGATCAGGTCATAATAGCCGCCCAGTTCTTCGTTGAAGGCGACAACCTTCGGGTCATCATAGGTCGCGGTGTTGGTCACGCGCGGAGCCGCAACGGCCCAATCGGGCTGAACTTCGTTCTGGCCGATATACTGAAGGAACAGAGCAGTCGCTTCCTTGTTCTTGGAAGAATGCGGCATACCGAATGCGCCACCGTCATAGTAGCCGATGTAGCCATTGCCAGCTTCGACTTCGGCAAGCACGCCGTCCGCCAACGGTGGCAAGGCAACTCCAACTTTGCCAACGACCAGCGACTTCTCGGCATCTGCCGCGATCCAACCGGCGTTTTCACCGTAGACCAGTCCTTGCGCGGCGCGACCGGCGCCGAATGTGGTTCCGACTTCCGTCCAGGTCGATGCCGGGCTTTCAGGCGGCGCGATGTCACGCATGCTGAGCCACCAGGTCAAGGCCTCAACCGCTTCCGGGCCGTTCATGGCACCACCATTGGCGACCGATGCGGCATAGTTGTTGTTGGCGTCGATACCCCAGTTGTAAACGCCGAAAGTTGGCGCAACCGACTCGTAGTATTCATACCAGGACGCGACGTGCCCCGTATGCGCCTGCGCGGTGGTACCCCAGAGATCCATGTCATTTTCTTCACCATAGGCGGTAAAGAACTCTGCGATTTCCGAATACTCGGCATGGGTTGTGGCAGGCACAAGATCACGGCCGGTCTTTTCCTTGAACGCCGCCTGAATATCAGCATCGCCAAAGAGGTCGGTACGATAGAGGTAAATCTTCAGGAAGGCTTCCATCGGCACGCCATAAAGGTTGCCATCGGCATCCTTGAAGTAGTCGGCAAAGGTCGTGAAGTTGGCTTCGTCATAGGTCGGTGCCTGCAAACTTGGGTTTGCGTCCAGAAAGCCCGAAAGGTCGGTCAGGAAGTCCCGAGCCAGATACGAATAGATGATGTCCTGCTCGATATAGACCATGTCATAGATGCCGGTGCCGGCCTCCATGTCTTTGATGCCCTTGTCGAACATCTGGTCCCACGAGGTGGTTTCGACATCGACGCGAATACCGGTCAGGGCTTCGAATTCAGGCGCAAGAACTTCCCGGATGTAAAGCGATGGCGGCGACGATTCCGTCACGCCCCGGATAGTGACGCCCTGATAGGGCTCGGCGGCCTTCTTCCAGAATTCGGCATGACCATCCGCAGATGCGACGGTCGTGGCGACGATCAGTGCAAGCGCGGACGCGCCCATTTTGAATGCAAAGCTCACGGCTTTCCTCCCATGTTTATGTCGGAGTTCAGCGCAGGCTTCGACAGCGTCATGCCGCCCGATTCGCGCTACCTCCCAGGCAAACGTTACAAATGCATCTCTATTCATGCAAGTGTAAATTTCCAAATGTATGTCTTGCTTGACAAATGTAATTCTGCCAGCATTAAACAAGAGGAATTCGCCGGAAGGCGTGGGAGGATACTGGCTTGGCCCGCGAACCAATCGAAGAAAGTGATGCTTTCGTGACCGAAATCTGCTGGCACTACTACGTGAACGAGATGACTCAGGCGGACATCGCGCGCCTGCTCAATGTCACGCGCCTTCGCGTCAATCAGGCGATCCAGCGGGCAAAGTCACTGGGGTTCGTGAAGATCCACATCGAATCGCCGTTTCTGCCGCGTATTGAGATGCAGGAAGAGCTGAAAACCTGTCTTGGTCTGAAGCGCGCCATCGTCAGCCCGGCAAATGAAGCAAACTATGATTATCACAAGTCGGTTGGCGCAGCCCTTGCCGAGCTATTGACCGAACGGCTGGCAACCGGCGACTGGGCGTCCTTAGGCGTTTCCTGGGGTTTGACACTGGATTCCGCCATTCGGAAACTATCACGGCAAACCCACCCAAATCTTGAAGTCGTTTCGATCCTTGGCGGTACTGCGAAGGGCTCGACGCTGAACTCTTTCGGAATTGCTTCCGGCTTCGCCAATGTGCTTGGCGCACGGTATTCCGTACTGACGGCACCAATCTATCTGTCGGAAGGGATCGACCGTGACGTGTTTCTGTCGCAATACGCTTTGAAAGAGCATTTCGACAAGTTTGCCTCGCTGGATGCCGTTCTGCTGACCTGTTCCAACGTCTCGGAGAAGTCGTTCCTGGTTGAACACGGACTGCCGCAGGGGCTGACCCCGGAGGCATTGATTGATGCAGGCGCGATCGGCGATGTCCTTGGTCAGTTTCTGGACCGTGAGGGCCGATCGGTTTCGGCAGAAGTCGATAATCGAACGGTCGGCATGCCCTTGGATGAGGTCATAGCCATTCCCGAAAAGATCATGGCGGCAGCAGGCCCCCATAAGGTCGAGATCATCAAGGCGGCCTGCCAGCGCGGCCTTGTCGATACGCTTGTCACCGATGACACGACGGCGCAACTGCTGCTTGCCGCCGACGGACAAACCGATCAGCCATGACCCTTTCGCCTGACAGTTTGGGGCCGACGATTTGTATCGGAGAGATCCTTGCGGAAATCGTTGCGACGACGGTCGGGGAAGGGTTTTCCAAGCCAATTCCGCTAAGCGGCCCCTATCCAAGCGGTGCACCGGCGATTTTCATCTCGCAATGCAGCCGCATCGGCGGGGGTGCAGCGATGATCGGGGCGGTTGGCGACGACGACTTTGGACGGGTTAATCTTGACCGGTTGAAACGCGACGGTGTTGACGTGTCCGGCGTAAGTGTCGACCCGGACTGGCCCACGGGCACCGCCTTCGTGCGGTATCGCCCCGATGGAAGCCGGAATTTCGTTTTCAACCTCTGGACCTCGGCCGCCGGGCGTCTGGTCTGGACCGAAGCCATCAACGACATTGTCGCCCGCGCCGGGCACCTTCACGTGATGGGCACGCTTCTGGGCAACCCCGTGATCTGGCCGATGATCGAGCGTGCCGCGCATGTGATCAAGGCGCGCGGCGGCACCATCTCGCTTGACCCCAACATGCGCAAGGAACTGCAGGCCGACGCCGAAACCGGCGCGCGGGTCTCGACAATACTGGCCATGACCGACCTGCTTCTTCCTTCGGGCGACGAGCTTTTCCTGGCCGCCGGCATGCCGCCCGACAGCGGTGAGAATCAAGCCATCGACCACCTGTTTTCCCTCGGCATCTCAGAGATCGCGACAAAACGCGGCCCGCAGGGATCAACCGTTTTCCAAGCAGCAGATATCGCGCACGCCCCAGCTTTTGTGGTCGAGGAAGTCGACCCAACCGGCGCGGGGGATTGCTTTGGCGGTGCCTATGTGGCGACGCGACGGCTGGGAATGTCTGTCGATCAAGCGTTGATCTATGCGAATGCTGCCGGCGCCCGAAACGTCACAAGGCGCGGCCCTATGGAGGGCGCCGGCACTCGTGATGAACTTGACGCGTTCATCGCAGCGACGGAGCGGTCGGTATGATCCAGCTGACCGACCTCGCCAAGCTTTACCGCGCCGGAACGCCGCAAGGAATTACATCCGTATGCTCGGCCCATCCACTGGTCCTGCGCGCTGCCTTGCAACACGGTCGTGATACGGCAAGCACCGTGCTGATCGAAGCGACGTGTAATCAGGTCAATCATCTGGGCGGCTATACCGGCATGACACCCGCCGGTTTCGCGGACCTAGTGTTCTCCCTGGCCGGGGAGGAGCGCTGCCCGCCCGAACTGATCATTCTTGGCGGGGATCATCTTGGCCCCAATCCCTGGCGCGACCTGCCCCCCGATCAGGCGCTGGAACACGCCAGCGAGATGATCGCGGCCTATGTCACTGCGGGCTTCACAAAACTGCACCTGGACGCCTCCATGGGCTGTGCTGGCGAACCTGCCGCCCTTGACGACGAGACAACCGCGAAACGCGCCGCCGGACTGGCCTTGCAGGCCGAAGAAACTGCGCAAACGCTTGGGGGGCCGGCGCCGCTTTACATCATCGGAACCGAAGTCCCCCCGCCCGGTGGGGCAGATCACGCTTTGGACCAGATTGCACCAACCAGTGCGGATGCCGCCCGCACCACCCTTCAAATCCATCGCAAGGTGTTCGAAAAGACGGGCCTGTCAGACGCCCTGTCCCGCGTCATCGGTCTGGTTGTGCAGCCGGGCGTGGAGTTCGGCAACCGCAACGTCGTTGCCTATGACCCCACTCAAACCGAAGAATTGACGAAGGTTCTTGACGACGTCGAGGGCCTCGTGTTCGAGGCGCATTCGACCGACTATCAGGGCGAAGGGCCTCTGAGCGACCTCGTGTGCGACGGCTTTCCAATCCTGAAAGTCGGCCCCGAGCTGACCTTCGCACTACGCGAAGCGCTCTATGCGCTTGACCTGATCGCCAGCGATCTTTTGCCAGACTATGGCGACCGTCCGCTGTTCCGCACAATGGAAGACGAGATGCTGGCGTCCTCCGAAAACTGGGCCCGCCACTACGACGGCACCCCGGCAGAACAGCGCCTGATGCGCCATTACTCGCTGTCCGATCGCATTCGGTACTACTGGAACACACCCGTGGCGCGGGCCGCCGTTAACCGACTTCTGGAGGCCTTACGCGGCCAGAACGTGCCATTGCCGCTGATCTGGCAGCACCTGCCGCGCGCCGCCCATGCGGCCGGCAAGCCTTTCGACCCCGAAGCCATTCTGATCGAGCGTATTCGCGCCAGCCTAAGCAGCTATCACAAGGCCTGCGCCCCACAGAAGGAGCAGACGCCATGACCACAGAATTTGCAGGCAAAAGCGTCATCATCACCGGCGCCGGAAAAGGCATCGGCCGTGCCGCTGCATTCGAGATGGCGGGTCGCGGCGCAAAGGTTGTCGCAATGGCGCGCACCGCGTCCAACCTTGACAGTCTCGCCCAGGAAATCGGGTCAACGTCCATCACCGTCGATCTGATGGACAATACCGCCGCGCGCTATGCCATGAAACAGGCGGGCACTTGTGACTTCCTGATCAACTGCGCTGGGACGAACGTGTTGGAATCGGTGCTGGACATGACCGACGAAGGGTATGAGGCGGTCATGGGCATCAACCTTCGCGCCGCCCTGATCTGCGCACAGGAATTCGCCCGCGCCCGCATCGCCGCTGGCGGAGGCGGCGCGATCCTGAACGTCACCTCTATCGCGGGGCACAGGGGGTTCGAGGAACACATGTGCTATGCCGCCTCCAAGGCCGGGCTTGAAGGCGCGACCCGCGTCATGGCCAAGGAGTTGGGCGCCCATGGCATCCGTGTAAACGCCGTCGCCCCCACTGTCACGATGACGGAACTGGCCGCCGCCGCCTGGTCGGACCCGGCCAAAAAAGACCCGATGATGGTGCGCCATCCCATCGGCCGTTTTGCCGAAGTCGCGGATGTGGCCAAATCCATCGTCATGCTTCTTGGCGACGATGCGCCCATGGTCACCGGCGCCGTCCTTCCGATTGACGGCGGATTTCTTGCCGTCTGAGAAATTCAATTCGAACAACAAGGAGGCCCGACATGGCCGAAAGTCTTCACGGAAAAATCGCAGCGGTCACGGGGGCGGCCTCGGGCATCGGTCTTGCTGCCACCGAGGCGCTGCTGGCCGAGGGCGCGACCGTCGTCATGGTCGACCGCGACGAAGTGGCGCTGACGGAACTGACCGCGCGCCTGGGCGACAAGGCCGTCGCTCAGGTGACAAACCTTCTGGACGCCGAAAGCTGCAAGGCAATGGTCCCCGAAATCCTTGAAAAAGTTGATCACATCGACATCCTGCATTGCAACGCCGGGACCTATATCGGGGGCGATCTGGACGAAACCGACCCTGACACCATCGACCGCATGCTGAACCTGAACGTCAACGCCGTGATGAAGAACGTCCATGGGGTGATCCCTCATATGAAGTCGCGCCGGACTGGTGACATCTGGGTGACCTGCTCGGTCGCAGGCCATTCGGCGATCCCATGGGAGCCTGTCTATTCCGGCTCGAAATGGGCGATGACCTGTTTCGTTCAGACCATGCGCCGTCAACTGCGTGAACACGGGATCCGGGTGGGCCAAGTCTCGCCCGGGCCGGTGGTCTCGGCTCTGCTTGCCGACTGGCCCGAAGAAAATCTGCGCAAGGCAAAGGAGAACGGTTCTCTGATTGAACCATCCGAAGTGGCCGACGCGCTGGTCTTCGCCCTGAGCCGGGGGCGGAATGTGACGATCCGCGATATGATCGTGCTTCCGACGAATTTCGATATTTGAATCGCCGGGCGTTTTGCAGGAGGAGGCGCTCATATGCAGCGAAAATCGCGGCGTAGTTTCCCTGTAGGGAGACGAACGACAGTTGCTGCATGACGAAGCGTCTGGAGCGGATCCCCATTTTTGGTATCGAGGCTTGGTCCTTGCCCACGAAGGGTGAAGCAATGGTATACGGTTCTTTGCACATCGACTGAATGAACGCATTTTCCCTTGCGTTGCGGCAGCATTTCCGCAGCGACGCAGCGACGCAGCAACTACTCACGCTGCGCGCGCAGCGTGAATCTGGCATTTCTGCTCTGGGCTCGCTACCGCCGACCGTGGCATGAAATTCCCAGGTCCGTTTTGTGTTGGCGAACGGCAACAACCGCCCGCCAACAACGTTCAGACGTCGATCCGTTCTGCTATGCTCAGCGCATCTTCCAGCTCAACGCCCAGATAACGCACCGTGCTATCTACCTTCGTGTGGCCAAGCA
>JBOEHJ010000027.1:15324-21493 GCA_050633905.1 Geminicoccales bacterium
TTTGCTTTGGATCACTGACACCCGTTCACGCACGCGGTCCTCCTTGACCAAATCCGTGACGGCGAGAGTTACCAGATCGCAACCACGCAGTTTGCTATCAATTGCGACGTTAAACAGCGCGAGGTCGCGAAGATAACCTGCAAGTTCGAGCCGGGCACGTATGGCCCACACTTGTTTGGGAAGCAGTGGTCGTTTCTTTCCGATGATCCGCCCTTTGTTCCAGGCCCTTCGCTTAGGGGTGACTGCGGGAAGTTGGACTCTTGGCATAATATGCCCTCCAATCCTCCCTCCAAACCCAGACATCAGCACAGCGCTGGCAACAATAGCATAGCATCTTGTTCAACGGCCGGTGTCCGAAGTCGCTGGCAAGCGGTGTTTCTGCAAACGCATTGGGGCGGTTCGAGCCCTTTCTCACAGTTGCTGCACAGCGCACCAATGTCCGAAGTTGGCTCCAAAACCGAAGCAAGTGCAAATCCTGAGTCTGTCCGGTGATGGATGGTGGATATTACGATGATATTTCAATAGGTTACATGGCGCTGCGTGCAGCGCATGTTCATGTTTCGATCGCGTGACTCCGTACTGGGTCGAACGTTTGCGCAGAGCCGTTAATGACGAGAATGCCAGACTCCAATGTGGGACATCACGAAGCCACATAGCGGTAATATCGAGCCATCTTCCGGCGCGGGTAGCGCCATCTTAGTCTGATGCGCCATCATCCGCCACGACGACACATCGTTCGATTGAATGCCATGTGTTTGCGCCACCGCTGCAACGCTCGCTCGGGGGCGCAACGTCTCCGCTACGATCCGGGCCTCCAACTCATCTGACCACTTCCGGTTCTGCCGACGCTATCCACCAACCGTGAGAACCCCCAATGTAGCATCCATGGAGAAACTCCTTCCGGTTCGACCCTGAAGGGACCGCCGTAGATTGATGTTGTCTATGTCCAGTGGCTTGCGCCTCGTCATCAACGTTGCGGAGGCCAACGAACCATTTCTAGAGGGGCCCTCTGCACTCACTTGATCGAGTAGCCACCGTCGGTCACGAGGTTTTCGCCGGTAACAATGGCTGCCTGCTCGGAACAGAGATACAATGCGGCTGCGGCGATTTCGCTTGGCCTTGCGAACCGCCCGACAGGGATCTCGGCTTTCGCTCTCTCGCCCTTTTCCCCGGACCAGCCAACCAGTGCCATCGGTGTTTCCACCACGGTCGGGGATATCGCGTTCACGGTTATGCCGAAAGGTGCCCATTCAAGGGCTAGGATCTTCGTCAGTCCTATGAGACCGGCCTTGCTCGCACCGTAGGCCGCGTGCTCCGGAATCGCCACAATCCCGGCCTTGGAAGCGATATTGACGATCCGACCACGTCCCGATTGCTTGAGGAATGGCAAGGCGGCCCGGGCCACGAGCCAGGGCGCGCGCAGGTTGATCGCATGGGTCAGGTCCCACTCCTCGATCGACTGTTCCTCGGCCTTTCCGACCATCCCCAGTCCGGCGTTGTTAATGAGGATATCGATACCGAGGTTGTTGCCGATCTCATTCACGGTTGCTGCAATGGCCTCGGCGTCAATCAGGTCGAGCGTCCAAGAAGTGTGACGCCCCGGCAGCCGCTCAACCAGGTCGGTCGTGTCGGCAACATCGACGAGGGCAAGGCGAGCGCCCTGCGCGGAAAACGCCTCGGCCATGGCAGTCCCGATTCCGCCAGCGGCACCGGTCAACAGAACCTGCCGTCCTTCAAAGCTGCCCATATGCATTCAGATGTCCAAATTCGTCGGCAGCACGACCATATCCCGGATCGTGACATTGCGTGGACGCGAAAGCACGTAGAGAACTGCGTCGGCGACTTCTTTTGGTTTGATTAGACTGCCACTTTGCTTTGCCTTGATCAGGTACTCTTCCGGCGATTTTGCCATGGCTTGCTCTCCCTTTCTTTCTCAAATCAGTGCGTTGTGTAGCCGCCATCCGCCGTCAAAATGGATCCGGTCACATAGCTCGATGCCGGCGAGCAAAGGAACAGGGCGCAATTGGCCATTTCTTCGGGATGTCCGAACCTCCCCATTGGTGTGTTTTCGGTCCAAACACGGTTCCAGTCCGGATTGGCGATACCGCCCGCTGTCATGTCGCTGACGACGTAGCCCGGTGCGAGCGCATTCACCCGAATGCCGCGCGCCGCGTATTCGAACGCCATAACGCGGGTCATCTGGTGGACCGCAGCTTTCGACGCATTGTAGGCCACTTGAAATTGCGGCTTGTTAGCGACATCGCCTGAGATAGAGCCAATGTTTAGGATGGTCCCGGCCCCTTGATCCAGCATTGGCTTGATTGCGGCCCGCGCGATACGAAAGGGTGCGATGAAGTTCGTATCTGTGATGGCCGCCAGCCGATCATCGGTGAAGCCCAGGAAATCCCCTGCGTCTGCGATTCCGGCATTGTTGACGAGCACGTCGATCTTGCCAAACCGGCTGATGGTATCGTCCACGATCCGCTGCGGCGTGTCGGGATCGGTGACATCGCCCGCGGTCCAAGCATAGCTATCGCTCTCGCAGAGTGCATCGATGTCCGCGTTACGAGTGCGCCCACTCGCCATCACGCTTGCTCCGGCCTCGCCGAAGAGCTGGGCGATAGCCAAACCAATGCCGCGGGTTCCACCCGTGACCAATGCGACTTTGCCGTCGAGGCGAAATTGTTTGAGTGACATGGGTTACCTTTCCAATAAGAGGTTACAGGCTGCGCGATATGCTTTGAGGCTTTGCGTCATCACGCGCCAGATCAGGACGTCTTCCTGGTCAAGTGGCGCTACGAGACCGATGACGCGTGTGAAAGCCTCTGACAGTCCGGCCTCTTCGAATTGCCTATGTGAACCGCGATCGTTTTCAGCGCCGCTGGGATAGGGGCCGACAAGCGGTTGCGCTTCCCAAAATCCATCGCCGATCGTCGTCCCAACGATCTCCACGAGGATTTCGCCAACGCACACCATCGGTCCAAGCTCATCTGGTGCCAGAGTGTGTTTAGCCAAAGTGTGCGTCTCCTCGTTAGTCGTCTCAATTGCCCGGCGCGGGGTCATTCGATGGCTCGAATAACGACCGATCCTCAAACGACAAAAACCGGCGGTGCATCATGCAGGCCGCGCCGAAAGCGGCACCGGTCTCTGCCGCGTCGTGCACCGTAATGTCGGGAAGCGGGAACGTCTCAGCCTGGTTTGCAGAGATGTGATGCGCGACCCGCGCGCTCACAAGCGGGTAGAGCGCCGACGTTGAGCCGCCCAGGACGACCCGGTCGGGATCCAGCACGCGGCATGCCGCAACAAGCGCTAGCGCAAGGTGGCGAGCCCAGTCTTCTGCGATCGTAACGGCGGCGGGCACCCGGTCACGAACGTCGGCCAAGAACTGCGCGAGCGATGTTTCGGCCAGTTCCATCTGTGATCTGTGACTGCGCAGCAGGAACTCCAGCCCCAGAACCTGCTCCAATTCAGTGCTATCAGGCAAGACAAGGTGGCCGATCTCGCCTGCAAGCCCGTGGCCGCCTCGGAAAACTTCGCCATCAATGATAATCCCGCCACCAACACCGGTTTCTATCACCAGGACAAGCGTCACACCTGCTTTTGCATTGCGATCGCGATAACTTTCACCAAAGGCAAAGGCATTTGCGTCGTTTTCGATCTCGATCGGTATGCCGCCGCCAAGTGCATTTTGCGTCAGTTCGTTGAGGTCAACGTCCTGCCATCCGAGCAACGGCGCGATCCTGACTTTTCCGTTTCTGTCCATTTGGGCCGGCGTGCTGAGGCCGAAACCCTCAACGCGATCGGCGATGTCCGGCTGCAAATCCCCGAAGGCTTGTGCGATTGCGAGCTCGACGGCATCTGCGGCCGAGACCGATCGGCCGTCAAATGGCTCGACCTGAAACGCGGCGAGGTTTGCCATCAAGTCGACATGCAATGTAGTGATATGCTCAACGCCGATCTCAGCGCCAACGAAATACGCCGACTGAGGGTCGAGCTCGAGGAAGATGCCGGGACGGCCAGCGCGCTTGGAGCGATCACCAGTGTCGTCAGCGACCTCCCGAACAAGGGAGTTCGCTGCCAGTTGAGACACAATATTACCTGAAGACGAGCGGTTCAGCCCCAAGCACCGCGCCAACTCAGCTCTACTCAGGCGCCCGTGCTCGAACAACGCCTTGAGCGCCGCAACGACGTTATTCTGCCGCATCTTGCGCGGTGAGCTGCCCATGTTCGACAGATTGCTCATCACATTCTCTCTCCCTCCTTATCTCGGTCCACTGCAAACTTCGCAGGTGGATCGGAGAATGGACCGGTCAGGCACTCATGTTGACGTCGCGGCGGCGCAGCGCTTCGCTCCATCGTTGTTCGATGAATTGACGGGCATGTGCGGCCAGAGGATTATTGTCGACCCAAGTATCGCGCCAGATACCACACACTCGCGACAGCCCCTCGTCTACGATCGCGCTGGAAAAGCTTTCAAAGACGATATCCCGGTCGTCGTAGCCGATATCGACGAGAGCGGCGAAAATGCTTGGGAAGTCGATGGTCCCGGTGCCTAGGAACCCGCGGTAATTTTCGTTGAAGTGGAAGTACCGGCACTTGTCCCCGGCGAGCCGGATCGCATCGGGAGGGCTCGCTTCCTCAATGTTCATGTGAAACGTGTCCAGGTGCAGGAAAACATCGTCGCGCCCGGTATCCTCTATGAACTTCAGCCCCTGCGCGGTGGTGTTTAACAGGTTGGATTCAAATCGGTTAACCACTTCGAGCACCAGTTCGACGCCGCATTCCTTGGCGATCTCGGCGGTGGCGGCGATGGATTCGGCGCTGTTCATCCAGCCGGTGCGCGTTGGCATCGTCTCGTACTTTCCGTGCATCGAATAGGGAATGCCCCCCAGGCGAATGCCGCCGATATCGCGCACCGCCTTGACCGCGTCGGACAAAAGCGCGCGGCCATTGGCCACCACCGCCTTGTCTTCGCTCGAGACGTCGGCATCCGCCGGCAACCCCATCGTGACGACGATTTCAACATCCAGCGCCTGGGCCTTTTTCGCGAGGCGATCGAGGTCGAAAAGTTCCGGTCTTAAGTAGGCCAGTTCAATCATTCGGAACCCATGCTCAGCGGACTTCTCGATTGCCATTTCAAGGCCTTCCTGAGTTTTGCCGTCCGTCCAGACAAACGAATGTATGCCCAATTTTCGCATGGTTGGCCCTTTTCCTGATGGCGTATCTATCCGGACGAAAGTAGATTAATATGTTTGGTAGCGCAACATAATTTTCTCTTAGAGGCGGTCGCAAAGCTGCATCATACCTGATGTATGTCCGGAAGTTCTTCAGTGGAGAGCTGAACTCTCCGCCAGAAAGCTGCTATTCTGATTTTTATGTTGTGTAAAAATACAATTATACTGCGAATTGAATCTTGCGGGGCAAACTCGCGCTCAAAAACCACAGCGATGTCTTTAAAATTCACGGTTGGCGCATCTGCGCTTGCCCTGTCGATTTCCGCGGGCGGAGCGCGCAAAGGGTGACCCGCGGGCCTGGCTCGAAATGCGCCAGTATTACGGGGACCTAGCCGACAACACTACCTTCGCCGACACCTTCGCGTGCTGGCTCCGGATGATCTGGGCCGAGGGCGTCGAGGCGGCGATGCATGCCTACATCGCCGGCTAGGGCGCGGTTCCCTAATAATGCTGTCGCTGAACACCCTTTTCCTTAACTGCGCAATCCTGGGTCCGCTCCATAGTCGCGCTTGGTCATGGACTTATATCGCAAGATCCGGGTCCATTCAGTACGGAAGAGAGGTGGAGAACGTTCGGCCCTGTTCGCGTCCCCTCCCGCACTCGCCCTCTTGATGAACCTAGAAGCGGAATGTTGGCCTGCTTTTGGAGGACCGGACAGATCCATCAGCCTTGCCAATGCCCTCAGTAGTTCACGTGTGCAGTCTCTGTACCATCAGCTGCGGAGGTCCGCGGTGCGGAATGGAGCAGACTTTCATATTCGCCATCCAGACGGCGACTCTGTCCCGCATCTTGTAAATTCGACGCCTGATTTATGCTGCGACATCCACGAATGGCCGGTCGAACCGCTGCGCGGCAGCACGAACTTTTTCGCTCATGCCGCATTTTTCACGCTGCGAGCGCGCGCCGCACGAAATCGCTATGACCGAGTTGGGCTC
>JBOEHJ010000028.1:0-51013 GCA_050633905.1 Geminicoccales bacterium
GTTGTAGAGATGGGGTGTTTTTTTTAATGCACAATATTTAGGCATATTTTTTTCTGCCCTTTTTTTGTACACACCCCTTGCCATGACATTTTCTTAGCCGCGCCACAAGCCGGTCAAACAACGACCAAGCAACAAACGGTAACGTCGCCCTCCGATCCAAGAAGCTGCCAAAAATGATGAGAAAAATCTGTGTTCAGATCAGAGGTGATCGAAATGTATCCTCTATCCCTTTGTTTCAATTAAATTTTCTTATCGATAGGATGATCCCATCTGATCGCAAGAAGCGCTAGATCAAAGCCCAGCAATCGTGCTCATGGCACGGCGGCTGATTCTGTATGGTCGGAACATGTCTTAGTGAAGCTGGTCCACGTGATCGACATGCCTGACCTGATTGGGTTTGACGAGCTTGGCGGATGCTATCTTGACGCTATGGAGCCGCGCGTCGAGCGATGTTTCCCAAAAGTTCAGAAACTTAGCCAGAATAGGAAATTTCGGCGCGATATCGAGGTTTTGCCAAACATAGGTTTGGAGGAGACTTGGGTGATCCGGGAGATGATAGAGGATTTCCGCCGTGGTGAGCCGATAGTCCTTTACCATGAGTTCGAGGTCACGCATGAAGCGATCCTCCTTCCTGTAGATCCACCTAAAAACCGTTCGTTGCTCGGAACCTTTCGCGGCTTGGCTGATGTCCGCTTTCAGATGTTAACGCGAAAACCTTAATATCATTTTAGCGCTACAAAGCTTCTTGGAAAGACTTGCTTATCAAATCTGCCAAGGAAAGATGATATATCGCGAAGCTATCTTGGTGATCTTGGCCCAGGCTAGCTCGATAGATCATAGGCTTTGTCAGTCGAAATGTACGAGCCAACAGCTCACAGAAATGTGTTGTTCAAGATGGCGGCGAGGCAAAGCACGGTGAGGTCTTGAGCGTTGCCTGACAGTCTCATCAGTGAACTTGACTGCCAATGCAATCAGATGCGGCAATCTTCAGTCGATGGACATTTACGTTGAACACCTGGTGGAGGTGCTACAGATTATAGGCTTGCCGTTCAGGGTGATTCTAGGACCAGCGGTGCGTCCATTTCTGTCATTGAGCCTGGATCGATCAGGGATGATTTAAGCGGTCAGGTCCAAAAGACGGCCGCGCAGAGGATCGGTCACATCGCGTCTTTCGTTCCGTCGATCCTGTTCTGCAGCAATCTTGGCCGTTCTTTCGCCCCGGGGCGCACCATCTTTTTGCCGACCATATCGATCGTGAAATTGCGATCGTTTCTGTTGGTCGCTAAATCGCTCTACCATGCCGTTGGGACGAAGAATTTGCATGCCGACCTCCATTTCTCTGATCTTCCGAATCCGTATAATCTGAAGTCTCGATTTAGGTGGAGCAGGGTTAAAACATAGTAAGGTAAACAGTCTGTTAAGATGATCACCAATGAAACACCAAATGGCTCGTCCACAGCAAGGGGAATGAAATGCTGCATGGTATGACCTGATCTGGAAACTGGCGATTTAGTGACAACTGGCTTGTTGACCATGGTTCCAACAACCAAAGTTGACCGTTTTTGCCAAGGAAACGAAGGGTTCTAGGGATAGTGCGTTTGTGAGGATTCTGATGCGTCTGAGACACACTATTGGTAGCGTGTGGCCATATATTTTAACCTTGAATTGATATGTTTTGCGACGCTGATCGACTTTTCCGGGATGTGGGGGATTTATGTAAACTTCACACTATTCATGTAAAATTACAGCAAACCTACTGATTTCACTGTGGAAAAAGCGAATGACGTAAATGTTGTTGGCAAAACAAACCAGAAAGGTTCACTCGAAATTTGTTGACAATCCTCTAGATCAGGCAAAATATACGGACCGATCTTAGACAATTTAGTAGCAAAGCGCTCGGCCGTTCATTGGTCGTTAACTAGTATGCTCGGGAGAATATCGTGAGCGCAATCTTGGTAACTGGTTCTGAAGGATTAATTGGTACCGCTGTCTGCGAGTTGCTCGCAAAAAGTGGTTACCGTGTTGAACGATTGGATTTGCGTTCTTCTGACCCGGGAGAAAAAGGCGATATCCGGGACGAAGCCCTCATGCAAGAGAGGATGAGAGGTTGCCGCGGTGTTGTCCATCTGGCTGCCATTTCGCGCGTTGCTGATGGTGAAAGCGATCCTGAGCTTTGTTGGCAAACCAATGTTATTGGCACCGAGGTCGTCATGCGTGCGGCGGCAGCCATGCCGATCCGTCCTTGGGTTCTGCTCGCAAGCAGCCGTGAAGTTTATGGTGAGCCTGGACAATTGCCGGTTCGGGAAGACACGCCAATGCGCCCGGCTAACGTGTATGGTCGATCAAAGGCTGCAGCAGAGCGGGTCGCTCTTGCCTGGCGTCGTAGCGGCGTCGAGACTGCTGTGGTTCGACTGGCCAATGTCTACGGCGCGACCAATGATAATCCCAAGCGCGTCGCGCCAGCTTTCGCACGCAGTGCTCTTGAAGGTGGTTTGCTGAGCGTTCATGGTCGCGAAAACACCTTCGATTTCACCCATCTCGACGATGTCGCTCTCGGCTTGCTGAGTGTTATTGAAGCTCTTCAGGCCGGTGAAGTCTTGCCCCCGATCCAGCTGGCAAGTGGTCTTCCGACAACGCTAGGTGAGCTTGCAGAGATCGCCGTCAGGCTTGCAGGTGGTCGCGCTAAGGTCGCGGAAGTTCCGGCTCCAGCTTATAATGTGTCACGCTTTGTTGGTGATCCCGGCCGTGCAAAGGAACTGCTCGGTTGGCAGGCTCGCATCAGGATCGGCGAGGGCATGCATCGTTTGATCGAGTCCTTCCGTCACGAGGCCAAACCACCA
This sequence comes from Geminicoccales bacterium, assembly GCA_050633905.1. GTDB lineage: Bacteria > Pseudomonadota > Alphaproteobacteria > Geminicoccales > Geminicoccaceae > JANQPX01. The sequence continues at coordinate 2,841 of JBOEHJ010000028.1, forward strand.
AGCTCAAACGTCGCCTGATCGATCTGAGGCGCCCGAACGTCGCCGTTCCTCAGCTTCTGTCGATCACGATAAATTGCTTAGCTCTCCGAGATCGTCATGTCGTTGAAAATCGGGTGGGACAAATTATGTCCCGCCCGATTTTCTTTCTCGCCATCCGATAGCTGTTTGAGCTAGTTTTGCTCGCAGTTGGCGGGTTGACCCGTCTGCCGCTATGATCGATTGAGAGCCAAGGTGTATCAAGACGCGTCCAATCAGAATGCGATCGACAGTGTCTTCCGTCGCATGGGCGGCACGACGCCGGGTGACGGTAACCAGACCGGCTTCGGCGCCGAAACACTCTTTTGGTTTGCGTTCGTCCTCGGATGCGTCACCATCGGCCAGCGATTTGCTGTGCCGCTGGATGAGAGCCAATTCGGGTTTGGATTTCTTTTCTGCCTGTTGATCGTGCTGTTATTAGCGATCGGTGGACGGCTGACGATCGCGCCCTCTCGACTTATTCTCTATGTGATCGGGATGTCCGGCTGTTTGGTGACGCTCTTCTTCAAGCGTGACGCCTTTTCGCTGATTTCGATGATGTTGATGTTTGCGATCTATTTTTCTTATATTTTCTCGTACAAAATTCGATTTGATCAATATTGCGAGTTACTTTCAAGCTATCAGAATATTATGCTTTTCTGTGTTTGGTGCGGCATTGTTCAATTTTCAATACAATTCGCTCTTGGTTCCGACTTCATGTTTCCTTTTGACATGATTTTGCCCGAATCCTTTTTTATTCCTGAATTCAATCTGAGGATCCCGATCACCGACACCCTGCCTTATGAGAAAAGCACGGGTTTATGGTTTCTAGAGCCCTCGCATTTTTCGCAGTTCCTGGCATTTGCCGTCATTATCGAACTCCGTTACTTCAATCGCGCCAAACGCCTGATACTTTATCTAGGTGCGATGGTGCTTTGTTTTTCCGGGACGGGGTTTATTCTGTTGGGCGTTGTCGGTTCGCTTTTGATGATCGCTCAACGGCGGATTGGCATCATCATCTTGGGTTTGATGGGTTTTGCGAGCATTTTTGTTTTTCGCGACTTCTTTCCCTTTTCGATCTTCTACGAACGTCTGTCTGATTTCACCAACCCGTTGGCCAGCGGCTCGGGGCGCTTCATTGCCCCTTACTGGGTGATTGCCGACCTGTTGCACGAAGGTCGATATCACGTTCTGGCATGGGGATTGGGTCCGGGCGAGCTCAAGCAAATCGTCGAAAATACTGACTTCTTCGTTCAGGACTCGTCCTGGTTCAAATTGCTGGTCGAGTATGGCTGGATTGGGCTGGTCAGCTTCATGCTTTTCTTCCTGCCCTCACTGTTTGGCAAATCACCGGACAAGATCTTGTCCGCTGCCTGTTTGGTGCAATATCTGCTGCTCGGCGGCTACCTCCTCTCCTTCTATGTGCATTTCTTGTATATGGCATTAGTGGTTTGGCCGGAGCTCAGTCATGATGAGGAAGACTGGCCGGAAGAGGGCTTCGAATCGGTCGATGAATTCGCCATGGATTACCAAGAGGCTGAAGACCAGCCGCCAGAGATCGAGGACGAGTCTTCCGGATTGCCGGCGAACCAATATGGAATGCCGTCGCATCACTGATGTGATCGACTGACAGCGAAAAACTGCTTGCCACATCCGAGAATGACGTTGGGCAAAGGAGGCAGACCCATCAAATCGACACAGCGCCTCGTTACTGACATTGGCGGCACGAACGCACGTTTCGCGCTGGTCGATGGAGATGGCCGACTTACCGACGAGCAGATCCTGAAAACCGAGGATTTCCCGGGCGTCGTTGAGGCCGCAACGTCATATTTGGCGGGGCGACCGGTTGACCATGTCGTTCTCGTTGTCGCGGGACCTGTGGAATCGGACCGGATTGCGCTCACTAATTGTCCATGGACCTTCTCGCTCGAGGAAACCAAGGCTGCTCTCGGCGTCAACAGGCTAACGGCAATCAATGATTTCGTGGCGCAGGCTTTGGCCATTCCGCAGCTTGATCAACGCGATTTATCGAAGCTTGGCGGCGACGTCGCTTTACCGGACAGGGCGATCGCCGTGATCGGGCCGGGCACCGGCCTTGGCGTCGCAGGTCTGCTTCGGGTTGACGACATCTACCGGCCGATACCAGCCGAGGGCGGCCATGTCGCCTTTGCGCCGAGAGATGAGGTCGAAATCGGTGTGCTTCGCCTCCTCCAGCGCCGGTTCGGCCATGTTTCCAATGAGCGGCTCATATCGGGACCGGGCCTGGTCAATTTTGCCAAGGCCCTGGGAAGCCTCCAGGACCGGGAACTCACGCTCGACACGCCAGAGGAGGTTGTTGCCCATGCGGACGATCAACAATGTCCCATCTGCATTGACGCTCTTCGTCGCTTTTGCACGCTGCTTGGTGCTGCGGCCGGCGACCTCGCGCTAACCTATGGCGCGCGGGGCGGGGTGTATCTGACCGGCGGCATGATCGCCCATCTCGGCGATTGGTTCGATGTCGATCGCGTCCTGCAAGCTTTCGTCGATAAGGGGCGCTTCAAGTCTTATCTCTGCGCCATCCCGGTCTACCGCGTACTACGCCGGAACAATGGCCTTATCGGCGCTGCTGCGGTGGTATGACCATGTGGTGTGACCACGTCATTTGGTTTTGACGACCTTCGAAGAAAGAGCATCAAATTCAAAGATATGCGGCCCCTGTCGGGTGGGGAGACCGATCCTGTTACATTTGATCCAAAAGAGTCCTGACCTCATCCCGACAAGAGTCTGTATACCTTCGAAAGTCTTGGCTCTTCTTCGAAGGCTGTCGAAGCTAATGAGGAGGTCACTTCATCGCCTGGTCGAGGTCCTGCATTAGGTCTTCGGCGGCTTCCAGGCCGACGGACAGACGGACCAGATCGTCGGTGATACCGAGCTCGAGGCGCTCGGCGCCTGAAAGGCGTTGATGGGTGGTTGTGGTCGGGTGGGTGATCAACGACTTGGCGTCGCCGAGATTGTTGGAAATTGCGATGAGCTGCAGCCGGTTCATCACCTCGAAGGCACGATTTTGATCGCCGCCGACGCGAAAGGCCAACAAGCTGCCGGGCGCCGACATCTGCCGCTTTGCCAGATCATATTGTGGGTGGCTCTCAAGGCCTGGATAGATCACCGAACTGACTTTCGGATGATCGTTAAGAAAGGCTGCGACCTCTCCGGCAATCCTGCATTGCTCGCGCACGCGAAGCTCTAGCGTTTCGAGGCCTTTCAAGAGAACCCAAGCGTTGAACGGGCTGAGCGCAGGGCCGGTATGCTTCAGGAAAGGCTGCAACACATCCTTTCGATGGGACGCCGTTGAGAGCACGGCACCGCCAAGGCAGCGCCCCTGGCCATCGATATGTTTGGTCCCGGAATAGGCGACGATATCGGCACCAAGCTCGAGCGGCTTTTGCAGGATCGGCGTTGCGAAGACATTGTCGACGACCACCTTGGCCCCGGCCTGATGGGCAAGCGTCGAGACCGCCTCGATATCGATCAACTCAAGCGTCGGGTTGCCTGGCGTTTCGAAGAAAACCAGGGTGGTTGGCTTCGAAAGGGCGCGCTCCCATGCAAGGAGATTCCGCCCATCCACCAACACCACCTCGATGCCGAAACGCGGCAGGATCTCAGTCAAAATGTAGTTGCAGGAACCGAACAGGCAGCGCGCGGCGACCACACGATCGCCAGTCCTAAGAACGCTCATCAAGGAGGCGTTGACCGCGGCCATGCCCGTGGCAGTGGCGGCAGCTTCTTCGGCCCCTTCGATCAAGGCCAGGCGTTCCTCGAAGCAGCGCACCGTCGGGTTGCCCAGCCTGGAATAGGTGTAGCCGTCCTGGCGATCGGCAAAACGATCGGCGGCGTCCTCGGCTTGCTGATAGCGAAAGCCGGAGGTTAGAAAAATCGCCTCGGCATTTTCGCCGAACTGGGAGCGCTTGCAGCCTCCATGGATCGCCTGCGTTCGGCTGTGTCGTTGAACACCAGGGCGCTCGGATGTCGGGTTGTGGTCGGTCATGATGACGTCTCGCCAATAAAAAAAACCCCGGCCTCTGGCCAGGGCGTTGTCAGCGCGACCCGACCTTTTAGCAGTTTCTTTAACGTGGTCTGCAAGCCGGCCGGCCCAAATCACCACAGGAAGCGAACGTTAACGTCGAGCCGTCCGCGGCGTCAATAGCTTTATCCAACGTTCTAGTCCTAGATGTCGAAGTAATTTACCTTACGCCGCACCGTCCAAAGCTTACGAAGATTCAATTAATGGACGCTAAGTTCTCCATTTCAGTCCATGGGCTCCTGGGAATCCGTCTACCCGCATTGCAGTGGGGGAAGCTCAGATTCCCTGGATTTCATGGACCTCATCGATGAGCCGAGAGGCGAACAGTTAACATTTGTTGTCGCGATGGCCTCCTAAGGTGAGTTTGTCGCCACGCCATGGAACCTTCATGACCGCATCAGACGGTAGCCGGGGTAACGTCGCGTCCGATGGCTGCTTGGAGATCTTCGATCCCATCCTTCCGAAGGCTTGCGTCGAGATCGTTCAGGATTTCAGGGATCAGGGACGGCCCGCCGTAAACGAAGCCGGAATAGAGCTGAAGAGCTGATGCGCCTGCCTTGATCTTCTCGTAAGCACTTTTGCCGCTGTCGATGCCGCCGACGCCGATGAGCGGCAAGCTCCCTTTGGTCAGTTTGCGAAAGCGTCTGATCTGATCGGTCGACCGATCGAATAGCGGGCGTCCGCTCAGCCCGCCGGTTTCCTGCCGGTTGGCATCGACTAGATCCGATGGCCGATCCAACGTGGTATTGCTGATGATCAGTGCATCGATGCCAAGGCTCATGACAACCTCGGCGACATCCGCCTCGTCCTCTTCGGCGAGATCCGGCGCAAGCTTTAGAAACAATGGCTTTCGCCCCGCATCCTGCTCGAGTTTGGCACGCGCGGTCATCAGGCGTTCCAGAAGTTCGGTGAGCTTCGCTCGCCCCTGGAGGTCGCGCAGGCCGGGCGTGTTGGGGGAGGAAACATTGACCGTGAAGTAGTCGGCCAGGCAATAGAGGCTGTTCAGGCAAATAACATAATCCTCAGCTGGATCGCTCGACGTCTTGTTTGCGCCGATATTCGCCCCGACGATACCGAATGAGAGGCGCCTTTGAGCGAGGCGGCGCTTTGCCGCTTCCAGGCCTTCGTTGTTGAAGCCAAGGCGGTTGATCAAAGCCCGATCAGCGGGCAGGCGAAAGATGCGTGGCTTGGGATTACCCACTTGAGGGCGCGGCGTGATGGTGCCGACCTCCAACCAGCCGAAGCCGAGGCGCGAGAGGCCGCTAAGCACTTCCGCATTCTTGTCGAACCCCGCTGCCAGTCCAAGGGGATTGGGGAGCGCCAACGTGGTGAGCGTTGTTTTAAGCCTGGGCCAAGCGTTCTTCTGCTGGGTTCTGACCAAGCCCAGCCTCAGCCCACAGAGCGCGAGGCGATGCGCATGCTCAGCATCGAACTGATGCAGCATCTTGATCAACATGGACGTTTCCGCCTTTTTGCAGTTTCAAGTATCTAATTATCAGCTTGTGATTGAAAAAACTCGTTACGGAAACAGATTGCTCTGCCAATGGATTGTTATGACGACCGCAACATCGTGCAGATCATCAGGCAGCGACAATCCACCTTGGCGTTAGCTTCTAGCAAGCCATTTACTCTCAACTTTGCGCGCAGCCACACCGTCGCTTTCTCTGGGATCGACGTCAAGGATGTTAACGTTCAGGTGCAGATCAGTGTCGGCCTTCCTACCATTATGATCGTGGGTTACCGGATAAAGCGGTCGGCGAATCGCGCGCGCCATCGCCGACCTCGATCGCGCGGACCAGATCTCGCGCACTCGTGTAGGCGAAGCCATCTCGTTCCGGCGTACCGGCATCGAACAAAAAAAGCTTGTGGCGTGGCATGGCCACGTCATTTGGTTTCTGCCGGTATTGCCAAGGCCTACGGTATACGGCCAAGTTTTTTTGAGATTTGGGGTGCGTGGGGTGGCACTACGTAGACTTAGTCCAGTCCGTTAGGCCATTAGCCGCTTGGCGTGTCGTCGGTGAGACCGGGAAGATTGGGCAGCGCCAGCTTTCCCTCCCGGGTGAATGGGACGGAACTGGCGAACCAGGTGCCGATATCCGCCTCACCAACCAATGAATAACCAAGCCGTCGCCCCGTCCCAATCGCCACGACGCGCTCAATCAGGTCATTGGTGGGGATGCTAACTGCGATCGGAATGACGACTTCACCAAGACTTGGGAGCGTGACGTCCTGTTCGCTCAGACCATTGGCAAAAGGGGTGTCGTTAACGGCAAGGTCGAAGGTCAGCCCTTCAATCGGAATCTCGAAGTCGTTGGGGTTCTTCAGCCTGAGCTGGACCGTTAGCCCCTGCTCGAACACCCCAGGTTCGGAGAAGCTCAAGCCTGCAAGTGAAACTTCCGGTGCTGCAGCCTCACTGGCGGAGAAAATTGATGGCCCACTACAAGCCGTGAGGCCAAACAAGGCGAGGGCTGCGAAAGGTATATGGGTTGGCCTCATAACGTTCTCCTGACGGGTGAGCGATATTATGCCGAGACCAACCCCATTGCCAAGGATCGGTCGACCCAAGCACTCCTCCTGGTTTCAGTCCCAGCCATGGACTTGGAGGAAGCGGACTCTGTTCAGAACATCCCGACGAAAATTGCCGCCTTGAATGGGATGATCGACATCCAATCCCTGACGGATGGCCTGCCATGGATTGAGAATTCTCCAATCGAGAGCCGCAAAGGAAGCGCGCAGCAAGCCTGGCCCCTCGAGCATCGTTCGCCGACGCAATTGACGCTGAACATCGACCACCATCCGGCATTGATGTCTCGGCTACTGGGTCCCGCCAGTCCTCGCCTCTTGCGAAGAGTATGAGCCCGCGGGCGAAACCTGCGTCCTCCCCCGGCATCGAATACCGTCTTTGCTGCGTGTGATGCAGCCGCGGCACGAAGTCTTTTGAATCTAACGGCTAAAAATCCAGGCCCCAGCCGGATTGACGTGAGCCCAAGCCGGCAATCATGAGAGGCAAAAGCTTATACAACCCGGCCATGCGCTCGATAATGAAAGCCGTGACGACAGGCCGCCTCGACCTAAGGGACCATGGCTGGATCATCGATACATAGCCATGATGGAGACGGGGGAACATTGCCGGACGGAAGCGAAGGACATTGTCGAGCGCTTTAGCAGGATCGAGACATGCATCATCTGCGTGACACCTAGATGTGCACATGACACCTCAAAGGAGTATGAGCAGATTGACTATCTTGCCATCTCATGACTGTGAGTCTTGTTTTAATAACAACTAAAAGTTGCTTTATGAAGATAGGCGTTTACGATGGTTTTTGCGTCTTGAATTCGATTTCCACGAAAACAAAGACATCATCGTGAGCATTGATAACATCATGCTCGACGCCGGCATCCCGGTAATAGGATTGCCCTGCTGTCAGTGCTGAAAAACTTTCCTTGCCCTCCGCATCCACGATCTTGAGCTTGCCGGTGGTTCCGGGGACGACAACGTAATCAAATTCGTGACGATGAAAGCCGGTATTGGCCCCTTTGGCGAAACGCCATTCCGTTACTCTTACCCGATCGTTATCGACCTGAACCGTCGGTATGGCATTTTCTGTCATCGCGCATTCCCCAGCTTTTGCGATATTGCCAATCAAGCATCCATCACGACGCTTCGACGTCAAGGTCTGGGTACGGTATCATGAGAAAGACGGCTCTCTCGATGGAAAACATAAAGCCCTGAGATGACGATAATGGCGATGCCGAGCCAGGTTATGGGGCCTGGAAAATCGCCGAAGATCATAACGCCGAGGAGGGTCGCGCCAAGAATTTCGAGATACTGGAACGGGGCTAGAATGCTTGGTGAAGCTCGCCTGAAAGCGCCCACGATCAAGAGATGGCCGGATGTAGCGATCGCGCCCAGGAGAGCAAGCATCAGCCATTCAATGGCGCTCGGCCAGGTGGGATCGAGAACGCCGATTGACGCCACCTCGCCGAGGAGCAGGGCAAAGGCGAGTGTTAAGCCGCCGAACAATCCCGCCCAGAGCTGCATCGTCAAAACGTCATCGGCATTGCCGATCTTACCGGTCAGCGCCAGATAAACGGCAAAGCAACAGGCAGCAGCGAGAGGAAGCAGGGCTGGCAAGCCGACTGTTTGAAAGCTTGGGCGGATCACCAACAAGGCACCGATAAAGCCGACAACGATTGCCGAAAGACGACGCCAGCCCACCTTTTCCTTCAGGAACAAGGCGGAGATCAAGGTCAACAAGAGCGGCTCGACGAAAAAGATCGCAATCGCATCGGCGAGCGGTAGATGTTTCAGCCCCCAGAAGAAGCAAAGCGTCGCCCCGCCGATCAAGACGCCGCGAATTGCGTTTAAGACTGGGTGCCGTGACATGAGGCGCTTTCCCATGATCAACACGAGCGGCAGCAGGAAGATTAGCTGAAACAGAAAGCGGCTGGCCGCGATCTGGCCCGGCGCAAGGGTTGCTGAGAGATGTTTGGCGATCGCGTCGATACCGGGGATCATGATGACACCTGCGGCCATCATCAACATGCCCATTTCGACCGAGGATCGGCCGGCGGGGCGAGCGGTAGCAGCGTTTTGCGCCATCAGGGCAAGACAATCTTGTCACAGCTGCTGCGATGCCTTGTCGTCAGCAGAACATGTCCTGTAGGGCGCGTCCGGCGCCACGGAGCGCGGTCATCGCCGCTGGAACACGATTGGTCATTTGTAGAAATCCGTGCACCAGGCCGGGGCAGGCAACACATTCATGAACAACGCCAGCCTGATCGAGGCGTTTGACCAGCTCGACGGTGTCATCGGCAAGTGGATCAACCGTGCCATAGTTCAAATAGAGCGGTGGAAGGCCGCTCAAATCGGCATCCATCGGCTCGGCAAGCGGATGGCCTTTGCCCCGATCACCTAGATATTGCTTCCAGAACCATCCCATCTCCTTGCTGCTCAGCCGATAAGCACCTCCCCCGAATTGTCGGTGGGATGCCGTGCCGAGCCTGGCCCAGTAGCAGCCATAAAAAAGCCCGGCGCCGGCCGGCATCGCGCCTCCTTGATCGCGTATGGCTAGGAGCGAACCAAGCGCAAGATTGGCACCGGCCGAATCACCAGCCAGCAGGATATGACCCGGGTCTAAACCCAGATTAGAACTCTCCTCCTGCAGCCAGCGAATGGCGGTCAGACAATCATCCAGCGGGCTGGGGAAGGGATGTTCAGGCGCGAGGCGATAATCGACGCCGATCAAGGTCATCCCGCTTTCGAGCGCCAGCAGGCGCATCATTCGGTGGTGGCTTTCAAGAGAGCCTAGAACCCAGCCACCGCCATGAAAGTAAAGGATCACACCCTTGTTCGACAGGTTGATCGGGCGAAGGAGCCGCATGGCAATCTCGCCAGCGTCGCCTTTGATCGAAAAGTCCCTTGCCTCCGCCATCTCGGGAAGGGGTGTATTCCAGACCTCGTTGCCCCTTTCCATTTGCTCACGCGCGTCGACAACTGAGAGGCTTGCCCGATCCGGCAGAGCGATGGCTGCCATTTCGTCAAGGATCTCGGCCGTCTCTGGGTCGAGATAGAAGGTTCCGGGCTGATCGTTCATCGGTACTCTCTCATCCCCTTGAGAGGTCAGGTGCTGGCAGCAGGCCGGTGATCTGCTCGAACAAAGCCGCGATATAGAGGATGGCCGCATCACCGCCTGCTGGCCCAACGAACTCCACGCCGACAGGCAGGCCGCTTGCGGTCAAACCGGCTGGCACAGTCAGGCAAGGAAGGCCTGCATTACTTGGCGGGTCAGTATTGCGGATATAGGTCATGAAGGTCGACACCTGCTCGCCATTCAGGTCGACGGTCTCGTCATCGCCGATCGGCCTTGCGGGAAGTGGCGTGGTCGGTACCACCAGAGCGTCCAGCTGGTTGTCCTCGAAATAGCGGGCATAGGTTCGTTGCAAGGCCGGCCTTCCGGATGCCAGAACTTCTCGATAGAGATCCGCCGGCACCGCATTGTCGCCCATCAGCGATTTCATCAAGCCTTTGACATCGGCCCCGCCAATCTGCTCCACCAGTTCCGGCACCGACATCGGGTTGCCATGTTGGTAGAGATAGGCGCTGAGTTCGCGCAGGACTTCGAACAGCGCAATAGGAAAGGCAACCGACTCGTTGAGGGCCTGAATATTCTCGACATCGACGTCGATGAGTTGCACCCCTTCGCCTCGGAAATGCTCCAATGCCTTGGCGACGACAGCTTCCAGTTCGAAATCAAGGGTCTCGTAGAAATAGGTCGCCGGCACGCCGATCCTGATGTCCTCAATCGGCTTTTCGAAGGCTGGTAGCGGGTCGCTTGCACAAATCCCGTCCAACAGCGCGATATCGGCGACGGAGCGAGCGATGGGACCGATGGTGTCGCGGGTATGGGAGATTGGGATCACACCTGCCTGGCTGTATCGATTGAGGGTCGGGCGAAAGCCGACGCAGCCGCAAAGGGCGGCCGGGATGCGGCATGAGCCGCCTGTATCCGTGCCTAGTCCGACAGGGGCTAGCCTTGCTGCGACGGCAGCTGCCGTGCCACCGCTGGATCCACCAGGAATGAGGCTGTCGTCGTAAGGGTTCTTGACGGCCCCGAACACGGCATTGTTGGAGGTGATTCCGAAAGCGAGTTCGTGCATGTTGGTCTTGCCGGCAAGAATGGCGCCGGCATCGAGAAGGGCTTGGATTACCGGAGCATTGCGGCTCGGGAACCAGTTTTTGAGTGCTGGCGTGCCGCCGGTCGTCGGCAGGTCTACTGTATCGATATTGTCCTTGGCGACAAAGGGGAGACCGAGGAGCAAGGCTGCGTCGTCGCCGGCTTCCAGACGCTCGTCGGTGGCTTCAGCCGAGACGCGCATGGTTTTGGCATCTTGATTGATAAATGCGTTGAGATGGTCAACATCCTCACGCCGCTTCAACAAGGCCTCGATATAGGCAGTTGCCGTGAATTGACGGGATCGCAAACCTGCCAAGGCGTCGCTCGCCGAGAGGTCGGTCAAGCCTCCCGATCCGGCTGCCAGCGCCCGTCGCCCGGACCAGGGACGATGCAACGCAAAAGCTGTTGCCGCGACCAGCGATCCCTTTATGGCCGTTCGCCGGCTCATTTTCGATGCGATCACAGCCCACCTCCTCCCGTTTATCCTTGTCGATCCCCGCTATTCAACCATGTCGCAACTCAGACCTTGGCCCAAGCGCCGTCATCGCGCAAGCCATTGATAACGAACGGGAGGCGAGGAGCGAAGTGGGGCGGATATGGACATGTCATTTTGCCGTCTGGAGTACTTCCACTCAGACGGCATCGGTCCGGGGGCCGAGCAGACATCGGCGTATTTCGACAGATTTAGGGGGAGAGAACGGGTCGATCCCAACTTTGTTTAGGTGGGACATACGCCAGAAAGGCGTCCATCGGCAGATGGAACGAGCTGTCTCACGCCAAGGCAATCCAATGACCTGACGTGTCGACAAATTTTCATTCGCAACGGACATGATGCGAAAGACAAGCCCATGCCAAGACATGGGCAATCATCACATCAATGAAAGAACTGTGAAGTCGTGATGAACGGGTCGATTCTGAGTGATCAGAAAATCTTCCACAGCCTTCTAAGTCAGGATATCGAGCTTCGCGCCCCGCTGCCCTTCAGAGCTTGAGGATGACGGGCGCGCTTCTGAACGAGCTTCCGTCGGCTCAGATCGGGCGGGCCGAGATGGCGCTTCAGGGCGCTGCACGGCATCGGCGCGTTGGGTCGCATTGGCTGGAGGAGGTGCCGCCGTTTGCACATTGCTGGGCACCTTCGTCTGTGCCGTCGGCGCTGTCTGTGAAAATGTGCTGCCGTAGGCTTGAAGCGTGCTTTGGCTTTGGCCGATATTCATGTCGCTCTCCTTATTCTGTCCTTTCTTATAGACGGCAATCATTAGTATTCGATTAAGAACCATCTTTTCGGCATTGATACGGCAGGAAGTACCAGGCAGTTCCTGGTCAACCGGCAAAATTTGCCCAAGCCTTTCGGCGGTAGACTTCGGCAAAAAAATTGTGATTTCAATGCGTTGAAGGCATCGGGACTGTTGGCACGAGACTTGCTCCCCTTGATCGCCATGAACACGCCAACCCTTATATCACTCCCTGGCACCGCTAACGGCACGGCGCCTAAGCTGCCAGGACAAATGTCGGCAGGCGCTGAAGGCACCTTTGCGGATTCATTATCGATGATGCTCGCAGGCGCCCAGGCTCAGCCACTCTTACCGGTTCAGAACCCAGTCGCTAGCCAAGCTATGCTCCTGGCACTCGGTGCAGATGATGGCAATGCCGTCAGTCCAGGTGGGGTCGATGGCGGTATTGATATGACGGCTCCGCTTCTGGATACGGCCATTGGAGCATCCCATGGTCTCGCAGATCCGAATACGCAATCGCCAGGTTCAGCCTTGGATCGAGGGCTGCAGAACGCTTCAAACGTGACGCCGGCGGATGCCAAGCCCAACTTGCCGAACCCGAACCCGAACCCGAACCCCGGGGCGAATTTGACCAAGGACTTGGATGGCGACGTCCTGTCCGCCGCACAATTGGCGCTCATGAAGACCAGCAGTTCGCTGCAGCCGGCCTCTCTCCAACAAAGTCAGGCCGCTATCGCAGTTGATGGCTTCTCGGTACCAGATGATTTGGCTTTGCCGGACCAGACGATCTCAGAGCTTAGGCACGCTCTGAGCAGCCAAATCGAAGGAAAATCAGGCGTCATCAACACGATAACTGGCTCTGATCAGCGAGGTCAGGAGAGATCAGTTGATCCAGCAACTGTCGCTCTTCAGACGACCTTGCGGCCAATGTCTGAGAAAGAAGCGGTGCCACAATGGCAACAATCGGCATCCTCACGGCAGATGACGGGATCGGAGGAAGGAACGCGCGGTGATGCACCGACTTCCGTGCAGGTGAAGGTGCCAAGCGCCAACGGCCAGAATGCCCTGAACCCTGCCGCGCCATTCAAGGTAATGATGCCGTTCACGCCGCAGCAAGTTAAATCCAACGAGTTTTTCACAGACAGCCTACAACCGACGCTGTCAGATGCTGAGCAGATCGACATTTTTGGCTCAGAGATTGGGCGTGTTGAAAGCGTGGGCGCAACGAGCTCGAAATCGCAAGTTCAGCAAGCTCAGCCACCCCAGACACAAATCGCGCTGCAAATTGCAAAAGCCATTCCCCAGGGGATCGATCGGTTGTCGGTCCAGCTGCATCCCGCTGAACTTGGCGCTGTCCAGATCCAGCTGGACTTTGCCGAAGATGGCCATGTCAGCGCTCTGATCACTGCCGAGCGACCGGAAACGCTTGATCTACTGCAGCGCGATAGCCGCGCTCTCGCACAAAGCTTGAGTGACACAGGTCTCGAACTCGAGAACGGCGGCCTCTCATTCTCACTGCAGCAGGAACAACACCAGCAAGGCGAAGGCTTTAACGCATCACCAGAGCGGCAGTCTCAGGCCTATTCCAATGGCCGTGCTCAAGACGATGCGGTGGATCCCTCATCTGGCCAGGAGCCCGTCCATATCAGTCAGCGGCTGTTGGATATCAGCACCTGATCGACATTCGCCCAAGTTGAAGGATTGAAGCTTATGGAAACCAGCAGCATTGCAGCCACGTCATCGGCCGCAGCCCAAACCTCGTCCAGCTCGGGTCTTGCCGACAACTTCGACAGCTTCCTGCTGTTGCTGACAACGCAGCTGCAAAATCAGGATCCAACAGCACCGATGGATTCCGATCAGCTCACTCAGCAGTTGGTTCAGTTCAGCGGCGTCGAACAGCAGATCAAGTCGAACGAAACGCTCAACGAACTCGTTAACTTGATGCAGGCCGAGCAGCTTGGTCAATCGGTCGGTTATCTCAACTCGGAAGTTGAAGTCGACGGCGATGTTCTAAGCTTAGGAAACGATGGGTCGGCCAAGATCCATTATGATCTGGACGGATCAGCATCTTCCGTCAGCGTTGTCATCTCTGATGAGCTGGGCGAAATCGTTGCAACCCTCCCTGGCGAGGCCGGGTTAGGTCGCCAAAGCATCACTTGGGATGGCCGAGGCGACAACGGGAGCCAATATACCGAAGGCCTCTTCAAGGTCAGTGTCCTGGCAGAAACAGCATCTGGCACGCCTTTGACCGCCAATACGTCAATCAGCGGTATCGTTGATGGTGTCGAACTTCATGAAGGCGAGACCATGCTCGTGGTCGATGGCGTCTTACTACCACTCAGTCAAGTCAAAGCTGTCCGTCAGTCAGAAATCGATGCTTCCTAAGAGAATATCTAACAACAAATCAAGATGATCGATCGGAGAAAACTACCATGAGTCTGTTTGGGTCTTTGTTCTCGGGTGTTTCCGGCCTTAATGCTCAAAGTCAATCCATGAGCATGATTTCTGACAATATTTCGAATGTCAGCACGACCGCCTACAAAGGCGCCAATGCCGACTTTTCGACACTGGTAACTTCTTCGGCGAACGTCGCCACTTTTTCGCCAGGCGGTGTGTTGTCGAACACCAATTACGATATCACCAAGCAAGGTCTAATCGAAGCGAGCACGTCTCCCACAGATATCGCTCTGGTCGGCGATGGCTTCTTTGTGGTCAGTGATCTTTCAGATGGGACAGGTGAGCAGCTCTATACGCGAGCCGGCAACTTCCAGTCCGACTTTTTAGGGAACCTCCGTAACTCGTCAGGTTTCTACCTGCAAGGTTGGAGCCTTGATAACAATGACGAAATTCTTGATGTGAATGTCCTGGAAACTGTCAATGTTCGCCTCATCAATGGTCTTGCTACAGCAACATCTAGGGTGGAGATGGGTGCCAATCTAGATGCGGCCCAAGAAGCTCACACAGGCGCCTATGCGGCTGGCAATTTGGCTGAGCACAATGCGACCGGCGGCGTTACGGGTGTCAGACCTCACTTTTCCAGAAGCATTCAGGTATTCGACTCCATCGGCCTCGCCCATAATGTGACCGCCGCCTTTCTTAAAGACCCTGCGACAGCCACTTGGAACGTCGAGATCTATGCAGAGACAAGCGAGGTCGAAGCCGCAACCCATCCAAACGGTCTGCTGGCATCTGGCCAGGTTATTTTCAACGGCGATGGCTCTCTCGGGACGAATACGCTGACACCTGTCTATCCCGTCGCTACCGCAGGCCAGCCGGTTGGCATGGATTGGCTGGATACCGATGGGGCGATCGACAGTCTGATCGAGATTGACTTGGGCACGATCGATGAGACGGATGGCATGTCCCAATTCGCCGCCAACTTTAACGTGGTTTTTGTTACCCAGAATGGCGCTGAAGTTGGTCAGTTGAATGGCGTCAACATCGATGAGGAAGGGTTCGTCATTGCTTCCTTCTCCAATGGCCAGCAGCAAAAACTTTACAAGGTGCCGGTTGCAACGTTCTTCAACCCCCTCGCTCTCGATCCGAGAACCGGCAATGTCTACAATGAAACTGTCACCTCAGGCGCTTTCAATCTGCAAGAAGCCGGCATCGGAGGAGCTGGTGTGATCTCGCCATCGGCGCTCGAAGCCGCCAATGTCGATCTTGCCGATGAATTCACCAAGATGATCGTCACACAGCGTGCCTATTCGGCCAATTCCCGGGTCATTTCAACGGCTGATGAGATGTTGGACGAACTTATCAGGATCAGCAGATAGTAACATGTCCAAAATCTTCGCTCATGTTGGCGCCAGTGCCATCTTTAATTCCTTAACTTCGTTATTTAGCCTTTTTTTAAAGCACTTGGTGGATAGTAAGTGGAAATACCCTATGAGGGAGCTGGAGAAACGCTAATGTCGACGGTTTGTTCCAATGAATTACCGGATGAGAAGCCCAACCGTGTTATCGGTCCTGACGGTAAGATTCTCACCCTGGAAGACCTTCCTCCACCCGAGACCAAGCGCTGGGTTGCCAGACGCAAAGCCGAGGTTGTTGCTGCTGTCCGAGCACAGTTGCTGACGTTGGAAGAGGCCTGCAAACGCTATAATCTCTCAATGGAAGAATTTACCTGCTGGGAGGCCGCCATCGATAAATATGGTCTTGGCGGCCTGCGTGTGACGCGTATCCAAGATTTTCGTTAGAGATCCCATACCAAGAAGATATCCCCCGTATCCGGGGGTCTTTGGTCCAGGATAGTGTTGAAGCATAGGTAAATTTTGCCGGGGGTTAAGGGGTTATTAAGGATGACCTCTTAGTTTGAGGACTGTCGAAATCGATTGACAGTTCCAAGCTGAAGAGGTCATGAGCGACTCACCCGCTGATCTTTCCCTGCCATCTCATCGACCGGACCTGGACCGGCCCGATGAAGCTGCGCCGTCGCCGTTGGCGGTCTTGAGCAAGCTTAGTACAGGGCAAATGCTGAGCTTGGGCATGACCCTCATCGGACTGCTTGGCTTTTTTGCGTATTTGACCTTTCGAATTGTCGAACCTGACTATCAACTACTATATGGCGGCCTTGATCTTGAAGATAGCGCCGAAATCGTCGCAAGGCTTGAATCACTCGGCGTTCCCTATGAGCTCCACGCAAGTGGGGAAACCGTCCTTGTGCCTGCGGACCGCGTCGCGCGCTTGCGCATGTCCATGGCAGAGGAAGGGTTGCCACGGGGTGGTAGCGTTGGCGATGAGATTTTTGACGAGGCGGGTGCCTTAGGAACCACGACCTTTCTCGCCAATATCAATCAACGGCGCGCCCTCGAAGGCGAGCTTTCCAGGACGATCGCAGCGCTTAAGGACGTCAAAGCTGCACGTGTCCACCTTGTCCTTCCCAAACGTGAGCTTTTCCGTCGTGAGCAGATCGAACCGAGTGCATCGGTAACGCTACGCATGTATGGCGGTCGCCGCCTTGACCAACGACAAGTCGCCGCCGTTCAACACTTGGTCGCTGCCGCCGTTCCTGGTCTCCAGCCAAACCGTATTACCCTCGTCGATGATCGCGGAACACTTCTGGTCAGAGGCGGTGAGGTCGCGGTGGGTGAAGGCATGGCCAGCCGGGCAGAGGACTATCGTATCGCCTACGAAGCTCGCCTTAAACGCGTCGTCGAACAGCTTCTTGAACGATCTATTGGTGCAGGGCGGGTTCATGCTGAAGTCAATGCTGACATGGACTTTGATCAGGTAACAATGACCGAAGAGACCTTCGATCCGGACGGTCAGGTTGTCCGCAGCACACAGTCGATCGAAGAAGAATCCGAAGTGGCCGAACGCGATCAAGATGGTGCCGTGACTGTTGGCAACAATCTACCCAATGCCAATGCTGGCGCAGAGGAAGGTGGCCGAACAAACAACGAAAATACCTTGAGAACCGAAGAGACGGTCAACTATGAGATCTCAAGGACCGTGCGCAATCATACCCAGGTTGGCGGAAGACTGAAACGATTGTCAGTCGCTGTTCTCGTCGGGGGAAGGGAAACGACTGTTGAGGACGCAGTTGAACCCGTCTATACGCCGCTTGCGCAGGAAGAGCTGGATGAAATCGCGCAGTTGGTTCGATCTGCCATCGGCTTTGATGCTGAACGTGGCGATAGCGTCGATGTCAAGAACATGCCGTTTGTCCAGCCCGATCTTGAAGAGATCGATACATCGATGTTCGATTTCACGAAAAACGATTTGCTCAGGCTGATCGAACTAGGCGTGCTCCTAATTCTCGCAGTTCTGGCCATCTTCGTTGTGATCAAACCTATGCTAGCGAAACTGTCCCCTGAACCAGTGACACTGGATCCCTCAATGTCGGCACCCGACATTGAGGGCAGTTCAAATCTTCCAGTCGTATTCGACGAAAATGGAAACCCAATTCTATCACCTGACGCAGGTGATGGTACCGATCAGAGTGCGACGACGGCCGACGACGAAACCGCGGCTCTGCCCGAATTCGAAGACAAGTTCAGGCTCGGATTGATCCAGCAGGTTCGCAACGTGATTGAAGCTCGCCCCGATGATGCTGTTGCCGTTGTGCGGCTTTGGATGAAGCAAAGTATGGAGGCGGATAATGGTTGAAGTCAGCAATACATCCGAAGTCGCCGAACTGGCTGACATGCAGGTCGCGATCCCCAATCACTTAGAAGGCTTGGAAAAAGCCGCGATGCTTTTGCTGATCGCTGGTGAGGATCATGCGCGGTTGATCTTCGAAAAGCTCAAACTGGATGAGATCAAGGAAATTACACAAAAAATGTCGGAGCTCGGTCGTGTCACGAACGACGACGTGCAGCAATTGTTATTTGAATTCAAATCAATCATGGGCGCTGGCGCAGGCGTTGTTGGCAGCTACGACACGGTAAAGCAATTCCTTAGCAAGATCCTAGACGAGGATAAGCTGAACTTGATCATGAAGGACCTTGGTGGTCCTGTCGGCGGCGACATTTGGGAAAAGCTCAGCAAGGTTGATGAGTCGATTCTCGCTTCCTTCTTGAAAAATGAATATCCGCAAACGATCGCTGTCGTCTTGTCGAAGCTTCGGACAGATCATGCAGCTCGTGTCATGGCCCAATTGCCTCAAGAAACGACAATCGAAGCGATGATGAGAATGCTACGGCTGGAAACAGTTAAAGACGAAATCATGACCGATGTGGAAGATCTTCTTCGGGCTGAATTTGTCTTGAATGCCTCTGGTGGGCAAGCGCCGGACCAGCATGAAGTCCTCGCCGAAATCTTCAATCATCTCGATCGTGCTTCCGAAGCAACCTTCTTGGGTTTGCTGGAGGAAAGAAACAAGGAATCGGCCGAGCTGGTTCGCGCCTTGATGTTTACTTTTGATGATTTGATCAAGCTTGATGGGCCAGGTGTCCAAGTCCTTCTGCGTGGCGTCGACAATTCGAAACTCGGCTTGGCTCTTAAGGGGGCAAAGGAGGAATTAAGAGAGCTGTTCTTGAAGAATATGTCAGAACGTGCCGCAAAAATCCTTAGAGAAGATATGGAAAACATGGGCCCGGTGCGCCTTCGGGATGTTGAAGAAGCACAAGGCGAAATCGTCATTGCGACGAAGCAACTTGTGGACAACCGAGAAATCGTCATCGCTGGCGAATCTGATGACGATATGATCGGCTGACCATGACGAAACCGTTAGCCTTTGAAAGCCTGTATACCAGCGAACCAACTGATGCCGCAGGTGAGGCACCTCGTCAGGATGGTCATCACCATCATGGGGAAGATCAACATCTTTTTCCCAGCGTTGCATTCGATGATCCAAGAACAGTTGATGCGAAGGCGATTGAGGCTACTTACACGGCTGAAGATCTAACCGCTGCGATAGAGGATGTTCGCCAAACGACAACGCTCGAGGTCGAACAACAAACAAGGATGGCGATGACCGCTGAAGTCAGCCATCGGCAGTCCGAAGCCCTCGAAGCGATCCGCGCTCAGCTTGGCCAGAACGAAGAGGCCCTGAGTACATGGATGTCGGAGACCATCGTTGCGACCCAATCTCTTGCCAAGATCATGGGACAAGCGATTGTGCCGAAGGCCCTGGAGCTGCAGCCCCTTGCCGACATTGCTGACATGATACGACAGGCTTTATCACGCCTTGTTGATCAGCCCTCGATTGAGCTCAGGGTGGAAGAAGAGCTGGTGGCGCCGATGAACGAATTGCTGGGAAGTCTTGCTGAAGAGACAGGTTTCTTGGGAGAGCTCCTCATCATTGCCGATCCCAGCCTCAGTCCTGGTGATGCTCGGCTCGTCTGGAAAAATGGCGTTGCCGTGCGGGACCTCAAACATATCCAAGAGGAAACCAACGCAATGATCGATGCTTGGCTTGGCGAACGACCAGATGATCACCTGCTGGTAGAGAATACGGACGGTGACAGCGTTCTGACCGAGCCGGTTGAGCCGTTGCAGGAACTGACGGTGATCGAACATCAATCATCTGAGGAACGATCCACATCATGACCGACGAAAAAGATAAGCTCGATCTCGATGACCTTGCAAAGGCAGCCGATGCTGATGATTCAGACATTGACGTGGCGATGGACAGCGATCTCGGTTCTTTCGATGGCATCAGCGATGAGGTTGGCGAGCATGACCCAGTCCAGCAACTGGAAGCAATTTACAGTGTGCCAGTCCAAGTCTCGGCGGTTTTGGGCAAAGCGACCATGCCGATAAGTCAACTGATCAAACTCGGCCGAGGCGCCATTTTGGAACTCGATCGCAAGGTTGGTGAATCAGTCGATATCGTCGTGAACAACCGTCTTGTTGCCAGGGGTGAAGTGGTGGTCATTGACGAGCGCATCGGCGTTACAATGACTGAAATCATCAAAAGTGATGGATAGCTTCTCCTTCAGTCGCATCGATAATCAACTGTTCGACAGAAATATTCCATTGGTGGATTCATGAAGGTTTTAGTCGTTGGTTTGAAAGGCATGCTCGCAGCAAACGCCGAATGGAAAAAGGCAACAAGCAGCGTCGAGCTGAATTACGTCGAAACGAGCGACAATGCGCTGTTACATCTGCGCTCGGACCGCTCGGTTGATCTTATTATGGTGGACGTAGATCATGAAATTGACGAATTAATCAGGCAATTAAACGACGAGGGCGTGCTGGCGCCGGTGATCGCATACGGTGTGAATACGGATGCGCGCACCGCCGTTCGTGCCATACGTTCGGGTGCTCGTGAATTCCTCCCCTTGCCTCCTGATCAGGATTTGATCTCAGCTATTTTCAATGCGGTCTGCGGCGAGAAGAAGATTGTCTTTAAGGATCCACTTATGTGCGATCTTTTGAGCATAGCGCATCGAGTGGCGTCGTCCGATGCAAGTATCTTGATTACCGGCGAAAGTGGTACGGGCAAGGAGATGGTGGCGCGTCACCTACACCAGCATAGCCGCCGTCGAAACCAACCGCTTATTTCCGTAAACTGCGCCGCTATTCCTGACAACCTCTTGGAATCGGAGCTATTTGGCCATGAGAAAGGTGCCTTTACAGGTGCCAATGCGCGTCGAATCGGCAAATTCGAAGAAGCGGATGGCGGAACACTCTTACTTGATGAAATCAGCGAAATGGATCCGCGCTTACAAGCGAAACTGCTACGTGCCATTCAGGAGCGCGAAATCGACCGGGTTGGCGGTAGCCGTCCTATAAAAGTCGACATTCGGCTCCTTGCGACGAGTAACCGTGATCTATCCCTTGCCGTGTCAGAGGGGCAGTTTCGAGAAGACTTGCTGTTTCGTCTCAATGTTGTCGAGCTCGAAGTCCCTCCCCTCAGGAAAAGACCAGCGGATATCGAGCCTCTTAGCTGCCTGTTTGCCGAACGTTACGCAGACACCAACGGCCTGCCCCAGAGATCATTAAACGACAAAGCACTGGAGAGGCTTCGGCAATATCATTGGCCAGGCAATGTGCGCGAACTCGAGAACTGCATCCATCGAGCCGTCCTCTTGTCCCAAGGAGATGAGCTTGAGGCCGAAGCGATCATGTTGCCAGGGGGGC
The DNA here is from genome assembly GCA_050633905.1 of Geminicoccales bacterium. Lineage (GTDB taxonomy): Bacteria > Pseudomonadota > Alphaproteobacteria > Geminicoccales > Geminicoccaceae > JANQPX01. Next base: position 24,359 of record JBOEHJ010000028.1, read on the forward strand.
AATCCGGCATGTCCTCTGGTGCGAATGGCACCGATGAGCAGCCCGGGCTTGTTGGTCAGTCAGTGGCGGATGTCGAACGCCGGCTCATTCTGGATACGCTTCAGCACACGCTTGGCAACCGGACACATGCGGCGACGATCCTCGGTATCTCAATCCGAACTCTTCGCAACAAACTTCGCCAATACGGTGACGAAGGCCTTGCGATACCGCCGGCACGCGTCAGCGAGTCAGGGTTGGCAGCGGGGCGCTCCTAAGTGGGGCAATTGGAATTAGGCATCTAGCATTATGGCAACCAATGTCGAAGTAGCAGGCAGCACGTTTTTTTGGCGGGCTGTTGATAATCTGCGTAGCGGGGACATCGCCCTCGCCATGGGCATTATCGCTATCCTGGTGGTTTTGATCTTACCGGTGCCGAAGATCTTGCTGGATATTCTTCTGGCACTGTCGATTACGTTCTCGGTGATGGTTCTCTTAACGTCCCTCTTCATCGAGCGCCCTCTTCATTTTAGCTCATTCCCCACCGTGCTCTTGATTGCAACCTTGTTGAGGCTTGCTCTTAACCTCGCCTCGACCCGTTTGATCTTGGCCTCTGGACATGAGGGAACAGCCGCCGCGGGCAGTATGATTGAAGCTTTTGGCGGCTTCATCATGCAAGGCAACTTTGTCATTGGGCTTATCGTGTTTTCGATCCTGGTGATCGTCAACTTTGTCGTGATCACGAAGGGCTCAGGCCGCATAGCAGAGGTCTCAGCAAGATTCTCTCTTGATGCCATGCCTGGCAAGCAAATGGCTATCGATGCCGATCTCTCGGCCGGGTTGATCAACGAAGAGGAAGCGAAAACTCGGCGTCGCGAACTTGAGGAAGAGAGCAGCTTCTACGGCGCGATGGACGGTGCCTCTAAATTCGTTCGCGGTGATGCTGTCGCGGGACTGATGATTACCTTTATCAATCTCGTCGGGGGGTTGATTATTGGTGTCGGACAGATGGGCATCAGCTTTGGAGAAGCAGCAGAAAGCTATACTTTTCTAACCGTTGGAGATGGTCTTGTCTCGCAGATTCCTGCTTTGGTCGTCTCGACGGCAGCTGGTTTGCTGGTCGCAAAAGCGGGCATTTCCGGGCGCACCGACCGTGCGCTTTTCGGTCAGTTAAGCGCAAACCCCAGAACGCTCAGCACCACAAGTGGCCTGCTGGCGCTTTTGGCATTTCTTCCGGGGTTGCCCATGTTTCCTTTCGCCACCCTGGCCATCGCCACGGGCGGGCTAGCATGGCGCATGGTCAATACCAAACCACCGGAAGAAACCGATCCGATTGCCCCTGATGAGCAAGAAAGCGTCCCAGAAGAACCCATCGGCGCGACGTTATCGATGGACCCTTTGAGACTTGAACTCGGTTATGGTCTGCTCGCTTTGATCGGCGAGGGCGGAGGCATCAAGCTTACCGATCAAATCAAGGCACTTCGACGACAACTGGCGGCCGAACTTGGCTTCATCATGCCAGCTGTTCGCATTCAGGATAACATCCAACTGCCTGCCAACAACTATGCCGTTAAGCTCAAGGAAATCGAAACCGGTAGGGGAGATCTTCGTCCGAACATGCTGCTTGTCATGGACCCGAGAGGCGGCAAAGTCACCATTCCTGGAGAAGAGACGACCGAACCAACCTTTGGCCTGCCCGCTACCTGGATCGCAGAATCTGCAAGGGAAGAGGCTAATTTTAAAGGTTATACTGTTGTTGACCCCGCCACGGTTCTTACAACACATTTAACCGAAATCATTAAAGACAATCTCGCCGAGATCCTGACTTATGCCGAAACACAAAAGTTGTTGGATGAGTTGCCGCAGGATTACCAAAAACTGGTTGATGACATTGTACCGGCGAAAATCAGCGTTGGGGGCATCCAACGGGTTCTGCAGGCCATGCTTGCCGAACGCATTTCCATCAGGGACCTGCCACTTATCGTCGAGGCGATTAGCGATGTGGTTGGCAATAGCCAAAACGTCATCGTCATTACCGAATATGTACGGTCACATCTGGCACGCCAAATTAGTAATGCGCATACATCTGAAGCAGGCTACATCCCGATCATCAGTTTATCGCCAGTCTGGGAACAGGCATTTTCTGAAGCCTTGGTCGGCCAAGGCGATGAGCGCCAATTGGCCATGGCACCGTCGCAGCTTCAAGATTTTATGGCAGCCTTACAAGAAGCATTCGAACAACAGGCCATGCGCGGCGAACTACCGGTCCTGATTACAAGTCCGGCCATTCGTCCCTATGTGCGATCGATCATAGAACGCTTTCGCCCCTCAACGGTTGTGCTATCGCAAAACGAAATTCATGCGAAGGCCCGCCTTCGAACGTTAGCTCAATTGTGAGGGGGGTTAAACGATGCGGTTGGTAAGCTTCGTTGCCCCTACAAGTCAACTGGCCATGGCTGAGCTTCGCGCGAAGCTTGGCGATGAAGCTGTTATCGTGACCACTCAAAGCTTGGAAAACGGCGATGTCCGCTTGACAGGCGCTGTTGCAGAAAGCGATCTCGATCTCATCGATGTTTTGACCCCTTCTTCCGAGAGGCAAGACTTTGATTGGTTGATCAAGCTCGGCGAATTTCATGAATGGCCCACAAGTTTGACCGCACGGCTCACCGAGGCATCCCGTGATCTTGCGCCAAGCGAACCCAAGACAATGCTGATAACGCTATTGCGCGCCTTGTTTCGTTTCGATGCTTTGACGGATCTCTCAGGCAAGCCGATTTTGCTCTCAGGCCCACCCGGCAGCGGCAAGTCGTCGACCATCGCGAAGCTCGCTGCTGCTCATGTCCTGGCCGATAAGACAGTTGATGTTGTTACAATGGATGTTGAACGTGCAGGCGCTCTCGATCAATTGACAACCCTCTTGGAACCGCTTGGCTTGCGCCCCAAAATTGTCCAGGACCCGAGTCAAGCGAGCTCAGTACTTGCTGCTTGTTCGAGCGATCTGGTCTTGCTCGATAGCCCGGGAATTAATCCCTACAGCTCGAAAGAAATTAGCGGCCTATCGACCTTTATCGATCAAATCAGCGCCGATTTGGTGCTGGTCTTGGAGGCAGGGCGAAGTGTTTCCGAAGCGGCCGAAATCGGCGAAAGCTATACCGCTCTCGGCGCGAAGAGAATGATCGTGACGAAACTCGATATCACCAGGCGTTTAGGCGGCTTGCTTGCCGCCGCGGGCGCTGGGCTTGCATTCTGCGGGGCAGGAATAGGTCCTACGATTGGTGATGGTTTTCGTCCGTTGCTGGTGGATGGCCTTGCACGACTTCTGCTCCGTCGGCATGAGGATGCTTTTGGTAAGGAAGCGAGTTCATGAGGCGCCTCGTCGCCATCGGTTCCGGCAAGGGGGGTGTCGGTAAGACGTGGCTGGCTGTCAGCCTCAGTCATGCTCTTGCACGACAGGGCTTCCGCATCTTGCTGGTCGACTGCGATGTTGGTCTGGCCAATGTCGATGTTCAGCTGGGCCTAAGGTGGGAGGCCGGCTTCGGACATGGCAGCCCATCTTTCGCCGCCATCCAGACTGTTCAGTCAATGGGCATCGATGTCTTGCCAGCTCGATCTGGCTCTTCGGCTGCGCTTACACTTGACCTGACTTTGGCGGAACAATTGCTCATGGAGATCCAGACATGGCGGGCGACTTATGATCTGATCGTGCTCGACTTGCCATCCGGCAACGAACCAGGGATGCGCCGATTGATGATGGCGGCAGATGATCCCGTCCTTCTCACGACCGAAGAACCGACGGCTCTCACCGATATCTATGCAGTGATGAAAACGATCCGCAAAAGGCTGCCTGTTTTTCAGCCAAAGGTCATCGTCAATCTTGTCAATGATCATCAATCAGGTAATCGCGTCTACGAAGGTTTGTCCCGCGTTTGCAATCGCTTCTTAATGATGAGACCCGACCTGCTCGGATCCATCCGCCGTGATCGTCGTGTGGTAGAAGCGATTAGTCGACAGACCCCTCTCTTTCAATGTTACCCTCACGCTGATGCTGCTCAGGATGTCATGGCCTTAACGAAGACACTTGTTCACCACGACCGGAAGACCTAGCTGTGATTGGTCCAGACACGCTAACCGGGCTCCATCAAATCCAAGGCGGCCTCACCAATGCGAAAGCTGGCACAAGGCTGAAGGCTGATGTCATGGGACCAACGCGGCATGGCTTGGCCCTGCGCATCGGATCTGAGACGTTCTTATTAAATACCAAGGCGGAGCTGCCGCAGGCAGACAAGTTGACCCTTCAGATAACGACGATGAGACATGGCGGCGAACAAAGCGTTCAAGTCCTTGCTGCCGATGATCAGCCATTGGATGGACCCCTTGATGGTAAACTGGTTGCCAGATCAACCATGCAGACGTCGACCCCAGTATTGTCAACACCGACAGCGGCCCATCAAATAGAGATCGAAGCCCACCCGATGACGAGCGATGGCAAAGCCCTTGCTCCTCCGATTACCATTCGGCTTGGTGTGGAGGCAATTGCGGGCGCCGCCGCCAATCTTCATGCGGCCGATAATAATGCGGATCATCAACAGATGATGGCTAGTGATGATGGCCTTCCGGCACCGGCCAGGCCAGCCTCGCCTGTATTGATGCAGAATCTGGGCCATCGCCCTTATTCCGCCGTCCCTGGAGGCTCGCCGACTGGGTCTGGATCAGCATCGACGCAGCTTCGGCAAGAAGCATCTCCGGCGGGGCCCTCGATACCATCCTCCATCGATAAGGCAGGCTCGATGACGCCAATCCGATCCACATCTCGGATCATGGTTGCAACAGTCGTTGCCCATTTGCCGGAAGACAAGAAGACGCTGTTACAAACGAGTGACAACGTCTTGTTGAAGATTGAGAGCCCTGTAGAGCTGCCAATTGGCTCGACGTTACAGATGACGCTGGCAGGAACATCGGTGCACGCATTTGAGAAAGCGCAATCCGTCAGCCCTTTGACCAGGCTGGTCGAGTTGCTGACGGATATCGAACGATCTGGCCAAAACACCGGCGATCCCGCAGGCCATCAAAAGTCCCAACAACTGCCTATGCCTGATCGGCAGCTTGCCACCAAGCTTCTTCAGCTTATGCATCTCCAAAATGGCGATGGTCGAGAGGGGGCCGGCTTGTCGTCAAGAGATCAATCGGCTAGCAGTTCATCTTGGACAAATCAACTAAAAGGCCTCTTAGCCGAGATCGGCAGTTCAGCAAGTGAGCCCCTTACCGACGGTTGGCGCAGTACAACACTGCCGTTGGGCCCGGATCCGGCACAGGCAATCATGATCAACTATCGAGAGCAGAGTTTTGATCGTGAGTCTGAGCCAGGCGAAGACGACTTGGATGAATCACCGACGCAACGCGCGATTTTCGATGTCGGCTTTAGCCATCTCGGGCGATGCCAGATTGATGTTCTTTGCCAAGAGCAACGTTTTGATCTTCTCGTTCGCACTGAACAACCGCTAGATCATCCCGTTCAGGAAGAGATCACGAGCATCTTCCTGGAAGCTTCAGAGATCGCCGGCCTGTCCGGAGAAATCGGTTATCAGCATGGTAATTTTGTCCATCCTGCTACAAAGAAAACCTTAGCAAAGACGATGATTACCTAAAGTTCTTCTGGTCATTCGGAACCAGCCCTTTCTCTCTCGAAGTACCGGAAAAAATGAAAACGGCCAGCGCTTGCACGCTGGCCGTCACTCTTCGCCCCGGAAAGATCAAACGACACTATTTCTCGACTTTAGGAGCCGCCGGAAACAGGTGATAGAGCGGCAGCGGCCGCTTTCTCGGCAGCTTCGTCCAGGCAGTTGGGATGTCCAAATCCATTGGTCACGTCGAAGATGATATTGTCAGGACGTTGGGCGTCACCGCTGACGCCGGCCGTGATGAAGTCCAAACTGAGATTATGACGGGTTTCCCAAGCGACCATATGATCCCGGCATGAGGTATCGCCGCTGACGCCAATCCCGCCCAATCGTTTGCCGCCTGCATCATAGAGAGCAAGGCCGCCGCCAAAGACATTAATGCCGCCAATTCGTTTGCCGACCATCGGGTCTCGTGGATTTCCAAAATTCACTTCATTACCGCCATAAGCGATGTCAGGATCGACTGGGTTACTTAACTGTAAACCGAAAAGACTGCCGCCGGGCTGAACCGCAGCCCATAGATTGGCACTCGAAAGGGCGAGGCCTGCGTTGGCGCCCCCGTTGTTATTGCCAAGGCTGAGCGAGTTGGCGGTATTGGCCTTTTGCGCTGAGATCACGCGGCTGGCTAGCCATTGCGATTGCAGCGCATTGTCGCCGGTAAAAGCAACGGCGCAGACCGTGCCGTCTTCCGCGACAATCGTTCCCCACATCTCGTTGTTGAGGGTTAGATCGACGGCAACATTGGCAGATGTCAGAGCGCTTTTGAGCTCATTGTGGTTAGGAAGGTCTCGACATCCTTCACCCCTAGCCGCAGCGTCTTGGAAGGTGCCCGTCACGGACACCAAACCCAAGATCAAGAGCGCAATGAAAAGTTGGCGCATCGAAAAAAACATCATATTAAAAACTCCCATTATGAGGGCATTTTGGAATTTCGAATATCATTTCTAGGGCGAATATTTTCGATATTAAGCAACATTATGATAAATACAAGCAGTCAAAGGAGCGGTGATCACGCTATCTTTGGTTGTGGTAATCCTGTTCAAATCCAGGGGACAAGCTACCAAGAATTGTCGGGAAGTTAGGTGAGTTCTGCCCAACGGTGGCAAGCGACATCATGCCCATCAACGACTTGCTCTATCCTTGCCGGCTTTTCGTTGCAAACGGATACGGCGTGGAGGCAGCGGGTGCTAAATGGGCAGCCCGCTGGTGGGTGGAGCGGTGAAGGGAGGTCCCCTTTGAGCACAAGGCGCTCTCTTCCACGCTCTTGTTTTGGATCCGGGATCGATACGGCTGAGATAAGCGCCTTCGTGTAGGGATGCCTTGGAGTCTGATAGAGCATGTTGCGGTCTGCAACCTCCATGACCTTACCGAGATAGAGAACCAGGATGCGGTGGCTGATATGGCGCACCACTGAGAGATCGTGGCTGATGAACATCAAGGAGAGACCATTGTCGCGCTGCAGCTGCATCAGGAGATTGATGATCTGGCCCTGGATCGAGACGTCGAGCGCGGAGACGGGTTCGTCGCAGATGATGAGTTTCGGCTGAAGGATCATGGCGCGCGCGATGCCGATACGTTGACACTGGCCGCCGGAGAATTCGTGGGGATAGCGATTGATCATCTCAGGCATGAGCCCGGTCTTGCTCATCATCGCTTCCACCCGCTCTTTCACCATGCTGCGGGTCATATCCGCCGACTCGAAGGTGATCAGGGGTTCAGCGATGATGTCGCCGATGGTCATGCGCGGGTTAAGGGAAGCGAGCGGATCCTGAAAGATGATTTGCATGTCTCGGCGCTCTGCACGCAGGCTTTTCTTGTCGAGCTTAAGGAAATCTTTGCCAAACCAGGTGATATTGCCCGACGTGGGTTCGATTAAACGAAGGACAGCACGACCGAGCGTAGACTTGCCGCAGCCGCTTTCGCCGACGATGCCCAGCGTTTCACCGGGTCGAAGGGAAAAGCTGACACCATCCACTGCCTTCAATGACGCGTGGCGTTGACTGGTTAGAAAGCCGCCGGTCCGGATAGGAAAATGGACGGCCAGATCATTGACCTGGAGAAGAGGCTGATCGTTCAAGTCAGGCGCTCCCATGTCTGTCACCGATAGGTAAACAGTCCGCCGGTTGGCGGTGGCAGGCGGCAGCGCGGGCGGGCGCAACGGTGCGAAGGGCCGGGATTTGCGTGGCACAAGGTTCGAAGTAGTGAGGACAGCGTTCCTTGAACGCACAGCCCTCGGGAAGCGCTTGGAGGTTGGGCGGTTGTCCGGGAATCGTCATAAGCTCCGTCGATCGTGCCTGATCCAAGCGGGGTGAGGACTGCAACAGACCTTGGGTATAGGGATGATAAGGTTCCTCGAAGACCGGTAACACCGGCCCCTGTTCGACGATGCGTCCGCCATACATCACCATGATCCGATCGACCAGACCTGCGACAAGGCCGAGATCGTGGGTGATCAGGAGGATCGCCATGTCGCGTTCTTGTCGCAGCCGATGCAACAGGTCGAGGATCTGCGCCTGGACGGTAACGTCGAGGGCCGTGGTTGGCTCATCAGCAATCAGGAGCTTCGGCTCGCAAAGAAGGGAGGTTGCGATCATGACCCGTTGGCGCATGCCGCCGGAGAACTCATGCGGGTAGAGATTGATTCGGTTCTTCGCATCTGGGATGCCGACCTGATCGAGCAGATCGATACTCTTTTTATAGGCGCTGGCTGCATCAGACCCTTGATGCTCAATCAGAACCTCGGTCATCTGGCGGGAGATTTTGAGATAGGGATTGAGCGCCGTCATCGGGTCCTGAAAGATCATTGAAATATCGACCCCTCGAATGCGATTGAGGTCACGCGGCGACAGCGTTAACAAGTTTTTGTTGTCGAAACGGATGTTGCCGCCTGCTTGGCCGTTTTTCGCGAGGAGACCCATGATGGCAAGCACAGTCTGGGATTTTCCGGAACCACTTTCGCCGACCAGGCCGACGGTTTCGCCTGTGTCGATCTTGAAGCTGATGTGATCGGCCGCAGTCACGTCCCCCTCCGGTGTGTTGAAGTGGATCGTCAAATCTTCGACTTCCAGGAGGGCATTCATGGATCAACGATCCTTCGGATCGAGGGCGTCACGCAGGCCATCGCCGATGAAGTTGAAGCAGAAGAGGGTGAGGGCGAGAAATGTTGCAGGGAAAATCAACATCCAAGGTGCGGCTTCCATGGTTCTAGCCCCCTCAGCAATCAGCACGCCCCAGCTGGTCAACGGCTCCTGAGCACCAAGGCCGAGGAACGACAAAAAACTCTCGGCGAGAATGATCTGGGGGATGACCAAGGTCGCATGGATGATGACCGGACCCAGCAAGTTCGGGATGATATGTCGGCTGATGATCCTGGTGTTGGAAACGCCAGCAGCGCGTGCTGCCTCGATAAACTCACGACCTTTGATCGAGAGTGCTTGACCGCGCACGATGCGTGCCATGTCCAGCCAGCTGATCGCGCCTAGTGCCAAAAAAATCAGAAAGATATTGCGGCCGAAGATGACCATCAGGAGGATGACGAAGAAGATGAAAGGTAGGGAATAGAGAATGTCGACGAAGCGCATCATCAGATTGTCGATGCGCCCGCCGAAGAAGCCTGAGGTCGCTCCGTAGGCGACGCCGATCAGCAGGCTGACGCTTGTGGCGAGCAAGCCCACCATCAAGGATACGCGGCCGCCATGAAGGGTGCGCACGAACAGATCGCGGCCATTGCCGTCTGTGCCGAACCAGTGGGCATTGGCGAAATCCGGCGGTGCCTGAATACGCTCCCAGTAAATTTCATCCAGCGGATGTGGGCTCAAAAAGGGGGCGAAGATCGCCATGCCTGCGATGATCAACAGGATCACCATCGAAACAACAGCCGCTTTGTTGCGCAGCAGCCTATGGCCCGCATCCTGCCAAAGTGAGCGTCCTTTGGTCGATCGCTGATCGAGGGGTTGAGCTGTTTTGAGAATGGCACTCATCGTTGTCTGATTTTCGGATCGAGAAAGCCGTAGATCACATCGACGATTAGATTGAGGATGAGGACGACCAGAGCGAGCACGATCACGGCACCCATCACCAGGGTGTAATCCCGGTTGAGAGCGCCTTGAACCAGATAGCGGCCGATACCGGGTATGCCGAAGATCGTTTCGATCACGACCGAGCCGGTGATCAGATTGGCGGCTGCCGGGCCGAGATAGGAGACAACGGGGAGAAGGGCAGCTTTGAGCGCATGGCGTGTGACGACGATCTGTTCGCGCAGGCCTTTGGCACGGGCCGTGCGGATGAAATTGGCGTTCAGCACCTCGATCAAGCTGCCCCGTGTCAGCCGCGCGATATAGGCGATCTGTGGCAAAGCAAGAGCAATGACTGGGAGAAGAAGATGGCGAAAACCACCATCGCCCCAGCCGGCGACCGGTAGCCAGCCGAGAAAAACTCCGAAAATTAGGGTAAGCAGCGGTGCCATGACGAAGTTGGGGATGGTGATGCCAACCATTGCGGTTGTCATGAAGGTATAATCGAGGGCCGAGTTTTGGCGAAGTGCTGCCATCGTGCCAAGCCCAATGCCAAGCAGGATCGCGAGGGCGATAGCTGAGCCGCCGACCTTCAGACTTGGCGGGAAACCAGTCATGAGAAGCTCGGCGACGGTAAAGTCCCGATATTTGAAGGATGGACCGAAATCGCCCTGCAGCACGCCGCCGACATAACGGAAATATTGCACGATCAAAGGCTGATCGAGGTCGTAGGCTGCGAGAATGTTTTTCTCGACTTGGGGCGTGAGCTGGCGCTCCTCGTCGAAGGGGCCGCCGGGGGCGGCGCGCATCATGAAGAAGGCGATGGTGATGATCACCAGCAAAGTCGGGATGCTGATCAGCAGTCGCCTTAGGAGAAAACCTGCCATGGATGACCGACGCAGGGTGAACGCTTTTAGAGACCGTCCACCCTTGTAAGCGGTGCTTACTCGGCGATGGTCAGGAAGCGGGTGCGATGGGTATCTTTTGTGTTGTCGACATAACCTTGGACCTTGGCGGACACCAGGTTCTTCGAAATGTAGTAGTTGATGGGAATGTTTGGCATTTCGGCCATCGCGATGGCTTCAGCCTGGCGCATCAGGTCGTTGCGCTGCTGCGGATCCGTCTCGACATCCGCCTGGGTCATGTAGGCATCGTAGTCAGTATTGGCAAAGCCTGAATAGTTGTTGGCGCCGGTATCGCTTTCCATCAGATAAAGAAAGTTCTGTGGGTCATTGTAGTCGGCGATCCAGCCAGCGCGGGCGATATCGAAATTGCCCTCTTGCAAGTCATTATAGTGGACCTTGACCTCCGCATTGAACAACTCCGCCTGCACGCCGATCTTCTTCCACATGGCAGCGACCGCGATCGCGACTTTCTTGTGGTTTTCGGAGGTATTGTAACGAAGCTGCAGCCTTAGCGGATTGTCCAGGCCGAAGCCCGCACCTCCAAGAAGATCAGCCGCCTTGGCGACGCGGTCCTCGTAAGCCATCTCTTTCCAATCGACGAGAGCAGGCTCACCGTACTCGCCGGCTTCCGGTGGCACGAAGCTGTAGGCCGGGATCTCGCCGGTCTTCAACACCTTGTCGGTGATTGCTTCGCGGTCGATCGCCATAGCAAGAGCCTGGCGCACGTCGACATTGTCGAAGGGCGGCTTGGTTGTATTGATCGGATAGTAGTAGATGCCGAGGTAAGGACTGATCCGAGTTTCGTCCGGCAGATTCTCATTGAGCCAGTCGATTTGATCAGACGCGAAATCATACTGAATGTCGATCTCGCCAGCCCGGAACTGCTTGGTCGCGGCATTGCGTTCTTCTGCTGGGAAGAAATGCACCGTCTCGATTGAGACGTTCGCAGCGTCGTAAAACGCATCGTTCTTGACCGTCGTGATCTGCGTGTTCGGCACCCATTCCGTTGCAATATAGGCACCGTTGACGACCATGTTCACGGGTTTGATCCAGTCCTCGCCCAATTCTTCGACTTTATGCTTCGGCACGGGGAAGGCGGTGGGGTGGGTGAGTTGTTCGATGAAATAAGGGGCGGGATATTCGAGGGTCACCTCGAGCGTCTTGGCATCGATCGCCTTGGCGCCGAGTTGATCCATGCCGTCCATCGTCGCTTCATTGAGACCCTTGGCATTCTTGACGGTGTAGAGCAGCGAAGCGTATTGCGCGGCGGTTTCAGGCGCCAGCAGACGGCGCATGGCGAAGACGAAATCGTCAGCCGTCACTGGCGTGCCATCAGACCAATTATGGTCGCGGAGCGTGAACGTATAAACGAGACCGTCATCGCTCACTGTCCAGCTCTCGGCAGCGCCGGGAATGACTGAGCCATCAGCAGCCTCCGTGGTGAGGCCGAGGAACATGTCGCCGATGATCCGGTTTTCCCAGGTACCGGAGGCGTGATGGGGATCGAGGGTATCGGGCTCACCGGCATTGGCGATGCGAAGCTCCGCAGCATGCGCGGCGAGACTGCTAAGGCCGATGGCAGTCGCCGTAAGCAGGCCAAGAGCGGCGCGTTGGATCGAGATTGAGGGCTGCAGCATGAAACGCCTCCACATGATATGCATCGTTCAAGTCGTCGCTTTTTCAAAGCCTATCATGCCCGCCAACGGTCTCAACTGAAAAGCGGTCCTTTTCGACGATAATGTTGGACAATGGGTCGGGTGATGCGGAGACTGCGCTCATGACCAAAAATTTGATCGAGAGCTTGCGGACATTGCTCACGGCAGATCCTGAGTTCTTAGGCATGCTCGAAGCTGTTCGCGCTCTTGCTTTGTCCGATGGCTTTCTGACCGCAGGCGTCATTCGAAATCGGGTCTGGGATCACCTCCACGGTTATGGTTCACCGACCCCGTTGAACGATATCGATGTCATCTATCTTGATCCTCGGGACCTTGATGAAACCTCGGAAAAGCGTTTCGAAGCCGCACTTCGCGAACAATTGCCGAAGCATCCATGGTCGGTGAAAAATCAGGCGCGCATGGCGGTGCGAAACGGCGATCCTCCTTATCGGTCCATCACGGAAGCGCTCAAACATTGGTGCGAAACGCCGACTGCGGTTGCGGTCAGAATGAATGCCGATCATGGACTTGAGATCCTGGCGCCATTCGGCCTCGCTGATCTATTCGGCCTAATCGTCCGCCCGACACCTTTTGCACTCACGCATTCCAGGAAACTCGCACAGTATCGACAGCGCATGACCAAGAAGAACTGGCCTCGTCGATGGCCGCGCATTAGGGTGCAGGAACTCTGAAACCATAACCGGTTAATTGATGTGACGACCGACCAGACTATTCTGTTCACACTGTTGTTCTTCGTGTTCGTCCTTCTGATCTGGGGACGTTGGCGCTATGACCTCGTCGCTTTCGGCGCCCTTTCGATCGCCTTGATTTTGGGCGTGGTTCCCAAAGCGGAGGCCTTCTCTGGTTTCGGCCATCCCGCAACGGTCATCATCGCTTTGGTGCTGATTGTCAGCCGCGCATTATCGAATTCAGGTGCTATCGAACTGATCGCGCGCTACATGGTCGATGCCTCGCGAAAGCTTGCAGCCCATATCACCATCATGTCAGCTTTGGCAGCTGGCCTATCGGCGTTGATGAACAATGTCGCGGCCCTCGCGCTCTTGATGCCGGTGGACCTTCAAGCAGCGAAAAAAGCGAAGCGCAGTCCAGCACTCACTTTGATGCCGATCTCATTTGCCTCGATCCTTGGCGGGATGATCACGCTGATCGGGACGCCACCCAATATTGTGATCGCCGAATTTCGCGCTGATGCCTTGGGCGCACCCTTCAAAATGTTCGACTTTGCGCCTGTTGGCATCGTCTGTGCCCTCGCCGGCGTGGCGTTTATCGCCCTGATTGGCTGGCGGCTTATTCCAGGTTCCAGAAGCGAGCATGACACCGGCCAAGAACTCTTCGATCTGAAGGACTATATTGCCGAACTCTCTGTTGCCGAGGGCTCCAAGGCGATCGGCAAGACGATCAGGGAACTGGACGATATCGCCGACGATAACGAGGCTTCAATCATCGGGATGATCCGCGATGGTCAACGGCTTCCCGGCATGGCGAGACGGACCCTGCTGCGGGAGGGTGATCTCCTGGTGGTCGAGGCGGCACCTGACGCCCTCGACAAGTTGACCGGCGCACTCAAGCTCGAGATCACCAGCAGCGACATGGCCAAAGCCATGCTGGATGGTGAGGATATCGCCATGGTCGAAGTGGTGGTGCCCGAAGGGGCGCTGATCGAGGGGCGTTCGGCCCTGACGCTCGGCCTGCTTTACCGCCATGCCGTGACGCTGCTTGGCGTTTCCCGTCAAGGCCAGCGCTTCACCGAGCGTGTCCGCCGCTTGACGATCGAGGCAGGCGATGTGCTCTTGCTGCTTGGCCCAAGCGAACGCATGGGCGAAATCACCAGCTGGCTTGGCACGCTGCCTCTAGCCGAGCGAGGCTTACAGGTCATTCAGCGTGAGAAGGCGGGACTGGCCGTTGCGATCTTCGCGACCGCCGTGCTGCTAGCAAGCGTCGGCATTCTCTATTTGCCGATTGCCCTTGCCGCCGCCGTCGTCTTGATGGTGCTTTGCAACGTTGTGCCCCTTCGTCAGATCTATACGTCGATCGAATGGCCGGTGATCGTCCTTCTGGGCTCGATGATTCCGATCGGATCGGCGCTTGAGGCAAGCGGTGGTACGGCGCTGATTGCCGGTAGTATCGTGACCCTTGCAGAAGGCTATGCACCTTGGGTCGTCTTAACTTTGCTGGTGGTGGTGACCATGACGCTTTCCGACGTTATGAACAACACTGCAACCGCCGTGATCGCAGCCCCCATCGCCGTTGATATCGCAACAAGGCTGAACGTCAATGCCGATCCCTTCTTGATGGGGGTCGCGGTAGCGGCATCTTGCGCTTTTCTGACGCCGATCGGCCACAAAAATAACACCCTGATCATGGGCCCTGGCGGCTACCGGTTCGGCGATTACTGGCGCATGGGCCTGCCGCTCGAAATCCTGATCATCGCGATTGCCGTTCCCACCATTCTCTTGTTCTGGCCGCTCGGTTAGCACATGCGATCGTCGGTGCCGGCAATATTGAAAATAACGCTCCCTCCTCCGACATAAGGGATGCGTGTTGGACATCCCCGTCGGAAGATTTGAAAGGCCGCGTTGATGCGTTCGAGAAACCCAAGCCCCTTCATGTGGCAAGATGCGGTCGAAATGTTCGAGCGCGCGGAAAAGCTGCAGAGGCAGTTCTTCACACCGGCCAAGGCCGATGCCAGCGGACCTTGCTGGGAGCCGCCGGCCGATATGCTGGAAACCGAGAACGAGGTGTTAATCATCGTGGCCTTGCCTGGCGTCGAGCCGGAAGACCTGAAGGTCATGATCAATGACGGCACGCTGATTGTTGCCGGACGGCGGCCCATGCCTGGCCGCTCCAACAGGATGATGCTTCGCCGGCTGGAGATCCCTCACGGCCACTTCGAACGCCAGCTCAAGCTGCCTCAGGGGCGCTACGAGATCGGCCAGCGCGAGCTGCGCAACGGTTGCCTGGTCCTAAGCCTCAGGAAACTGCGATGAACGAGCAGGACATGGATAATGAATACCGGCCTTTAGGGGCTGAAGCGGCGACCCCAAGGTCTTCTTCAATTGACACCAGTGGCGTGACGTCCGATGTCACCGATGGCCTGCCCGAGGATGCGATGATCATCCTGCCGCTCCGTCATGTCGTCCTTTTCCCAGGCGTTGTGATGCCTCTTGCCTTGCAGCATCCGCTGTCGATTGCGGCAGCGCAAACCGCCGCTCAGCATCAGCGTCCGTTCGGGGCACTGCTGCAGATCGATCCTGAGATCGAAGAGCCCAAGCCGGAACAGCTGCACAAGATTGGCACGCTTGCAGGTGTTCTCCGTTATGTCACAGCACCAGATGGGACCCATCAGGTGGTCTGCCAGGGCCAAGAGCGTTTTCGGATCGTCGAGTTTCTTGATGGCTATGCGCATCTTGCGGCACGGATCGAGCGCTTGCCCGATATCGGTGGAGAGGGACCTGAGGCGGCGGCGCGTCTGCATCAGTTGCAGGAACGATCTCTCGAAGTGCTGGCCCTGCTGCCTCAAGCGCCGCCTGAGCTTGGCAAAGCCATTCAAGGGCTGAGTTCGCCGTCCCAAGGGGCGGATCTGGTCGCGAGTTTTATGGATTTGAAGCCCGAGGAACGCCAGGAAATTTTGGAGATCAGCCATGTCGAGGCCAGGCTCGACAAGGTGCTGAAAGCCCTCGGGCAGCGGCTCGAAGTCTTGAAGCTTTCCCGCGATATCGGCGAGCAGACCAAGGAAACCATGGCCGATCAGCAGCGCGAATACTTTCTTCGCCAGCAGCTGAAGACCATCCAAAAAGAGCTTGGCGAGGGCGAGGACAGCAAAGCGGAAATTCAGGAACTCGAGGCAGCGATCACGAAAGCCGGTATGCCAGAGGAAGCCGAGCAGCATGCGCGAAAGGAGCTGAAGCGTCTGGAGCGCATGCCGGAGGCGGCCGGCGAATATTCTATGCTGCGCACCTATCTGGACTGGCTGGTCGATCTGCCCTGGTCCAAGCGATCCGATGATCTGATCGACATCGCAAGGGCAAGGGACATCCTGGATGACGAGCATTTCGGGTTGGAGAAAATCAAGAAGCGTATTCTTGAATATCTTGCCGTGCGTAAGCTCAATCCGGATGGCAATAGCCCGATCCTCTGCTTCGTCGGACCACCGGGTGTCGGCAAGACCTCTTTGGGGCAAAGTATCGCCCATGCCATGGGCCGAGAGTTCGTCCGCGCCAGTTTAGGCGGCCTGCATGACGAAGCCGAAATCCGTGGCCATCGCCGCACCTATATGGGCGCACTGCCCGGCAATATCGTCCAAAATATTAGGAAAGCCGGAACCAATAACCCGGTCTTCATGTTGGACGAGATGGACAAGCTTGGCGGTGGTGGGTTCCATGGCGATCCGTCATCGGCCCTGCTTGAAGTGCTCGATCCCGCGCAGAACAGCACGTTCCGAGACAATTACCTGGCCCTGCCTTTCGATCTTAGCCAGGTCATGTTCGTGGCGACAGCGAATGTTCTGGACGCCATCCCCGGCCCCCTTCGCGACCGGATGGAGATTATCGAGCTTCCGTCATATACCAGCGAAGAAAAGCTGGAGATTGCCAAGCGCTATTTGGTGAAGCGCCAGATGAAGGCCAACGGGCTGAGCGATCATCAAGCCATGATCACGGAAGATGGACTTCGTACCGTGATCGTCCACTACACCCGCGAAGCCGGCGTGCGCAACCTCGAACGTCTGATCGGTGCCGTGCTTCGTCATGTTGCCATGCGCGTCGCCGAAGGGGAGACCGAGAAGGTGACGGTGGGGCCGGATGATCTCCATGGCATTCTTGGTGCCAAGCAGGTGGAATCCGAGGTCGCGATGCGCACCTCCGTGCCTGGAGTTGCGACAGGTCTTGCCTGGACCGCGGTGGGCGGCGACATTCTGTTTGTCGAGGCAACCCGCCTTCCCGGAAAGGGACAGCTTATCCTGACCGGCCAGCTCGGCGATGTCATGAGAGAAAGCGCTCAGGCAGCACTCAGCCTGGTGAAGTCTGGTGCGCGCCGTTATGGCATCGATGAAAAGTTGTTCGAGACCAGCGATATCCATATCCATGTGCCGGCGGGCGCCATTCCCAAGGATGGCCCATCGGCTGGTGTAGCGATGTTCACGGCCTTGATCTCGCTATTTGAAGATGAAACCGTTCGTCACGACACGGCAATGACTGGTGAAATCTCCTTACGCGGTTTGGTCCTGCCGGTGGGCGGCATCAAGGAGAAGGTGTTGGCGGCGCATCGTGCTGGCATCAGGCAGGTTATGCTGCCGAGCCGAAACAAGAAGGATTTTGAAGATATTCCGAAAAGCGCTCGCGATGGGCTCGATTTTGTCTGGCTGGACCATGTCGACGATGCCATCGAGGCATCCGTAGGTCAGCCGCCGGAACCCCTTCCGAGCCTCGAAGCTCCGGCCGCTTCCTTCGGTTTTGGCCTGAGGCCGACAACGAGAGACTGACATCAAGGGTTCGATCACAAAGGGAGAACGCGAGACGATCGAACGTTGTCGGCTTGCCAGACGCGATGACCGGCTTGCGGTTCTCGAAGGTTTTCACGCGCTCAAACATGCTCTTCGGTTCGGCGCAAAGATCGACTGCGCGCTGACACCGGACAAGGGCAAGCTCTCCACGCTCGCCCATGCGCTTGCTCCGGATATTGCGCCCAAGATCGAGAGCCTGGCTGAGAGCCTGTCATCGGACGCATTCGCGGAACTTGCCCCACATCCGCCGTCGACCGGCGTTTTGGCGCTTGCACATCGTCCGAATGTCACGCTCGATCAGGTGCTGGAAACCAACCGGCAAGCGCCTGTTCTTCTGCTTGAAGAACCCGCCCATCTCGGCAATATCGGCGCCTCGATCCGGGTCGCGGCGGCGGCTGGTTCGGCGGCCGTCATCACTACCGGGCCCCATGATCCCTGGGATCCGGCCGCCTTGAGGGGATCAGCTGGGCTCCATTTTGCCCAGCCCGTCCTTGGATCCACGGGCGTCCCTGTCTCCAATCGCCCGCTGCTCGCGATCGATCCCGAAGGTGACGTATTGGATCCATCAACGCTTCCTGCCAACGCCATCTTGGCGTTCGGGTCCGAGCGCCGAGGTGTGAGTGCTGGCTTGCTCGAGCGCGCTGACCAGCGGTTGGCCATCCCGATGCAGCCCTCGGTCTCCAGCCTCAATCTTGCAACAGCTGTCGCAGTAACATTGTACGCTTGGCGGCTGAGCCAGCCCCGTGGTGAGAAGCGGATCGACTAGGGTTGAGCGGCCTGCTGCCAATCGTTGGACACCGCCCGAAATCGATCTAGTATCGATGAACAGGGAGGAACATTATGGCAATGCCTCGTGCCGCTTGGAAAGGCCATCTGAAGCTGGCCCTTGTCTCTTGTCCGGTCCGTCTTTTCAAGGCGACCATGCAGGCTGAGAAGTTATCCGCGCATTATATCCACCGAGATACGCGAAATCGCGTCCAGATGGCCCCCCATGATCCGATGCTCGGCAAAGTTGCACGAACGGATCTCATCGCCGCTTACGAGCATCTGGATCAATATATCGTTCTAAGCGATCGGGATCTTGCCGAGATCAAGGCACCGTCCGACAAGACATTGCTGATTGAGACGTTCGTCGGGGGCAAGGATATCGACCCGATTTATTTCGACCAACCATATTTTCTGGTGCCTGATAGCCCGGTTGCTATCGATGCCTTCGATGTGTTGAGGACTGCGATGACGGGCAGGCGAAAAGTCGCTCTCGGCCGCCTTGTTCTTAACAGGCGCGAGCGCTTGACGGCGATTCGCGTTCATGGGCAAGGCTTGATCTTGACCACGCTTAGAAGTGCTGAGGAAGTTCGAGATCCACATGCCTTTTTCGACGACCTTCCAAGCGGTGAGCCGACAACCGAGCTGCTCAATCTGGCGGAACAGTTGATTGCGATGCGCTCCGGACGTTTCGACCCTCATGTGTTCAAGGACCGCTATCAGGCCGCCTTGAAGGACTTGGTCGAACAGAAAATGACCTATGGGGAAACCATCGACCGGCATATCGAGCCGATTGGCCATGGTGCTGCTAATGATGATGAGGTTCAGCCAGCGACCAACCTAGTCGAGGCGTTCAAGCTGAGCGTTGATGGTCAGCGAAAGCCACCAGCGAAGAGCCGTTTGAAAACCACTGTCAGAAAGACGATGGGTGCAAAAAAAACGAAGGTTGAAGAAAAAACAACGAGTTGAAGAATTTTGATCAGGACGCCTTTCGCAAGGCGGCAAGTTGATCATGGGCATCTTGAAGTCGATACACCGATTTATCAGCCTCTAACTTGGCACCTTCATTCGCAAAGGCCTCGGCAGATTGCTGAAGGGCCTTGATGGCATTTTGCCAAAGCGCCTTGTCGGCCTTGATCGCGGCCATGCCACTTAACGCCAAGCCGAGATTGTATTGCGCCGTTGCCCAAAGGATCGGGGTTTGATCACGTTCTATTGTTGACAATGCATGGCGACAGGCCAGTGCTGCCTCTTCCAGCATGCCGACATTATCTTGGCGCTGGCCGAGCAGCGCCAACGCATAGCCAAGATCACTCTGTGTGGCTGTCCAAAGAAGACCGTCTTCTCCCTTCGACCACCCGCCAAGCGCGGCCTTAAAGGCGAGAACCGCCTCATTCAGCTCACGCGTGCCGGAATTCCCTTCCCCGCGCGTCACCAGAAGACGGCCTAGCTCATATTGCTTGGCCGCCCATTGTCGCGTTGCAAATTGACTATCCTCGATATCGTTGGATCTGGCTGCCAGCTCGACCTGGTCTTCCGCTTCCGGACCTGGTCCACCTACACCTTTTTCAACGCTGAGATGCTTGAATCGATAGAGGCCTTTGGAGCGATTTTGATCCTGATCGTCGTCCTCGGTCGCTGGGCGCGCTGCAACTGGTTGAGCCGTCTTGGGGGGACGGCTCCCTTCGGATTCGAGAGCTGCGACCGCCTTAGCTGCCGGTGCAGATTTGGCTCCGACCGAAGGTTCTTTTAGCGCTTCTAGCTCCTTTAAGGCGACAGATAGCGATTTGTTTTGTTCCTCGGCAAGAGCGACCCGCGCGTTCAATGCCTCCTCGCGAACCGCCAATCCGGCGATCTTCTGATCCAGCGAGGCGGCGTAATCCTGTCTTTCCGCGATGGTGCCGGCCAGCTCGTTCATCTGCTCTTCGGCTTTGATGATATGATGGCGAATACGATGTTTGCGCGATTGGAGTGAGCCCAGACCCAGTTCAATCTCGGTCGCTTGACGCACTTGCTCTCGCAATTGGCTGAGCGACGATCGCGCGCGCTCCTCGGCCACGAGTCGGTCCGATTTCAGTTGAACCAGCTCCGCTTGATACGCCAAAATTTCGCTTTCGATGGCGGAAAGCTCAGCCTTGGCTTCGGCCTGTTCTTCTGGCGACTTGTCATCGGTTTGTTGCTGAGGCGGGTGCTGTTTTTGCTCCGCAAGTTGCTGCTGCAGACCCACGACTTCCTCCGACAGACGATCACGCTCGGCGACCCACCTTTCGCGCTCATTCTGTTGGTGGATTGTGGAAAAAGCGCCGACTAAGATGGCCAGAGCGGCAATGATCGCAAAGAGCAGTGTCGTCTTCATGGATGGGCAACTTCAAGCAGCATCGTATCTCCGCAACAAGAATGGCACCGAGCAAATCAACAGTTTGTACTATGAACACTTGTCATTCTTTCTGTCCTAACAGGTGCACTGCCCTGGTCCAACAGGAAAAAAAGATCCAGTTGCCCACAGCTTTTAGCGAGTCATGCCGTTGAAGCGATATGGCGGATCGTGTACGTAAATTAGGCTGGCTGGTCAGAAGTGCGTCTTATCGACTTAGGTTTGATGAGTTCGGCTTCTGCAAACGATCCTTGTAAAAGGTTGGACGCCACATGATCGACGTCTGCAATAAGGCCGTGACCATTGTTGGCCGTCTCACAGCGGCATCGACCACTGAGGTCGAAAAGGCGTTGAGCGCCATTGGTGGCACGCTTCGTCGTGGTCAGCCACGCCATGCGGGCGTTATGGTGGTCGGCGCGCTCGCTTTTAGACAGCTTGCATCCGGCGGTCTCAGACGAAAGCTGAAGACTGCTGATGAGTTCGGTGCGACTTGCATCAGCGAGGCAATGTTTTTCGAAGCCTTGGGCTTGATCGAACCTGGCCCTCAGATAGCAGGGGTCATCTCTCTGGAAGACCTCCCGGCCAAGACCGGTCTGGATGTTGAAACCCTTCGATTGCTGATCCTGTTCGATGTTATCCAAGCCCACCGAAATCAGTGCAGCTTTCGTGACTTGGTGGCAGCAAGAGAGGTTGCCAGGCTGCTCGGCGAAGGGGCAAGCCTCGGTCAGATCATTGAAGGGGTCAAACGCGCAGCTGTTCAGCCGCGCCAAGGGACGGCAGTACCCGCCGAAGTCGACCAGCCGCTGGCCAGACTGAAACTTGTCAGCGACGAGTATGGCAAGATCGTCAATCAGATCGGCGATACGGTTGCCGATCTGGACGGCCAGATGCGGCTACCTCTACCCGATGCCGATAACCCGACGATAGACGAACTCTTCGAAGCTGCCGAAGAAGCCGAGTGGCTCGGAGAACTTTCTGTCGCCACTACGCTTTATCAGCGCTGCATTCGGCTTGATCGTTATGATCCGATCGCTCCCTTCAATCTCGCAAATGTCCTGCGCGAACGAGGCGATGTCGATGCCGCGATCTTTCATTTGAGGGTGGCCTTGGGGATCGATCCGCATTTTCCAGATGCCTGGTACAATCTCGCTCTGCTGATGGATAGCCGGGGCGAAAAGGCAGCGGCGAAGGAAGGATTTGAGAAGGCGATCGACGCTGATGGGAATTATGCAGACCCGATCTACAATCTAGCACAGCTCTATTTTGATGACGCCGATTACGACCAGGCCGGTCGTTTGTGGGGCCGCTATCTGGTGTTGGATCCGGATAGTGAGTGGAGCCGACGAGCACGTTATGGCCTCGCCCTTTGCCGCCGCCAACAAGGCATCAGCGGCGGACAAGATTTTCGCGGTTGAACGAACGTCTGCCTGGGCGCTCCAGGTCGTCCTCAAAAGCTGTTTGATCCCGCTGCCGCTTGCTTTATCCGGCGACAGGGTCCTCTTGTCTCTTGGCGACGGCGAGGCGGTCAACGACCTCGTCCCCCGGCAGTTCATTGACGCGCTTATCTTTCCCGGATTGGCGAGCAACCTCAGTCTGATGCACCGCCACGTCGGGGTCACTCTGGTCTGAAGCCGTAGCAATGTTCGTTGGCTGGCTGGCTTGTTGAACCGGTTGTCCTTGGTTCAACGGGACGGTCGTCGTGGCCTGCACCGCGGTCTTCTCAACTTTTCCATCAAGTTTACCCTGATCTTCTTCCGGCTCATAGAGAAGGATCGCTCGCTGGGCGATGTCGAGGGCCGTGGTTAATCCTTCGACGACGACCGCATTGGCCCCTGCTTTGCGAAACTGTTCGACGCTGGCTGCATCAGCACTCCGTGCGATAATCCGCAACTTGGGATACATGCTCCGGATCAGTGAGAGGACGCGCTCGGCTGCTGCCTGGTTGCTGATGGAGATGATCACCAGCTTCGCCTGGCCGATATGCGCGGCCTTGAGCACTTCTGGCCGAGCGGCATTGCCAAAATAGATAGGCAGCTTTTTGGCCTGACTGGCCCGCACACGCTTCGGATCGAAATCGAGGGCTAAAACGGGAAGCTGCAGACCGACCAAATGCCTGGTTACCGCCATCCCGACCTGGCCGAAACCGATGACCATGACATGATTATGCTGACTTGACGTGCCAGCGGATAGATCCTGCAGTGATGCCGCGGCCTGACCCTCGATTTGGTTCAGATAGCGTCTGGCGAGGGCTGCCATGATTGGTGTTATCGCCATGGAGAAGGCGACAGCGACCGTCAGCATCTGAACATCACTGCCGCTAAAGAGCCCGGTGATGGCGGCGAGGCCCAGGAGCACGAAGGCGAATTCACTGCCCTGACCGAGCAGGCCGCCTACCAGCATAGATTGCCTAGTTGGGAAGCCTAACCCGATGGCAAGCCCGGTGATCAACAGCCCCTTCAGCACAACCAGGGCGAATGCCACCATCAAAATCGCACCGAAATTTTCGACCGCAAAGGCTAGATCGACGGTCATGCCGACGGTCATGAAGAAAAAACCGAGGAGCAGGCCGCGGAAGGGCGCGATGTCAGCGGCGACCTGATGACGATATTCGGTATCGGCGACCATGAGGCCGGCGACAAAGGCGCCAAGCGCCATGGAGAGACCGGCTTGCTCGGTTGCAAAACTGGCGCCAAGCACGACGACGAGCGTTGTGGCCGTGAAGACCTCTGAAGCGCTGATCGTGGCGATGAAGTCGAATAAGGGACGTAACAGATAGCGGGCGATGACCACGACGACGAACAGGACCAAAACGGCCTTCAAGCCTGCAATGCCGAGTGCTAGCCAGATCGATTCGTTGTCCTCGCTCAAGACCTCGACGAGGACCAGGAGTGGGCCGACCGCAATGTCCTGGACCAGAAGCATCGCAATGGCCATACGGCCGAGCTGAGTAAGCGTACGTCCCCAATCGCGGAGCACCTGTAGGACAATCGCGGTCGAGGAAAGCGCAAGGGCGCCCCCCATGACTACGGCGCGCTCCGCCGGCAGGCCAAGCGCATGCCCCACGGCGGCGATAACCACGGCGGTTACCAACAGCTGTGTGATGGCAAGAGCGTAGACCCGGCCTTCGAACAGCTTTAGCCGCTCGAGCTTGAGTTCAAGACCCAGCGTAAAGAGCAGAAAGACGACCCCGAGCTCAGCAAAATGCCGAACGGCTTCGAGTTCCTGAATGACCCCGAGACCTGCTGGCCCGATGGCGGCCCCGCCGATGAGGAATCCCAGCACCGTTCCCAGACGCAGCCGATCGAAAAGAGCTGCGAACGCGATGAAGAAAAGGAGAACGATGAGAGCTTCGTGCACTTTTATCCCTTAGTGGTCGAGTATTAATCCAGGTATCTTTATCCTAACCTCGGACCAAGGCAGCGAGGTCTCCACTCCTTTAGGCGCGGAGCGGCGGCGGCCGAGACAGCCTAGCTTAGCGTGCTTCGGTAAAGGCTTTTCTGACAGAAGACACTTGAACTCAGAATGAACAGCGCCTGAGGGTAGTTTTGCGGCGGCGGCCATCGATTCAACCTATCTTTCTAAACCACTGGTTGCAACATGGAATCGCTTTACCGGTAAGTTTCCAGCAATGGCATCGCCAACCAGAAACAACGCTTGAAGCCACAGGTTGAGCGAATGTCTTGATGTGACCGATTGTCGCCTGACACAGCCGCAAGACGATCCGACAGGTTTGGGTGGATAAGCGACGGAGATCTTGCTTCGAGCAGACAACGCGGTCGTCGAGAAGAGGAGAGGGTAGAAGACACTGGTAGGCTATCGCCATCGACAACATTTTGGCGTCGTCGGCCACAAACTCGGTCGGCGGCAGCTCTGATCTTGGCACTTGGTCATCCCTGAGGGACCAACTAGCATTCAGCGCCAGTAGTTAAGCCCTATCTAATTAACGCAAAAAGTGCCAAAAATATTCCCGAGTTCAGAAAATCCCGCAAACAACAAGCGACGCAACACGATCAGCGTGCTGCTCAGCGGTGATCGATCGGGTTACTCTCGCGTCGGGCTAAACGCGCCCGAGATTGACCAACGTTACACGGCGGTTCAGCGCGCGGCCCTGACTTCCGTCATTGGTTGCAATCGGTCGATCTTCGCCAAAACCCTTCACGTCGAGGCGATCGGAAGGAATATTGTAGTCGTCAACCAACATGCGAACGACAGAGATGGCGCGCCGATAAGAGAGGTCAAGGTTATACCCAGCGTCGCCGTCGCCATCGGTATGACCTTCGACACGAATGCGCTGCTCGGCCAGGCTCGGCTTGTTGAGAGCATTCGCGATTTCCATGATCTGAGCGCGGGCGGCCCCTTCAACCCGATCCGAATCATAAGCAAAGTTCACCGTCAGATCGACACGTGCATCGGTTCCTTGGGCTAAGGTGCTCTCGATAACCGCAGCGGCCGTCACTTCGGGACGGGTCGTAGCAATGTCTGCCGTCGAGGCTGGCGTATAGCCGCTATGATACTCAAAGCAACTTGCCGGTCCGCGGGTCAGCAATCCTGATCGGCTGCTATCCTCAAAATTGGTCCTATTGGCATGCACATCGATCCATAGAGCATCGGTGAGGTCGGTGCCGGTAAAGTCAGTGCGCTCCATCGACGTCTGGACGAAGCAGGCGCCGGCAAGAATGGACAGGTCGAATTTGACGCGTGTCAGGCGGGCTTCGGTGAAATCCGTGCCTTCGAGGTCGGCATTTAAAAGCATCACCCTCTCAAGCCAGGCACCAGCGAAGCTGGCACCTCCCAGATGGGTATTCGAGAATGTCACTCTCTCAAGCCTGGCGCCGGCGAAGTTGGCGCCTTCAAGGTCCGTATTGGAAAAATCGACCCGCTCGATTGTGTAGCCGGAAAAGTCGTAGCCGCGGAGGTCCATGCCATCGAAGCTATCGCGGTAAATTCTGCCATCAGCACCAAGGGGTTCGCCGCTGTAAATGAAGTCGGCGTGATCGCGTCGCTTGCCATGGCCTATGTCCACATGAACACCTGGCGCTCTGATACCGTCCCCGTCGATGACCACACCTGGCGCTCTCACACCATTGCCATCGATCTTGACACCTGGAGCCGAGATCCCATCACCATCGATAACGACGCCCGGTGCTTTAATGCCGTTCTCATCAATGGTGACGCCCGGAAGCTTGATACCATCGGCGAGAGCCGTCTGACTGATGAGTGCGAAGACAACAAAGAGAAGTGGTTTCCTGATCATGGCGTTTCGTTCCCAAATGCTTCTTTTGCGCACCTAGGTTGCGCGCAGGTTATTCGATAATTGGAGGCTCGTATAAACCAACTGTTGTCTGAACGAAACCTGACAAAAAAAAGAACCCGCCGGCATCCGGCGGGTTCTCCGTATCAATCTTGTCTTGGAAGGGCTACTTCGGAATCGTGCCCTGCACGCCCTCGACATACCAATCCATCTTCAGCAAGTCCTCGTCGCTGATGGTCTCGCCCTCAGCAACTACCTGCTCACCAGCCTGATTGTTGATCGGTCCCGCGAAGGAATGCAGCGTGCCATCGACGATACCGGTCTTGATCGCATCGGCGGCGGCCGCCACGTCGGCTGGCACAGCTTCACCATAGGTGGCCATTTCGACCATGCCACTCTCCAGACCGTCCCAGGTGTCCTGGCTTTGCCAGCTGCCGTCGATGACCGCCCCGGCACGCGCAACGTAGTAAGCATCCCAATTGTCGACGATCGAGGTGAGCTGTGCTTTCGGGGCGAA
>JBOEHJ010000029.1:0-32036 GCA_050633905.1 Geminicoccales bacterium
GCACGCCGCTTGCCATCATCGACGGGACGATACGGCGCCTGGTCCGCAAGCCGGATAAGGTGACGGCCGAGCGCATCGGCGAGATGGGCAAGAAGATCAGGGGAAGCGTCGCGCGCCTGATCGGTCTGATCGAGAGCGTGCTCGATGCGGCCCACTTGGAAGAAGGGCGGATCAAATATCAGCCGGATGCCTGTGCGATTCGGGACATTCTCTCAGAATTGCGCAACACCTATCAAGAGGCCTATCCGGAACATCGTATCGACCTGGATGCGGACGACTTGCCCGCACAGATCACGGCGGATGAGCGACTTCTCCGACAGATCTTTTCCAACCTTCTGTCGAACGCGGTCAAATACTCGCCTGATGGCTCCGTCGTTGATATTCGAGGCCGATGTGCCGACGACGGAACCTTCCGTGTCGACGTTCAAGATAATGGTGTCGGCATTCCCGAAGCGGAACGGAGCAGGCTGTTCGAACGCTTTTTCCGAGCGAGTACGTCGACGGGTATCACCGGCACCGGCATCGGTCTGCACCTGACCCAGCATTTCGTCCAGCTGCATCAAGGCGCGATCGACATGGAAAGCGTCGAGGGCGAAGGGTCGACGTTCACTGTTCGGCTGCCGATCCACACACCCAATGAGCCCATCCGGTCAGATGATGTCGCTACCTGAAAGCCTGCCGGATGAGGGGCTTGACGCATCGCGTTGCACCAGACCAGATGAATGGTCGGGAAGCCAGCGAAGACCGTAGCCGGTTGTAATAACCTGTACGCCCGATGATGGACATCGAGGTACGTGTTGCCGCTCGATCGTTTTTTACGAAAGTTCCTGGTCTCCATGCAGAAGACACTATCCGCAAACGCTTACGATTTTGCCTATATCGACAAGGGCGAAGGGCCTCCGCTCGTCTTCGTGCATGGCTCGCTTCTCGATTACCGGTACTGGCTTGGTGAGGTGGACGTGTTCGCGGATGCGTTCCGCACGATTGCACTCAGCCGCCGCCATCACTGGCCGAACCGCCATCCGGGAAAGCCTGGAACCTTCTGCTACAAGGCCGCCGACCACACCGACGATGTCATCGCGTTTCTCGACGCGCTGGCATGCGGGCCGGTCCATCTCGTCGGTCATTCCTACGGCGGTTACATTGGGGCGCGGCTGGCATGCCTGAGGCCCGATCTTCTGAAAAGCCTCGTCCTTGTCGAACCTGGCGGGCCGGTAGAGGGTGAGGTCCTCGGGCGGCCTCGGGTCAAGGATCATGACAAGGCAGCGACAATGGTTGCCGCTGGCGACCTGGAAGGTGGGGTCGCTCATTTTCTCGACACGCTCGGTCCCAAACGGCGATGGCGGGACAGTGCTGAAGCGTTCAAGTCGATGACGCTATCGAACGCCGTCACCATCACCGAGCAGACCCGGGAGATTCGCCCAACACTGAGAGCGGATGCCCTGGCAGCGCTGTCCTGCCCGACGCTCTTGATGATCGGCGCCAAGTCCGTCAGCCCCTTTCCGGAGACGATCGCGCAGTTCGAACAACTGATACCCCGCACGCGTGTCGCTACCGTTACGGATGCCTCGCACATGGTCAATCAGGACAACCCGGCCGGCTTTCAGGCAGTCCTTAGGGACTTTCTCGTCAATCTATGAAGTCGTTGGAATGCATGAGCTCGATACAAGATTCTCACAAAAATACACAAAGGGCATTGCGTTCCCGCGAACTGAAACGACCGGCGTCGTGCTTGAGATACTCAAAGGGGAAATCTGACCTGTACCGGGATGCAAACTGAACTGGTTTTATTGAGCAAAAGGACGATTTTCCTTTTCCTCGGTTGTGGCACATTTGAGAAGCTAGCGTTGCTGCCGCTGCCGAGCGCAACGCAGACACGGGAGCACGGTTGCTAAATTCCGCAGTTGATCCTAAACGGCCGATGGTGCCGTACACGCAATGGATCAACGCCGCTGGCCCCATCTTCCATTGAACACGTCGCGTTCATAGCCTCCGGAGTCACTTGTGTGGATTGGGCGTGGGAAGTTCACGTTAACGTAGCTAGACCTTCATATTTCTAACGACACCTCTTTGAGTCTGAAGGAATTTATGAGTCCTCAGCCAGCCTCACATCTAGGTATCCACAAGTCCTGGCTTGCCCGACTCGATGCTGAGTGAACGGCGGGTTTTGATTTCGGCGTCTGGCTTGCTCACATAGTCGACGGTTCGAAAATGCGTGGTCCAGAGCTCCGGCGTGACATCACAAATTGCATAGCCCCGTTGATCGTTCAAAAAAGCCATATGAGGATTCTTCGACATCACTTTGTCCCAACCTTTTGGCTGATCGACGCCATCACCGCTGGATGTGATTGACGTTGCGACGAACTCGTGACCGAGAGTAGCCGACGTCGGCTCATTGAAATCCGCCTTGAGCTCGCCTGCCATATGCTCATGAACATCCCCCGTCAACGCGACCAAATTCGGCACGCTGTTCTCTTGGACGAAGTTGAGAAGTCGGTCACGCGCAGCGACGGCACCATCCCATTTGTCCATATGGTAGCCGTTGACATCGCTTCTTTCTGAGCGGTCATGCTGCATTATCATCACTTGCTGTGCTAGGATATTCCAACGAAGCTGAGATCGACCGAGGCCGTCGAACAGCCAGGCTTCCTGTTCATCACCCAGCATGGTCCGCCCAGGTGCCAGCGAGTCGGGACATTGCTCTCGTGACTTCTTGCCGTCGCCGCAAGGCTGATTGGAGCGGTATTGACGTGTATCTAGCACATTGATGTTCGCGAGGTCGCCCCAGGCAAATCGCCGATAAGCGCGCATCGAAGATCCGTTTGGCATGGAGCTCCGGCGGAGCGGCATCATTTCGTAGAAAACTTGAAAGGCTGCGGCTCGCCTCAGGAGGAAAAGCTCAGGCGGTCCATCGAACTGATCGGTATCCGCCGCCCAGTTGTTGTCGACATCATGATCGTCCCAGATGGTGATGAACGGTGCCGATGCATGCGCTGCTTGAAGAAGTGGGTCGCTTTTGTAGAGAGCATAGCGCTGACGATAGTAGTTCAGCGATTGCAGTTCATCCTCGGGCCAATCATGCTTCATCCCCAGCTGCACCCATGCCCAATCCTTCGCCCGGCGCCACATGCTCGGATAGATGTAGTCACCGTAATGATAGACGAAATCGACGTCCTCCGCGGCAAGGTGCTGAAAGGCGGTGAAATGTCCATGATCGCGCCGCTGGCAGCCGCAGACGGCAAAGCGCAACATATCGGTAGGAGCGTTGAAGATCGGCGTCGTCTTGGTTCGTCCGACGACACTGGCCTCCCCACCAACATAGAAGCGATAGAAGTAATCACGCGCCGGCGATAAGCCGTCCACTTCGACATGCACGGCATGGCCGAGGTCAGGATGTGCCATCGTCTCACCGCTTTGGATCTTGTCGATCATGCGGTCATCGTTCGCGATTTCCCACCTGACCGACATGGCATTCTTCGTTTGGGCGGGGGGGGGCGTAATGTTCGTCCACAGAACCACACCATCAGCACTTGGTTCGCCGGAGGCAATACCGAGGCTGAACGGATCGCGATCGAAACTCTTAACAGGAGCTTCGCAGCCGGAAAGAAAGGGGGCGCCGACCGTAAGACCTGTGCTTCCTATAAGACCCCTGAGAACCTGACGTCGATCCATGGTAACATACTGATCGACGTTAATGCGTCGCATAGCGATCCTCTCTCATTAACTGACTGAGTTGCTAGCGATACCCGCCAGCGACTTGCGGCATTCGTACACATCATCGATGACGTTCGAAAGTCATGAAGGGGCTCCTGCAAGCGGCAAAGCCGTCATTCGCTGGCCGGCGCTAGAGGCAAATTTTGGCCCAACTCGGTGACAACGCTTAAGTCGGTGCTGTTTTCCCACGCATGTCTGTCGAACACGTCACGTTGTTCATGGAGCGCTCGCGAGTGCAGTCTCGATCCGATGCCAGATGGCGTCCAGGTCTGCATGGGGGTTGGCGGCGACGTTACGGACCCAAGTCTTGCTGCCGATTGCGGTGCTTGAGGCGGTGCCAGCAAGCCCGAGCAAGACTGATTCGATCGAAGCTCCCTTTGGACGCCAGTTCACAACACCTGTCTCAGGCGGCTGTCGCAGCTCGCAGCGTGGATCCGAGGACAGGCGTTCAGCGAGATGCTCAGACACCGCCATGCAGCGCTCGATGCGCTCGGCCAGTCCATCTCGTCCCCAAGCTAGAATCGTGCCTAAAAGCGCAACGGCCGCAGCCCCACGCGAACCTTGGACACCTATATTGGGCACGGCAAGGTAAGGTCCGCCGAAGCTGATGGCCGCTTGCGCTTCCTTGTCTTTGAATAGGATGATCGCCGAATCTTTGGGTTGAAAGAACCATTTGTGGGCGGAGACAGCAACACTGCTTGCTCTCTCGATACCGTCGAGCCGTGACCCATAGCGTGTCAGGCGCATCGGTCCAGCCCAAGCTGCGTCTACGTGCAGCCACGTACAGTCGATCGCTTCGAGGTCATCGATCACGCCCCTTCCCGTGGTGCCTGCCGTCAGGACGACGGCCGCACCATCAGTGCTCGGCAACCGTTCGCGATTTAGGCGCCCCGTTTCGTCGATCGGCACAGCCTCGAAGGGCATGCCGAGGATTTGAGCGGCCTTGGGTACGGAGATATGCACATCCGCGGACGCCACGACACAGCCCGCACCGTGCTCGCGTGCACACCAGAGCGCCGTGAGGTTGGCGATCGTGGAGCCCGCGCACATATGGCCCTCCGTCATGCCGTAGAAAGGGGCGAGCCATGCGATCACGCGATGCTCAGCCTGGGTTGCGAAGGGGCTTAGGTCGGGATGCAGCAGGTTCTGGTTCACAACGGCGTTCCGGCCAATCAATTGGGCCGCAATCCAGGGCGGTGGCGGATCCATGTGAGCCAAAGCCTGTGGGTCATCCAGCCGTGCAGAATGCTCACGTATCAAGTCGCCAACCAGTGCGAGCGCTTTCTCGTCGCCCATGCCGCTATCGGGTAATGCTGGTGGAACGGCCTGCAGAAAATCGCTCATAGAGCTCCTTGTCGTTGAAACTTGATCTGACGCTTCAGTCTAAATGGCTCTCATAACAGTATGGTACCCAATGCCAAAGCGCGTGAACCCCCACGTCCGAGCGATCGTGGACAGCAGCTGCTGATATTCGACCTCAGTGCAACAATCCTGATAGGCATGTCTGCGCAGCCGCTCGCCCAGTCAGACGTCTGCTGGAACCCAAGCAGGTAGGGGCGTTCCGCCAGTATAGTGATTGTCTGCTGGCGTCTCGCGAAAGAGGACGTAGACATCTTGCTTCGCTACCCCCATTTCAGATTGCAAGATAGCAGCAATGGCATCAACGAGCGCCTTCTTGCGCTCTGGTTCACGGCCGGGACGGAGATCAACGTCGATCAAGGGAACGCCGTCACCTATTTCCGCGACAACCTCGCGAACCGCAACATAGTCGTATTTCGTCTCTTTCGGAGCGAGGGTCTTCAAGACCGCCTCTTTGACGGCGATGCGGATAGATGCTTGCTTCGCATCGAGTGTACCCTTCGGCACGTCGATTCGAATGACCGGCATTCACGTTGCCTTCCCGTTTTCGTTAACTGAAGTCTCGCCTCAAAAAATTGGCTTCGTCAAGTGCACATCGTCCTGGACCGTTTCGTTCATTGCGATGGCGCAAGGCTGATTAAAAGGAGCGGCTCGTCGATCGTAGCGTGAGCCCCAGCGAATTCACATTCAAGCCCTCAAATCGATTCGCAAATTGCAACAAGCCCTAGAACACGTCAGTCGCTCCCTATTTGAATCGAAAGAAATCAATGAATTAACGATCGGCTCATGCTGGCGCGCTTTTTGCTTATGTCGCCTTAAGCAAGCCTGCCATTTTTGGCCTGATCATATCGAATGTTTCTCAAGAGCCAGTATCCATGAACATAGAATTCATCTGCTTGTTTGACAGCGGTTTCACCTTGATTCGTGTCAATCACGCTTGGCCCAAGGTTTTTGGCGTCGCCGAGGAAATCGCCCTCGGCCTTAACTTCTTCGAATTTATGCCAGAACAACAACATCAACAGATTAAGGCAGAACTTTCAGTGCTCGGCCCTAATAGACGTATGATATCCTGCCAACATGCTGTTGGACTGCAAAGCCATGTCACGGCCTGGGTTCACTGGAATTATCACGTCCTTCTCGATGAGCACAATGCAATCTTGGCCTATGAAGGCGTAGGGAAGATGGCGTCATAAATAGCGCTTGGTAAGCGGCACATCTGCAAGTCTTGTCGCGCACCTTGAGTGCATTAAGGTTGGCTCCTGGCACTGAGCCGAAGCGAGCTTTATTGCAGCTACGGCTCAGACGTCGGACATCCCGACCGTGGCGCTCGAGTCAAATTCTGCCCCGAAGTGGCCTCTAGGCCTGGCGGGTTCCGCAGGCAGATATCTTTCTGACGCCGATGTAAGGACGTAGGGAAAGTCAACGATGGTGAAAATTGGGCCCGCTAATCAGCGTTGACTTCAACGATCCAGTTCCGAGGTGCCTCTGGTTAGCCCCATCCAACCTCTCCGTCCACACAATTGATCTCTTGGGAGAGTTTCGGCAGGAATTCATCGAAGGGGCTGCCTGTCTGGGACAAGATCTTGGCGCCTAAGCTTTGACGCTGATGATGTTGTCACCGTTAACTGGTGTGGTGGCCAGCTCTACTAGCCCTTAAGCTCTTTGCGCTGGGTTTGTTTCAGACGTCGAACCTCGCGTCACGCCACGCAAGGGCAGAACGGAGACCGCCGGCGCGAAGGCGATCAAGGAACGCGCGCTTGTCGTCGCTTCCAGCCCCCTCAAGCACGATATCGGCTTGTAACGCTTCTTCTAATGCTTGGTCGATGCCCATGGTTCGCATGGTCGCATTAATCGTAGCTTTGGTCTGACGCATGATAGCTGGATCGATGACAGCCATTCTGCGGGCTATTTTAAGGGCGGTGGGTGCAAGGTTCTCCTCTTCTGTGACACGGTTGATCATACCGAGACGAAGCGCCTCTTCAGCACCGAGATCGTCGATTCCTAGAAGGATAATCTCTTTGGCCTTCTTTGCTCCGACTAACCAGGGCAGCAACAGAACCACGATGCCCGCCCCGAACCGTAGTTCTGGCTCGCCAAAGCGGGCATTCGAGGCCGCCACCGTAATGTCACATGCCATCGCAAGCTCGCAGCCTCCGGCCAGCGCTGGACCACGCACGGCCGCAACGGTCGGCTTAGAGAGGTTCCAAAACCGCATCACAGCATCGAAATCTTTGCGTAGTACCGGCGCCCATGCCGCCTCGCCCTCGGGAGGTGCGGCTGCCTGTGCCTGAAGATCAAAGCCTGAAGAGAAGGCCTTGCCCGCTCCAGTCAGCACGAGGGCTCTGATGGCATCGTCGGCTTCGATCTGGTCGCAAGCGGCCATCATCTCGTCCAGCATCCGCGCATTCATCGCGTTCAACCGCTCGGGCCGGTTCAAGGTCAGCACCGCAACATGCCCATCGACGTCTACCGTTATGGTCTCATAGGTCATTGAGCCTCGCCGGGTCAGGTTCGAAGAGGCCTTGATCATGAGGGCACAGCCCTACGTGGACAAGCACGACATCGCATTGCGGCGTCTCCAAAGCGGCGGTACGATCTTTTGATGATCCATCTATGTGATGCGATTTTGAACCGGCTGACGTCCCATCCGGCGGACGTGGTCGTCGAGGACAATGAGGCGTGCCTGTCCGGCCGCCAGCTCGAAGCGATTGTGCAGGATGAGACGGCGGCCCTCGTCGCTGCCTCGGTTCGCCCTGGAGAACCAGTGCTCTTGGCCTGCTCCAATCAGGCGGCAGATATCGCCGGTTTTATCGCCATCTGGACGAAGGGGGCGGTTGTCGTTCCCGTACATCGGCGCGTAACCAAGGCAACATTAAGGCGGCTCTATGGGGCTACCGGTGCCCGGATTACCTTGAACGCACGACCCGACCTGCCAACACATCTGCCGCAAGAGATGATCAGCGTCCAAGGGGAGGCGCCAAAGCACCGGCCGATGCTGGAGGACGCAGCAGCGGTGGTCTTCACATCCGGATCGACAGGCGAACCGAAAGGTGTCGTGCTAGGGCGCAATCGTCTCGCCGCTAAGCTTCATTCAATCGACCGGGAGCTTCGTTTCGATCCTGAGACCCGGACGCTTTTGGTGCTGCAACTCACGTTCATCTTCGGACAATGGATAAGTCTCCTAACCCTGATGAAGGGAGGGCAACTGATCATGCGGGACCGATTCCGCCCCTTAGATGTTCTCGACGATTTGGATGCCCGTGGAATCACGCGTTTCGCCGCCGTGCCAACCATGCTGCGCGCGATGACCCAGGATTTGGCTGGACGGCCCGCCTATACCGGTCAGGTGATGAGTGGAGGCGAGATCCTACCCGGCGCGATCGCGCGTGCCATCCAGCTTGGTTGGCCCAAGGCGCGTCTCTTCGATCTCTATGGTTCCACCGAAACAAGTGCCTGCGACTTCATTGTAAAGCCGGACGAGTTCCCAAGCGCTCAAGGTTCGATCGGACGACCGATGCTGGGCGTAGACTATCGGCTCGATCCGGCAAGCGGTGAACTCGAGATCCGCTCCCCCTACAGGATGCTCGGCTATCTCGACCGGCCCGATCTAACGGCGGAAGTATGCCGGGGTGACTGGTTTCGTACCGGAGACAGAGCAGAGGAGCGTGCCGATGGTTGCGTCGCGTTGACTGGGCGGTTGAAAGACTTGATCAATCGCGCCGGCAACAAGATCTCGCCGGTAGAGATCGAGCGGACGATCGAGAGCCATCCTGACGTACAATCAGCCATGGCCACAGGCATCCCAGATCAGACAACCGGCGAGGCTATCCATCTCTTCCTCGTCCTTGCCGATCAGGCTGTGCTTTCCCCAGAGGCGATCCGGGATTGGCTCGCTGAACGGTTGGAACGTTTCAAGCTGCCCGATCACATCCATCTCGGCAACAGCCTGCCGGTCGGTGCCACCGGAAAGGCGGACCGGAGGGCCTTTCGAGAGATGGTGATGGCGTCGGTCAAGGAAACGCGAGACAGGTCATAGAACAGGCCGTCAACGGGTGGTGCTGCAAGCAATGGTCTACGGCATCATGACCAGGTGCGGATGCATCATCTCATAACGATAGGCTTGCCCGTCAGCGGCAGAATCGGAAGCCATGGCGGACCATGGCAGCACCCGTGAAAGCCCGTTGATGATCCAAATCGGCGGTTAAGATCGTTTTGTCGCGGCCATGTAGCCACTGGCTTCAGAATCGGCGAGCGTCTCGGCAGCGAACGAGAATGTCCCTTCGTTCTTCACCTCCTTCGCAGCTCTAACGAACGCTCCGAGAGCGGCTCTGGCCAGGGCACCGCCTACGCTAATTCTTTTTACACCTGCTGATTGCAGCTCCTCGACGGAGAACGTCGGCTCTTGAAGGCCCATGACGACATTAACTGGCCTATCAACAGCCTCGCAAACTGCCCGGATGGCGTCGAGGCTTGGTAGTCCCGGTGCATAGAGAACATCTGCGCCAGCTTCGGCAAAGGCCTGAAGACGTGCAATCGTGTCGTTGAGATCTGATCTGCCATAGAGAAAGTTTTCGGCTCTGGCGGTCAAAAGAAACGGCAAGCGCTGCGCTACTTCTGACGCTGCCGATACACGATCAACAGCAAGGCCAAGCTCGAATATCGGTTGGTTCGCATCACCCGTTGCGTCCTCAATTGAGCCCCCGACAAGTCCTGCTTGCGCAGCTAACTTGATTGTTTCAGCGCATGCCTCCGGTGCTTCACCGAAGCCGTCTTCGAGATCAGCCGACACGGGCAAGTGTGTCGCCTTCAAAATCTCCGAGGCATTATCAAGGATCTCATCACGGGAAAGTCCAGCAGTCGAATCGCGACGACCAACCGAAAAAGCAAAACCTGCACTTGTCGTCGCTAACGCTTGAAAACCAAGAGACGTCAATATTCTGGCCGTTCCCGCATTCCATGGATTGGGGATGACGAATGCATCACGGTTGCTGTGCAGCGTTTTGAAAGCCTTATATTTTTCAGCCTGCGTTGCCCTCATCGATCCTCTCCTCACGTTCCAAGCGGCGATCCTACCATGTGCACCCAGACATAACGTGTCAGGAAGCGGGGATAGACTTGGCTAGGGCCCGGCTTTTGGCCCATTCTTGCCCCATGGTTTAGGGCAGCAATGGCTCAGATTGCGGCCATGCCAGCCCCGGGGCTTTCGGGGAAAAGTCGATCGGCGTTGCCAGTCGTTGGCGCAACAACGCCTAAGGTCGCTGCCCCGGCCAGTGATGGCGTTTGGCCATTCGGACAAAGGCATCGATGGCTGGCGTGTGGCGGCGACCGGCAACAGTGACGAGCGACACAGTCCGCGAGACCGTGGGCGCCGTGACCGGTCGGGTCACGATTTCCGGCATCTGCGGGCCGAACTCCGGCATGATGCTGCAGCCGACCCCGGCCAGCACCATGGCCTGGACCCAGTCCTCCCGCTCCGTCGAGTAGCGCACATTTGGCTCGAATCCCTCTTTCATACCCAGAGCTTCGAAATGGTCGGTGAACTCGCAGTGCAGCCGGACCAAATAATCCTCGCCGTTCAGTTCGGCGATGGGAACTTCGTTCAACATTTCGAAGCGATGCCCACTTGCGAAGGCCACGGTATAGCGCTCGCGATAAAGGCCGGTCGCGCGGAGTGAGGCGGGCAGCTCGGGCAGAGCCAGGAGGGCGATGTCGATGCCTCCCTCCAGTAGATCGGTTACCAAGCTGCGGCCGGCAGCCTCGCGAATGGTCAGGGTCAGATTAGGCAAAGCTTTGTTCAAGGCTGCGACGAAGTCGATCATTTGCCGAGCTGCGATGGTCGACATCACGCCTAAATGCACGGTGGGATTCTCCAAAGCCTTGAACCCGGCTGCATCCGCTTCAGCTGCTGCCGCGGCTTCGCTGATCCGTTCCATATGAGGCTGCATCAAGCGGCCCAGTTCCGTCAAATGGGTGCGGTTGCGCTCGCGATGAAAGAGCTCGCCGCCTAGCATCGCCTCCAGCTTTTTGATGGCACTGGTCAGGGAGGGTTGCGCCACATGGCACCGCTCAGCCGCCTTGGTGAAATTCAACGTTTCCGAGACTGCCAGAAAGTAGCGCACCTGATGCATTTCCATAGCTAATGCCTTCTTTCACTGCGATAAACCGGAAAGTCTAGGCTTTACCACGCTCAGATCAATAGCCTTTGTCTATTATATCAATAGAAACTCGATATTTCCCTTCGCTCTCCCGCGAGGTCATCATGGGTTCATAGAAAGACATGTTCCCCAACCAACCAAGGAAACCGAAGAGATGACCAGCCTCACAATCGACAGCCGCCCTTCCGGAGGCATTTTTCGTGCCATCTACACAGCCGTGATCGGCGTGGGACTGGCTCTTGGAACGCTCGCCGGTTCGGCGACGGCCGAGACCGAAGTCAACATCGCCGACGGCTATGCCGTGCACGGCTATGACGTCGTCGCCTACTTCACCAAGGGCGAGCCGACCGAGGGTTCCGACGAGTTTCAGGCAGAACACGAAGGCGCCACTTATCGCTTCGCCAGTGCTGAGCATCGCGATGCCTTCACCGCCGATCCGGCGAAGTATGCGCCGCAATATGGCGGCTACTGCGCGTTTGGCACGGCGATGGGCCGCAAGTTCGATGGCGACCCCAACGCCTGGAAGGTGGTTGACGACAAGCTCTATCTGAACCTGAACAAGGACATTCAGAAGCGCTGGCTCGGCGACGTGCCGGGCTTCGTCCGCGGCGCTGAGAACAATTGGCCGATCATTCGTTCCATCGGCGACGCCAGCCTAGAATCCAGCCCGCCCACCGGCCTGACCCAGGGTGCCATCTGATAAGGTTGAGAATGAAGGGGGCCGCGCTGCAGCGCGGCCCCCAAAGGTTAGGTCCAAAGCGAACGATTGGTCGCGGTTTGTTGCACTGGCAGCATGATAAGCCTTTCCCGTTGGTGGCGCGATCAAAGCAAATCCGAAGACTGTGTCTCCGAGGCGAAGCCAGAACGTACACCCATTGGATCTTCTCGATTTTTTCGCATCGCCATGACTGGCGAACCGGCCTCATCAAGTCATCAGACTCGTTGATCGAGCCCTCAAAATCCTCGATGCCCATCTCGGCTGTACGCCAGCTCAGAACGTTTATCGCGACACCTTAAGCAACGGTCTTCACGTAGGAGGCTCGTTCGTTGGGCGGCATGCCAAAACCGATGATGTGAACTGCTCTTTGGTCCTCATGGGCACGTTCCTGCCTATCGCCTTGAGGCGGCAAGGGACCAGATTGCGGACACTCCAACCGCAGCGCTAAAGTCAAATATTGACCCCAGGCCGCCATGCCGGCGTTCCCAAAAAGCCCACTGGTAGAGAGTTCAATCGATCAGGCTACATGCATCGTCTGTATCGAACTGACACCATCCAGAATCGGCACGCTGAGTGGCCGATGAGATGATTGTCTTTGATCATCGTGCGCCGATTAGCTCACGAGCCAGCCGCCGACAAGAGCAAGCGTTGATTTTACACGGCAGAAGGGGGCGAGGCACCTGGCCGGCGGTCCGCGCGTTGGAAGTGGGTTAGCGGGAGCGCCGTCAGCGAGAATTCACCAAAGGCTCAAAAGTAGGAAGCGTCATCGGTGCGTGCCGTAAGCTTCTTTTGACTGATTGGACGGTATAGCGGCGTCTGCCACAGCCAGGCGCGCCGGATCGTGGGTTGAACGGTTTGTTTGATAAACTGCAGACCATAGCGTTCAGCAATTCGCGTTAACGCCCTTAGTCCACAGCCCACACGAAGATCGCTACTTGATCGTCCAGGCCAAGCGGGCGACGCTTTTCATTTCGGTTCACAGCTGGCACTGTACTCATGATGGCGGCATGAGATCGCTATTTGAAGAATGATCGTAGGGGAGGTAATCATGAGACCAAGATTGGCGGGTATCATGTGCGGTTGCGTGGCCATGGCGGCCGCATCCGCGATGGCGGCGGAGAAACCCGAGTCAGTTAAAGTCGGCGTCACCGCCTTCCTGTCCGGTCCGGCGTCGGTTTTCGGCGAGCCGGCTAAAGCCGCCGGCGAGATCCTGATCGAAGACCTGAACGAGGCAGGCGGCATCGGCGGCGTGCCGCTCGAGGTTTCCTGGGTCGACGAGGGAGCTGGCGGCGAGGCGCTCCTGGCTGAATACCGTCGGCTTGTTGGCGAGGAGGACGTCGATGCGATGTTCGCCTCTATTAGCTCTGGCAACTGCAACAAGGTTGCGCCGCTTGCCGAGGATCTGAAGATCCTGAACCTCATGTGGGACTGCGGTACGCAACGGATCTTCGAGGAGAACGAATACCGCTACGTCTACCGCACTCAGGGCAACGCAACGCCCGAGATGCTGTCGAGCGCGATCTACCTCCTGAAGACAAATCCCGACTTTAAGACCATCGCCGTGGTCAATCAGGACTATGCCTGGGGCCGCGATTCATGGGCGATGTTCTCGACGGCGCTGAAAGCATTGAAGCCGGATGTCGAGATCGTCGGCGAGTTCTTCCCGAAATTTGGCGCCCCCGATTTCTCCACCGAGATCTCACGGCTTTCAGCGATGCGTCCGGACGTGATCTTTTCGACCTCCTGGGGTGGGGACCTCGAGACCTTCGTCAGGCAGTCGGCGCAACGTGGCTTGACCAGCACGTCGACCTTCGTGCTGCCTGTCGGTGAAGCCTCAATCCAGCGCATCGGCCACGCCATCGGCGAAGGACACATCATCGGCGCGCGCGGCGACCACTATTTTCTGCGTCCAGGCGTGCGTGATGATCCAGGGTTTCAGGCTTTCGTCGAGGAGTACAAGGAGAAGACCGGCGACTACCCGATCTATCCGACCTTCCATATCAGCCAAGCGATCGCCGCGCTTAAGAGTGCCTACGAGAAGGCGATCGAAGCCAATGGCGGCGAATGGCCGGAGCGTGAGCAGGTCGTCGATGCCATGGAAGGTCTGACCTTTACCGGACTTGGCGGCGAGATCCGCCTGCGCGAGGACAATCAGGGGCTCGAAGACCAGCTCTTGGGCACCACCGCCAAAGTTAATGGCTACGACTTCATGCTGCTCGACAACATGATGCTGTTCGACGGCGAGGAGATGCAGTCACCGGTCGGTACGCTCTCGATCGATTGGCTCGCGTCGCTGAAGCCGGACATGATCGACAGCGTGACTGTGACCATGCATAGCCACGGCCAGTAGTCTTTAAGGGCAGCGGCGCGTCATCATGGACGCCACCCTTTTTGCGCTTGCGGTCTTCGATGGCGTAGCCTACGCGGCCATGGTCTTCATGGTCGCCGTGGGGCTGACCATGATCTTCGGTGTGCTTCGGGTGCTGAACGTCGCCCACGGCTCATTCTACGCCATTGGCGCCTACATCGCCGCCTCGGTCGGACTTTATCTGATCGGGGCGGGGGCGCCTCTTTGGGTCGCCTATCCGGTTGTGATCGTCGCAGCCTGCATCGTCGGCATCGCGCTCGGCGGCCCAATCGAGAAGCTGCTGCTCTCGCGTATTTACGGCAAAGAGGAAGCGCTCCAACTTCTCGTCACCTTCGCGGTTTTCATGATCCTCGAGGACGTGCAGCGGCTGATCTGGGGCGTGAACCCGCTTTGGCACTCCTCGGCGTCCGACCTTCTGGGCACGGTAGAGGTCTTCGGCGTCATCTATTCGAGCTATCAGCTCATCCTGATGCCAATAGCGGCCCTAGCGGTGCTGCTGGGCCTTCGCTACTTCC
This sequence comes from Geminicoccales bacterium, assembly GCA_050633905.1. GTDB lineage: Bacteria > Pseudomonadota > Alphaproteobacteria > Geminicoccales > Geminicoccaceae > JANQPX01. The sequence goes on from JBOEHJ010000029.1 coordinate 14,830, forward strand.
TACGCTCGACCCAGACCGGGCGACTGATCCTAGCGGTGACTGAGGATCGTGAAGCCGCAACCGCGATCGGGATCGACGCCGACAAGGTCTACCTCATGACCTTCGTCATCGGCGCTGCTCTCGCCGGCTTCGGCGGCGCGCTGCATTCCGCATCCACATCGGTCCTTCCAGGCATGGGTGCGAACATGATCGTGCTCTCCTTTGCTGTTGCGGCCACCGCCGGGCTCGGCCAGATCGAAGGCGCTGCGCTGGCGGCGCTGCTGATCGGACTTGGACGCAGCTTCGCCGTCTATCTGGCGCCGGAGCTCGCTGAGCTGATGCCCTATCTGATCATGGTCGTCGTGCTGCTGATCAGGCCAGAAGGGCTATTCGGACGTAGCAAGGTCCGAAAGATATGAAGCTTTCGCTGCGAACGATCCTCCCTGCCCTTCTGCTCTTAGCCGTCGCCTGTCTGCCGGTGCTGGCGCCCTGGAGCCAGGTCGTCCTGACCCTGGTGATTGCCAAGGGGCTCGCCGTGCTCGGCATCGTCGTTCTGCTCCATGCGGGGCAGGTAAGCTTCGGTCATGCGCTCTTCTTCGGTATCGCAGCCTATGGCGCCGCTTTCCTCGGCAGGTGGCTCGGCGGCGGCGAGCTGATCCTTATGTTACTTTTTGGAACGATTTGTTCACTGATTGTCGGGTTTCTCATCGGCCTCTTCGTCGCGCGCTACCGCTACATCTTCTTCGGCATGCTCAATCTCGCGCTCTCGATGATCCTCTATACGCTGCTGGAAAAATTCTATCACATCACCGGCGGCGATGACGGCATGCAGCTTGCCCGCCCGCTGGTCCTTGGCTTTGAGCTGGAGCGCGGGCCTTTCGAGACCCTGCTCTGCTATGGTGGCTTGGTGCTTGCCATCATCGTCGCCTGGTGCGTGCACCGCTTTCTCGACTCGCCCATTGGGCACATGATGAAGACCATCAAGACCAACGAGACGCGCCTCGAATATCTCGGCGTGTCGGCGCACCGCACGCTACTGGTCGGCTATGTGGTTTCCGCCGGTCTTTGTGGCCTAGGCGGTGCGATAATGGCGGTGGCGCAAGGTGTGGTGACCCCGGAATACGCCTATTGGGTGCGCTCAGGCGAGTTGGTGTTCATCGCGATCCTGGGCGGTGCCGGCTCGGTTAGTGGCGCGTTTGTCGGCGCGTTGGTCTATGAGATGGTCCGGAATTACGCGGTCGCCTTCGCCGCCGGCATCTGGCAGATGATTCTTGGCCTGGTGTTGCTGGCTGTCATTCTGTTCGCGGCCCACGGGCTGGTCGGCATCTATTCAAGACTGATTGATCGGATCACCGGCAACCCGAGTGGCGACGAGGTCGGCCGATGACGCCGCCGCTGCTCAGGGCCGAAGAGCTGGAGATTCACTTCGGCGGCGTGGTCGCCGCGGACAATGTGAACATTGAGATTTTCGAGGGTGTCAAGCTCGCGATCATCGGTCCAAACGGTGCCGGCAAGACCACCTTCCTCAATATCTGCACAGGTTACGTCAAGCCGACTCGCGGGCGCGTCAGTTTTCATGGGCGGGACATCACCGCGCTCTCGCCTCAGCAGATCACGAGGCTCGGCGTCGCGCGCGCCTTCCAGATCCCACAGCTTTTCGCGGAGCATACGGCCCTAGAAAATCTGCTGATCGCCGCGGCCGCACGCGAGCGGCGCTGGACGACGTTTACCGGGCTCGGCGCAATCCCGGAGCGGGGCGAGATGGAGCATCTGCTAGAGCAGGTGGGCTGCGCCGAGCTGGCCGATCGCCGGGTGAACGAGCTGCCCGAGGGCAGCCGTAAGCTGATCGACATTGCAGTGGCACTGGCGCTCAAGCCGACACTCCTACTCCTGGACGAGCCCACTTCCGGCGTCGCATCATCCGAGAAATTTCAGATCATGGACATCATTGCGGAAGCGCTGGACGAAGCGGGAGTCACCGCGGTCTTCGTTGAGCACGACATGATGATCGTCGAGCGCTATGCTGACCAGGTGGCTGTCTGGAACGCTGGACAGATCCAGCTCAGCGGCACGCCAACGGAGGTGCTGGAGCATCCCGACGTGATCCGCGACGTGATTGGCGAGGACGCCTGATGCTGGAGCTTGCGCGTGTCGACGTCTCGATATCCGGGGTCCGAATCCTTCGAGAGGTCAGCTTCACCCTGACGCTCGGCTCCACCGTTGCCCTGATCGGCCGAAACGGGGCGGGCAAGACGACGACGCTGCGCAGCGTCATGGGTCTGATCGCGTCCGATGGTGTCATCCGGATGAATGGTCAGGACCTCGCTGATGTGCGCGCCTCGGGTCGCGCGGGGCTGGGCATCGGCTATGCACCCGAAGACCGGCGGCTATTCTCGGCCTTTACGGTCGAAGAGAACGTCCTGATGCCCGGCCAGGTCGCGGGCATGTTGCCGGATCAGCTCGCCGCCCGACGCGATCGGGTCTACGAGATTCTGCCGGAGCTGCGCGAGTTGGCGCCGCGCCCGGCGGGCTCCGTCTCGGGAGGTCAAGGCAAGATGGTGGCGCTCGGCAGGGCGCTGATGATCGGCTCCAAGCTGATCATGCTGGACGAGCCCTTCCAGGGCCTCGCTCCGGCGCTGGCCCAGCGCTACGCCGAGGCGCTGCACCGCCTGCGCACCTTCGATCGCGACGTGACGTTGCTGATAACCGAGTCGAACCCTACTCTTCTTAAGAACCTCGCAGAGCGAACTCTGATTATCGAGCGAGGCGAGATCCAAGACAGGTGAGATGTTGAGGCGCCACAGCGGTTGCCTTACAGGCGCAAGTCCAACGACCGTTCCTGGGCCAAGCCGAAGGTACGCTCTTTCCTGCTTACCGATCGACAGCAGACGCTAGATGCTTCTCGTGCGTGGCCTTGAAGATGAGTTGCCTTTAGGAATCGCCTGGTGGACGTCTGAAACGATCCTTTGGGATCTCGGCAATCGCGGTTATCTCGACCAGTAGATCTAGATGATACAACCGCGATACCTCGACCGTCGTTGTCACGGGAAAAGGGGGCGTGAAGAATTCCTGACGAACAGCGCCTGCTTCCATAAAAGCATCGATGTCCGTCACATACTGCGTCAAGGAGACGATATCGCCCATGCGTCCACCGATATAGTCGAGCACCGTTTGGATATTCTCAAGAACCTTTCGAACCTGCGCCTTCATGTTTTGACGACCAACAACTTGGCCATTCTGATTCAGCGCCACCTGCCCTTTTAGATAGACAATCTGACCGTTACCTTGAACGACACCCATAGAAAAGGCGCCGAACGGCGACCAAACATCTGGCGGGTTGAACATCTGAGCCATGGCCTTCAAACCCCGAATTGTAGACTAGTCAGGATAGCCGTGAGTGCGCTGACTATCTATCTCTTGGGGCGGCTTTTGCACATTCGAGAAGCGAGCGTTTCGGTCGCTTCCGGGTGCAAAGCAGACACTGGCGCAGGGCTGCTAGATTCCGCGGCTCACCCCAAACTGCCATCTAGCCTGCACCTAAAAAGATCTCGGCAGCCCCTAGTCAAGCAGCTTCAAGTGAGTTTTCTGTGCGCGGGCTAGGGAACGCTTCGCGCAAATCATCTAGCGTTTGCTGGCAAAGTGCTATGTTCTTGGCTGATCCGGAAACAGCAGCTTCTGTATTGCTCTTTATCTGCTGAACGCCGTCCAGGAGATCCATGATCATGGGAAGCTGGGTCGCCGTCTCTTGGCTCGCATTGAGAATCAGATGGACAAGATTTTTAATGTCGCTACTCACGTTGGTCGACAATGTCGCGAACGATCCGCTTGTTTCCATCGTACCTGCGAGCGTGTTATCGACGGTCTCAATTCGATCAAGGAGACCATCTAGCGAGAACTCGAGCTGCCCCACCAGGTCGGCAATGTCGATGACGTCAGACTTCGAGCGATCGGCTAGATCTCGAACTTCTTGAGCAACAACAGCAAAGCCTTTCCCAGCTTCGCCTGCCCTTGCAGCTTCAATCGATGCATTGAGCGCAAGAAGCTTGATCTGCATGGCAAGCGACGCAATACGGTCCGTTGCCTCCTTGACAGCAATGAAGCGTTCTTGAAACGCTCTTCCTGTTTCTGTCATTCCGGAGACCTCTGCACCGGTCTTTGAAATGTCGTTCGAGACCGTTTCTACGCCACCTGATACTTTTTGAACGTCGTCGTCGATCTGTTGTACGCAAGAACCACTCTTCTCAGCTTCCGCGCATAGATGCTTGACCGATCTTTCAACCGTCTTGAAGCGGTCGATTAGGTCCTGGATGAATTTCACCCGTTCGACCGATGAGGTGTTGACCTGCTGTGCGTTCGACATGATCGTTTCAATCTTTGCAATCGCGAGGTCGATACTCGACGCATCTAGGCGAATTTGGCGATAAGCGGTGTCCTCGGAATGTCTGCCTTCGAGTTGCTTCTGCAAAGATCGTTTGCCAGCATTTGCGTCCGCCAGCTCGGACTCAAGGCGTATCGCCTCCAGCCGCTCGAATTCGAGTGAGGTTTTTAGTTCTGTGATTTGTTTCGAATGGTTTGCCTTGAGATGTTCCGAAAAACGAGAAGAGTCACGAAAACCGATCATGCCAGTAGCCGAAGACACACAAAACGGAACGATGAATGTGAGCGCGACCTTAACCCAGTCGAGAGCTTCCAAGCCGGTCACCGCAGCCCACTGATTGATGAGCGTCAAAATCGGTCCGACCAACAGTGTGGCAATCACGGCTCTTCGTAGAATGACCGAAACTGTATCGTTCTTTAATCCCAACATTTCAATGACTTTCTATCCGAAGGCCCCTTCTATGGAACCTTAGGTTCTCTAAGATAATATTTCGTTAAGGATAGTAGGATGAAGATGATTACTCGAAATGATTATCGTATCTGAAGAGATACTGGGATCATGTGTTCAGCCCATAATCATCAACAAATCGTGGACGAATGACTGGTGTCCTAGTGGCTCCTCAAGGCACCAAGCCGTAACGAGCCTTAAGGCAGCAATGGCTCGGACTGCGGACATTCCGGCCGCGACGCTAGAATCAAATGTTGACCCACTCCTGACTCTGACCGCGCTGAGCGCGGCGCGTAGAAAGAGCTCTACGTGAACGTTGTTTTCGGATCTTCGCGACCGATTCTCCGTTGGCTATGCCCAACGGATAAATCCGATGATGGCAGATGTTGCGTAGAAAAACTGCAAGGCAAGAAAGGCCCATCGCTTGTCGATGACGGCCCAAGCCGCAAACAGGCCTGATGAGACAAGTAGCAAGGAAAACCCGAGTATTTCATTCCCGGTATTGGAAGCAATAAGCAGTGCGTAGGCGATAGCGAGTGCAGATCCAGTGACCTCGAAAATCGTAATCAGCCTGCCTCTATCCATATCGCTGCTCATCCAATGTCAATCATTTCAGAAGAGCATTTATCTCGACCAAGAGCAGGCGCAATGCAAGAACCACATTCAAAATCTGTAGCTTTAGCGATCTTTCTTTCGGCATCTTTGCCTTCGAGGCGCATGGCCGGTCATGGTACGTTTGAAAAGCCAGCTTTTCGGTCACTTCCGGGTGCAAAGCAGACATTGGCGCAGGGCCGCTAGATTCCGCAACTGACCCCTTGGGAGAAGCAACGCCATCGTTCACTAAAAGCTCACGCGGGCACCAAGCCGAAAACTTTGAATGGTCAAGACATCGTCAGTCACGCCGCTCACAGGTTCTACGCCGACGTAACGATAAGATGGGACGATAGCAAATGTGCTGTTGATGTTGATGGCTGTCCCTACCTCTGCATGCCAGGTCAACTCGTCTAATTTGCCGCCTTCTATTTCGGCCACACCTAGACCGCCGCCGATATAAGGAACGATGGTCTTATCGGTCTCGCGAAAGTCGTAATAGCCGTTCAGTGTTATGCGGGCCACGGTAATGTCGCCTGAATCCGACTCGGATCCGTGCCCGCTTGCCTCTAAGTCGACCCTGATGTTTTCATTAAAACGGTAGCCGGCCTGCAGTCCTAACAAGCCGAGCGAAGCGCTTGGCGCAAAGTCGATATCATCCTGATCGTAAAAGAAATCAATGGAAGCCAATGTCAAACCCAGATAAGGCCCGGTCGGATTATTATCGACATCTTGGGCCATGATTGGTCCCGTCGAAATCATCCCAGTAATCAGGCCGAAGGCTATCTTTTTATTCATTAAATTCTCCCCTAGCACAAGTTCATATGATGCGTTTTGTTCTAGGGATGCTGCTGTGAATGCACACTTAATATTATGTTAATCAGTGGTTCAGACTCGGCTAGGTGGAGGAAAGTCTGCTATTGACAGCTGATAGGTCCTGTATTTTCCGATGTGGTTGCCTGATGACGATACGTCATTCCGCTTAGGCTCACCCTGGTTTAGGCGGATAGTAGATCCAGTAAAAGCTGTCCACACCGCGACCATGGTAACCTTCATCTCTATGGACGCCGTCATTTGAACTACGCCTCGTCTGGTTCCTGCTCTGGTCCTCGGTGACGGCGTTAAAGCTTGCTAGCTTGTCCAGTAGTCAGGCAACCTCGAAACGCAGAACCGGACGACCGCCGACATCCTCGCCCACGATGTCGGCATTGGCGATAATGTGCTCTAAGATCGCCCGTGATAGATGCGGCGCTTCGAGACTAAGGAATTCTGGTGTGACGATAATTTGGCTCATGCGAGGAGCTTGCGTCCTCTTGGTGAACACAGCGTTACTCTTTGCCGGCGTCATGCCAGCTGCGGCTGGCGATAGCATCGTTGGCAGGGCGGAGCCGATTGACGGCGATACCTTCGCGATAGGCGATTTGGTAATCCGCCTGGCTGACGTTGATGCGCCTGAGTTGGCCCAGACTTGTGAGAAGGCGCCGAAGCATCTCCGACGCTGCGGTGAACATGTTGCCGGCATTATAGCTCATCGTATTCGAGGGCAGACTGTCCATTGTGACGTACAAGAAGTGGATCAGTATGATCGCGGAATTGCCCGTTGCGAGCACGACGGCGAAGACCTTTCCGTCTGGCTGATAGAAGAAGGGTGGGCAATGGCCTATCGGCGATATTCGATGAGGCTGGTTGATCTCGAGGATCGGGCTAAGGCTGAGAAAGTTGGACTATGGGCGGCCAGCTTTGAAGCGCCCTGGGATTACCGGGCTAAGCGATGGGACGTGGCTATTCAAGAAGCCCCTGATGGATGTCCGATCAAGGGGAATATCTCGCGTGATGGTAAACAAATCTACCACACGCCCTGGGGCTCGCGCTGGTACAACCGTACCAAGGTCAGTATCGATGATGGCGAACGCTGGTTTTGCACGGAGGGTGAGGCAATTGCGGCGGGTTGGCGAGCCCCTAGGCGGTAGCACGCTTCTCGGTTGCTCAGGAGAAGCAAAGGGCCGCTTTCAGGGTATTTCTGCCGCAAGTCTGGTGCGTGCTTTGTGCCGATTTTGGTGAAAAAGGCGGCTGTTGACTGTGTTGAGCCAAAATGATTCGTTCTTCTCAACAAAGCGGTTGGGCGAGTGGATCAATGATGGGCAGGCAGGCGTCACTGGCATGTCTCTTTTACGACGTCTGCCTCGACGATCATGTTCCGAGTGAACACCTACGCCGCCAGATCGATGTCTTCCTTGATCTTGAAAGCATACGGCAGGAACTGAAGCCATTTTACAGCTCGATCGGACGTCCTTCGGTTGATCCTGAACTGATGATCCGCATGCTGATTGTCGGCGACTGCTTCGGCATCCGTTCGGAAAGACGGCTCTGCGATGAGGTTCATTTAAACCTGGCGTATCGATGGCTCTGCCGTCTTGGCTTGGACGGAAGGTGCCAAAAAGATCCGAGTAAGGGCAAACATGGCCGCGTCTTCGGCCCATGATCCTTTGTTGGGGTCCGTCACATCGTCGTCTGGCCGGGGTTGAACGTCATTGATGAGTTCCTCCAATCTCTATGAGTTTATTTGATGCTATTTGCCATTTTTCTTCTTTTTCTTACTTTTACCACCCGAGAAGATGTCTTTGTTGTCCTTGTAGAATTGCAAACCAGCTTGGTAGCCGATGTCATACAGCGTCTCGAGATTGCTGTACGACCAGTCCAGCACATGGGGCCAGTAGTCTTTAGGTATATCAAATTTTATTTTTCTTAATTCCGGCGCATTTTTCTTCCACTTTTTAAGATGGACGTTTTCGAACATCTTGATGTCATCATGGGCAATCTCAACAAGCGGTATCATGATCGATTGAATCCACGCGTCATACATATTCTTGGGTTCTCTGATGATATCCTTGCTTGAAAGAACGTCGAAAATAATGATGTGTTTCAAGGGGCCCAGTTTTCTTTCCTTCTCCATTCTCTTTTTTCGATATTCTAGAATTCCCCGGAAGCACAAGGTATCTATCGCCGATCCTTCGATATATGTCTTGCCGTTCAATTTATAGGGTGCGTAAATCATCGGAAAGGCAAGAGATGCGTGGAAATGGGCAGGAGTAATCTGTTCCTTGTCGAAGATCTCCATCTCGTGATCGGTTACATTATAGGCATTCATGAAGAATTCGCCGGGAAATGACTTCAGCTTCTCGAAGTCGACGACCTCGTCGATCCAGGGAGCATGCTCGCACAGACCCTGGCTCATAGAGTTGAGATCCGACGGGCTAAAGGTGCTGAACATCAGCGCCATCCAGTCGCTTAGGAAGCGCTCGGGCGAACTGGTCCCCATCGGAAGCTTCGGCATCGCCTGCAGGGCGTTCCGATAGAGCTCGGCCATCGGCCCGGGTTTATGGAAGACTTTGAAGTTAATCGGAAATTGACTGTAGATCGAGTCATGAACGCCCATATGTTTCGAATCGGCCAGGGCTTGCTGTCTGGATTTCCCCTTCGGCGCGGCGTAAAGTAAGCCGACGACCATCCCTGCCCCCGCAGTCGAGATGGCATCAAATTCGACACCTTTTGAATCCAGTGCAGCCAAAGCGCCGGTCTCTAACGTCAACGTCGGCGCCCCACCGCCCAACATCAATGCAATCGCCATCATTATCCCCTAATTAAGTTGATTGAATTTAATATACATTTGACAAAAAAGATTCATATTGGTTTTTCAACGCTCAGGGGGGAGCCCATTGAAAAATGTCAATTAAAGAGAGAGTGATTGTCGAGACCTGGCTGGGAGATTTAGGCCTTAGCCGGTTTGAGCAGGCCTTCAAAGATGCCGAAATCGATTCGGAGATTCTCCACGATCTTACCGATGCAGACCTAAAAGAACTTGGCATCCCACTTGGTCCCCGAAAGAAGCTTCTGAAGGCTATTGCCGCCTTGAGAGCGGAGGCGCAGGCCACTGAAGCCGAGCGACGCCAGCTGACGGTCATGTTCTGCGATCTCGTGGATTCGACAGCGCTTGCCGGCAAGTTGGATCCTGAAGATCTCCGCGTGGTGATCCAAGCCTATCAGCAGTGCTGCGCTGAGATCGTCGACCGCTTCGATGGCCATGTGGCCAACTTCATGGGCGATGGCGTGCTGGCCTATTTCGGCTACCCGCGCGCTCATGAAGACGATGCGCAACGGGCGGTCCGGGCAGGACTTGATCTGGTGGCAGCGGTCGACAGCTTACGGCCCTATCGCGATCTGACCATCCGCTGCCGGATTGGCATTGCCACCGGTGAGGTTGTCGTCGGCGACCTGCTTGGCGGACGCGGTTCCGACAAAGGGGCGGTGGTCGGTGAGACGCCCAATCTTGCGGCGCGACTGCAATCATGCGCCGGTTCGGGCTGTTTAGTGATCAGCGAAGGCACGAAGCATTTGCTGGCCGGCCGCTTCGACTATGCTGATCTCGGCGAGCACAAGCTCAAGGGTTTTGCGAATCCGGTAAATATCTGGCGTGTCGTCAGTGAAAAATCCCTGGAAAGCCATGAGGCGCAGCGTGCGGCCGGGCTGGCACCGATGGTCGGCCGTAAGGATGAGGTCGCACTCTTGGGTCAAACCTGGGAGCATGTCCGAACGGGCCAGGGTAGAGTGGTTCTGATTTCCGGCGAGCCTGGCATCGGCAAATCTCGAATGATCAGCGGCCTCTTGGATTGGGTGTCCCAACAGTCCCACATCCATATACGCTACTATTGTTCGCCCTATCACACCCAAAGCGGCATGCACACGATCGTTGATCAGCTAGAACGCGCGGCAGGTTATGCGCGAGATGATCCACCGGACGTTAAGCTCGACAAGCTCGAACAGATGCTGGCTAAGGGATCCGACTCGCCGCTTGACGCTGCAGCTGTCATAGCACCTCTTCTGGCGATCCCGAGCGAGGGGCGATATCCGCCTTCTTCCGCGGAGCTGACGCCGGAGCAGCAAAAGGCGAAGATCTTTGAGGTGTTGTGGCAGCAGCTGGTTAGCTTCACGGCAAAACATCCCGTGCTGATGATCGTCGAGGACGCCCACTGGATCGACCCGACATCGATTGAAATGTTTGATATGTTTGTCGATCGCGTACGAGATCTGCCGATCATGCTCGTTGTCGCCTTCCGGCCTGATTTCAAACCACCTTGGACCGATAGCGAGCATGTCTCATCCATGTCGCTGCAGCGTCTGGGGCAAGAGCAAGTCAAGGCGATTACGGAACGACTTACCAACGGCAAGCAGCTGCCGTCAGAGCTGATTGACCAGATCGTGGCGAAGACAGACGGTGTCCCTTTATTTGTCGAGGAGCTGACGAAGACAGTCCTTGAGTCTGGCCTTCTCAAAGATGAGGGCGACCGCTATGTGCTTACCGGTCCCTTAAAGAACCTGGCCATCCCGACCACATTGCAGGACTCGTTGATGGCAAGGCTTGATCGCCTTGTGCCAGGTAAACAGGTTGCCCAGGTCGGTGCTGCCATCGGGCGGGAGTTCTATCACCAGCTGCTTGTCGATGCGGTAGCGCCATTGGAGGCAAAGGAGCTTGAATTAGCACTAGAACGCCTCTTGGCTGCAGAACTGATCCAACGTCGCGGCGCCTTTCCGAATGTGACCTATCGGTTCAAGCATGCCCTGGTCCAGGATACGGCCTATAACAGTCTGCTGAAGGCCAGACGCCAGCGTTTGCACCTCGAGATTGGCAAACTGCTGGAGGAAAAATTTCCCCATACCGCTGAAGCGGAGCCTGAGCTTTTGGCCTATCACTACCAAGAGGCGGGCCATCCCGAAACAGCGATCCCCCACACCATTCGAGCCGGCGATGCGGCGGCGGTGCGGTATGCATCGGTTGAAGCTCGGTCACGTTACCAAGCTGCGTTGGAGATGGCACGATCGCTGCCACCCTCTGACAAGGCATCGCAGTCTCAAATGCGGGCGGTCCTCAAGCTTGCCGAAACAGGGCAGAACCGTCAGCATTTCGAAAACGATCTTGAAGAACTTGAGAATGTTCGAACGCTGGCCCAGGAACTCAAGGACGATCATCAACTCTGTCAGATCCATTATTGGATAGGCCGGATGAACTACGTCCTTGGGCGCTTCGACGCCGGGGTGGCGTCGGCGGAGGAAGCCCTGCATGTCGCGGAGCTTCTGGGCAACGCTGATAAGGACACGGCGGGCCCAATCAATCTGCTGGCGAGGCTCAACTGCCTGCGTGGTGAGGCACGCATGGCGAGCGATTTCGCGACGAGAAGCCTTGGACAGATGCATCTGCTGGGGAACCAGATTGAGGAGGCTGGCGTCGCCGGAGTCCTCGCTTTTGCCTTCGGCCAACAGGGGCGGTTCAAGGAGGCTATCGATGCTGCCGACCGCGGCGTCATCTTGGCACAAAAGCTGGAACATCTACCAACGCTCGCCGCCGCCTTCCAGTTTCGCGGCGTCGTCCACGGCTGGTACGGTGATCTGCCCACTGCCGTTGCCGATTTTGAACAGGCCATGCATTATTGTGAGCAATCGGGCGATTTGTTCAGGACATATCTGGTTCATGGCTGGCGAGGCGAAGCTTATCTAATCGCTGGTGACACCAAAGCGGCGGAAGATGATCTCGTCACATGCTTGGCTTTAGGCGAAAAGATTGGAACATCTTTTCATCGTGCCGCCTTTCAGGCCTTCCTCGGCCAGATAAGACTCTTGCAGGAAGACGTCGATGGCGCATCTCGGTTGAGCGAAGATGCTATTTCTGCTGCCTTTGAAAGTGCACAGGCCTGGGGACGATCTATCGCACTGCGGGTAAACGCTGCCGTGTTATTGAACTCCAATCCGCCAGATGCCGAAAGAGCGCAGCATGTCGTGCAGAGTGCGATCTCTATTCAGGAGCGTCGAGAATGCCGCTGCGATCTGGCTTGGACTCAGTTGATGTCGGCTCGGGTTTGCGCCGCGATGAATGATGTCGATGGCGCGACCGCTGCTCTTGCTACAGCCAAGCAAATGTTCGAGACGATGGGCATATCGCATGGTTTGGAGGCGGTTAAGGTCGTCTCAGATCGAGTTCAGAAGTCGGGATAGGCGGCCACATCAGTTTTTGTAGATGTCAAATTGTCAGAGGATCCGATGACAGATTGCAGATTTAGGATTCTATGCTGATCATTGGCTGAGCTCCGCCACACCTAAGGTCTCTTTCGGGTCATCTTAAGCCACTGGCACGGGCCAGCGAATGCCGGCTTTCAGGGGCGAACCGGCCATAAGGCTTACGTCTCGAAAGTGGCAACTTCAGACGTGAGCGTCTCAGGACGAACCGTTCGAATGGCGGACAATCGGTCGATACCCCACCGTCAACTGTGCTACTGAGATACGGCGTGCAAGCCGATCTCGGCAGCACACTCGTTTAGAATGAGGCCATCCAAACGCAATGAGGAAAATGATGAGATTTCAGATAGCTGTCTTGACAGCAATTGGGCCCATCATTGCTTCGATAGCCATCGCATTTCAAGCGGCCGCTGCTGAGTTTGAAGCAGGCGTGCAGCAGATCGTTGTTCCCTCACAAGAGCGCGGGATCGATCTGAATGTGACCGTTTGGTATCCGGCATCGTCGGGCGGCGAGGCTGTTATGCTTGGCGAGAACATCTTTTTTAAGGGAACCCAGGCGATGCGGGGTGCGCCGATATCGGCTGGGCCATTCCCCCTCATCTTACTGTCACACGGTGCGGGTCTGTCGGGACGCGCTGAGGCCATGAGCTGGATTGCAACGCCGCTGGCTGAAGAAGGTTTCATCGTGGTCGCTCCTACACATCCCGGCAATACGGGACCTGATCGTTCGGCGGCAGAGACGATGAAGCTTTGGCTGAGGCCATCGGACCTGTCGCAAACACTCGACGCCATTGAGAAAGACACGGCCTTCAAGCCCCATATTGATGTCGACAAGATCAGTGTTTTGGGACTGTCGATGGGTGGCAATACCGCCCTGTCGATTGCAGGTGCTCGGCTTGATCCCGCGCTTCTTGCAAGTTATTGCGACACGAATGACCTGAACGCATCGCTGTGCGATTGGGTGCGTCTGAGCGGCGTCGATCTGCACGCGATGGATAAGGAGGCGGCGGGTCGTGACAGCCGGGATGAGCGAGTCCGATTTGTCATGGCGATCGACCCGGCTCCTGCAGGTGTTTTCGCGGACGAGACATTTTCGGAAATTTCGATCCCTGTGGCACTGGTAAATCTTGGCAAGGAGACTGAAATTCCAGCAACTTTGCTGGCTTCGAAGATCGCGAAAGCCATCCCCAGCGCCAGCTATGAGGTGATCGCGGATGCCAGCCATTCCTCGATGTTTGCCGAATGTAAACCGGGTGCAGCGGAAATCGCCATGGATGAGGGGATTGAAGACCCGATCTGTGCAGATGGAAGCAAGCGTTCGCGGAATGCCATCCACAAACAACTGATCGACATGGTCGCGACAACGTTCAATCGTGCGCTGGGTCAGGATCATTGATGGTCGCGTAGATCAATATGCTAGGCCCTATTCGCAACAGAAATGCTGGACGAGCGTCTAGTGTTTTTGTCGGCGGACTCAAGTGGCAAGCCCAACGAACAAAGGTATGGAATGGGCTCTTATCGTCTAGAGTGGCCGTTTGGGTGGATGTCGGCACTGGGTATCTAGCAACCCAGCTCCAATGTCCGGTTTCCCACGGGCAAGGCTAAAACACGTCAACCTGAATTCGTGGTTTCATCCACTTCGCCTCCCAAGCCGCAATGCGGCAACCGCTCGAAAGCAGCCACCATACCCACTTCGGCTTGGTGCCATCAGGAGCTGCCACAAGGCATGCGATTCGACCTACTGCTGGTGGGCTGTCGGACTAGGTGGGTTACATCCAGTTGCTGATACTGATGGTAGCCACACGCATCGGGCAACTGAAGCACCTTTACCTGGTTTCAGGGTGCGACCCGGTCAGATGATCGAGCGTATTGGTTCCTCTGGTGTCGGATCGAGACCGATGACACCGTTGGCGATGCTGGCGAATGTGCCGTCCTCGATCATGGCTGCCAGCGCGCCGTTAATGGCGGTCACGAGGTTGGGTTTGCCGTTCTTCACTGCCCAGCCCATCTGGTAGCTTTCGATATAGCCATCGATCAGCTTCAGTGGCAGACCGGCTTCCTTGATGGCATAGGCGCCTGCGACGGCATCGGTAATCACGGCATCGATATTGCCGTTGGCGAGATCCTGAAGCGCTTCGGGGTCCGACTTGTAGGACCTGACCTCACCGCCGAGTTTTTCTGCCATGGGCACGAAGGTCGAGGCGACGATCACGCCGACGGTCTTGCCGTTGGCGTCGCCCAGCCCAGCAATATCGCTGTTGTCGCGCACCACGAGCCGGGCACCGGATTCGACCCAGGCGTCGCAGAAGGTGACGGCTTGCTGCCGCTCCTTCGTGATGCCCATCGGGTTGCTGATCACATCGTACTGATCCGCCTCGAGTCCGATCAGAATCGAGTCCCATTTGATGATGACCGGTTTGTGCTCGAGCCCGAGCCGGGACGCGATTTCGCGAATGATTTCAAGCTCGAACCCACCGAGATCGCCACTGGCGTCGCGAATGGAAAAGGGAGGAAAACTGCCTTCGGTGGCTGTGCTCAGAACACCGGGCTCGATCAGCTCGAGGTCACCCGCCAGCGCCGTGCCCGGGCGGATTGCATGAAAAAGGGGAAGTGCCGCTAGGGCTGCTCCCGCCTGGATCAGTGACCGACGCTTCATGAGATTCCTCCTGTTTTTTTGTCTCGCCCGTCAAGGCGCTTGATGATGCCGCCCTTCGTACCAGCTAGCAAACCAGCTTAGTAGGGATGTCATCAAGAGGTAAAGCAAGGCGGCGAGTATATAGAATTCGAAGGGCCTAAATGTCGCTGCGATCATGGTCTGGGCGTGCAGGGTGAGTTCGACGACGGTGATGGCTGAGAGCAGCGACGTGTTCTTGAGCGTGTTGATCGCCTCGTTGGTGAGGGCCGGGACGATGATCCTGACAACCTGAGGGAGGATGACGAAACGCATGGCGTCAATCCGATCGAGACCGAGCGCCGTCGCGGCATCAAACTGTCCCTTGGGTATCGCGTTCAAGCCGGTGCGAATCACCTCGGCGACATAGGCGCCACTGCTTACGCCAAGGGCGATGACGCCGGCGAGGAACGGCGAAAAGCTGACGCCCAACTGTGGCAGGCCGAAATAGACGATGAACACNNATGTAGAACTCGGCCATCCAGCGGATCGGACGAAGAGACGAGCGCTTGGCGAGAGCGGCGATGAGGCCGCAAAGCCAACTGACCAGGATCGTCACCAGCGCTATCTGCAGAGCGAGCCAACTCGCTTCGATGAAGCCTGGAAGATAGGGCCAGAGATAGGTAATGGCGTCGATCAAGTTACCTGCCCAGTTAACGGAGCATACCGTGCCGGCTAGCCGAGTGCGCTTGGTCGGGTGATCGCATCCTTGAACGCGTCTATCGCCGTGTCGCTCCAGTCCGCGTCCGGCCGCGGCTCCAGATCAAAATGGCCAAGACAGTCGGTACCGCGCACCAGGGTTGCCGAATCGCGGCCTTTGCTCTGACGAACATCCGGCCTGATATAGCGCATCACCACACCCATGCGCGACGTGTCCGAATGATTGGGTTGGGAGCCGTGGACGACAGCCATGTGATGCAGCGACATCTGGCCCGGCTCTAGCTCCATATCGACAATATCCTGCTCATCGAACTCGATCCTGGCTGTCTGTCCGAAGAAAAGCATGTTGGCCTCGGAGGATGTGGTGTCATGGTCCAATTGGCCCTGCCGGTGCGAGCCTGGGAGGACACGAAGGCAGCCGTTCTCCTTCCGACTCGGCGTCAGAGCCAGCCAGCAATTGACAATGCCGTCGAAAGGCTCGAGGCCGGCATAGGTGGTGTCTTGGTGAAAGGAGACGAAGCCTGGATCATGCGCTTTCTTGACGAAGAAATCGGACGACCAGCAAAGGATGTCGGGGCCTAGAATGTCTTCCACAACGTCAAGCAATTTTGGATGATGGACGATACGGTCCATCCATCCGACCAGGAGATGGGTCTTGAAGCGCTGCTCCTCACCGAAGATTTTTCGCGCATGCTGCTGAAAGCGCTGGTAATCGGAAGCCGCTTCCAGGGCTTCGTCCTGGTCGAGTACGCTAAAGGGGCAGGCATAACCTTCCGCCTTGAACGAAGCTTTGAGCCTTGTCATCCCGGTTTCCTCGCTGGTTATCTCACTAACACCAGCTTATGCCCACGAAAGAAAATGCTCCAGATGCCGATCGCTAGCGATGGCTTCGCGAATCATGCGGGGTCATCCCGGAAGCGCTGATCGATGGCCTTGGTTTCTTCTGTCCGAGCCAGGGCCTATGACCTCGTTCACCCCAAGGATCGGTTGAAAGATCCCACGTGGCCGCCTTCCGGAACTTCGGAGGCCAAAGGATGCAGACGCGACCTCGAACCGCTCGAAGCGGCGAGTGATCCAAGTGCAACTCACAAGCCGTATCCATTCAACATCGCTTCTTGAGGAGATGCACCCCTGCCGGATCGCGCATGGACGACCCAGCGCTGGTTCGGCTTGCCCGGGTTATTCGGGCCCCGGAGGCACAGCTAGCGAAGATATCCACTATCGTCAGTACTGTCCGCCCTCGTGACAAAGAGAGCTCCTGCCTCAGCAGCCAGAGGAGAAAGCAAATTCGTCGATAGAACGAAGCGCACCAATATGTTCGATGGCATCCGTTCCAAGATCGGGAATGTCCTGCAACCTTTCCTAGTATATCAGCATGCCTAATGCCGGCTTCGGGGTCTACCACTGAAATTCTAG
>JBOEHJ010000030.1:0-2626 GCA_050633905.1 Geminicoccales bacterium
TGCTGGAGATCCGATGAGCTTTAGCGCCTCTCTAAAGCGCCGATCGACGTCATCGCGGCGCGCCTTGAACCTATAGGTACTATAGCCCCTATATTCACGGCGAAAGGACCCTTTGATGGCAGGATGCAGCTGCAGCGACGGCATCAAATTTGACGGCCTCTCGACCGGCTACAAACGCGCCCTTTGGGCGGTGATCGCGATCAACGCAACGATGTTCGTGGTCGAGATGGGCGCCGGCACGCTCTCGGGATCACAGGCGCTCAAGGCGGATGCGCTCGACTTCCTCGGTGACACAGCGACCTACGCCATCAGTCTGTTCGTGATCGGCATGCCGCTGATTTGGCGAGCGCGCGCCGCGCTCTTCAAGGGCTTGAGCCTCGGCGCCATGGGGCTATGGGTTTTTGGTTCGACGGTGTTTCAAATCCTGGTTCTCGGCGTGCCGCAGGCCGAGATCATGGGCGCAATCGGATTTCTCGCTCTCATGGCCAATCTCGGCAGCGTCCTTCTCCTGCTCAAATATCGCGACGGTGATGCCAATGTTCGCTCGGTTTGGCTCTGCAGCAGGAACGACGCTATCGGCAACCTTGCAGTCGTCCTCGCAGCCGCCGGCGTCTGGAGCACCAGCACGGCATGGCCCGACCTGATCGTCGCCGGTGTCATGGCGAGCCTGTTTCTTTATGCCTCGATCGGCATCATCCGCCAGGCCCTCGACGAACTCGGCATGGTGCGTGAGGGCATTGAAGAGCCGGGCGACTAATCCGGAGGATGAACGTGATCAGTAAAAAAGAGTCAAATTGCAGAAGTAATTTGCTACCGACATCAAGAGACAGGGGCGCTATATTAGTAGTTGTTTGGCAATATTATCGCCATCATCTCTATTTATCGCTGAGGCAATGCGCTGTCGATTTTTCATATTGATCAAGATCAATAAATTTTCTTCGGGAAGATACGAAGATGTGAAAAACATTCAGGTCAAGCGGAAGGAATAGCTCATGAGAACCGTTCACGCTTCGACTGTCGTCGCCGCGATAGCTCTAGCCTGCATGTGGGTCATCCTGCCGACTGTCGCACCTGCACAACCAAATCAGGGCCAGACACCAGCTTGCTGCTGGGACATGTGGGATCCAGGGTGGACACAACGTCCGATGTGGGACCCCGGTCGGATGGGGCAAGGGCAGCGACAAAGAATGGTGCGGCACTGGACATTCATGCACAACGGTGTGCCGTCTCAGTATCGTGGCCAGAGCAGCACAATCGCATTGACGGAGGAGTCGATCCGCGACGGGGCCACGCTGTATGCGGACAACTGCGCNNGCGCTCAATCCGTCACCGGCCCTCTTGTCCCATATGATCCGCATGCCAATGGCGGTGGATGAGTATCTTCTCTGGACCATCTCTGAAGGCGGCAAGCCTTTCGAAACAGACATGCCTGCATTCAAAGACGTCCTGACACCCGAAGAGATCTGGCAGGTCATCGCCTTCATGCGCGCTGGCTTTCCCGAAGGCGTCGCAACCAAATAGGAGAATGACACTATGAAACGCCCGTGGTTCTGGATCGTGAGCATGCTGGCCGCCTTCGGTTTGCCGGCGCTCGCTTGGGCTCAGCAAGATCGCGACTTCTATGGCCCGCATATGATGTGGGGCGGTTGGTATGGGATGTTCATGGGACCGCTGATGATGATCATCTTCATCGCAGTGGTTGTCGCTCTTGTTGTGCTAGCAGTGCGCTGGTTCGGTGGTAGCGGCCATGGTCCGGGCACGCATCCGCACGTGTCACAGGGGAAGGCTCCTCTCGACATTCTCAAGGAACGATTTGCTCGGGGTGAAATCGACAAGGAGGAGTTTGAGGAACGCCGCCGCGTGCTCGGCGAATGACTGTGCGCAGGCTGATCTCATCATGAATTTTCTAATCAACCTGACTTAGTGCCATGGAAGGCACGTTAGGCGTCGAATAGCTGATTGATGATCGGGCAGGCCGCTGTTTCACCACCATCGCATTGACCGGCGAATTCGAGCAGCGTGTCTTCGAGCTTTTTGAGATCGGCGATCTTCGCTCGAACATCTCCGATGTGGTCGAGAACCACTGCCTTGACATCACGACAGGTATAGTCGCCTTCGACCAACCCAAGGAGGTCGCGAATCTCCTGAATAGTAAAGCCGAGCCGGCGGCTTCGATGAATGAATGACAATCTCTTGAGATGGTCGTGGTCGTAGATCCGGTGGCCGCCATGACTTCGAGGTGGTGCCGGCATCAGGCCAATCCGCTCATAATAGCGGATAGTCTCGATATTGACGCCGCTCCTCTTTGACAGGGCGCCGATGAAAAGATCTGCTGCATCGTTCGTCATCGAAAATTGTCCTTGTACCTGTAGCAGCTACAGAGTTTAGCCTGTGTTGCAGCCCTTGAGAATGAGGAGGCTTTTGGCATGGCTGCCCAACGAAAGATCGAGATTTTCAGCGCCGGCTGCGCTGTCTGTGAACAGGCGATCGACCAGGTCAGGGATGCTGCCTGTCCATCTTGCGATATTGTCATTCTCGACATGCGGGACGCGAGCGTTGCCAAACGCGCCGAATCCCTTGGCATTCGATCGGTGCCGGCTGTTGTGATTGATGGCGCGCTTGCGGA
>JBOEHJ010000030.1:2666-3106 GCA_050633905.1 Geminicoccales bacterium
GGCATGCTCGACTATGTCCTGCTGCCCGCCCTTTTCATTTTTCTCTGCATCACGGTCTACGCCCTATGGAAACGACAAGCCGCAAGATCGAGCTGAGTTCGACGATCACTTGTCCAGAATGTGGGCATGTTGAGACAGAGACGATGCCAACAAACGCCTGTCAGTGGTTCTATGACTGCAAAGGCTGCGGTGCACTCTTGAAGCCCAAACCGGGCGACTGCTGTGTCTTCTGCTCCTATGGCAGCGTTGCGTGTCCACCCATTCAAGAAGGGTCCTCTTGCTGCGGCTAGGATCGAACTTGAGCCGTGTTCGAGAACCTATTCACGGGTTCCGACGATATGGTTTGGACGATTGGATCGACGACGAGAACGTCATTCAGGCGGTCGACGCGTTCGTCGTTGAGCTTATTTACGCGACCTTGGTTTCAAGCAGGCCGAGGT
>JBOEHJ010000031.1:0-39796 GCA_050633905.1 Geminicoccales bacterium
CTCCGAAGGCAGAGGTCAGAGGTTCGAATCCTCTCGGGTGCGCCAATTTTATAAACAGGATCAGTAATTTACAGGGGTAGCGGAATTAAGCACCACCCTCATCTTGGGATGGGGTACCAAGAGGGTACCGTGCGGGAGTAAACTCAGGCCAGCTCCATCCAGTGCAGGCATCGCTGAGAACCGCCGGCTGCGACGCTGCGAACATGAAGACCACCCCGGCGGGCCACGTTTAAACTTTGGACATTTTGGAGATTTGTTGGAGCGGGCGATGCGCGGCTCCAGGATCAAAACGTGCTGACCGTCGCTATCGGCCCAAATGTATGTACCGGCTGCTGTTCGCAAATGATTTCTGCATGTTCTCGGAAGCCGCTCATATGTATCCGGCCTGCTGATCGACGCGCGGGTCGTGGCCTTGTTGGGGTTACGCACACTCCTTGGTCTCATTAGCTGCAAGGTCGATGATGACCAAATGCGCCGTCAGACTCTGGGGGCGCATTACTCCGTTCCATGCTTTCTATCTTTCGCGAACTCCTTTAGGTGCCCTGGCCAATGGCCTTACGATCGCCGTCATTGGATTCTTGATGGAAATCTCGCCCGAGAATTTGCGTCCAGCCTATAGTGGTTATTTTAACGCGATCACCGTCCCTGCATTTTTGCTGCCGCTATTTGCAGGCATCATCGCTGGAGCAATTGGGCTGTCCACGGTATTTGCGCTTTCAATGTTTGCCGCCGTGCTCCAGACGGGATTTCTTTTCCGCATTGGTGGCCGCGCTTCGAGCGCAGGTTAGACGCTCAATCTGCCCAAAGGGCATCGATCACTGGGCACTCCGGCACCGCTCCGCCATCGCATTCGTTGGAAATCTTTCTGAGCGTTCGCTCCAGCCTTCGAAGATCAGCAATCTTTTGTTTAACGCTTCCTAGGTGGCTGACGGTCAGCTCGTGAATTTCCCCGCACGTGTAGGCGTGTGTGTCGACCATCGACAGCAGGCTCCGGATTTCGTTGATCGAAAATCCAAGTTCGCGACTGCGAAGTACAAATCGAAGCCTTCGCTGATCCTGGTCGTCGTAGAGCCGGTGGCCGCCTTGCGACCGTTTGGGAGGAGGCAGGAGTCCAATATTTTCGTAGTAGCGGATAGTTTCCAAGTGGCAACCAGAGCGTTTTGCCAACTCTCCCCGCGTAATCGGCTCACACGAAGTCGTGAATGTCATGGGCAAAATAAGTCCTTGAACCTGTACTTACTACAGGGAGTACATATCACGCGATTGCAAAGCGGAGCAAACCGTATGGCGCAAACCGACAATACGCTCGTGCGAACGGCTGGTGACAAAACCACCGGGGCCGGTCGCTCCATGTGGGTCGCGGCAGGAGGCATCCTCGGTGCCATTGCCGCGTCCTCATGCTGTATTTTGCCACTGGCTCTATTCAGTCTCGGAATCACCGGAGCTTGGATGGGCCGGTTGACAGCGCTTTCCCCGTACCAACCGATTTTCATCGCAATCACGATTGGATTTCTTGGATATGGTTATTGGCTCGTCTACCGGAAGCCCAAGGTTGCGTGCGCCGATGAGGCAGCGTGTGAGCGTCCGTTGCCGAACAAGCTCGTGAAGGGTGCGCTTTGGTTTGCCACAGCTCTCGTCGCGCTCGCGTTCGCGTGGCCATACCTTCTGCCACTAATCTTCGGAAAATAGAGAGGTTCCAATATGAAACGACTGTTTTCAGGTTCTGTTCTTTGTGTGGCACTCATGCTTTCAACCTCGTCGCTCGCAGCCCAAAAGACGATCAAGCTTTCGGTACCAGGCATGAACTGCGCCAGCTGCCCGTACATGGTTGAACAAGCCATCTCGCGGGTCGACGGCATCAAATCCGTTGAAGCAACGATGGAAGACCGTTCTGCCACCGTGACGTTTGACGATGCGATGACAAACGTGGGCGACATTCAGCAAGCGACGGCTGAGATCGGGTATCCGTCCACAGTCGTTAAGTAGCGCGGGCTATGTCCGACAAACCACTTGCCGGGATTTTGACGGCACTTGTTGCCGTGCCTGTCATGGTCGTGTGCTGTGGCGGGACGGCCACATTCGTGTCCGCGTTTGGCGGTTTGACCAGTTGGTTCAGCGGTTTCAGCATGAACACCGCTCTATTGATCGCCCTCATCACCGCCGGTGTGTTCGTGGGCATTCGGCAAATTCGCATCCGGAAATCGGAACCCATGGCGGAAATGAAGAAGGACAACCCATGACGAACAAAAGCCTTCTTACGACCGGCATCATTGGAACCGTGATCGCCGCGCTCTGTTGTTTCACTCCGCTGCTTGTTGTTACGTTGACCGCTGTCGGCTTGTCCGCCATTGTGGGAGGTGTGGACTACGTTCTGTTTCCCGTAATGTTTGCTTCTATGGGATTGATCGCTTATGCGCTCTATCTGCAATCGGGCGGTGTGGGGGCGTCACCCAAACCAATCATCATTGCGGCTGTTATCATCCTTTCCGCGCTGCTCCTCTGGCTTGAGTTCCGGTATGCACTTCGCATTGCATTTGGAGCTGCCGCCGCGGTTGCTCTTTACGGCTTCTATCTGCGCAAAGCTGCGCTCACGACCACCACCTGATCTTGAAGAGTTAGGTTCATGAACCAATCCTGCTGTCCACCGCAACAAGAGAATGACCGTTATGACCTTGCGGTTATAGGAGCCGGTTCAGCCGGGTTTTCCGCCGCAATAACCGCTGCAGAGCAGGGTGCACAAGTTGCCCTCATTGGCCACGGCACGATCGGCGGCACGTGTGTCAATGTCGGTTGTGTGCCGTCGAAAGCGTTGATCAGGGCGACGGAAGCCGTCCATCACGCCAAATCGGCGTCCCGGTTTGCTGGTGTTGTCGGCAATGGCCAGGTCAAGGACTGGATCGCTTTGAGGGCCCAAAAGGATGAGCTGGTTACATCCCTCAGACAGGCCAAATACATCGACCTGCTGCCCGCCTACAACGGTGTGGCCTATTTC
The DNA here is from genome assembly GCA_050633905.1 of Geminicoccales bacterium. Lineage (GTDB taxonomy): Bacteria > Pseudomonadota > Alphaproteobacteria > Geminicoccales > Geminicoccaceae > JANQPX01. The sequence goes on from JBOEHJ010000031.1 coordinate 2,993, forward strand.
GAAGGCCAGGCCAAGTTGGGGAATGGTGGTGTCACCGTTGATGACCTGCACATCGATGCCGACAAAGTTATTGTTGCAACCGGTTCGCGCGAGTTCGTCCCGAACATTCCCGGCATCGAGAATGTCCCATTTCTCACCAGCACAACCGCTTTTGAGATGGAGCGCCTGCCCGCATCGATGATCGTGATGGGCGGCGGCTATATCGGTTGCGAATTGGCGCAGATGTTCGCGCGTGCAGGGGTGAAGGTGACGATGGTATTTCGCAGTCGGCTCTTGCCAGGAGGCGAACCGGAGATCAGCGAAGCGCTTGCGCAATACTTTGACCAAGAGGGCATCTCTGTGCGGCAGGTTTCTGCCTACGAACGCATCTCCCACACCGATAATGGTGTCATTCTAGAGGCACAGATTGACGGAAAAACACACAAGCTTGAAGCGGAGCACTTTCTTTTGGCGGCAGGTCGCACGGCCAATACAGAGGGCCTTGGCCTTGATGAGGCTGGCATAGAGATACTTCCGAATGGTGGGATCAATGTAGATGAACAGATGCGAACCACAAAGGCCGGCGTGTACGCGGCCGGTGATGTTACGGGCCGTGATCAGTTTGTGTACATGGCAGCCTACGGTGCAAAGATTGCTGCAAACAACGCCATGAATGGCGACAGCCGGAACTATGACAACAATGCCATGCCCGCTGTCACGTTCACTGATCCGCAAGTGGCCAGTGTGGGCCGCACTGAAGCTGCGGCGCGAGCGCAAGGGATCGATGTAAAAACATCCGTGCTCCCCTTGGACAATGTCCCCCGCGCGCTCGCCGCGAGAGATACACGCGGCCTGATTAAGCTTGTGGCGGACAGTGCCACTAGCAAGCTGATTGGTGCACACATCATTGCCCCGGAAGGCGCTGACAGCATTCAGACAGCCGCGATTGCGATCAAACAAGGCATGACATACGGAGAGCTTGGAGAGATGATTTTTCCGTATCTGACGACCGTCGAGGGTTTAAAGCTAGCGGCGCAGACTTTTGATATGGACGTATCAAAGCTTTCCTGCTGTGCAGGCTAGCTCCGTATGACCGAAACAGCGGGGTCTCCTGCAAAAGACTGGGCCGGAGATTTGCGCGCCTATGCGCTCGCTTGGGGGCTGCCGTCGCTTGCCATAATTGCCGGTTCCCTCGTTGATCCGCTGATCCGGACGGCAATCTGGTCGGTCGCCTTGATCTGGATGGGCTCAGCCTGCCTAATGAATGCGCGCAGATGCGGACGGATGCACTGCCGCTATACCGGCCCATTCTATTTGATCTTGATCGTCCCCGTGCTTCTGCACGGCTCCGGCCTACTGTCACTCGGCCCGTATGCATGGTGGTTCCTTGGAATTGCTATTCTGTTTGGCGGGAAGGTAATCTGGTGGGCCACAGAGAAAGCCTGGGGAACATATGTCGATCGATGATGCTGAAGCGAAACGGATTGCGGCGCACCTTATCTCAGATGCATGGCAGGATGCCGCTAATCAGGATGCTTCATCTGAAGTTTTTGCCAGCACAGCCCTGAGTGCTGCTTTGGCATCTCTTGTGAAAACGCATGGCCGCGAAGCGGCTGCAAGAATGGCCGAGCGCTTCGCAGAATCCGTTCGGTCAGGCAAGTTTGGTAACCCCTGAAACCTCGTTCAAATTTCGTATTTCTGTGAGGCGTCAGAATCGTCGGTGTGCGACTGCTTCGGTTCTTCTGAACTGACCCTAAGACCCGACATCTGGCCAAAGGCGATTTATAGTGCAATGTTGCCGCACCGCTTGAACCGCAGAGAGTCGCAAACGGGTCAAAAATGCCCTTTGCTGAGTGGGGCGGAGCATGTCTGTTCCATCGTCAAGTTCAGACGTCTACGGACGAGGTAAGGCATTGAAAATACCTGCGCCGAAGCTGCGTTGACCAAATCTTGAGAGCTTGAATTTATTAATCGGAGCAGTTTTCGCTTTGTCCATAGGTTGATTGAGACTTGAAACTGCGCTTCAAATATCTGGCCCTGATCGTGACCGCCTATGTCGTGGCGCTCGGGGTTTCGCCGTTCGTGGCTTTGTTCTTTGGCGATAGCGACATGCCAACCTTGGGCGGTTCAGGCTCGTCGTTGCTTTGGTTCGTCTTCGGCTATGCGACGTCCACACATCTGCTGCTGACAGCATTAGCCGCGCTGATTATTGCCAGCAGCATAGAGCAGCGCCCCGCACTTTGGACGCTGGGCGTTTGTCTGGCGGTGTGCTTCACCCTTCCCACATATTTCTCTTGGCTGTTTCTCTTGGAACATACGTCTCCAAACGAGAACAAACAGGCTGTGTTGGCAACGGTTGTTGTCTGCACGGCGGTCGCGGGAAGCGTTTTCTATCTATTGCAGCGTCTCTTCAGACCTTCGGCAGTTTAGTGCTGGGTCTTTTGAAATTTGCCATAGGTGTGGCCCTTAAGGTTTCCCAGCGTCTCTCCCAATGACGTCAGTTAATAGACTGGAGCAACTTCGGCCTTGCGCAAGCCGGCATCCAGGCTCTTTTTCATTTGTTGGGCGCAAATCGCACTGCTTTCTGTGCGGTTTAGTTCCATTCCTTGCAGGCTGGGGGTGGGTCTTCTACCTCGACTGCATCGATAATCGGCTGACACTTGAATGGCCGTTGGAAACATTCTCTGTCGCTATGCTCTTCGTCGGCACAGGCCTGCGACGATGCTCTTCACATTCTGGCATCCAGAGTTCATGTGGAAATGGGCTCGGCCACATAAACTGAGGGTACGAGTACTTGTGGCCGAGCGAGAGCGCCCTGGTCGTGGGTAAGACTGTGGGACAGGGACACTCTTGGTGCCACTATATGGCTGATTTACGCGAGAGTCACGTGCAGCAAATTTGCCCAGCAATGGATCAAGGGTCTGGTAGCCATCGCTGGGCGTGAGCACCCATTGGAACGCTCGGTCGCCACTATATGGGCGAAATTGGTCAGTGCAAGGAGTCTTTTAAATTGACTTCTCAGCCAACCGAACTTGACCACATCGCCAGCGGTTCACGCCCCACTTGGGATGCAGTTCAATCCATCGCGCAATTTGCGGTTGGCTTCCCGCATGCGGAATTTTGGCCGTGCTCGGTGCTCGGCCACTAACTGTTTTTCGAAAGGGAGGAGTCGTGGCCGAGCGTGAGTGTCAGGGATTACCGGTGAGATAAGTGACACTCGAATGCCACCTTATGGCTGATATGGTTTATTCTGTGTAAATAGACAGGTGCCCGGCCAACCCATTCTGGGCGAACAGTTGACCGGGCTTGAGCACATACGGTGCTGACCGAAAAGTGCTCGGGCGTTGCCCTATCGCACAATTGGACCGAAGCATGTGGTGAAAGTCACATTCGCAAGATGGGCCAATACGTGTTTGCACTTCCGGCCCATTGCAGACTTTCATCGCCGACGCACTCGACTTCTTGGCAGAGCTGAAAGCTGACATCGGCGACCCAGAAAAGAATTGAGAAATGGCCGCCCAGCAACTACTAGTACACCTATGATTGATAGAGTACTGGCTAAGGAAATTCGCCAGCGAACTAAGAAATGTGGATACACATTCATCGAGCAATTTCGACCAGATTTGGAAGGAATCCACGCAGCCCAATCTATCGGCAGTCTAGCATCCCTCAGATTCGGAGAGAACCTATCTCACTTAGTTCCAAGGGCAAAAATCTCATCGACCCCGAACACATATAGCGGGATATATGGGACCAACGACTTTCCATTTCATACTGATTTAGCCCAATGGAGAACTCCGCCAAGGTATTTGCTTTTGCGCTGCATAGTTGGTTTCCTGGAAGTTCCCACACTGTTGGTAGATGGTCATTCATTGATGCGCGAGGCGGGTCAGGAAATCATAACTCGGGCATTGGTTCGCCCTCGACGACCCGTAAACGGCAAGGTCCCTCTCCTAAAACTATTTCAACCGAACGCGTTCGGTGGTGTATTGCGTTGGGATGAAAAATTCCTACGTCCAGGCAGCCCAATTGGAGAGCATGGTGTGAGAGAATTTGGGAAGGCAATTGAACAGTGTGTTCCAATTGTGCGTTCTCTCTTAAAACCCGGGGATACGCTCATAATTGACAATTGGCGAATGCTTCATGCTCGTGCAGCTGTACCAGCCGACTGCAATGCCCGCCATATTGAGAGAACCTATTTGGAGTCACTGAGTTGAAACAAACACACACACCTGGTGATATTGCAGACAATTGGAATGCAGATGCAATTTACGCCAAGGCCGAACGCTACGTTCAGAAAATGCAAACCACAGAGGTCGATAGTTGGGAGTATGCTCTCTGGTCGAGTTTGTCTTTGGAGCTCTTGGCGCGCGCGGCTTTGGCGAATGTGAATCCGGTTTTGCTTGCGGAAACCGGAAAGAATTGGGACAGCTTGTATCAATCACTTGGATATACACCGAAGGCGGAGCGCTTCTCTCCCAAGTCAATATCGACAAATGAAGTTGTCAGCAGACTGAGATCGATATTTGAAGGTTTCACCACTGACGATGAAAAATTTTGCATCCGTCACACGGGCAAACGAAATTCTGAGCTACATTCAGGCGAAGCCGCGTTCGAAGGTGTTGATAAAGCAAATTGGCAGGCCGAGTTTTATGTGACTTGCAGCTCTATGCTCGCGACCATGGATATGAGTCTCGCCGACTTTATCGGAGCTGAAGAAGCCGCGGTCGCCGAAAAAATCATTGCTGCATGGACTGACAGTAGTGCAAAGGCAGTGTTGGGCGATGTTGAAGCATATAGAAAAGTTTGGAACGACAAAGATGCAGGCGAACGCGAGGGATTGGTTGCAGCTGCTAAGGCTTGGGCTTCTAGACAATGGGGACATCGCGTAAACTGCCCAGCATGTACGACCGTTGCGCTAGTACAGGGCGAAGCTGTGTCTGATCCAACCCAAAGTCTGAAAGATGATGAGATTACAGAGACACAACACTATTTGCCGAACCAACTTGAATGTATTGCTTGCGGACTAAAGGTCAGCGGCCTTTCGAAGCTTACGGCAGTTGGATTGGCTGATAGGTACAAAAAGACCCAGGTTTATGATGCGGCCGAATTCTATGCGCCAGAAGATGAATGGGGCGACTACGAGCCTGATAACAACGAACGATGAATTGGTGTAAGTATGCATGAGTCTGGTTTAAACACGATTTTTGATCGCCTTTTTTGAGTTATCCAGGCAACCTGCTGAGCACATGCGCATATCAGCTTTTCGGTTCAAACAGTCCGCAATAGGCGACACTGCGACGCAATTAGTCCGTTGAGGTATTATCCCCCATCCTCGCAGGGCGTGGAAGGACTATAACTTTTTCAATTCCAGTCAGGCTTTCCAGTCCGTCGCGCAGGGTCTTATATTCCTCGGTCTGGCGACACTCGTCCCAAATGAAAACAACCATCGACGTGTAGCCGGTGCCATCACGCAGATACAATGATCTGTCGGCGGCCACTTCATCAGTGATTTTCTTCAATTGGACTTGCCCTTGACTGCGCATATATTTGACCTCGATGATGATGTGCAGAGAAGGCACACCGAGATCGCAACGTGGTGTTGTGTGTCCAAGTTTCTTCAAAGACTCCTCGTCGACAAGGTCTGGAAAGATTGGCCGGAGAACTGTCCAAAGTAGGTTCTGGACATGGTATTCGTGCTGGATTTCCCATTTTTGCGGTTCGACACCGCGCACTCGCTGCCTCTGCTCATAGGTCCAGTGGGACATGGATTCTGCGATGCCTTCGAGCACTTCGATCAGCTCCGCGAGGCCTGCACCATTCACCGGTAGGCGAGCGAGCGCGGCGGCGCAGACATCGAACACGCCTTGCAGTGCGGCTCGGCGCACCGGATCCGACTCGCCGATACCAGCAACCACGCCCTGCCAGGCTGCGTCGCGCTCTGGCTTCGCACAGTCCTCCCCCAGCGCCGCGCGCAGGCTGACCGACAAAGTCGGATGGCAGGCATTCCAATCCGGCATTTCCGACAGCACAGCCTTGGCGGCGCAGACTAAGCTCGCTTGCCAGGGATCGCTGGCGAGTGCGTCTATGGCGCGATCAAGCAGCACCATGAGCCAGTCGACGGTATCTTGGGTTGAGGAGACCGTGCGATAGCCGAGCGCTATACCAAGGAGCGCGACACCGTCAATTTCGAACCGCGCGGCGCGCCCGCGCGTAAAATAGACACGCCCGGCGAGCTGCTCCGCCCCAGTCAGGAACGTTGATTCGCTGCCCTTGCCTGCGGCGAGCGCATATCCCATAGCGGCCGTACTTTGGTAAGTGCCGTTCGCTTCTATTGCTTCTCCTCCGGCGTCACCGCACTGCCAGGGGCTTATGAACTCGCAAAGAGCGGTGACGTGGGCTGGTAGATCACCCATTTGGAAAGGCGCAGCCGCTAGGGCGGATTTCAGTTCGACCAGATCCATCACAGGAACCAAGGCGTGCGGCCGATGTCGCGGAACCTGACTGCATCATCATCCCAGCCTTCCATCTGCTTGAGTCCCGTTAGGCGCTCGGCGATGAGGTCGGAATACTTGATTGTGATTGGAAATGGCTCCGGCGTCATCACCCGCCAGGAGTGGGCTGTGAAATCGAAGGCCTGGCGGGCGAGATACGTCATATCCTGGAAGGTGGAATTGCGGTGCAACTTCAAAAGACAGGCTCGTGGTAGCCCGTCGGACGATTTCTTTAGCTCCGAAGCGCCGGCGAACACGACCAGCGACTCATAGTCACCGAGCTTGAGGTGCAACCCGCGCGACGGGCCGAGCACGCCCTTCTTTTTCTGCGGGTTCCGTTCCCAATGGGGCAGGCCAGTCTGGTCGTGGTCAAAAATCACAAACGGATGGCTCGGCGCGATATGGACAAAAGCGTAGGTCACATTCTCCAGTTCGAGCCCCTCCACCGCCGCCTTGATGGCCTCGGCTTCCACATCTTTCGGCGGTTTAAACATATGGAAGATCAGGCGAACCCGGTCGGTGTTCTTCCAGTTGTCCTCTTCGCGTACGCGCTGGATGGTTCGCTTTAGCGTGTCGGTGAGCGCGGCGCCGTACTCTTCAAATGGCACGACCCCGGTTCGCTCGCTTAGGTGATAGCCGCCATCACTGGAGAACACGGTCGTGATTCCGACATGACGCGTGCTGGCGCTGAATCTGCCAGTCGACTCGGTGTGGGAGCCTAGCCCGATAACCAATTCGTGGGCGACGGTCTGCTGCGCACTGAGAAGCCAGGGGCGCCCGCCCAACTTGGCGTAGGTAGCGAGGCTAAGCTGATTCATCGTGAACACAAGACTGGCATCTTGGTCGCGCATAGTCTCAAGGCGGACGTTTTGGACAGCCACATGATTACGAAGGAGCATGGCCTTTGTGCCATAGTACGGGTTGTCAGGACCTGGCAGAGTTTTGAACCTCTCCTCGATCTGGACAATGGCGAGATCCCACTTTGCGCCGGTGTCGGCTGCATGTTGCAGCGCCGCTTCACAGGCTGACTGGTAACTTGCTAGCGATGCGCCGCCGGATGCGAAGGTCTGGACGTTCGGCCGTTCCAGTTTGTAGCGGCGGAGGAAGCCGTCGCCATAGCGGGCCTGTTCGCGCCCCTTCGCACCAGTTAAAACGTCTGGCATGCCGTCCAGGAATTTTGCCATGAACGCATCAACTTGGCCCTCGAACCGGGCTTGGCAGATCACCACGATGTTGAGGCGTTTGGGCGAGAAAGTCCGCTGGTCGTAGGGACCGTTCCTCTTGATGCCCCGCTCGTTCCAGGTGTCGTTCCTTGTGCCCGCAGGGTCGAAGACAAGCGACGGTTTGTCGATCATCTCCGTCTCCGGAAACCCAGTATCTCGGCTGCACAGCCAGTCGCCGATCTCGAACTGGATTCCGGGCGCCGCCTCCAGGTTCTCGGATTTGAGGAATGCTAGCGTCCGGTCGATCATCTGCCGGCGGCCCGGTCCGCTTTTCAGTGCGCTGATATTCTGTCTCGCATCGGCGAGTACCTTACGCGCTACGTTGGGGATAAGGGCGGAGACACACCAGTCGAAATCTACCCGGCTCGCGGTCAAGCGCGCGTCCTTGATCGGGACGGAATCATATCCATCTCGGTGGTCTTCAAGGATGAGCGTCTCGCCTTCCACCGCCTTGACGCGGCCAACGGTGAGCGCACGTTCGGAAAGACGTGGATCGCGGGCCGGCAAGTCGACCATGACATAGCGGTCGACGAGAGAGAGACCGCGCGCCATTAGCTCGGCGCCGTTCGCCAGAAGCTGCGCGCGGGTGCGCGCATCGCACAGCAGGCCGAACCGCGGCTCGCCGCCTGGCCCGTAGAGGGTGCGTGGTGTGAATTGCAGCAAGGGAAGGATGCGAACCCAGTCCGGCAGCTCCTCATGGTGGATGAAATTGCCAGCCGGATTGCCAAGCACCTCGACCGGATAGTCGCGGGTGATGTCGCGCCGCCCTTCGAACAGGCGAAGAAGCGCGGCGTTCAAGAGCGGCGCCCAATAGCGCCGGACCTGACTGAGATCGACCTCGAACACCTTGTCGGCGAGTGGTTTAGCGCCCGGCACTACTGGAATGTCGACAATCGTATCATCTTCCCACTCTCGCTTGAATACATGCGTTGTGCCGAACTCTGCTCTGAGATCGCGCAGCACCTCTTCATCATAGGGCCGATAGCCCACATTGATCAGCGTCCCACCGTTCAGGTCGACTGGCACGAAGTTGATGCTAAGAGGTTGTTTTGACATAGAGGCTTTGCTCAAACTCACCTAAGATGTTCGATCATTCCGTGATTCCACATATCATTTAAAAGTATTTGCTCCTGCATCACCAAAGAAATCAACAAATTGAGGATTTAAACTGCCTGTGACGCTGGTAATTAACGGTCTTACCTGCTGTTTCGGCAGCAGTGATTCATGAATTTGGTGGACTCCCAAAGGCCGCTTTGACGACAAAGAGGTGCCTGGCGGCCACGTGGCCAAAGGCAGCTTCCCGCCCAAGTCTGCCATTTGCCCCAGTGCTTGGGACAACTAGGTTGCAGATCAATCGGTTGTCACAGTGTACTCGGGCGAACCATCCCAGACGATCTTCCACCGGGCGCCGGGCCTAACGTTCTGCACCAGATGCGGATGAAATGCTACGAGGCAGGTGCCGTCTGCGTGACGCACCGATGGGTAGATGATCCCGCGAGCACCATCATTCCGCAGTGTTGCAGCTAATGCCTGACCAGCTGGGTATGCGGTTTCGGGATCTGGACCTAGATAGGCAGGATTGCCTTCAACTTCTCGCACGTCGTGGAATTCGCCAATGAACCCGGCGAGCAAAGCCTGATAGACGAACTCGTCCTCAAACACATCAATCCGCGCCAGTTCCCTTGTCTTGTGGAACGCAACCTCTGCAATGGCGGTGAGGTCGTCAAAGGCGCAATACCACGCCCCGCGGTTGGCATCATTGAAGCGGTTGCCTTCGGGGCGTGTGTAGGCGAAAGCTGCATTGATATGAGACTGTCCCCAGACATTGAAGGCGAGCTCGCGCGGGTCGAGCCCCGGTAGGCCTGAATTCTGCGCCCGCAGTCGTCGATTTGTCAGCCCCTCGATTTCAGCAAGAATTGCGAACTCTTCATCACTATCTACGAGCGGGCCGAGCACCGGCGGCTTGAAGTAAGCGTTGGGGATGAGGCGGACTGTGGCCTGCTCGGAGATCGCTGCTAGAGGCGGTGTCACGCACCGCCTCTTAGTGCATCCACATAGTTACGGGTCTCCATAATCGCCGGCAAACCGCCTTCGATCATGGCTTCAATGGGTTCTCGACCCGCAAACATGGGTCCCGCATTGCGCAGGCCGACCCAACGATCCGCTAGGGCATCACTGAAATAAAGATGCAGCGCCTTGTAAAGTCCAGTAATGGCGCTCACCCGCATTAGCTGATCGCGACTCAGGCGCCCCGCCCACTCGCCAGTTTTCATGCGTGCCCAAGTTCGTGGACTGACGGCAATCAACCCGGCGGCTGCCTGGTTATTGAGGCTCCATGCGTCTGCAATTCGCGCGTAGGCTTTCGCGGCAACAGAGGCTACACGGTCGTCGTCATAGGCCGCAAGCCCCGCGCCGGGAGCAGCGAATTCTTGCTGTACAGGTTGTAGTGCCATTGTTACTTTCCTTGCCACGTGGCTATATATATAACGCCATGTGGCAAAAGTCAAGATCGGAGTGACTTACCCCCGTTATCCAAACACTAGTCGTCTCGAAAGAATTCAACCGGCTTTACACCCAGAGCCTGGGCGAGTTTCTCCAAGATATCAACGGATGCAGCATTTTCGGCACGCTCAATCATCCCGACATAGTTTCGGTTGATTTCCGCTCGATCTGCCAGCTCCTCCTGCGACAGCTCCTTCTCCTGTCGCAAACGCTTCAGATTCTTGGCCACTGTCTGCCTGAGTCCCATGGCAGAAAGCAGCCTCAACACCTAATTTATTACCACCCAATATACTAGGTATTTCAATCCGATATGTTATTATGCAGTCATTTCAGATATCCAAATTGGACCCATGACTTACGCAGTGACCCTGAGGGCGTATTTTAGAAGCAGTGGTGATACCGACCGCTCAATTGGGGCTGAGCATTACCTCGCCGGGTTTGAAAGTGATGATGGCGAGCAATGGGGTGCTGCAGTACCACTTGACCCTGATGATGTGGAATCGGTGGTCCTAGGGAACATCGTACTATTGCTGTCGATGGAGGCTGATGGGACAATCCGCATTGAAGCAGAGGGACGCGGGGATCTCGCCAACGAGGCAATTGCCGCTTCCACGGAGAACGCGCGATCGCCCTTGGACGACATCGTCAGGAACGCCCTGCAAACCGATTTGCTCAATATGGAAGACGATGTATTGGGAGAGCTGAGAACTCTCCATGGCCGTCTTTCAGACGCACTGGCGCTCGTTGAAAGCGCTATGCGCAATATCGAGCGGTAGCACCCGCACCTTCTTTGAGCAGTCCGTCTGCAACCTGGCGTGATCAACCGTCGTGCCGGTTCCAGACGAGGAAAGCAGCTCCATCTTCCTCAAATAATGCCGCGCGGATCGGTTCGGAAAAGCTCGGATCATCGAGTTGAACACTGAGGTAGTCGCGCGGCTCATCAGCTTTGGACTGAGCCTTCCAGGCGGCTCCGAGTTCCGCTCGACCGGCAAAGATGCGAAAGTCGGGAGCACTCTCGCTTTTCTTCTGGTCGTTGGCGACGATTTTTGCCTTCACATTCATTGTCAAAGTACGGATGGTTCCAGTGTATCCGTCCTTACCGGACGTAAAACTTCCAATGGTAGCCATGGCTAATTCTCCTTTTTGTGGGTGATCATACTTTGGCTCGCTGGTGGCATTGCGCGCGCGTCCTGCAGTTGCTTGCGCGAGCGCTTGAAGCCGGGATCGGCATTCATGAACGCCTCCAGCATGAAGGGGATGAGGTCGCCGACATTCTCTTTTTGCCCATAGGCGCAACGGTAGAGTTCCGCGTAGTCGTTGAGCGCAGACTTCAGATCCGCACTTGCGGTGAATGTAATCTTCACCGGATCGCGGTCGGGTAGTTTCTCAAGTTTAAGGCTCATGCTGTTTCCCTCTCACTCTTTGAACGGGCGTAGAATCATGTCTTTGTGGACGATGATACGGAGCGGCCAGCCAGGACGGACGGTTATAGTGGGCTGGATACTGAGGTTGCGCTGGGCAAGACGTTGGCCGACCTGGTTGGCGCTGTCCTGCGAGGACTCGCGAAGGGCCTTCAGCAGATCGCTTTCTTCGTCCCCGAGGGTGAGTTCCATACCGACTCCAAGAAGCGTCGACAGCACCACACCCTTGATCAGTCGCCAAGTATGGTAGTTGACCTGATCTTCGAGACCGGCATAGCCGGCGGTGTCCGTTGCCGGCAGGTTCTCGATCACGACAGAAGAGCCATCCGGCATGATGATGCGTTGCCAGATCACCAGCGCCCGACTTTGTCCGAAGGCGACGACACTGTCATAGGTTCCGACGACGCGGGCACCCTGCGGGATCAACAGATGTTTTCCGGATACGGTGTCGTAGACGTTCTCCGTGACCTGCGCGATGATCCGACCAGGTAGGTCAGACTTGATGCCGGTCACGAGACTTGCCGATACGACTGTTCCAGCCATCACCTGATAAGGCGACGCGGGCACTTGAAGCTTGTGCGGATTGTAGATTGCTTTGTCGACCCTTTGGTTCAGGAAGTCGATCTTGCGCTCTTGCATGTTCTGGTCATTGTCGAGGTCGAATTCGAGCCGACGGCTGTTTTCACCAAGCCTGGCCAGCTCAAATGGATTGCGGTTGTTCCGATCCGATTCAGCTGTGTTTGGTGTTGATGCGCCCTTGGAGTGGGCGCTCGATCCGGCCAGGCTGAACGCGCCCGCCGCCCTGGTCGTGAGCTGAAAGAACACGTTCGATTCCTGTGCCTGCTGGGCAAGCCGTGCCTGGCGAATGCGTTCTGCACGAATGGCATCGTCTTCCGGGCTCGGGCGAAACGGCAGATCGGTTCCGGACCGGATGCCCAGTTCACGTTCCTTTTCGACAACCGCCGGACCAATGTCACCCGGAAGTGGCGGTCCAAGTTCAACCTTCGGTTTCGGGAGGTCGCTGTAGCGCCGCGGCAGGTCGTCAAGCCCATCTGGCATCGGATTATTCTCGGTGCGATAGAGCTCGCGGCCGATGTCGTCACGATCGAACAGGCTTGGTGGATCCAACGCGAATATCGTCGCGCCGAAAATCAGCAACAGCCCGGTGCCAGAAAGTAGGAACAGGACGCGCCGGTTGATCCGCGAAACCGGTCGCGGTTTTGCCCGTAGCGCCAGCTCTTCTGGATCGACCTTGAGCGCCGCATCTCCCGGCTTCCCGTCTGCAGATGGTTCTTCGGTCGGTGTTGTCATCGATCGCCTCCGACACCGAACCGTTTCCGGTTGCTGATATTGAAGATGCTTTTTCGCCTTGCTGTCCGGCCGTCGGTGCGGGTGATGCGAACGATCTGCTGAGGATCCTCACCAAGACGCAGTTCCGCTGCCCCAAACACGCGGTCGACGATGTAGTAGCGGCCCTTGACGCGATAGTTGACCAGCTGGTTCTGGCCGTTCGGTCCAACAACAAACAGTGGCGGCGCCTCGCCCTGGTCCAATCGTGCTGGGAACTGGATGTAGACTTTCTTCTTGTCGTCGAAGACGCGGACCGGACGCCAGGGCGGATCATCGCCGGTGACTCTGTAACGGAACTCCAGATTGTCGACCCGCAATCCCGTATCGGCGACCAGCTCGGCAGCATCTTCTGCCGTTTCATTACGATTTTGCAGGGCGATCAGCTCACCACTCGGATAGCGCCAGGAGACAGACGCCATGTAGGTTTCCGGATTGCTCGTGAGCTCCAGATGATAGGTCCGCCGGTCGGTGATGATGACGAGATTGGTCTTGAGATCGTCCTTGGTCGGTTTCACCAGGACATGGGCGCGGGCGCTCTTACCAGCTCCACTGACCGTATCGCCGACGACCCAGCGCAGCGTGTCGCCGGCGGAGACCGCGACGATCTTCTCTCCCTGCTGTAAGGCGATGTCGCTCACCTGCTCCGGTGCCGCATAGAGCTGATAGAGCGCACCTTCGGAATAGGGATAAACCTGGATCGCATTTACGTAACCGTCCTTGGACGGCTCGATCTTCGCTGCCGTATTGGCGGCCGTGACGCGTTCTTTGGGAGGCCGCCTATCGGCCTTTTTCTTTTTCACTTTGGCGGGGTCGAGCTTCAATTGCCCCGGCAATGGAAGCGGTTTGGGCAATTCGACGATCTCAACCGGTTTCGGCGGCTCTGCCGACAGAACGGCGGGGCCGAAACTCCCGGTATCAAAATCGATGACCGGCGGCACTTTGTTGATGGCGCAACCGGTGAGCAGAACTACTGCCCCCATCGCGGCGAGATTGGATGCGTGTTTGTTGTTCATTTGTTGTCTCCTGCGATGAGGTCCTTCGACCAGTTGAGGGCGTGGACATAGATGCCAAGCGGGTTCTTTCTGAGGGTTTCTTCGGTGCGCGGGCGCTGCATTGCGAGTGAAACGACCGCGGTGTAGCGCTTGGTCGAGGCGAGCAATCCGTTCTCGAAAGACTGCTCTCGCCAGCGGATTTCAAAGCTGTCGGCCGAGGAGCGCACGACGCTCGTCACATCCACGGTGATGGTGCGCTTGCCAACATTGGAAAAAGGATCGTTGGTGCGGGCGTATTCATTGAGTGTGTTTGCACCTTGAGTGGTGGCGTAGTCGTAGGCGCGCAGCCAGCTCTGCCGGACGACAATTGGGTCGAGAGACAGAGACCGGACATTCTCGATGAAGCGGGCCAGATGGTAAGCAATCTGCGCATCGCTGGGTTTGTAGGTCTCGATCGCTGGACCAACGGTGCGCACGTCGCCCAATCGATCGACCTCGACAACATAAGGCGTGATGTTGCTCTGCCCGGCTTGCCAGATGACACCGCCCGAAAGCCCGAGCGCCAGGGCAAGGCAGCCGAAGGCCATCAAGCGCCAATTTTTCGCCTGGACGCGAGCAGAACCGATCCGCTCGTCCCAGACTTGTGCTGCCTTTTGATACGGCGTCACAGGGTTCGGTGTTTGCCCGTAGGCAGTCGTGGATCGTTTGAACATGATTTAACGTCCTTCAATCATCATCTTTCAGTCTCGGGTTTTCGCCGGCAGCAGGTCGGTCGCCGTCGCGGATCGTGTGTGCGGTGATGGTGGCGCCCTCACGCAGGCGCTGTTCGCGGCGCAGCTTTTGGGCCCAGCCGGGCGCACCGGATGCCGATGATGCTGACGCTGACGCCCCGCCTGCATTGGGAACCGAACCACCGGTCGCGGCAAAGGCGCCCTTCTGGCCATCAGCGAAGGATTGGCGAACACCGGCGGTCGCCCTTGCAGCGGCGTTGCGCATGCCCTGTCCGACGGCACCCGCGCCAGCACGGGCGATGCCGGCGGCACCAGCGGCTATGCCGGCTGCGCCCGAAGCATCGGACGTCGCCCGCCTTAGACCATAGGCACCGCTGGCTCCACCTATTGCGGATGATGCGGCCTGGGTGGCGCGGCTGGCACCGTCTCCAAGCATGCGCGCTCCACCAACGGCAGCACCAACAGCAGCGCCGCCGCCAATCGCCAGTCCGGCGGCGGAACCAACCACGGCGCCAGCGCCAAGCTGTGGGGCACCGGAAACGAGACCGGCAGCGATCGCCGGACCGAAAATCCCCAGCATGAAGATTGAAAGCGCACCGAGGACCGTGGCAGCTGCCTGTTCGAGCGTGATGTCACCACCGGCAAAGGAAGATGCGAACGCACCGAACAACGTGGAGCCAATGCCGACAATCACGGCCAGGACCATGAGTTTGATGCCCGCAGCGACAACGTTGCCGAGAACGCGCTCGGCCAAAAACAAGGTCTTGTTCCAAAGCGCGAACGGCACCAGGACAAAACCGGCCAGAGTCGTCAGCTTGAATTCCAGGATGGTGATGAACAACTGGATCGCCAGAATGAAGAAGGCCAGCAGCACGACGACCCAGGCGAACATCAAGATACTGATCGTGACGAAGTTCTCGAAGAACGCGATCGGCCCTATGAGATCCGATACTTCGTTCAGCAGTGGCTCTGCCGCCGTATAGCCGGCCGCTGCGACGAAACCGGGGCGCATGAGATCGGCTGCCGAAATCGGTGATCCCGTGGCCCGCAATCCGAGACCGGCAAAGGAATCGAAGATGATGGTCGAAAGGCTGGAAAAGTTGTTCAGGATGAACGCGAATGCGCCAACATAGAGCACCTTTTTGATCAGCGCTGGAATGATCGCCTTGTCATCGGCCAGTGCCCAGAACAGACCGGCGAGCGTAATGTCGATACCGATCAAAATCGTGGTCAAGAAGGCGATGTCCGGCCCCAGCAAACCGAAGCCGGAATCGATGTAGGTCACGAAAGTGCTTGTGAACCGATCGATAACATTGAGATCCTTCATCGCCTCTTCCCCTGCTCGCTGTTACCGTGTGTACGCGCTGCGATCGCCGAGGAAGTGCTGGAAACGGGCCCTTCCGCGCTCGCGCGCCGCGACCGCATCGGCGCGATGGAGGGCGTCGGCCCTGGCTGAAGCGGCCAACAGGTTCTGCAGTTGCATAGACTGTTTGGTGGCCAGTGCGGTCAGTTGATTGCCGGCCTGAAGCGCTTGGAGATTGCCGGCAGCGCTCTGGCTCTTGGCAATCAACCCATCGAGCGTGACGGCGTCATCGCGTATCCGGCCCACCACTTCGGCCTGCACTTCGAGACTGTGCTTGAAACCGTTGCGGGCGAGCTTCCAGGTCTCCTGCGCATCCTGCACGATGCGTGACGTGGAGACGCCTGCCGAATACTCTTCCGGGAATAGCCGCTGGAATTCCTGGTCGATCCGCGTCACGTCATAGGCGAGCCCCTGGGCGTTCTGGATCAGCCCGTTGACCTGCTGCAGTGACGTCTGCAGTTCGGCAGCGACGGAAGTCGGTAGCTGGGTCAGGTTCTGCGCGTGATTGATCAGCATCTGCGCTTCGTTGGCGAGCTGGCGCACCTGGTTGTTGATCTGCTGTAGATTACGTGCCGCCGTTAGTAGGTTCTGGCCGTAATTCGCCGGATCGAATACGGTGATCGCATGGGCTTGCGGGACCGTGATGGATGTGTCTGCGATGCAGAGCGCGAAGGCCATGCATCCCGCCAGGAGTTTGTGTTTGGAAGCTCTCATCGTTCGGTCCTTCTTCGTAATCCCAGCGCCAATCGCCTCGGCTGTTGGCCAGGATTTCGATGCGGTAGTGGTTGGTGTTGAATTCGGTCAAGGCGAAGTTGCCTCATTCAGATCCTCCTCGTCGTTGAATCCTGTCGGATCGATCAGGTCCGCCGCCCAGTCGAGTCCTCTGGCGCGCAGCCAGGAATCAGCGAATTCGTCGGCGCCGTGAGCTGCAATGAGCTCGTCGATCAGAGTGTGGTCTTGCTTTGCAGAGATCGCCACAAAGGCGAGCGCGATGGCACCTAATCCAAGTTCGAACAACCGGTTGCCAACTCGCGATTGATAGTAGTAGTCGCGCTTCGGGACGGCGCGGGCGACGATCTCAATTTGCCGGTCATTGAGGCCGAAGGCCTCGTAGACGGCCTTGGCCTGAGGCTCAATCGCCCGGTCGTTGGGCAGGAATATTCGGTTCGGACAGCTTTCGATGATAGCCGGTGCGATGGTGCTGCCGGAGATGTCTGAAAGTCCTTGCGTGGCAAAGACGACAGCGACGTTCTGCTTGCGCAGTGTCTTCAACCACTCGCGGATGCGTGCGGCAAAGGTCGGATTATCGAGAAAGAGCCACGCCTCATCGAGGATCAGAAGCGCCGGACGGCCGTCGAAATTGCTTTCGAGGCGATGGAACAGATAAGTGAGCACCGGAAGGACAGCGCCCTCCTCATGCATCAACTCTTCCATCTCGAAACATTGAACGGCGCTGAACCTCAGGCGGTCCTCATGGGCATCGAGCAAGCGGCCGTACGGCCCTTCGAGAGTGTAGGGTTGAAGTGCCTGACGCAGTTCGCTCCGCTGCAGGAGCGCACCTAGTCCGGTGAGCGTGCGTTCTGTCTGTGGTGCCGCTGCCAGATTCGACAATGCCGACCAGACCGCGTCTTTGACCTCCGGCGTGATCTCGACATTTTCGTGAGCCAGTAGGTCCTGCACCCATTCTTGTGCGAATGACCGATCTGAGACGACGTCGATGTTAGCCAGCGGCTGAAATGCCAACGAGCCATCCGATCCCAGATCGAAAAACTCCCCGCCCATGCCGAGCACGGCTGCCCGCGCCGAACCGCCCTTGTCGAAGAAGGTGATTTGCGCATTCGGGTAGCGGCGGAACTGCAGCGCAATCAGCGAAAGCAGAACCGACTTGCCGGCGCCGGTAGGTCCGACCACCATCATGTGACCGACATCGCCGATATGAGTCACCAGCCGAAACGGTGTCGTACCATTGGTCCGCACCGTGATCAGCGGCGGTCCGGCCAGATGATCGTTACGTGATGGCCCGGCCCAGGTCGCCGACAGAGGCATCATATGGGCCAGATTCAGAGTATTGACCGGTGCCTGGCGAATGTTGGCATAGACATGTCCCGGCAATGATGAGAGCCAGGCTTCGACGGCGTTCGCGGTTTCCTCGATCGATGCAAAGCCGCGTCCGTCGATAATTCGCTGGACTGCACGCACCTTGTCGCGCACGGCATCGGCATCCCGATCCCATACGATGACTGTGGTGGTGGCATAGCCATAGGAGACCAGATCCTGGCCGAGTTCCTGCAGCGCCGCGTCGGAGTCCGCGGTCTTGTTGTCAGCGTCCGTATCGACGAGCACGGATTGCTCATTGGTGAGCACCTCCTTGATAATGGCGGCGATCGACTTGCGTTTGGCGAACCATTGCCGGCGATAACGGCGAATGATCTTTTCCGCGGCCGCCTTGTCGAGTGAGACAAACCGGGTCACCCAGCGATATTCGAAGCCGAGATGGTTCAGGGCATCGAGCAGCCCCGGCGTCGTCGATCCGGGAAAGCCGAGGACGCTCAGCGTCCGCAAGTGAGCGTCGCCCAACATCGGCTCCAGACCACCCGAGAGCGATGTGTCGACCAGAACCGCATCAAGATAGGCCGGGACTTCGGGGACAACGAGGGACAAACGCCGGTTGGAAATGCAATTGTGTAGATAGGTGAGCGTCTGTTGATCGGACAGCGCAACCACTTCCGGCATCAACTGCCCAAGTAGATCGATGGCGCGGTCGGTCTGTTGAATGAACCGGTCGAGATGGTCGTGATAATCGTGGCTGCGGCGTTCGCGCTGGGTTTCGATCAGGATCTGCTCCGCACGCCCAATGTTCTCGGCCGGCGGCAAATAGACGAAAGTCAGGAGATAGCAGCTTTCAAAGAGCACATCCGTTTGCTCGAAGTCCGCCCGGCGTTCTTCCTCGACGAGACGCGAGACGTGATCGGGGAAGTCGGAGACCGGATAGTCGCTGGCGGGATGCCGTTCTGCTTCGAAGAACAGTGCCCAGCCTGTTCCAAACCTGCGCAGCACGTTGTTGATACGGGCACAGGTGGCGATGAGTTCGGATTCTGTTGCGCTTTCCAGGTCTGGTCCGCGGAACTGTGCCGAGCGTTGGAAAGAGCCATCCTTGTTGAGGATCACACCGGGTGCGACCAAACAAGCCCAGGGGAGATAGTCGGCCAGCAACGCCGGGCGTTTGCGGTATTCAGCTAAGTTCAGCATGAAAGATACCCCTTGTGGCGGACGTGCCGTATCAGCACTTCCATGAAAGATGGGTCCTTTCGAGCGATGTAGACAGCTGCGCTGTGACCCGCGATCCAGACAATGAGCCCGATTAGCCACAGTTGCAGGCCGAGCCCGAGAGCGGCCGCCAGCGTACCGTTGACGATGGCCACGGTTCGCGGCGCGCCGCCCAGTAGGATGGGTTCGGTCAGCGCACGATGCAGCGGGATTTCGAACCCCTCAATGCCTGGACGTGAGCTGCTCATGTGATGAGCGCTCCGCCACCGAAGGAGAAGAACGAGAGGAAGAAGCTCGTTGCAGCGAAGGCGATTGACAGACCGAACACAATTTGAATCAACCGGCGAAACCCACCGGACGTCTCGCCGAAGGCCAGCGATAGACCCGTGATGACGATGATAATCACCGCAATGATGCGGGCCACCGGTCCTTCGATGGATTCGAGAATGGCCGTGAGCGGCGCCTCCCACGGCATGCCCGATCCGGCGGCATGGGCAGTGCTGCTGCCGATCGCCAGAATGCAGGCGACAAGCGTGGCCTGCCAGGCGACGGCTTTGCCAAATAGTTTCAAAATTCGTTTTGTCATATGGTTCTCCCCGATCAAGCTGTTGGCGTTGGGTGGATTCGATGAAGTTCTGCGAGGCGGTAGTCGTCATTGGCATCGAGGCCTTCGAGTGCTGCGACGGTCTCGACACGGCGGCCTTCGCCGCGACCTTTTAGAAACACGACAACGTCGATCGCCTGGGCAATCAACCGACGCGGGACCGTGACGACCACTTCCTGAATGAGTTGTTCGAGGCGGTAGAGCCCGGCTTGACCAGAATTGGCATGAAGCGTGGTGATGCCGCCGGGATGGCCTGTGTTCCACGCCTTCAGCATGTCGAGGGCTTCGCCGCCGCGAACTTCCCCGACGATTATCCGATCGGGGCGCAGGCGCAGGGTCGAGCGCACCAGATCGGCAAGTGACGCGACGCCCGGCTTGGTCCTGAGGTCGACGCAATCTTTGGCCGCGCAATGAAGCTCGCGGATGTCTTCGATCAGAATGACACGGTCGCCGGTCCCGGCCACTTCTGCCAGCAGCGCATTGACCAGGGTCGTCTTGCCGGAGCTGGTTCCGCCAACGACGAGGATGTTCTTGCGCTCTTCGATCGCCTCCTGCAGCGCTCTTGCCTGCGGAGCCGACATGATCTGACGGTCGACATAATCGGATATCCGATAGAGGACTTCGGCCGGTTTACGGATCGCAAAGCATGGCGCCGGGGAAACGGGCGGCAGCAAACCTTCGAAGCGTTCGCCGCTCTCTGGCAATTCCGCAGAGACGACAGGTCGTCCGGCGTTGCACTCCTGGCCGGTGTGGCTGGCAACAAGCCGGATGACCCGTTCGGCCTCAGAGGTGCCGAGCTGCTCACCGGTATCGACGCGGCCCCCGCCGTGCCGGTCAAGCCATAGCTTGCCATCGGGATTCACCATCACTTCGATAACTGCCGGATCGGCAAGCGCTGACGTAATAGCGGGGCCCATGGCCGTCTTCAGCATGGTGCGCTGGCGTCCAATGGTTGACTGGAGCAAATGTTCAGTCATCAACCATCTCCCCGTTCGGCTTGCCCTCTCGGATCGAAAGCCCCTCGCGTACGGCGCGGAGCGCATCGATCTCGGTTTCAGTGAAGAAATCGGTCTCTTCCGCGCTGATTTCTTCGAGCACGTCGCGGATCATGTTCTTGCCGCCCGCAAGTCGGCGTGCGAGCTGTGTGGTGAAGTAGTCGAAGCGCTCCTTGCCAAGCGCGCGGGCGGCGTCCTGATCCGCGTTTGGTAAGGGAGGCGTCACGGTCAGGAAAAAGCGAACATAGAGCGCCAACGTCTCGGTGGTGATGGAAAGATTGCGCTCCAGCCGGTCATATTGACGGGTGAGACGGTCGAGCCGGCGGATTAGCGCGCCGTCACGCTGATCATCGAACTCTTTGGAGAAGAACCCCATGAGGGCTGCTTCGACAACAGCAGCTTTGGTCACGCCAGGGCGTTTCGAAGCGGTTTCGACCTTGTCGAACAGCTCATCGGCAACATGGACATTGAGGCGGGGTTTCATTCGGCGCGCTCCTCTCAAAAGCTCGGGATCAGGTCGTCGTCAGCCTGGTCCCCAACACCAGTGTTGATTGCGTGAGCGCGCCGGACAGCAGCCGTATTGCGGGCAAGCTGGTCCATCCGCTTGGCGTCAGCCGCGTCAAACTCGTCATCAAGCAGACCGGCGTCGGGAGTATGTTCGGATTCGATGGGTGTTGGCGCTTCCTCCGGCAGAGCGGGATGGCGCTTCAACCCGCTTTCGTCCTCATTGGTACCGGTGACGAGGTCAGACCAGGGCAGTACTAGTTGCGCATGGGTTTGGCGTACCTGACCGGACCAATCGTTTGGCCGGGGCGATGGACGGTCCGCAAATGAACCATCCACCGCCAAGTCGGGCGGGGAGCACACCCGACGGGTGAAATTACCGTCTTCGAAGTACCGAAGTTTCTCAGCGCGGATCGGCGGCTGGCCTGAGACCATGACGATCTCTTCATCGCTCGGGAGTTGCATGACCTCGCCGGGCGTCAGAAGCGGCCGTGCAGTCTCCTGCCGTGAGACCATGACGTGGGCCAGCCACGGCGCGAGCCGATGTCCGGCGTAGTTGCGCTGTGCCCTCAGTTCCGTTGCGGTTCCGAGCGAATCCGAAATGCGTTTGGCGGTGCGCTCGTCGTTCGACGCAAAGGAAATGCGGACATGGCAGTTGTCGAGGATCGCATTGTTGTCGCCATAGGCCTTGGAAATCTGATTGAGCGATTGAGCGATCAGGAAACTGCGCACGCCATAGCCGGCCATGAAGGCGAGTGCACTTTCGAAGAAGTCAAGTCGTCCCAGTGCCGGGAACTCATCCAGCATCATCAAGAGCTGATGGCGACGGTGTTTGCCGGCTTGACCTTCGAGGCGCTCCGTCAGGCGCCTGCCGATTTGGTTGAGCACCAGCCTGACGAGCGGTTTTGTGCGTGAGATGTCCGATGGCGGGATGACCAGATAGAGCGACACCGGACGCTCGGCATCCATCAAATCGGCAATCCGCCACTCGCAGGCACTTGTCGTCTCAGCGACGGTCGGATCGCGGTATAGGCCAAGGAATGACATGGCCGTCGAGAGCACACCGGACCGTTCGTTCTCGGATTTGTTGAGCAGTTCACGTGCGGCTTGGGCGATCACGGGATGAACTTGCGGTGCATCATCTGTGCCCAGATGATTGGTGCTCATCATCACCCGCAGTGTGCGTTCGAATGAACGCGACGGGTCTGACAGGAAGGCGGCGACACGGGCCAACGTCTTCTCCTGTTCGGCGTAAAGAACGTGTAGGATCACGCCGACTAGGAGGGAATGACTGGTCTTCTCCCAATGGTTCCGCCGTTCCAAAGCCCCTTCCGGATCCACGAGGATGTCAGCGATATTCTGGACGTCACGAACCTCGTTGCGGCCTTTCCGCACTTCCAGAAGCGGATTGTACTTGGCGCTCAGTGGATCGGTCGGATTGAACAGCAGGCAGTGGGAGAATATTGATCGCCACCCGGCCGTCAGTTGCCAGTTCTCACCCTTGATATCGTGAATGACCGTGGAGTGCGGCCAAGTCAGCAGGGTTGGAATGACAAGACCGACGCCTTTGCCTGACCGGGTCGGCGCGAAACACATGACATGCTCGGGGCCATCGTGGCGGAGATAGTTCCGCTTGAACTTCCCCAGAAACACACCGGCCGTATCAAACAGGCCTGACCGGTTGACATCGGAAAGGTCAGCCCAACGCGAAGACCCGTAGGTGGTCACCAGCCGAGATTGCCGCGCGCGCCATAAAGATCCGGCAACAGCAACGACAACCCCGAGCAATCCACCGGAGGCTGCCATGATGCCGGCCTGATTGAATATTTCCGGTGCGTATGCCTCGTAGGCATACCACCATTCGAACAGCCGCCAGGGGTAGTAGATCGGGTAATCGGCAAGAGTGACCCAAGCCGGCCCCAGGCGTGGCTGAAAGTCGAGTTGCGACGCGATCCATTGTGTTGCGACCCAAACGGCACCGATCACAATCGCAAACACGACCAGGATCTGGCCTATGAGGAGTTTGGTTGGGGTCATGGATCGATTGCCGCTTTCTGGAACCCGAGGGGCGTTGAAGTCGGTAAAGGATCACGGTTTATTCAGTGATTAATCAATCGACTTGCCTCCATCGTTATCCAACAACTGCAAGAAGGTGAAAAATGATCCACGCACGTCAAATATAAACCATGAACAAAGGGGATTATTTCTGACGAATAGGTTTGATATTGTTGTGAGTAGTGGAAAATTAAGAAGAAATGTACCGAATCGAAAAGTGAATCTCCGCCGAATGAGGCGAATTTGCTGAAGGAAGGAGCGAACCTATGGGATCAAAATATTCATTTGTAGCGGCGATTTCCTTCGCCGCGATGTTGGCGATCGGCGTTGGCAAATCATCCACCGCGACGGCCGCTTCTAAGCCAGACAGCATCAGGGCGTTCGATGCCGGTCCCGGCTGGTTCATCTATGACGAACCTGTCGACGTGGCGCTTCATGTTCTGAATCCGGCCAAACCTCGATGCCACGAGATCGGAGAAGTCATCCTGCTGTTCGAAACACGCGATCAGCTGCGCGATGACAAGCTGATAAGACAAACAGCGCTCACTGGTATGAACCGCTACGCGGAGCTCTGCCAGTCGCTTGGTGCGAAACCATCCCGTCAGCAGACGATAGTTGGAGTCCTCTCCGGACATGCACAGACCGACGGGCGTGGTCGTATTATTGGTAACAGTCGCTTGCTGGAGGCAATGGTCTCGTCGCTAATCGGCAAGTATGAGGTTCGAATCCGTCACAACGCGATAGCGGAAACTAAATCCATTGCTATGACTTCAGTAACAGCAGCCGCGAAGAATACACCAGCCAATGGAAACGCACCCGCGATAGGAGAACATCGGAAGAAGTACGATGCCATGCTGGAGGCGAGCAGCGCCAAAGCCCCAGCGCCGGGGATTGTCGAAGGACTTACCGGCGGCGACCGTGCGAAGCTAACCGGAGTTTGGTCGGCCAGCCCAAGCGATTGCGTTAAGGAGCGCGTCATCCTGTTTGAGAAGAACGGTGTCGGTCTTGTCGAGTGGTGGCGGGCGCCGAACGAGAAGATCGGCCTCCTCCCCTGGCGGACCGGGAAATGGGAGCTTCGTGATGACACGCTGATCGCGAGCTTCAGCCGCCGCGTCAAATACGACCGGCTTCGCCGAAAGCTGCGAGTGGGTTCGGTCGACGAAACAGTACAGTTCAACCTCAAGGACGTGGATGGTTCGGGTCTGCGGCTTGCAGCCATCCGTGGTGGGTTTTCGCCCGGCAGGTTGTTTCTTGGTGGCGAAGACAAGTTGTTCGTTCGCTGTAATAGCTAGTTTGAGCTTTTAATAGGTTGTCCATCCGGACCGGACCGAGAAGACAGGGGTAACCAAGCTTCAATTTTCGACGTCAAAATCTGATCGTAAGCAGGGGCTTATTTCGACCAACATAAGCTCTCCTGCAATTCAGATAACGGCAATCAAACAGCATGTTCATTCGCGTGGACGGGCAACCGTCAGCGTTTCAAACCAACACGGAGATATGAAGATGCGCAATCTAGTTATTCTGGCCGCTCTGGCATTTGCAAGCCCGGCCCTCGCAGCTGAACTGACCATGGACACGGTTCTGGGAACCACCTTGCCTGTGGTGCAGAAGAGGCTGACCGACATGGGCTATCAGGTCCGCAAGTCGGAACTGGAGGACGGCAAAATCGAAGTCTATTTTGTCAAGGGCAACAAGATGGGCGAAGTCTACGTCAGCACGGCGACCGGCAAGGTCACGAAGCTGAAGATGAAGTGAACCGACATGTCGGTGAGCGAAACAATTGGCAGCGGGCGCTCCGGCGCCCGCAGCATCGTGGTCTGGGATCCGCTTGTCAGGTTGATACATTGGGGCCTTGCCCTCACCATCCTCCTCAATAGCACGGTCATTGAGGAGGAAAGCGCCCTGCATGAGTGGATCGGATATGTCGCGGTCGGTCTCATAGGGGTCCGGCTGATTTGGGGATTGATTGGC
The DNA here is from genome assembly GCA_050633905.1 of Geminicoccales bacterium. Taxonomy (GTDB): domain Bacteria; phylum Pseudomonadota; class Alphaproteobacteria; order Geminicoccales; family Geminicoccaceae; genus JANQPX01. The sequence goes on from JBOEHJ010000031.1 coordinate 28,444, forward strand.
TCGCCACATGCAAGGTTGTCGGGATTCCCACCCAATCCAGTTGCAGCGCTCCGTCACCTGATCGCTATGTTCAAAGGCGACAAAACCATACACCTTACTCACAATCCCCTCGGAGCACTGATGGTTTACAACATCTGGCTGACGGTGCTAGCTCTCGGTGTGACAGGCTACATGATGGGCACGATCCGGTTCTTCGGAGTCGAGTGGGTGGAGGAGGTCCATGAAATCGCGTTCAACTGGCTTGTTGTTTCAATAGCGCTGCATGTCGGTGGCGTATTATTTGACACTTGGTGGACTGGTGTGTCTTTGATGCGGGCCATGATAGATGGGCGAAAACGCATCCCCGAGGATAGGTCGGTCGAATGACCGTACGCTATTTCCCTGCACTTAAACGAGAGCGGCGGGCCATGGTGCTCGCCGCTATCATTGTCTTGCAGGCCCTGTGTGCAATGTTTTTCATCGGTGATGTGATCTTCGATCTGAACCGGGGCGATCACCTTGACGATGTTCATCTCATCCTCGAAGCATTTGCGGCCCTCGCCTTGACAGCAGGTGTCATCTATCTGATGCGCGAACTGCGCGATCTGCTCAATCGCATGGCGGCCATGGAACTTGGCATCCGGGCGGCGCGGGGCGAAATGACAAGTCTCATCGATGCGTTTTTTGATCAATGGCGGCTGACCCCGTCAGAGCGGGAGATCGCGCTCCTGGTTCTTAAGGGCATTGACAATGATTCAATCGCTCAAATGCGCGGAACCGCGCCGGGCACCGTGCGTGCGCAGTGCACTCGAATTTACGCAAAGGCTCAAGTCGATGGCCGGCCGCAGCTTTTGAGTATCTTCATGGAAGAACTGCTGCATGCTGGCGAGGCGTAGTCAACTGATCCCAATCCCGCGCTTCTTCGCAAAGTCAAAAGAAACCGACGATCCGCGCATCACGCTCCCGACCATCTTTCCGCGATGTCGGTTCAAAACTGGCCTCCAGGGCACGAGCGCAAACTCTTTTGACTTCTCAAGCAGCGCGAATTTCCCACTCGCCAGACGAATCGATTTCCGATAGATGCCCCTGATCCGATCTCCGTCTTGTAGCTCGACAAAGGTGCCCCCGGTCTCCGTCGCTAGCCTTTTTCCCGCTGCCGCAAGTTCCTGCCGTTTCAACACGCGCAAAAGGTTTTGTTTATAGCGGATCGTCTTGCCGTCACGTTCTGCCAATCCTTGCTGGATCAAATACTCCTGCCGCTCGTTCAGCGCATTTGCTGTCTTCGCCCCGAATCTGCTACCACGAAGAGGTGTTGGGTTTTTGGCCAGCAATTGCCGGTCGAGCCACGTCGCGCCGTTTGCGTTGATCTGGCTTTCAAGAGACAGAAACGAGAGTGTCGCCAAACGACCCGGATATCGTCGTTGTTTATCGGCCAGCCCTGCAACCTGGTCGTGGAAGTCCTTCGGTATTTCCCACGACCCATCAGGGAACCGGCGAACGATGTTTGCCCTGCGCAGTGCCTCTAGTCTCCTGACGTGGGCGGCCACGAACTCCGGCGACGCGTCTGAATCAAAGCCGTGATGAGCATCCGGCGCGTAGAGTCCGTTGTTTTGATGAGCCACCTCGGCAATGACCCGGTCAGAAGGCCTGATGCCGGTCGCGGCTGGGTGCACCTCGGCAATGGCGCCCAACGGCAAATCGTCCGTGTCCTGTTGTGAATTGAGTACGACATAGTGTATGCGGCCGTCCGCGCCATCGATGATGACATAGTGGCCATCATTCAGTTCATCATGAAGTCCACGGTCGACAATTGCTCCTGTGATCGTGGGCGCGCGGGCATCGCCAGGATCGTAAATCGAATAGTTTGTAGCACCGACGTCCATGCCGGTATTCCGCAATGCTCGGTGCATGGTCTTGATGATGTCACCGCGATCTCCGATGCGCCGCAGTGTTTCCTCAAGGTCTGGCGACAACTGCCAGCGTCCCGGTTCGCCTTCCTGCACCAGCCCAAGCTTTTCCAGAATCCGCAAGCGGCCGATCCGTACGGCCTGAATCTCGTGCCCCTTCTTCGCGTTCGGATCACGGCGAACGTCCAACTGACCATCGACGGCATCGTGGATCAGAGATCGGTCAATGTCGGTGAACCTGTGTTGTTCGACCTGCCGTTCCAGTTTTCGGCGCAGTTCCGCTTCGGTTTGCGTCCCGAGTTCCAGCGTCAGGATCTCACTCGCACGGCGACGCATGCCGTGAGACATGTAGTCTCGCGCGATGATCAAGTCCTTGCCTACATCATCCTTGCCCCGCAGGACGATGTGGGTGTGCGGATGTTGCGTGTTGAAGTGATCGACCGCGACCCAATCCAACTTGGTGCCGAGGTCTGTTTCCATCGATTGCATCAGGTCCCGGACGAAAGGTTTCAGCTCGGCAAGCTCGGTTCCGTCTTCCGGCGAGACGATGAACCTGAACTGATGCCGATCCCCTTCGCTACGTGACAGGAACGCCTTTCCATCGGCCTCATCATTAGTCGCGTCGTAGAGTTGGCCTGGCTCGTGCTCCTTCGACACGCCGTCGCGCTGGATATAGCGCAGATGCGCACGGGCTGCAGCTAGACCGCTGCCACCCTTCGCGCCTGCCAATTTGACGATCCGCGATTTGATGACGACACGACGGTAGGCTGGACCGAACCGGCCACCGGCCCGGCGATGCCGCATGACGTCGTTGCCCCGTCCTATTCGGGTGCCGGTAAATCGGCGGTTGGCTTCGATCGAACCAAGGCCGTTGTTCCCGAATCTGGAAAGGCGATGCAGAACCCTGTTGATATAGCTTTTAGCACGAGCACCGCCTGCATTGCGGATGCGTCCAAGTTTCGGATTGAAGATGTCGCCTTTGTCGTCGGCCATGGCAATGTCGACAGATAGGCATCAAGCTCGTCGAACAACAGAGCGGCGATTAACCTGCACCAACAATTTTCCTTAGAAATCAATAATTTGACTTAGATTGCATGCACCCGCGCTTCCGGTGTGTGTGCAACTAAAATGGATGTGCAGACAGTGGCTTATGGTGCGTTTGCACCATGGCGTTTTATCTCGCCCTCCGCTGATTTTTGCGCTTCTCCCCTGTAGTTTCTGGATGACGTTGGATCATTGTTCCCTGTTGATCAGCCTGGAAAACGCAACTTCATTGCTTTGCCGATGACAAGTGACCTTTGCACCGGTCCGAAATACCGACTGTCGAACGAACATGGATGATCTTGGAGCAAGAACAACTCATCCGACATCAAACGGTGGCAACCCTGCCAGATAGGAAGATTGCGCCCGAATTGATCGGTCAACTTCGCTATCGCAATCGTCAGACCGTCGAGCAAAATTTCGCGGTCTTTGCGGCAGATCACATCACCCTCAACGGCTATGATCTGTTTCAAAAGAGGAACATCGTGGGGTACGTATCCGCGTTGCGCCATCAGCTCTTTAAATCGCCCCGGAACCATTGTTAGGGCGTAATCACCGCGCTTGACTGGCGAATCTTCAATCCAGTAAAAGCCCGGAGGCGCACTATTTGATCCGTTATAGATGAGCTTCGTTGAGAGGTTTTGTGTTTCCGCGAAAATCAGAAAGAGCACGGGGACCGCTGTACTGGCTAGCCAGAATATCCTCATCAAATCACGCCGCGCCCGGCGATGAATGCCGCATGCTGGGCGGCAGAATATGGGCGAACGGGCTGACCGACCGCGATCCGATTATGGGCGTGTCGGAAGTATGCATGAGAGACATTTGTTATGTCGAAGCCTGCGTCTTCAAGCGCGTCGATTAGTTCAAGCGACCGCTTCACCTTGACCTTGCCGGTCGCGTGCAAGAGGATCTTGCCGCCTGGGTTGATACCGGCGAACCTACCCAAGCGGTCTGTCGGTTCCCCGGTTAAGATGACCGCAAAATCCCAACTTTGAGTACCGTAGATGTTCGCCAGCCAACGTACATAACCAAACAGCCTGACTGGTTTGAAAAAGGCAATAGCTCGCCTACGGTCGAGATCAAACTCATGATCAGGCATACCGAACCGAATCCAGTGATTGGCAAATTCCGGATAGAATTCGATCGTTGCGCAGGTAAAGAACTCACACATCGGATGTTGAATCCTTCTTGCGCAAATCGGACCACTCGTTCAGATCGTCGATATGGTAGCGCACGTATCGACCATGCTTGCGGTAGACCGGACCGCCACCATAGACGCGCATTTTTGACAGTGTATTGGCCTGAAGCTTCAGAAAGCGAGCGGCCTCCTTGGTCGTCAAGAATGGCCCTTCATCATCAGATTTGTTGTCATCTTCAGTCATTTTTCCTCCGGCGTGGGCAATTGTGCGCCCTCTCGGGAAACATCGGCGATGAATGAGTTTGAGAGAAGTATCGTTCTCAGAGGGGTGCCAGATCGATACCCTAGGGACTGATCTGTCCGCTAAACCAGGAGCGAGAAATAGCCGCCGTCGACGAGATGAATGCCGCGCTTAACGGCTCTAATGGTGCGATTCTTCAGCGTGCGGTTCGGATTTGTCCATTCTTGCGTGACAAAATCCTCACCCCAGATACGGACCGCAATATCACGGTATTTACAGCCGAGTAGCTTCAAGTCGTAGGCGATCAGAGCATCGCGATGTCGACGCGCTTCCACGGTCCACTCCCGATAGCTCCGTTCTAGATGACGATCTCGATAGATGTCGGCAAGCTGTTTTATGAGCCGTTGTGACGCTTCCACGTCCGGAAATCTGTCAACAACCATCTCTAATGTGAAAGGATCGACGCGAACATCATCGCCTTCGCAGCGCAGCTGTACGGCCTGGTTCGGCTTTTGAAACAGGACGTACTGTTCTCCGTCATACGTCTTCAAGAGCGTCCGGTGGCAACGGGCATCCGCAAGACGGAGGGAGGAATCGAGGTTCGAGTTTGATGCAATTCGGACGCGTGCAGAGACAATGCTCCGGTAGACTCCCGGTTGCCAAAATACTCCGGCGATCGGCGCTGAATGTGACGGATCAACGAAACAAGTGCAGGCCCCAGGCTTCCGCGCGCCAATGGCGACAGCGAAGCCGGACCACCTCCGTCCCGTCGGAAAGAGTTATGTTTTGAGGCTTGCGTGGAAACGCCAGGCGCCAATCGTGACGGTATTCACGATTGCGTCTGAGATACTCCCACGCAAGCTGTGATCTCGTCAGAAACCTAACATAGTCGTAGTCGCTGAGCGGTCTTCGCCGCAGCTGAACGCGAACCTTTGGAGACACTTTGGTGGGCTCCTATGCTAGCGGACAACGTCACAAATCGTCGTTCTCTGTGGCACCCCACCAATCCCCGGTTTTCTGAACTCTCCGATCTGTCAACAAAAATTTAGGCGCCAGATCGCGTCCAGATAAGTCAGTGAACTATACAAATATGGCATCAAAATGCTGGGTCTACTTGGTCTGCAATTGCAGCTATCCTGCAATTCATTGCATTCATCATTCCACGATAAAGAGTCCCCGCGCCTCGCGGCGCGGGGACCAATGCTCTGGCTAGTCTAGTGGGTTCCAGAGGATCGCCATGACGCTGTCGTCATCTTGTCCTGCAGCCCGTCCGAGATTGGCGTAGATTTTGGCGGAACCGAATTCGGGAGCGGCAAATGTCAGCGAGACATACTTGTTTCCACTGATTTTTCCGACCCGGTTCCAGCCGCCACCGATCTCCACCCGATCTTCCGTAAAGACCCGAAAATCGGGCTGACCATCTGACTCTTTTGAGCCGTTAGGTACGATGTTTATGCGCTTCTTGAGGCTCATTGTTGCGAGCGTACCTTGAAACCCGCCATTATCTGTCTTCGTCACATATCCAAGTGCTTGTGCCATCCTTAAGTCTCCTATGATTGCTGTCTCAGAGCGCCAATCGCCCTGCTGACGCGGGACCGAAAATGGCGGACGCAAGCCGCATAAACCGCAAGGCCGAAGCAGAGCGGAGGACCGGTGAAGCACACTTTTTTGGGCACGCAGTGCCAGGCGCGAGGAGCCGCTTGCGGCGGGGAAAAAAGTGGAATGCACCGGTTTCGTGCGGCTCGGGTTCGTCATAGGTCGTTTGAGCAGAAGCAGGTCGACTTGGAGCTTCATCAGCCCCAATAGGTGCCATGATGGCATCCGCGCTTGGGTGCTCCGAAGTCTAGTGTGTCGGGATTTGGGTTATGCCGCGTTGTTCAAGAGCTGGACTGAAACTCAACCGTTTCGAGAGCTCGATGGCCGATGTTGATGCGCCGATCTGGTTTTATGGACTCCGAAGTTCGTCTTGAGATCGGTAAGGTTTGCATGAGCCGGAGAAGCAGGAATGTTTGTCTCATTGCCTGATAGTTGCCGCGCTTCGGTTCACCAATCTAGCGATTTTGGCCGGGCTGCAGGACAGGATCGAACCGTCTCAAAGGGGTACGCTAACTTTACTCGAACCGCCAAAGCATTGATCCCCGCGCCGCAAGGCGCGGGGATTTGCTCTTGCGAAGAATCGCCTATTCGGCGCTCGTGGCCCTCCTTGCACATGTGAGAGGGCCGCTCCCGCCTCCGCTCGGTTTCGGGAAATGATTGACTTGATGCAAGCCGTGTTGTCGCTCAACCGACCGCCGCCGCCGCTCGTGTAAGCGCTCAGATGGCATTCCCATTCACCAGCATTGGATGGCGCATGGCAGCGTGGCGGTGAAGCTCGATGCAGTTCTGTGCCTGATTGGTCATTTCGGACTGGACCTCTTTCGACGTCTGTTCGCGCCATCATCTATTCCTTGGTGGCTCGTGAACGTGTCCATCGGGCAACTCACTTCGACCAAAAAACGTGCACGCACTCCAAGCCGAGATCGATGGTGAACACATCTCCGTTGAGCTCCATGTCACGGGCGATGGCCTGATAGTCGATGTAATTCGCAAGGTGGTCTGGGATTTGGGTGGTTTCTTCGGTCAGGTCTTTGGCGAAGTCGGCAAGGCTCTTGTGCTCGCCAGCGTATTCTTCGAACGCCGCTGTCACGTCGTCGAGATCACCGCCGAAATGCTGTAACAGTTGGCCACCAAGCTCGCCGTGATCCGCAATGAAAGCGGCCAAAAGTGCGACCCACTGGATGCTCGAAAACTCGCCAAGACTCGCACCTTCGAAACCCTCATAGTCGTGAATCGCCCATTCTTCCGCCAGTTGTATTGGAGAAGCTGCGAGCATCTCGGTGATTTCGGTTTGGATTTCCTCGACGTCCTGACCAGCATCAATCCAGCGGCCGTGTAGACGCCCATTGTTGTACGCCGCCAGACAGGCGACATAGATGCGGGGACCATTCTCGGTCTGGCTCCTGTGGTCTCGATAGGCGGCAGTGTTTGGTGTTTCTGGCTCGCGCATAGCGGCTCCCTCCAAGTATCGCGCGCCCTTCCCCGAAAGGGGGCGGCCGGCAAGCGACCGGAAGCCGCGCCAGACCAAGCGGAACGCAATTGCCTTGGTAGGAGAACAAAACCGCCTAGATTGGATTGAAATCCAAGGCAGTTGCGGGCTGCGCCGGCGAGGCTAAAAGGGAGTGTTCGGCCGCCGCCGCACCGGGAGAGGATTCAAGCAGTGTCACGGCCATGTGGCCGTGTCCGTCAGCCGGACTGCCAAGTCCGGGCCTGCGCCAGGGATGAAAGCCGGATGGCCAAGACCGCATTAGCGGGCTTGGTTTATGACAGCCCGGTCCGCGTTGCGGAGGCGCCCCGATGATCGATCTGTTTGTTTTGCAACCATAACGTTTCGAGCGCTTCACACCGATCCCTGTCATCGGTGTTCGCCATCCATTCATACAGGAGAGCTGAGAGGCAAATGGGTATGATCCCGTACAGTTTGATCCTATCAAAGAACGGATGCGAGTCCTTGTCCGAGTGTGCTGGGCTTAGATCGGTAATAATATGTGTGTCGAACGCATGCGTCTGTGCTTCAATTGCAGCCGCAGCCAGAACGTCATCCAACCAAAAGCCACAGATGTACAGTTGCGGCCGACTTCCCGAGTTCACTGAATTTGAAAGCTCTTCATTGGTCCAAATCGAGTGACGGCGATCAAATTGAAAGAATCGCACCAAGCGTCTGTCTAGGGGTTCAGGCAAATCTCGTTTAACCGTTTCAGCATCCGCCGACACGGCACACAGACACGGTATCGAAGCGGTATTTGCAGCTGTCGTTAAATACGCTACGCGCTGCTGAAACGTTGCTGTCCGTTTGTCTGAGAGCTCGTTCATGAACCGGACCAGCGGGTTTACGATTAAGACTTGGGAGGTCTCAGGTGTAGCCAGTGAAGACATTGTTCTAGCTCGAGAATTGTCGAGCGCCGCAACCACATCGTTCGGCACCGCGTGCGAAGACGAGAAATTTGTTCATAGGAATAACCTCAACTGCTGCAAAAAGTGCCCCGTGTCATGTTGCACTTCTAGGCTTCGCTCGTTGCTGGGCTGAACGGCATGTGTGCGATCATCAAGCCTTGCCCTGGCAATCGGAGCAGGACAAGCGACCGCTAAACAACCAAACCTGGAACTCGGTTCTCATCGAGCGCGGCACCAGGCATCTGAGCGTCGTTTGATTGAGGTTCGTCAAAATGTTGCATTGGTGATCCCCTGTTAGTTTTCTTTTACAGTTTGCACTGCAGAGTAGGACCGCACAATTGATTGACGATTCAGCGGAAAGTAGAATCGATTTTCTCGATAAAGATTGAATGCTCCAGCATCGGAAAAAATATGTTCCCACGCAAAATCTGGATCGCTGAAATCACCGTCAAAACCTCACGCTGAGTCCGCCCTAGCTGCATCAAGCTTCTGTCCTCCGAAATGCTTTAGCAAGGAACTCGCAGGAACCCTTAAGTTGAACTCTGCCTCTTCCTTGTTCATCCAGACGAGCCAGTCCTCTTGAAAATCGGAGGAACCTCGTAAGGCCCAAACAATCGTTCGCTGCTCGGTGCGCATATATCCTTCCCGGATTCCAAGCCCTCTGAAGGACATAACAGGAGATTGCAATCCGATCATGAAGTCAGGCGAATACCGCAGGAAGGCTTTCAACAACATGAGCCGCGTAAGGATTGTTACTAAGGTGCCATCTCGGTAGCCGCCGACTCCGCCCTTGAGCCAGAGTTCACCATGATAGGTAACAATCCCAGCAATGTTCCGGGCGTCCGGTGATAGGAAAAAGTGGCACCTGTGGGGGTCGAAATCAACTCCATGCGTGCGGTAGTCCCACAAGCGGCGCTGAAAGTGCTGTTCGAGATTGCCCCCCTCGAAATCCAGTAGCCTAATTGCCTGGGTATGGACAATTTCTCCAAGCTCGTCGTGACCGATCACCCAAAACCCACAATCAGTTGGCAACTCACACCGCTCAGGATCAAACGCAGGATTTATGTGTTGTCTATTGGGCTGACGCCTGGTGGCTGTGGAAAACGCATTAAAGTTTTCGCCATACTCGAGGCTGATACCATGGGATCTCACAAGCTCAGTCAGTTCGATTGCATGTCGAAAAAGCATGAACGTATCTAGACTGGGCATGGGTTGCGCTCCAAGCTTAACGAGGATACGCCGCTGACTTACTCATCTTGAATTGATCATTCTTGTGTTCATGCTGATGGTATCCACCAAATCAGATGTCAAACTCCATCAGTTCCTCCTGAGGTGTGACAGGAATATCAGAAGAACTGAGTCCCTCAATCGAAATTTTGTCGGTTCTCGCAACCAAAGCGGCAACCGCCGGGCTACCGTTTGGAAATCGGCACGGTAGAACAAGCTTCTGGTAATTGACCGGGACCAACTCTCCAAATTCACTGCGGGGGAACTTAGTGCTGATGTGATAATACAATGGAGCACCGACCTGTGAAACCTTATGGTGCGCCTTGACCATGAATGCGTCGGCTTGAGATTTGATTGGATCGTCCTCATAAGTTTGGCCAATTGCACTCTTGGCCCAAGTGGAGCCGAGCCAAGTTGCATAGGAAGATTTGTCTCCCACCTCGGTGCAGACCCACTCATTCTTTAACTGCCGATATACGAGCAGATATGGCCTAACTACCTGCATTGCCTCGTGATCTAAGGCGCTTTGGCTTAACGCCCAGACTTCCAAGCCCTTTCTTATCAAGGGCGGCGTCGATTCTTTCCATACATCCACAGCAGGATGCTGTTGCGCAAAAAACCGATGATTGTCGGATACCTGAATATTGACCAGCGGTAATCCTTTGACCAAGGTAGTGGATGGGCCAAAGAGAGTGTGCATTTGCTCGAGCAGGTTGGAGATTTCGGACTTCCAGCGCGCTCCGGCAGGTGTCAAAGCATACTCATTGTGTTCGGTTGCAAACAATCGATCACCAACTTGCTCCTCGAGCTGAGCGATATGACGTCTGACAGACTGTCTAGTAATTTTGAGCTCTTTGGTGGTTCTCGAGAGATTAAGAGTTTCAGCGAGGGTCAAAAATGATCGAAGAATCGAATAAATATGCCCTGGAATACGGGTATGAAAAATTAACTGCGAACTCATATTTAGATCGCAGCTCCTAATTTTTAGAAAAAGTGTGCACAAAAACGTGCGTATCAATTGGCATCGACTTGCCCCCGGCGGACGAATATTGCAGATTTTAAAGCAAGATTGCGTTGTTTGACAAGTTGAGGGCAAAAATCTTGATCAGTATCCAAAATCTCGTCAGAAAGTGCATCATGAAAACGGGCGGGTTGAAATGCCTTATACCAGCGGCCTCTGTGTCTGACTCGATGGTCTTCCCAAATCGGCGCGGTTCTGAATCTATGTGGGCAAACGAGATTTCCGATGCCCAAGACCGTTGCCCTACGCGATGATTCTGATACCCCGAAGCTGCGCCTTCTGGCCCGGCGGAGCCGTGATGTTCGGCAGGCCGGCCGGCTTTTGGCTCTGGCGTGTGTCCATGACGGGATGAGCCGAGCGGATGCGGCGAGAGCCGGCGGCATGGACCGTCAAACCCTGCGCGACTGGGCGCATCGGTTCAACGATGAAGGCCCCGAAGGATTGCTGGACCGCAAGCCCCCGCGCGAGCGCCGGCTGAGCGCGGCACAATTGGCAGAGTTTGCCGAGATTGTGGAGACCGGCCCCAGCCTTGAGGAAAACGGTATCATTCGCTGGCGCCGCATCGACCTGAAGCGCGTGATCGAGGATCGCTTCGGAGTGGTCTCCCTAGCCATTGGCCGCTCCTCAAGAACTTGTTGCACGTGCCGAGCGATCACCAACTCTTCGTCGGTAGAGAAGGCCTGGACTATGACGTTACTGTCGGGACCGGAAAGAGGGCAGCAAGCCCGCGATCGTAGCGGTCGACATACAAAACACCCCTGGCTGGTCAGCCTTACGAGACCATCCACGCGATGATTGAGCATGGTGAA
>JBOEHJ010000032.1:0-9161 GCA_050633905.1 Geminicoccales bacterium
ATATGGGGAACTGGCCCGCCCCCTTCGGCATCACCTTGGTCGCTGATCTCTTCAGCGCTGTCATGGTCCTGGCGGCTGGTCTGGTCGGCCTCGCTGTCGCGATTTACGCACTCGCCGACATCGACCATGAGCGGGCTGCCGGCGGCTTCGACAGCTTCCTGCAGATTCTGCTCGCCGGCGTGGCCGGCGCGTTCCTGACCGGCGATCTCTTCAATCTCTATGTCTGGTTCGAGGTGATGCTGATCGCCTCGTTTGCCCTGATGACGCTCGGCGGCGACAAACGTCAGCTCGATGGTGCGGTCAAATATGTCGCGATCAACCTAATCTCGACCGTCTTACTCCTCACCTCTATAGGCCTCCTCTACGGCCTCGCCGGCTCCCTCAACATGGCCGACTTACACGGCAAGCTCGGTGACTTGGAACATCAGGGGCTACTTGGCGTCGTTGCCGTTCTTTTCCTGATCGCGTTTGGCATAAAAGCGGCTGTCTTCCCGCTCTACTTCTGGCTTCCCGCCAGCTATCACACGCCACCGATCGCCGTCTCCGCTGTGTTTGCGGGCCTCATGACCAAGGTCGGCGTCTACGCCCTGGTGCGCACCTTCACCCTGATCTTTCCAGCGGGCATCGGTATGATCAACGACATCATCCTTATCGCTGCCTTGACCACGATGGTCATCGGCGTGCTGGGTGCCATCGCGCAAACCGATATCCGCCGCATCCTAGCCTTCCATGTGATCGCCTCGATCGGTTTTTTGTTACTAGGTCTCTGCCTGCAACACCCGCTCGCCCTGGCCGCCGCTATCTTCTATATGGTCCACGCCGTCCTTCTAAAGGCCCAGCTTTTCATGACCCTGGGCATCATCGGCCGTGAGGCCGGCAGTTTCGAGTTGAACGATCTCGGCGGGCTCTATCAACGCCGTCCCGGCCTTGCCATCACATTCCTCCTTGGCGCTCTGGCGCTGATTGGCATCCCGCCGCTCGGCGGCTTTTGGGCCAAGTTCATGATCATCGAGGCCGGTATCGACACGGGCGCCACTGTCGCGATGGTCGTGATCGTCACCTACAGCCTTCTCACCTTCATCCCCCTGATGCGCATCTGGTCTCACGCCTTCTGGTCCCCAGCGCCGGCAAGGGCCGGCAACGTTGACTTGGGTCTTGGCCGTGCGGGTGGGCCCGAGCAGCGTATGTTGATGCTGCCGGCGGTCGGCCTGGTGGTGGTTATTTTGGCAATTGGGCTGATGCCCGAACCACTACTGCAGGTCGCGACCGAAGCCACCAGCGAGATCCTGCAGCCCGACGCTTATCTTAAGGCAGTGCTTGGTGACCGCGCGGGTGATCTCGCCGGTCTTTCGGAGCAGCATCCATGACACCTTTTGTCATCAACCTCGCGCTTGCCGTTGGCTGGGCTGCCCTGTTCAGCGCCTTCACCTTGCCCAGCCTCACCATCGGCTTTGCGGTCGGCTATGCCATTTTGTGGGTGCTAAGTCCGCTTTTTGTCGACAGTCGATATTGCCAGAAATTGCTTAGTCTGGTGCGCTTGACCCTCTTCTTCCTGTGGGAACTTCTCGTCTCCAGCTTGCAAGTCGCCTGGGATGTGCTCACGCCGATGCACAGGAGCCGCCCCGGCATCATCGCCGTGCCGATCGAGGCCAAGACCGACCTCGAGATCACCACACTCGCCAATCTCGTGTCACTGACCCCAGGCACACTTTCGCTCGATCTCAGCAGCGATCACAAAACGCTCTATGTCCATGCGATGTTCGTCGACGACCCCGAGAGCATCCGACGCGATATCAAGAAGGGTATGGAACGCCGCGTCCTGGAGGCTCTCCGATGATGGAACCTCCTTCGAGCCAGATTACCGAGGTCGCCACGGCAATAGCTCTCGGTCTGACGCTGATCGGCGTGATCGCTGGCTGTATTCGCCTGGTGCTTGGGCCTAGCCTCACGGATCGCGTGGTGTCTCTCGATCTGGTGACGATCATTCTCGTAGCGATCGCAGCGATCCTGGCGCTCACCACGGGCGAGGCCGCCTATCTCGATCTTGGCCTTGCGCTGGCCTTGGTCGGTTTCCTCGCCACCGTCGCCTTCGCGCGCTATGCCGAACGTCGCCCAAGGCGAAGCGAAGACAAGAGCGAGTTCAGGCCTAGACCGACCGTGACATCGACCCGCAAGGGGGAAGGTGGATCATGATCGATCTTCTGATTGCTGTCTTTTTGATCCTCGGTGGCGCGTTCGTCGCAATTGCCGGGCTTGGCCTGCTCCGTCTCCCTGATGTGCTGATCCGGATGCATGCCTCGACCAAAGCCGGCACGCTCGGTGTTGGCCTGATCGTCATTGGTGTTGCCATCCATTTCGGCAGCCTGGTCGTTACCACCAAGGCGGTGCTGATCATCCTTTTCCTCTTGATTACCGCCCCGGTCGCCGCCCATCTGATCGGCCGAAGCGCCTACCGAAGCGGTACGCCACTCTGGTCGCGAACAGTGATCGATGAATGGAGCCGCCAGATGAAGAGGCCACCACTTTAGCGTTGAAGCCAATGGAGCGGCTTGAAAAAGGCGGTGCGGAAAACACCGACGACATCGTGTAAGATGGTCCCGTCAAACCGCTTTGAACAACACACAGCCGCGCATAAATGGGCAAGATTCCCTCATAAAAAAATCGTTGCAGCCTTGCCAAAAAATGAACATTATCAGTTGATTATGCAGAAGTGTTAAAGTCCCGTTCCAAATATCGCTCTCGCAGGTCAATCACGTTGCGCGTAAGCTTCTTATCGAGGTGAATGATGCACCAACGTGCCTCGAGAAAGAGAAACCAGTGGGAACCATGAAAGCCGCGCGATGAAAACGCTCATTCTGGCCTGTGCGTTATGTCTGACCGTTCCGGCAACGACACTGGCAGATCATACCGACGACGCCGTTCACGCCCTCACGGAAGCCATTGAACTGTATCGCACCAACCAAGCGGCCATTGAGGAAAAATGGCCAGAATTCAACAAAATGCCTGACGTCAGGGCAAGGCCGATTCGACAAACATCTGACAGCCAGCTTCCCGTAGATGGCACGTTCCCCCATGACCTGAAAGCGATCCAAAGGGACATGGAAAAGCAGGACGCCCCGAAAGCCGTCGAACAACGACATGATAGCTCTCAGAAAACCGAGCAGATGTTTGACGAACTCGCTGCAACTTTTGCAGAAGCCGCGCGGTTGCTCGGGGAAGGCGATCCCTTGCCTGACGATTGGCCATCAATGGATGATGATAAGCGATATGCTGACAATATCGCCTATGTAAGACAGCTTCTTCGCTCATTGGGCGCGAAGTGATCGTGACGGCAAGTTGCCAAAACGGCTGATCGCCAAGTGTAAGAGCGGTGCACGATCATCGTGCTCATCATCATCGGCTTTGGCCATCGCCAACGACCTTGAACAAGCCAGGCGCTGGGCGTCATCGATGAACGCATAGTCCCTCTGATACAGCGCGCTGCAGGTAAAAAAAGCGGTGACCATGAACGTGATCTGGAAGTCAACAAGACGTTCAAGTCATGACTGCTCTTTACACGTGATAAAATAGGGTTCCACGAATAAGCGGCGCGCAAAGAAGGGCAGGGTGGTTTTTATATTCGATCGCTAAATCGATTACTGTAGTCGATCGTAGACTCCTGAAATCGTGGATCGCCGGCATAGACCATCTCGCAAAGGAATTCACGCTCACCCTTCAGCGCCTCTTCGTCGATATCGACAAACCAAGCACGTGGCCGACCATCATCGCCTGGGTTCCAGATGTAGCCGCGCGCTTTGAGGGCGTCCTTAGCATCAAAGGCGGCTCCGATCGCCCAAATGCGGATACTCGGACGACGGGCTGTTTCAAGCAAAATCTTAAAGATCGATCGGCCGCTTTTGGGAAGGTCGAGGCTCAGTAAGTGAAGGACAGCTTGGCAATCAGCAAGGGCTCGATGGTCATCGAAAAAGAACCCAAGCTGGCCAAGAATATAGTCGAGCTTCCTGCTCGCAAGCCCTTCCTCGGACCAAGGAATTTGGGACAGAGAGCAGGCCCAAGGCTTGTCAATGAATAAGGGAAAGCGCCGCTCTAAGAAGCGTCGATCAAATCCAGCATTGTGGGCAATCACGAGACTGGATGCTTCAACCAACTCGGCAACAGCCTTTTCATTCAAGGCTCGATCCCGAACCTCGGCATCGGTGATCCCGGTTAGGTCAACCACCTCGGACGGAATAGGTTCTCCTGGATCTTCGAAGCCTGAATAGCCTGGCAAGACATCATAGATCATGCCCGACGGCGAGAAGTGAAACGGCAGGATGGCAAGCTCAATGATCTTGTGATGATCGGGATCTAACCCTGTGGTTTCGACATCGACAATCAAGCCAAGACGCGACGACACCCCGTCAGCGTAGCGACGGACATCTGGAACCCGCCGCAACACGCGATAATCAGCTTCGGCGTCAAGGCGGGCTGCCAGTTGATCCCATTCTGTTTTGCTGGTCATGTCATCTCGACATCACCGATCTCCAGTTGGCTCCAGAGTAGGATGATATCGTTGTATGACTAGCCGTTCAGGGCGGTCTTAAGGCCCTTGCCAGCTTTGAATTTAGCGGCCTTGCTCGCCGCAATCTCAATGGCAGCCCCGGTTTGAGGATTGCGCCCCTGGCGGGCTGGGCGATCGGCAACCTCAAAGGTGCCAAAACCGGGGATCGCGACCTTCTCTCCCTGACGAAGGGAATCCTGGATGCTGTTGAATAGGGCATTGATTGCCTTGCTGGTGTCCGCCTTGGTTAGCTCGGCTTTGTCAGCAACGGCACCTTTGAGATCATCAAGATTCATAGGTCTACTCCAAATCAACCATTCACGAGGGGGTTCGCATATCATAACCCGATAGCTTAGCAAAGGTGATGAGAGCCCAGAGCTTTCGGTCATTCGAGGAAAGAGTAGCCAACTGAGATGGGGCAGGGGGCTCTGTCCTTCGTCGCAACAAACTGTTCAGAGAAAAGTCATGGCAAACCGCAATATTCTATATGCGAGAATATAACAATAATTATTCAACTATTGATTTCTGCTTGTAGAATGAAGTCAGGAGAGCAACTTGTCTCTTTATCAAAAAGCTTGCGATGGTGACGATGGGCGAGGTTGCGAGAGATTAGCGAATCTGCAGAAAGAGCTACAATCGAATTGATTGATGAGGCTCTCAACCAACGACGGTCATCACATGGAGATATTACTGCTTCTGACGATGATATCGATACCGCCTTGCTACTTTGCCTCTCCGCAACGATCCTTGAGTCGGTAGCTGGCGATATGCTTTAGAGGCAGGCCATTCGTGCGCCGGTTTTGCGGCCTGATAGCACGTTTTCGGCGATGTCCCGACGTTGATCTGGGCGAAGCTTGGGCGGCGGCCGCCGATCCGGCCCTCTTGCCGGGCTTGCATCAAGGCCGACCTGCTTGCGTTCTTTGATCAAGGCACGCTCGAACTCGGCAAAGGAAGCGTGTCGGCTTGCCGTGATCAATGTCGATCGCCGAAGCCAAAGCACACGACGGGCAGATACCGAGGCCAACTCGGCTAGACAATGACCTCCCCCAGGCCGGAATCATCAGAAAATTTGTCATAACATATGTTATCGAACTTTTGCTTGAACCCCTCTGACCTACCTTCATTGTCAACAGCTCAGAGACGCGCGGTCGCTTTTGAGTGACCAAGTGTCTGGTTTTGCTGGCCCCTGTCGCGCTTTCTGTCGACACATGATCGTACGATCGAACTGTTGGATCCCTCGATGCGCTTAGCGCTTCTTTAACGCTGCCAATCGATAATCCGCTGATCTCAAATTCAGGAGAAGCGGGATGGCTGGCACAACAATTCTGATCTCCCAAAACGCATCGTGGCATAGCGTCGATGTCCGATACGGCAATTCAGGCTTTGTCGTTGCTCTCGATGCCTGGTGGAAAGAGCTGTTGCACGACCAACATGTCATTCTGAGATCGTGCAACGATAATTTTTGCCGGAACCTTAGTAAGCCTAAATCAAGCGATGTTGCTCATCCGCCACCTTGAACCGAGCCTTCCTTGTCTTGCGCTTTTGGCTGCGTGAGATAACGCTGACCATTTTGGGGCCGCCCGCCCCAGCACCGGTCCCAGTGGCCGGTGATTCCCTAATGATTTCAAGGCACTGTGCAAGGGCTCCTGAAAAGTTCACGCTGTTTAATATCAATGGCTTATCATACAGCTTGCACGCGCAGATTTACCCTCAGAAGATGAGTCCGCCGCTGTAAGATAGCTAGCTAAATGTCAAAATTTGACATAAGGTGTGATGTTCACTATGCTCCCTTTGGCATTCATAGGAGCGCTTCCATGGCGTCGCGAAACATCTCTCTCACCGATCACCATGATCATTTGATTGAGGCAAAAATCCAAGCTGGCGAATACGCCAATGCCAGCGAGGTGGTTCGCGAGGGACTGCGACTGATCCAGGAACGTGATCAGGAATTAGCCGCACGTGTCGACGCCATCAAAAGCCGGGTTGCGACCGGGCTTGAGCAGGCAGCGCGCGGTGACTTTGTCCAGGGGGCTAGCGATGAGATTCGCGAGCGTATTCGTCGGCGGGCTGAGGAGCGCCTCGGCGACAACAGGCGGTGAGCCGAACTTGGAAGCTCACACTTCAAGCTGAAGCCGCTCTCGAAGATATCCTTGTCTATAGTGCTCGAGAGGGGCGCTTCAACGTTGCTGAAACGATAGCCTATCTGATCGATCCAATCCTTGAGCGAATCGAAGCTCTGGCTGCTGATGGCATTTGGGGCGCCAAATCCTGCGATCGGATCCTCGGCGAGGGCAGATCAGCTGGTGGCCTCAAATATGTGATCATGGACAAGTCTGGCTACCTGATCATCTTTGACGAGTTCGACGATCGGATCGAGGTAATCGACATTGTCTATGGCGGCCGAGATCTTCCGGCCTATCTTAATGAGCGCCGATATGCACTCGATCATACATCGCCAACTGAGCAAGTTTCTCCGTCAAAGAAACGCCTGAGCCGAGGACGGCACGCCAAGCCTGATTACCGATAGATGCAATGCTCTTCGCCGACGTGAAGAAGGCGGCATTGTCAGCGGAAAATGGTTTGCCCCCCTGCCCTCGCATTCTAGCATCCCGCTATGACCAGATCGTCCTTTCGATATTTCAAAACTTCGCCTGAAATCATCCAGCTCGCTGTCATGATGTATGTCCGATTTGCGCTGTCATTGCGCAATGTCGAGGACCTACTTCATGAACGAGGGATCGATGATGAAAGTCGACCGGCGTTCGGTGCGCTACCGGTCCCGTAGGGGCGACGATGCTGATCGTCGCCGCTGGCTTTGCGAGTTGGCCGCGGAGCGGCGTCGATTTGGCTATCGCCGCCTCGAGCTGCTGCTGGCGCGGGAAGGCGTTGCGGTCAACCGCAAGAAGCTGCTCTGGCTCTATCGGGAAGAAGGCTTGACGGTTCGACGGCGCGGCGGCCGCAAGCGGGCGCTGGGCACACGAGCGCCGATCGCTTCGTCGGATCTGCCGAACCAGCGTTGGTCTCTCGACCTTGCGAGCGATGCCCTCACGGACGGCCGTCGCTTCCGCATCCTTGTCGTGGTCGACGACGTCAGCCGGGAATGCCTGGCACTGGTCGCCGACAATTCGCTCTCCGGCCGTCGCGTCGCCCGCGAACTGGACCGGCTGATCGAGCAGCGCGCCAAGCCGGCAACCGTGGTCAGCGACAACGGCACGGAACTGACCAGCATGGCGATCCTGCGCTGGTCGCAAGAGACTGGTGTTGGCTGGCACGACATCACCCCTGGCAAACCACAGCAGAATGCATTTGCCGAGAGCTTCATCGGCCGGTTGCGCGACGCTGATCGTTTACGATCAGCCTGAACGAGACTTTGTTCACGTCGCTCGCCCAGGCCCGCGCCGTGCTAGCCCTCTGGCAGGACGACGACAATCGGGTCCGCCCGCACTCAAGCCTCGGTGGTGCCACGCCGATCGAGGCTCACCAACAAGCGATCGCGCAAGCGCTGCCCAACAAGGGCATCAACAGCGCGAAGGACTCCACTTCTGACTGGAGGGACGTTGGGGACCAAGTCACCTGCTATCCATGCAGACATTCGGAACCGTATCGCGTTAGGCGCATCGTAGCTTGGTCCGCGATCTTGGCTGTGTCGCCCTCGAAGCATGGCACCCTACGAAGGATCACATCATCGCCCAGGTGCTTCCAGCTGCCTGAACCCTTCGCCATGTTAGGCTGGCACTCCAAAATTGATACCGATCGCATACTTTTACCGTTCATTCGGGAAGTCATACGATCGTGAGAAAGCCCGACTGATTAGAGTGCGCCATGATCATTCTCAGGAGGCTTTTTGTCGCGATGCCAAACCAAGATGCTCGATCGTTTTCCAAATGTTAAAGGCTTCGCTGTCTGGCATCTCAACATCCGCAACACCAAGCACCTCACCAGCAGCAACCGGTCGCTGAACGCGGAGATCATTGGCAAGGCAGATAGGCAGATGACCGGGCCGCTCTGCGATATTGACGCAGATCCCGCGCAAATCGAAGCTGCCGCAACCGCGCTCGATGACGTCGCCCGGCGCAAGATCACGCTTAGCCACTGAGGCAACACTAATGCGCGGTGCATTGCTGTTGTTGAGGAGTGGACGCTGCTCCTTGACCACACGATCAATGGTCTTGAACACCTCCAGATGAACCAAGCAGTAATCCTTGACCAGTAAGTAATAGGGGCCAGAGCCTAGCTTGAAATTTTGGAGCGGCTGCCTTTGCGCATCGTCATGGCGGGCGACGATGAAGACGCCATGCTGCAAGCCGCGATCGAGAATATACTCGCTGATGGGATAGCCAAGCTTATCCGCGGCCTTGCCAAGCTCTTCGGTCGCATGCTTCAGATCGCCGGTTTCGAGCCCAAGAAGATCCTCCTGAGCGATGCCGGCATTCAAGCCATTGGCCACCAAGCATTGTTCGATCTGGACCTTGGTGCCGTCGGTGAACGAGGTCACCATCGGGATCGAGTAATCTTGCTTGTCGGCCCAAAACCGCATGTCTTCTGGCGAAGGATTACGGTCAAGAAACGACTTCATATTGCCATAAACGATGGGCGTGAAGCCCATCGCAGTGGCCTCTTC
>JBOEHJ010000033.1:0-5419 GCA_050633905.1 Geminicoccales bacterium
ACTTCGCTTTCGCCATAACTTATGATCCTCGACGACAGCCCTTCCAGACCACCTGATGGGCGCCAATAACTGGAGTTGGAGCGGGTGGCGGGAATCGAACCCGCGTAACCAGCTTGGAAGGCTGGGGCTCTACCATTGAGCTACACCCGCAGATCTACAGGTCTCAATCTTCACTTCGATGAAAGCGGTTTTATGCGCTTCACATCAGCTTTTCAATAGGTTCGTTTCGAGACCAGGATATCAGCATCGATCCCAACCTGGATTGATGACCTCACCCTTGCCAAATCGGCCAGTGTCGGAGCATTGGTGGAGGGGGTAGGATTCGAACCTACGTACGCGTACGCGGGCAGATTTACAGTCTGCTGCCTTTAACCACTCGGCCACCCCTCCCTAGTCCTTGCCAAAATCTTGCCTGGAAGGGAAAAGAACGAGGGGATCTATCGACAAAGCTCCCCATTTGTCAATAAGCCTAACCCTTTACACATCAGGATTTCCAAAAATCATGCCCAGCCCCTCGGCTGGCGGACGATCCGCCAAAAGCAAATCCCGCCGTCCGACGCGGACTTCGGTTACTTCAACAAGAAAAACGTCGAACCGCTCGCCAGACCCCCGACAGCGAACTCAGTCAAGTAGACCGTCTGCCAGCGGCGGTGGAGGTAGGCTTTGGCTTTATGGGCGGCATGCGGTGGAGGCGGCACTCAAAAACCCGAGGCGTACCTGCCATTTTCTGCTGGCCACCGGCGACGCCCTGGAGCGCCTCGATCCTGCCGCCCGACAACGAGCCCCCGACATTCGCCAAGTCGAGCGCCCCGATCTCGATGACAAGCTCGGCGAGCATGTCGTCCACCAAGGCCTCGCCCTCGCCGTCGCCCCGCTCCCAAGCCTGTCGCTTGAAAAAGCGTGTAACGATCGAGCACTGGCTGAAGATTCAAGCGCGGCCCCAAATCTAGCAAGTGGCCCCGCCACTGTCCTGGTGCTAGATCGGATTAACGATCCGCATAATCTGGGTGCAATTTTGCGCTCGGCGGCCGCGTTTGGCGCGCGTGCGGTGATCGTGCCTCATCGCCAGAGCGCAGAGCTTGGTGGCGCTACGGCCAAAGCCGCGTCAGGCGCCCTGGACATGATCCCCATCGTCGAGGTCACCAACCTCACCCGCACGCTGGAAGCCTTGAAGGAGATGGGCTATTGGCGTGCAGGCCTGGATGGCCAGGCGGACCAAAAGCTGGACGAGGCGCCCAAGTTCGAAAAACTCGCCCTCGTCCTCGGTGCCGAAGGCTCAGGTATCCGCCGCCTGGTCGCTGAACATTGCGACCTCAAGCTGAGGTTGCCGATCCAAGAAAGAATGGAGAGCCTGAATGTCTCGGTTGCCTGCGGCATCGCCTTATACGCGCTGGCGAGAAGGGGCTGATTTTTTGTGACAAGGAGTTTTGAGCCTGGCCCCGCCGTCCGCGCCAAGCTCAAACCCAAGTAACGCAGGTCGAAGCTACTAACCCAAAGTCGCGCTAGCCGGTGCGACCGGCCGGCCTACCAACTAATGACGTAGTTGCCGCCGGTTGGTTCGTCCTCGAATTCGATCACCTTGGCAAGCTCAGCCAGGACCTCGTCGGTCTGGTAAACCTCGCGGTTTGAGGCGGGAACGCTTTCCTTATCGTTGTAAAAGGAAACGTCTAGGATCGCCTGATAGCGCTCGACGGTCGAACGCACCTGGCTATCGCCACCTCTGTTCCTACCGGATCGGCCCGACCCACCGCCATCTTCCAGCCCGAGATCGACCCGCTGGGTCGGCCGTGAGCGCAAATCACCAAAGCGCTCGATCCGCTGCTGCTGAGTGTTGACGGCCACCACCTCGTAACCAGCCTTATGGGCCAGTTGTGCCGCTCTAAACAGCGCATATTCATGGGTCGTCTGCCGTCTCGTCTTATGATTGCCAGCGAACACCACCTGATAACGATCAGGGGCAATTCTTTTCTCAGCATAGCCGTAACCATTAACCGCAGGGCTATAAAATGTTGGCTGCGCGCAGCCCAAAAGGCCGCCACAACAAAGCGCGATCACCATGGGTGACTTCAACAATGTCCAACGCTTTCTCATGGCAATTCTTCCCGACTGGATGTTTCCCGAAGCCAATGATCAATACCAGAACGCGTTGATTTTGTTAAGAAAGAACCCCCAACAACACTTTCTCACCTTGGCGTTGCCAACAATCACAAAGACCCTTAGGCCCCGCAATGAGAAACCATCTCAAAACCGCCAGGCCGTGCGCTCAAAAACATGAAGCCGTCAACAAGGACGCTTCCGCGCCCGTGCCATCAGCGGATCATTACCACTCATAAGATTCCTAAAGCCAAAAAGTTCTTTTCCTTCAGCCGAGACACCACGCGCGCCTTCTTCATTTTTCGCAAACCGTTTTTGCTTAAACTGCCACAATCTACTTTTGAGTGAAAATTATAGTCGGAACACAACTGATGAACGTTGGAACTCTCCTCAGCGCCAAAGGGCTGGTTTCGAAGGAAGACATTAGTAGGGCTATCGCGCACCAAAACTCTAACGGCGGCGTGCTTGGCGACAGTATCCTCGCTCTTGGCTTGCTGACCGCAGATCAAATCGAAGCCGTGCTTTCCGAGGCGCCTCAAGCCCCCTCACTTGTCGAAGGCACCGGTATTGATCCGGTCATGCTGCTCGAATTGGCCATCAAAGGTATTTATTCTGAAAGCCTTGAAACGGCCAGCCAGTTGAGCAAGGCGATGAAACTGACCCGCCGTGTCATTGACCAGCTCTTGCAGACAGCAACGGATCGTAAACTTATTGAGGCCCTTTCATCAGCTGGCGGAATCGACTTGCAAGCCGAGATGCGTTACGGCTTGACCCGCGCGGGTCGCGAATACGCCATCGATTGCCTGCAGCGTGGGCAATATTTCGGCCCAGCGCCCGTAACATTCGAGGCGTATTCGGACAGAATCCAACGCCAACGCGTTACCAACGAGGTTGTCTCACGTGACCGGCTCCATGAGGCTTTTGATGGCCTCGTCATGCCGGAGCGTTTCATCAGCCGCCTCGGCCCGGCCATCAACTCCGGTAACGCCATCCTCATCTACGGCCCTGCCGGCAACGGAAAAACGACGATTGCCGAAATTATCGGCAACGTGTTCCAGAACGTTATCTATGTTCCCTACTGCGTCGAGATTGATGGCGAGATCATGAAAGTCTTCGACCCAAGCGTCCATCGCGTCGTCGAGGATCCGCCCGCGCAGGAAACAACGACCAATGTGCGCCGTAACCGTTTCGACCCGCGTTGGGTCGCCTGCTACCGGCCCATCGTGATCACGGGCGGTGAATTGACGATCGAGATGCTCGATCTAAAATACAATTCGCTCGCAAAATTCTACGAGGCGCCGCTGCACATCAAGGCGCTCAACGGCACCTTCCTGATTGATGACTTTGGCCGACAACGCGCCAAACCGGAAGACATCCTCAACCGCTGGATCGTGCCGCTCAACAGCCGTATCGACTTTCTCACCTTGCACACTGGTAAGAGCGTCACGATTCCGTTTGACGAGATCATCATCTTCTCAACCAACATGCATCCCGACGACCTTTTGGATCCGGCGTTTCAGCGCCGCATCAGCTATAAACTCGAAACTGTCGAGCCGCCTGAAGACCTGTTCCGCAAGGTGTTTGACGGCATGGTCGCCAAGCACAGCCTGGAACTACCAGATGACATTTACGAGCGCATTCTCGCCGGCATTCGCAACAACAGCGCGCCGCTCGCCTACTACCAGCCGAAGTTCATCATCGACCAGGTGCTGGCCTCCTGTAAGTTTGAAGGCACAAAACCACAATTCACCAACGACAACGTCGATGACGCCCTCGCCAACCTGTTCGTGAAAAAGGCCGAGAACACGATGTTTGGTGTGAAGCGGAGTTAGAGTTTTTGGGGCCCGCATAACTAAGATGCCTTTGCCCCCAAATTTGGGCCATCATTCATTCAGTATAAGGAGCGCTGAATGAGATTGAGAGCGCCCTCAAGGCGATGATATCAGAGCTTTTCTTCCAAGAACCGCTTTAGCTCCATGAGCGCATTGAAGCCTGCTGGCATCCCGGCATAGATCGCGGTTTGCATCATGGTTTCAGTAATTTCTTCAGTGGAAACACCCAGATCCAGGGCCGAAGCGATGTGCGCGCACAGCTGTCGGGGCGCGTTGCCAAGGGTAGTCAGTGCTGCAATCATGACCAACTCCCGATCGCGTTTAGGGAGGCCAGGCCGGTTCAACACTGCCATGTTCACATCAAGGATCAACGGCCCAAAGTCAGGGGCCACCTCGGCGAAATCATCGATAAACTTGACCCCATCCTCACCATACATGTCACGCAACTCAACAAGGCGATCTGGATTGCCTAAAGGCTTATCCGAACTGGGAACGACGTCGCTTATAGGAATCTCTGCAGTTATCTTTCCTTCGAAAGACCTGGGGCATTTCCTGGACAAGTCGACCATCCAGCGATGGCTCTAACCAAGACAGGCTCCCTCGACGTCGATGTGGAAAAACTTCCTCTTACGGTCGATAGTGACGAGGTAGCCGCCTGTTTCACTTGCTGTAAACCCAGACTTCAGAAGAACCAAGAAAACCAAACGAACCCGAAACACGCAGCTACCTTGACCTTTTCATCGATGTCACCGGTTCGCTTGACGAAATCCGAACGGCCCCAGCAAGAAAAAAAAGCCCGAAAATTGCTTACACTCTCATCCGAAATTTGACGTCTCGTTAACCATTCCATCATAATGATGCACTGCAGCAAGGGGTGATCCCGCGCGGAAATGGGCATGTGATCATGACGATGTCGGACAAACCCGATCTTAGCACCTGGCAGGCGTTGGCTGATAAGGAAACACGCGGCAAGGCGCTGGGCTGGGAGACGCCCGAGGGCATCCATGTAAAGCCGCTCTATACAGCCGAAGACCTGGCCGAACTCGAGACCGTCAACAGCATGCCGGGCTTTTCACCCTATCTCCGCGGTCCACGGGCTACGATGTATGCCGGCCGTCCGTGGACGATCCGCCAATATGCGGGCTTTTCCACGGCCGAAGAGTCGAACGCCTTCTACAAGCGCAACCTTGCCGCCGGCCAAATGGGCCTCTCCGTCGCCTTCGATCTCGCCACCCATCGAGGCTATGACAGCGACCACCCGCGAGTAGCAGGCGACGTTGGTAAAGCTGGCGTTGCGATTGATAGCGTCCTCGACATGAAGATCCTGTTCGACCAAATCCCCTTGGATCAGGTCAGCGTGTCCATGACCATGAATGGCGGCGTGTTGCCGGTGATGGCGTTTTATATCGTGGCCGCCGAGGAACAGGGCGTGAGTGCGGATCAGCTTTCAGGAACGATCCAGAACGACATCCTGAAAGAATTCATGGTGCGCA
>JBOEHJ010000033.1:5433-7979 GCA_050633905.1 Geminicoccales bacterium
TCCGGCTATCACATGCAGGAAGCTGGCGCGACTTGCGTTCAAGAGTTGGCGTTTACCCTGGCAGACGGCCTCGAATATGCGCGAGAAGCGGTCAGATCGGGCCTCTCCATCGATAAATTCGCACCCCGGCTCTCCTTCTTCTTCTGTATCGGCATGAATTTTTTCATGGAGGTAGCAAAATTGCGGGCGGCCCGCTTCCTCTGGGCCAAACTCATCGAAAAGGAATTTTCTCCAAAAGACCCGCGCTCCCTCATGCTGCGCACCCATTGCCAGACCAGCGGCGTCTCCCTTCAGGCGCAGGATGTCTACAACAACGTCATCCGCACCACCATCGAGGCCATGGCCGCCGTTTTGGGTGGAACCCAGAGCCTGCACACGAACGCCTTCGACGAAGCCCTCGCACTGCCAACCGACATGTCCGCGCGCATCGCCCGCAATACCCAGCTGATCCTGGCCGAAGAAAGCGGCATCCGCCATGTCGTCGATCCGCTCGGCGGCAGCTATTATATCGAGAACTTGACCGCGAGCCTGGTCAAGGAAGCGGAAAAACTGATCGAGGAGGTAGAAGGCCTCGGCGGCATGACCAAGGCGATCGAAGCCGGCATGCCAAAAGCCCGCATCGAAGCGGCTTCAGCGCTGAGACAAGCACGACTCGACAAAGGTGAAGAAGTACTGGTCGGCGTCAATAAATATCAGCCTTCCGAGGAAGACCCGATCGATGTTCTCAACATCGACACCACCACCGTTCGCAACGCCCAGGTCGAGCGGCTCGACACCCTTCGGAAAGAGCGCGACAGCGAGGCTTGCCAGGCGGCTCTTGCCAGGCTGTCTGAGGGGGCTGAGAAAGGCAGCAATCTGTTAGCACTCGCTATCGATTGTGCCCGTGCACGGGCAACCCTTGGCGAGATTTCAGATGCGCTTGAAGAGAAATTCGGCCGCTGGCGTGCCGAGGTTCGATCCATCGCCGGCGTTTATGGCTCAGCCTTCAACGATGACCAGGACTTCCAGGACATTCAAAACGATATCAAGAAATTCGCCGAGCGGGAGGGTCGCCGCCCCCGTCTCTTGGTCGCAAAACTGGGGCAGGACGGCCATGATCGCGGTGCTAAGGTCATCGCCACCGCCTTCGCCGATATCGGCTTTGACGTCGACATCGGCGCCCTCTTCCAGACCCCTGCTGAAGCCGCGCGCGAAGCGATCGAGAATGATGTCCATCTCATCGGCGTCAGTTCTCTTGCCGCCGGTCATCAGGTCCTGGTCCCCGCCTTGATCGAGGAACTCAAGAAAGAAGGCGCTGATGACATCAAGGTCGTCGTCGGCGGCGTGGTGCCTCCTCAGGACTATGAGGCACTTAAACAGGCAGGGGTCGCGGCGATTTACCCACCCGGCACCAATATCCCCGAGGCCGCCCGTGAAATTTTGACCCTGATCGGGTCTTCGGTCGACGCCTAGCAACAACGCTAGATTGATCCCAATCAATGACGTGCCAAGCCGTCAGCCGACAATGTCGAAACCTTGGCGACGTTGACCCAGTGCATGACAGTTGAGTTGGCAGGCTTGTTGTGGGAAGACATACAGCAGAGATGAGATGCCCAAGGCGCTCAAAGCTTAAGGCGGAGGAGGCTTGATGTCCGAAATTTTCCCAGTGCCAGAAGAAATTGCCAAAGCAGCCCATTGCGATGAGGTGGCCTATCAGGCGATGTATCAACAATCGATCGATGATCCCGAGGGGTTTTGGGGAGAGCAGGCGAAACGCCTGGATTGGACAACCTTTCCAACCAAGATCAAGGACGTCGACTACGCAGATAACGCCCGCATTCGCTGGTATGAAGATGGCGTGCTGAATGTCGCCTTTAATTGTATCGACCGGCATCTGGCAACACGAGGTGATCAAACGGCGATCTTGTGGGAAGGCGACGAGCCAGACCAGGATAAGAAGATTACCTACAAGGAACTTTATGATCAGGTCTGCCGCCTTGCTAATGTGATGAAGGATCTCGGCGTTAAGAAGGGCGATCGCGTCACCCTCTACATGCCGATGATCCCCGAAGCTTCCTATGCAATGCTCGCCTGCGCCCGCATCGGTGCGGTCCATTCCATCGTCTTCGGCGGCTTCTCCCCAGAAAGCCTCGCCGATCGCATCAAAGACTGCGACAGCAATCTGGTGATCACGACTGACGGCGGCAAACGCGGGGGCCGCAATGTGCCCTTGAAACCCAACACGGATGCGGCGCTCGAAAAATGTCCGGATGGCGTAAAGGTGCTGATGTTTAAATACGCCGGCACCGACGTGTCGATGGTCGACGGCCGGGACTTTGATGCCTACGCGTTGATGGAGGCTGCATCAGCGGACTGCACGCCCGAACCGATGAATGCGGAAGACCCGCTCTTCATCCTCTACACCTCAGGCTCGACCGGAAAACCAAAGGGCGTGCTGCATACCACCGGCGGCTATCTTGTCTACGCCTCGATGACCCATCACTATATTTTCGACTACCATGATGGTGATGTTTACTGGTGCACCGCCGATGTCGGCTGGGTCACCG
>JBOEHJ010000033.1:7998-65213 GCA_050633905.1 Geminicoccales bacterium
TGTTCGAGGGCGTGCCGAACTATCCCGATGCATCCCGCTTCTGGCAGGTCGTCGATAAGCACAAGGTCAATATTTTCTATACGGCACCGACGGCGATCCGCGCGCTTATGCGGTTGGGCGAAGACCCCGTCAAGTCAACGTCCAGAGCGTCTCTGCGGATCCTGGGCTCGGTGGGTGAGCCGATCAATCCAGAAGCCTGGATGTGGTATTACAACGTCGTTGGCGATGGCCGCTGCCCGATCGTCGATACCTGGTGGCAGACGGAAACCGGTGGCATTCTGATCACCCCACTCCCGGGCGCCACTGCGCTTAAGCCAGGCTCGGCGACCCGGCCCTTCTTCGGAATCTCACCGGCCCTGGTCGACAATGATGGCAAAGTCCTGGAAGGCGCCACTGAGGGCAATCTGATCATCACCGATAGCTGGCCAGGACAAATGCGCAGCGTTTACGGTGACCATGAGCGCTTCATCCAGACCTATTTTTCGACCTTCCCCGGACGCTACTTCACCGGCGACGGCGCCAAGCGGGATGAGGACGGCTATTGGTGGATTACCGGACGTGTCGACGATGTGATCAATGTTTCGGGCCACCGCATGGGCACGGCTGAGGTCGAAAGTGCGTTGGTGGCTCATGCTTCGGTCTCGGAGGCGGCCGTCGTCGGCTATCCTCACGACATCAAGGGTCAAGGCATCTATTGTTATGTCACACTGACGGCTGGCGTCGAGCCAACGGATGAGCTAAGAACCGAGCTTCGCAACTGGGTTCGAAAGGAGATCGGACCAATCGCCTCACCGGACCTCCTCCAATGGGCGCCCGGCCTGCCAAAGACCCGCTCCGGCAAGATCATGCGCCGTATCTTGCGCAAAATTGCCGCCAACGAGCATGACCAGCTCGGCGACACCTCAACCCTCGCCGATCCTTCCGTCGTTGACGACCTGGTGGATCAACGCATGAACCGCTAACCTTGGATCCTCGTTGTTCCAGGGCGCGCGGCAGCATCGGTGATGCTGAACGCTCCGGTGAATTTCAGGCTAAGCATGAAGATTAGGCATGTCGGTTAATGATGATCTGGTGATCTTGGCAGAGCTCATCGCCTTTCTCGGCGTGATCATCTGGGCACTGTTTGCACCGGGCGCTCGACGCCGCTGGCCGGATTTGGCCCCACCTTCAAATGCCGACGCTGAATAGCCGATCAAAGAATCGGTAAAATCCTCCGCAAAACCGTCGCCGAGCGTTCAGCGACCGCATCAACGAACTTGGAAAAATCGAACCGCGACGTGGCGCCTGCGAGATCGGAAAGGGCACGGATTTCAAGCCAGGGCAGACCGAAACGCAACGCCACCTGCGCCATGGCACCGCCTTCCATTGCAACAGCCTTGGCCTCGAACTCCCGATGCAGCCGCTCGCGCGTCGCTTCACAATGGATATACTGATCACCGGCCAAGATAGTGCCCTGCACGATGTTAGCAGACTTGCCAGAACCGCCTGCGTCGACCGAGAGTGGCGGAAAAGCCAGCCCCTCAAGACTTGAGGAGACACGCTTCAACAAAGCGGGCTCGACGGCATATCCAAGATCCTCCGTTGGGTTGAAGAACGGCACATGTCCCGCCTGGTAGGGTTGCAATGTTGCCTGCTCGATCACCCCACAATCATGCTGAACGGCATGGTCGCCGATCACCAGGTCGCCGATCCCGAGCATCGGATCCAGACCTCCCGCAACCCCGCTGAAAACCAGGCTCTGGGCTTTGAACCTTGATGCCAAGAGAGTGGCAACCATCGCCACATTGACCTTACCAATGCCCGCCTCGGCGAGAACCACATTCCGACCGTCAAGTCGACCGCAATCGAAAGCGAGCCCCGCAAGTTCGACAGTTTCCTGATGATCTAAAACAGCTTTGAGGTCAACGCGCTCCTGTGGAATGGCGCAGATCAGGCCGACTGGGTTTTCCGGCATCGATAGGTCCTTTTTCTGGAAAACACTTCTTTCTTGGGGTTTCGAGAGATAGGCGCAAGATATATCGTGACTGGCCACATAAAAACGGGGGGAGCATTGGGTCATGGCGGCAAATATCGCTGGAATTGATCATGCCATTATCGGCGTCCGCGACCTAGACCAGGCCAAGGCCGCGTTTGAAAGACTTGGCTTTCGAGCAACGCCGAGGGGGCGCCACGAAGGCTGGGGTACGGCTAATTATTGCTTGATGTTCGAACAGGACTATCTCGAAATTCTCGGCATCTTGGACCCCAAGGCCTTCACCAACAATCTCGACACGTTCCTCAAATCGCGCGAAGGGATGATGTCCATCGCCTTGCAAAGCACAGACCCGGAAGCGACCAGACAGGCCTGGCTCGAGGCATCCCTCAAGCCCGCCGATGTCAAGGACCTCAGCCGCCTGCTCGAGCCCAATACTGAACTTCAGTTCAAGAATGTGATGCTGGACGCGGACAAGACGGCGGGCATTCCCCTCTTCGCCTGTGCCCATCTCACGCCCGAACCCATGCGTCAACCAGGATGGACCGAGCATCCGAATGGGGCCATCGGCATCAACGCGATCACCATTTTGACGCCGGAACCAAAAAGCTTCGTCGAACCGATGAGCCGTGTTTTCGGTGAGCCCAGGCTTACGGAAACCGATAATACGCTCGCTGTCCACACCGGACGCGGCGTCCTGCTCTTTGCCACACCAGATGATTTGGACATGTTGCACCCCCAGCTCGCGGCCGATCTTGATCAGGACAAGGTCAGCATCGCTGTCCTAAGCCTCCGTGTCCGCAGCCTCACCGCCGTCGCCGATTGGCTGGATCATCAAGGCATCCATTTCAAACGCGAAGCAAGTGGTGCAATCGGCGTCGGCGCCGAGGAGGCGCATGGCGTGATGCTCGAATTCACGGCCTAGCAAAGGCCGTTATGACCACGCCAACTTCCTCGAAACGGAACAAGCACTATTGAGGCAACGTCGCCTGTTCCGCGGGCTGGATGGGCTCTGGCCTGCCGCGCACGTCCTGATCAGCCCCTGGATGATAGGGGCCCAGCAAGAACCCTCGATCACGATCGAACACCATCCGTCGGTTGGCCTGTTGCGCGACACCGTGAGAAGCGTCAAACGAGCTGCCGACAGCCTGGGCAACAGCGGCACCGATCAGGGCGCCCAGGATGTTATCGGAGCTGCCGCTTGAGGCCTCTTCAACCGCATCAATACCGCCGCTCCAAAGCGTTTCACCGCTATCGAGATCGATGAGTTCGGCTTCGGCACGCGCGACTGCACCCGATGAAACGATCTTGTACTCCTGGCCGTAGGCTTGGATATCGATGTAGAGAACAGCATCCGCATCGAAGACCTCAGCAAGCTTGTCCAAGGGCACCGCATGCATGTCGGCAGGCGTCGGCAAGCCATTCTCTTTCATATAGGCGTCGACCACCGCGACCGGGAATACATAATACCCGGCCTCTGCAATCGGTTCGGTGATTGTTGACAGATAACTGTAGGGTGCATTGACCTCGACGCTCTGGTTAGTCGGCGGTAGCACCAGGATCGAGGCTGGCAGCTTGGATCGATAGAGATTGTAGTGACTATAATCCTTGGGCTTGGATGGCCCACAGCCGACCAGCACTAAAAGTATCAGGTAGGCGAGACCGGAAGTGACTGTTGGGTTGGCAAACATGGGTTTATCCCCCTTCCAATCGGCGCGTAATCCCATCGATAAATGTCGCCGACTCGGGATAGGTAGCACGCTCCTCATCAAATTCGATCAAGGCAGCATCAACATTGCCAGCAATGTAGTGCATATAGCCGAGATGTGCATGAACGCCAGGCGGCACCGGTTCGCCACGGCTTCTGGTCTGCTCGATTTGAGCGGCAAGCCTGTCGATCTGAACAACAGGCGTGGCTTCGCCGGGATTGGCGTACATGTCGTAGACTAGGCCTTCATAAGCTCCCCAATGATAGTCCAGGGTCGGCTTTCTCGGACCGGGATCGCAGGCAGACAGCAATACAACGACCGTCACTAGAACTAGGGAAAGAGAAACTGAATGCCGCATCAGTTTGCCCCTGATGGCGACCATAGTCCCTGCTCAAGATCGGCCACCAGTTGCTCGACCGCCTCAGTGATCGCGAGATTGAGCACCTTGCCGTTCAAGGTCGCATCGTAGCCCGCCGTGCCACCAAAGCCGATGACTTCGCGATTATCAAGCGCATATTCGCCGGCACCTTGCGTGGAATGGACGACTTCGCCGGTGGTGGTGTCGACAACATTGAGGGCAACTTTTGAATAGGCTAGCTGCGACTTGCCACGGCCGAGGATGCCGAAGAGCTGCCGATCACCTGTCTCGCGCCTGCCAAATTCGGTGACAGCACCAGTCACCGCGACCTCCGCCCCTTTAAGCTTTTGCTCGACGCCGCGAAGCTCGGCCTCTTGCGCGATCGTTTCGAGATTGTCGCGATCGACCACGGAAAAACGGTTGGTCTGCTGGAGATGAGTCTTCAAGATCGTCTTCGCCTGACCACCGAGGCGATCCACACCATCCGAGAAGGCGCCGCGCTGGTAGCTGGAACTGTTGGCGAAATTGCTGATTACCAGCGCATAACGCGGCCCATTATAGGCGGTCCGATACGTGGTGACCTTTTCGGTTTGTACCGCCCTCGAGCTCTCGGTGGCACATCCGGCCAGAATGCCTAGCGTCAGCGGTACCAGTAAAACAATCGACCGCTTCCACCAGCCCGAAGCAAGGGCTTGATAATGGGCCATGATGGAAACTCCTCTTCCAAATTGATGATTGAGAAACAACCTAGCGGGCAATTTGAATAGGTCTCGATGAACAGAAGCTGACTGCGTATCCGCTCAACGCCTGAATTGATAGCCCCAGCCTAATTCCAGCAATAGATCGGCCGCTCCAAAGCGATCGGACAGTGCCTGGACATTGCTAATAACTCCTTGAAACAGTTGACACGCACTGCATCTAAGATAGCTTACGCACTCCCCGCCCCACCCATTGACTGGGGCAAGACGTCTCAGGAAGTGACATGATGGATATAGCCGGCCTATCGTCGACGATCGAAGAAGCATTTGACCAACGTGATCATGTGAATGCTGAAACGTCGGGTCCGGTGCGTGATGCGGTCGAAGCAGCGCTTTTAGCTATGGATAGTGGTCAATGCAGGGTCGCGGAGAAGACCGATGGTAAATGGACAGTCAATCAGTGGCTGAAGAAGGCGGTTCTGCTCTCCTTTCGCCTGAACCCGATGACCTCGATCGGCGGTGGGCCGGGCGGTGCGGCTTGGTGGGACAAGGTGCCCTCGAAGTTCGAAGGCTGGTCGGATGCCAACTTTATGGAAGCGGGCTTTCGTGCGGTTCCGGGCTGTGTCGTCAGGCGTTCTGCCTATGTCGCGCCTGATGTCGTCTTGATGCCGTCCTTCGTCAATCTCGGCGCCTTTGTCGATAGCGGCACGATGGTCGATACCTGGGCGACGGTCGGAAGCTGTGCTCAGATCGGAAAGAACGTTCACCTCTCCGGCGGCGTCGGCATCGGCGGTGTCCTTGAGCCGCTTCAAGCAGGCCCGGTCATCATCGAAGATAATTGCTTTATCGGCGCCAGATCCGAGGTGGTTGAGGGCGTGGTGGTCGAGGAGGGTGCCGTTCTTTCGATGGGCGTTTTCATTGGTGCTTCCACTAAAATCGTCGACCGGGCCACGGGCGAGATCCATTATGGCCGGGTGCCTGCTTATTCAGTGGTGGTACCAGGTGCACTCCCCGGTGCCGATCTGCCCAATGGGCAGCCCGGCCCGAGCCTCGGTTGTGTGGTCATCGTCAAACGCGTCGACGCCCAAACGCGCTCCAAGACCGCCATCAACGAATTGCTGAGAACATGACAGCCGCCGCCAAGAGCAATCAGTTGACCGGACTGAACGATCCCGCGAACGACACGAGCCCAGTTCGGGCCACGACGGACAAAATCGAGCTCGTCGACGCTGTCGATCCCGTTGCCATGAGCCAGGCACTGATCCGCTGCAAGAGCGTCACGCCAGCCGATGACGGTGCGCTTTTGGAAGTTGAGCGCGCGCTCTCCTCCCTCGGTTTCGAGTGCCATCAACTGACGTTCCGGGAAGAAGGTACTGCGCCGATTGCCAATCTCTATGCACGGCTCGGCAGCGGATCGCCCCACCTTTGCTTTGCCGGCCATACCGATGTGGTGCCGAGCGGTGATCTTGGTGCTTGGGAGGTCGATCCTTTTGCCGGCGAAATCGTGGACGGCGAGCTTTACGGCCGTGGAGCGGTCGATATGAAAGGCGCCATCGGCTGTTTCATCGCAGCAACAGCCCGCTTTCTCAAAGCCGCCCGCCCCGCGGGCTCGATCAGTTTGTTGATTACCGGCGATGAGGAAGGGCCGGCGGTCAATGGCACGGTCAAGGTTCTCAAATGGTTAACTGAACGCGGCGAGAACATCGATGCTTGTGTGGTCGGAGAGCCGACCAACCCTGAAAAGATCGGCGACATGATCAAGATCGGCCGGCGCGGCTCGCTTTCAGGTTTTCTGACCGTCGAGGGGACCCAAGGCCATGTCGCCTATCCCCATCGGGCGGACAATCCCATCACACAGCTTGCCGCCATGCTGCGCGCGGTCTCCGAGCCATTGGATGAGGGCAACGAGCATTTCCCGCCTTCCATGCTGGTACCAACCACCTTCGATGTCGGTAATGATGCCACCAATGTCATCCCGGGCCAGGCGCGGGCGAACTTCAACATTCGTTTCAATGATCGTCACACGCCCGAACAACTCGAGGCATGGCTCCGGGAAAAGCTCGACGGTGTGGGGGGCAATTACACGCTCAAAACCCGCTGCTCCGGGCCAGCCTTTCTCACCGAACCAGGTGAGCTGACCGATCTGATGTCGACGGTCATCAACGACGAACTTGGCGTCACGCCCGAGCTCTCCACCAGCGGCGGGACCTCGGATGCCCGCTTCATCAAGGACATCTGTCCGGTCATCGAATTCGGCCTTGTCGGCCAAACCATGCATCAGGTGAATGAGCGTGTCAGTCTTGACGATCTAGAGACCCTGACCTCCGTCTATCAACGCCTGATCCGGAATTATGTCGGCGCCATCTGACATCATGCCCGACCGCCAGGAGATCTGGTCGTCGATTTATGGTGCCTTTCGCCTGGCATTCTTCGATACAAGCGGGCTCAATCATCTCAATATCTCGGTCGAGGGCTTCTGGCGCTCATTTTTCGCAGCACTGCTGGTAGCTCCCGGCTATGTCATCCTGGCGGGACAAGGCCTTATCGTCGATGATGAGAGTCTCTCTATCTGGTTGATCGTCGTACATACGATTATCTATGCTGTAAGCTGGATGATCTTTCCGCTGACCGCTTTTTTCATCATCGATCTCTTGAAGCTTGGCCACCGTTTTACGGCTTTGATCGTGGCGGTAAATTGGGCAGCGGTGATCGAGGTGACCGTGATGATCCTTGGCCTTGGTTTCGCCATGGTCATGCCGCCGGATGCCGCTAATCTGATGATCGTAGCAATCGTCGTCGGGCTGATCATCTATCAATGGTTCGTTATTCGAACAGCGCTGCAATCCTCAGGCACCGTGGCCTTCGCTTTTGTTCTTTTCGGCCTTCTGGTCAGCGCTATGCTGGAGAAACTGACCGCCCGGCTGCTCTAGACCACTACATTCTCTTCCTACTGCTATCGCCAAGCCCAATAGTATGCGGCCAAGTTTTCAAGGGCAGTGGCGGGTATCATTTGTTGAAGATACACCACGAAAGCATTTTCGATCATACGGATTCAGTCCGCGACGACGCAGCTGCCTCGCGTTTTGCGATGTAGAAGGCCGAGCCGAAGATCAAGATGCCGCCAAGCCATGTCGAAACACCAGGTATTTCAGCAAACCAAAGATACGCGACCAAGGCGGCAAAGGGTAGACGCAGAAATTCAAACGGCGCCGCGGCCGAGACATCGATCAACGACAGCGCCCGCGTGGCGGTCAGCCAGCTTAGCGTGCCAAGAACGCCGATGATGATGAGCTGCAGCCAATGGCCGGCATCAGGCATTTGCCAGTGCAACCAACAAAGCGGCAAGGCGAGTAGGGTTGCGAAAAGAGCCTGATACCAGACAATCGTCAACACGGCCTCCACCTTGGTGAGACGTTTGATCATCAAGGATACTGCCGCCCCCATCACCGTGCCGAAAAGGACGACGCCGGCATAGGGCGAGATGACTTGGACGCCTGGCTGCAGCACGAGAAGAACCCCGAGAAAGCCGATGAGCACAGCGGCAAAACGCCGAGCACGCACAATCTCAGCCAGCAAGATGGCTGCACCGAGTGTTACAAAGAGCGGCTTTGAAAAGGAAAGCGCGATAACCTCGGCGAGAGGCAGAAAGGCGATCGCCAGGAAGTAGCAGACCATACCGAGCAAATGCAGAATGCTCATCAAGAGAAGACTACCCGGTTTCTTTGCCCGAAGCATACCTGGGCCGCCCTTGATCAGGAATGGCAGCATCGCCATCAGACCGAACAGGTTGCGAAAAAATACGATCTCGAAGGTATGGATGTCAGCAGAGGCGGCACGGATTACACCATTTTGGGTCGCGACAAAGGCGGCACCCATGACCATCAGGATCGCGGCCTGAACGGCTGGTGTCAGTCCTCGATAGAGAGAACTGGCTTGGCTAAAAAACCTCATCGCATCGACCATAGCCGTGTTCTGGGAAACACATTCGCCCTGACACGGTTAATGGGCGGTCCTTGCAATTAGCGCCGGTTTGGATTGGACTTCAATCCTTTAGTCTCACCGCATGATCGATCTCTTCTGCATGATCGACCCGGCAAACTCTTCGATAGGTTCGAGCTACTCCGCAGCCGGCTCGTGACGTGATGGCGTCGGATCGCATGTGATGCCGAGATGGCGATAGGCTTTGCAGATGGTCGGAATATGAGAGGCAGCGGTTTGCGTGATAGTTCGGATCTCGATGTCCTGTCCCATAGTCGAAGCACTCCATATCGCTGTCATGTCCAAGAGATCATGACATGACCATGGCACTATCTCCAACTGGAGACTGTGACTTCCATTACAAGGATCCGAAAAAGGTTAAGAAAAACGACGTTCGTGGTCCAATGATACTCGCCACTGCCCCCGTAAATCTCGTCGCTCTTGCCGATGTCTGCAGAAACCAAATGAGGTGGCCACACCACCATTAGGCAGTTGCGCGTAATTCTTCTGCCGTTCTCAGATCCACACCGACCAGCTGCGAGACACCTCGCTCCATCATGGTCACGCCGTAGAGGCGGTCCATGCGCGACATGGTCATGGGGTGATGGGTGACGACGACGAAACGCGTATCGGTCGCACTCGCCAGTTCTTCGAGCATGGCGCCGAGGCGATTGACATTGGCATCATCCAATGGTGCATCGACCTCGTCCAGGAGGCAAAGGGGCGAGGGCCTGGTCAAGAACACGGCAAAGATAAGGGCGATCGCGGTCATCGCCTTTTCGCCGCCGGAGAGGAGGGAAAGCGATTGCAGCTTCTTGCCGGGCGGGCTTGCGGAAAGCTCCAGGCCGGCATTGAGCGGGTCCTCCATATCGGTCAGCTCAAGCTTAGCGCGGCCGCCACCGAAGAGGCGAACGAACAGCGCTTCAAAATGCTTTTCGACCTCGCCGAAGGCGGCGCGCAGACGTTCACGGCCCTCGCGATTAAGCGTGGAGATGGCGCGACGCAATCGCTCGATCGCCTGGGTCAATTCCTCCTGCTCGGTGCGAAGCGTCGTAATACGGAGATCAAGCTCAGCCGCTTCATCGATCGCGCGCAGATTGACTGCACCCAGCCGCTCGCGTGAGGCCTCGATACGTGCGAGCTTGGTCTCAAGCTCGTTCAGCGCCTCGATGCTGGGTGGGGTGCCCGGCATGGTCTCGATCCCCTCGCCGAGCTTTGACCGCACCGCAACCTCGCAGGTCTCAAGCTCGGCTTCAGCACGCTCCAGATGGGCCTCAAGTTTGGCACCGCTTTCCCGCGCCTCGACCTGCTCGGTCTCGACCTGGAGCAGGGCAGTTTCTGCCGTGGCAAGGGCTTGCTCGCCCTCGCGGACGGCATTGGCAAGCTCCATCTGTTTGAGCTTGGCGCGCTCGGTTTTCTCCCGAAGCTCTGTTTGCTGCCGAACGAGATCGGCCGGCAAAGCCTCCAGATCAGCAAGCTCGGTGATCATCTGTTTGCGCCGCTGGATCAAGTCATCGACCCGCGCATTTGCGGCCTCGATACGGGTCGTCCAGGCGGCGAGGTCTGCTTGCAAAGCCTCTGCTTGATGGCGCGCCGTGGCGTGACGATCGCGCAATGTCGTATCCGCCGCTTTCGCCTCCGCATGACGCTGACGCATCTGATGCAGCGCCGTCTCGCTGCTCGCCAGATCGGCCAATGCGGTCCGTAACATCTCGTCAACCTCGCCACGCAAGGCCGCTTCGGCCGAAAGCCGCTGATCGAGCTTCGAACTATCCTCGTCCAGGCGTGCAGCCTGCGCTTCAATTTGGCCCCGCTCGACAGCGCGCTCTTGAAGCAACGTCGCGTGACGGCGCTCATCCGCCCGGCAGCGCTCCAAACGTTCCTGCGCTTCCATGATCTGCTTGCGTGCGAAGGCGGCATCCTGACGCGCAGTCGCCTGCAGTCGCGCCGCTTCCTCATCGGCAGCGCGCGCCGCATGATGATCGGACGTCGCCTGATCGAGGATCGCCCGAAATTCGCCTAGGGTGTCGTCATCATCCGCACCGGATTGGAGTGCGGCCAGCTGTTCGCGTGCCGATCCAGCTTCCAATAAGAGATCGGCGATCTCGGCCGACAAACGTTCGGTCTCTTCGCCAAGCGGGCCAAGTTCGGCATCGATGGCGGTTTCTTTCGAACGGAGTGCTGCCAGAGCGTGGCGCGCGGCCTCCGCCGTCAGCTTCAGGGCTTCCCGTTCGGCCTCGATCCTGTCGATCTGCGCCAAACAATCGGCAAGCGTTGTGCTGGCTGCATCATGATTGGCCTTCAAGTTGTCGCGTTCGCGGCGAGCTCCCGCTATCTCGCTCTCGATCTCCCGACGCCTTGCCTGCTGCTTCACGCGCGCAGCGGCGGCCTTCGCGCCTTCAGGCTTTCGAACCAGCCCGTCCCAGCGCCAAAGCCCGCCCTCAACCGTGACCAGGCGTTGACCTTGTCGTAGGCTCTTTTGTGCATGATCGGCATCGCCTTGCTCGACCAGACCGACCTGGCCAAGGCGGCGCGCCAGTGCCCCTGGCGCTTTCACTCTATCCGAAAGTGGTATGGCGCCTTCGGGCAGGGCGACCGTCGCATGATCCAAGGGAGCGCTGCCAAGCTCAGCACGCCAATAGGTCGGCGTTGCCGGGTCATCACTGCCGAGCAGGTCATCACCAAGGGCGGCCGCAAGCGCTTCGGCATAACCATCATCGACGACAATGCGATCGAGCATGGAGGGACCATCGACGTCGGCTTGTACGAGGGCTGCAAGGGCTAGCGCTTCGGCCTCAAGCTTGTCGAGAGCGGTCTTCGCTTCCTGGAAATGCTGATCGCTCTCATCACGCTTGTTTTGAGCGGCTTCGCGATCCTCTCTCGCTTGTAAAAAACGCTCATCGATGGTCAGGATCGATTGTTCGATCTCCTCGACCCGCGCCTCACCTGCCTCGATCTCTAGCTCGGCGCGGGCAGCGCCACGCTCCTCTGCCTTGGCCTGAAGCTCGCCCCGACGCGCTTCGAGCTTTTCCATGCGGCGGCTTAGGTCCTGCTCGCGCTCGGCTAGGGCTTGGCGCGTGCTGTCGGCCTGGCGAAGTATTGCCACACGCTCACGAACCTTGTCCTCCGCCGTGCGGAGTGTAATTGAAGCTACACCCAGCTTTTCCTCAGCGACAGTCTTCGCTTCATCGGCCTCGATCAGCCTTGCATCCGCAGCCTCGCCGCCTGCCATCGCTTCCTGGAGGCCTGCTTCGAAGGTTTCGGCCGTGCCTTCGGGCGAGACCCCTTCGAACGCGGCGGGTGCTTCGGCCAATCCCTGCAAACGACGATCCAGATCCTGCTTGGTGGCGGCCAGATGCTGCTGTTCGTGAGCTAATTGCGCTGCACCATCCTCAACCTGGCGAAACCGTGCTTCGATGTCGGCTTTGGCAGCGAGGCGCTCATGAAAATCCTTCTCGACTTTTTCCAGGGTTTCCCGCGTTTCCGCTTCGCTCTCCGCAGCCTGTTCCCTAGCAGCGTCACCTTCCTCGATTAACTCGACCACGGAACCGTGTTCTGCTTGCAGCTTTTCGACCATCGCCTTGGCATCGGTCATCGAGGCTTCGGCATGTTCCAGGTCCAGGACGGTCTGGCGTTCCTGCTCCTTCAACCTCGCCTGATTGGCATCCAGCCTCGCCGCCTCGGCGTCGATCGCGGTCAAGCGCTCGCCCAGACGGACAAGCTCGGTTGAATTGACCGCCTCGTCACGACGCAGCGTTGTCAGCGTTTCGGTTGCCGTTTCTCGCCGATCGCGCGCTTCGGCAAGACGGCTTGCATAAACCTGGACATGGCCGCGGCCAGTGCGCAGCGCCTCTTCGGCCCTAGCAAGATCAGCTTGCGCCAATTGCCAGCGACCGATTAGAAGAGCGGCCTCCGTCTCTCGATGGCTTTCCTGTAACTTTCGGTACCGTTCGGCTTGACGCGCCTGCTTTTGCAAGGCCGTGAACTGCTCGTCGAGATTGACCAGTAAGTCATCGACGCGAATCAGATTGGCCTCAGCACCCTGGAGCTTGAGCTCGGCTTCGTGACGTCTCGCCTGAAGGCCGCCAATGCCGGCAGCCTCTTCGAGCAGCTTTCGGCGCTCCAGAGGCTTGGCCTCGACCAAAGCCCCGATCCGTCCCTGGCTGACGATGGCCGCACTGCGCGCACCGGAGGCCGCATCCGCAAATAGAAGCTGAACGTCCTTCGCCCGAACCTCGTTGCCGTTGACCCGGTAGACCGAGCCCATGCCACGGCCGATCCGCCGGGTGAGCTCCAGTTCATCCTCGTTTTCAAAACCTGGAATAGGCTCGCCGCCAGCCTCTAGATGGAGCGCAACCTCAGCAAGGTCGAAGGCAGGACGCGCATTAGTGCCGGCGAAGATGACATCATCCATCTCGCCACCACGCAAACCGCGTGCCGAACTCTCACCCATGACCCAACGGAGCGCGTCGACCAGATTGGATTTGCCGCAACCATTGGGCCCGACAACCCCGGTCAACCCAGCTTCGATGAACAGCTCAGTCGGCTGGACGAAAGATTTGAAGCCGGAAAGGCGCAGTTTGCTGATTTGCAACGGAGCCTAGTATCCCGATTGTTCAGAATGACCGGTAGCTATACCAGTGCGCCCATCATCCTGGAAGCCCAATTGCATCATCATATCGTTATTTGGCGATCATCTCACCACCAGATATGGGTCGGCGCCGCCGACAATATTCACTTAGGTCGTTCCAGTTTGCTGATGTAGGCGAGCAGATGCTCGATGTCGTCTTCGGACACATCGCTGAGGCGTTCATAGGCTGTATGCGGCGGGCGTTTCTTCAATGTCCAGAGCCGCTGGCGGTAATTGTCCAGCTTGTCATGCATGAGGAAAAAGGACGGCGTGCTATCGATGCCGCCATGGCGATTTTCCGTGCCGACGACATGGCATCCCTTGCAAAGCTTACCGGCGAGGTCCCGCCCCTTCTCGACATCGCCTGCTGCCCCAGCATCACCCATCCATGCCATCACGCCACCGGCGACCAAGACTGTGTAGACGACACGCATTCTCTTCCAACCCCCTGAAAACGCGAATTGATCAGCCCAGCTTACCGTGGCCTTAAGCTATCATGTCAGCATGCACCTCTCCAATCCAGTGCATTTTTCCGACCCTATGATGCTGATGCCAAAGGCGTAAAAATACGTTTGATAAGATATCGCTGTGATTAAATCCGAAACTTAAGCTGAATGCCTTTGATCGGGATGCGCGGTAGCCTATGATGCGAGGAGCAGAGAGAGGCTGGACAGATGGCAATCATCAATCGTATCGCTGAATTTCAACCGGAAATGACCGCTTGGCGCCGGGATTTTCATGCTCATCCCGAGCTTGGCTTCGAGGAAACACGAACATCGGGCATCGTTGCCGAGAAGCTACGCGAATTTGGTGTGGACGAGGTGCATACTGGCATCGCCAAAACGGGGGTGATCGGCGTGCTTCGTTCCGGAAGCGGGACTGAGACCATCGGCCTTCGCGCTGATATGGATGCCCTGCCGATCGAGGAGACCACCGGTCTTCCCCATGCCTCGAAGACGCCTGGCAAGATGCATGCTTGCGGCCATGACGGGCACACCACCATGCTCTTGGGCGCTGCGCGCTATCTAGCGGAGACCCGCAATTTCGATGGGACAGTCTATTTCATCTTCCAACCGGCGGAAGAGGGCGAAGGCGGTGGCCGGGTCATGGTCGAGGAAGGCTTGTTTGAAAAGTTTCCCATGCGCCATGTCTACGGCATGCATAACTGGCCGGGGCGCCCAGTGGGCAATTTCGCCATGCGCCCGGGGCCAATCATGGCGGCAACGGACCAGTTCGTGATCGATCTCAAGGGCCAAGGCGGCCATGCCGCTGCCCCGCATTTCTGCAAGGACCCGCTGGTGGCGGCAGCCCAGCTGGTGACAGCACTGCAGACGATCATCTCGAGAAATGCAGATCCTGTGGATCATGGCGTCGTCTCGGTGACGCAAATCCACGGCGGCGATGCATTCAACGTTATTCCCGAAACCGCGCAGCTTACCGGCACGGCCCGCAGCTTCAGCTCAGAGATGCGTGATCTGATGGAAAAGCGCATCGTCGACATCGCAAAAAGTATGGCGGCGGTTCATCAAATCGATGTCGAGGTCAATTACAGCCGCGGCTACCCACCGACCGTAAACAGCGAAGCCGAAACAGAACTTGCCGGCGACACCGCTGCTGAAATCGCCGGCGACGACAAGGTGGATCGGGCAACACCGCCAGTCATGGGGGGCGAGGATTTTGCCTATATGCTGCAGAAGAAGCCAGGCAGCTATATCTTCGTCGGCAATGGCGGCGGCGAAAATACGCCGATGCTGCACAATCCCGGCTATGACTTTAATGACGAGACCCTGCCCCATGGCGCAAGCTACTGGGCGAGATTAGTGGAACGGCTGATGCCAGCTGCCTGAGTGAAGTGGTGTGACCACAGCATTTGGTTTCTGCCGTTTTCGTCTAGATCGACAGTATGGGGCCAAGTTTTCGAAGACTGTGGCGGGATCATTCGTTGAAGACAGGTCACTGGCGAGGTCCTTATGATCATTCCATGGCGAAGACTGGCGTCTTATGTGGCGCGCAAGGTCGCTGAAAACCCGGAAGCACGAGCCAAGGCTGCCGATGTCGTTCAGCAGGTTGGGGAGGAGGCCAGGAGGGTCGCTGTCGCCCAGAACCGGGCGCGTGCCGCGGGTCAGGCCGTCCGCCGTGTCGGCAAGAAACTTCGCCGAAAGCTCGATCCTGACGAAGCCATGAATAAGGATTAGGACGCTGCTTCAATTTGCTGGAAGCCACTCTTCCCAACGTTAACGAAACCTAACTCTTGCCTGATCTGCTCTCCGATCTGGTCCATGCGATCCTGGGTGTCGAAGCCTCGCCCCAGTTCGATTTCGGGCGTGCGGGCGTCGAGGATCGCGTGGACCAGATCGGGGACCGCCGAATTGACGACACTCATTTCGTCGACTTTGTCACGACAAACGAGTGGCCTTGTTGGGAAGCCAGGGCGCAGACCATCGATCCAGGCGATGACCGAGAAAACCAAATGAGGTGGTGTGACCACCTAGACAGCGGCGAGGGCGAGGCTGGCCGGTTGTCGTTGGCGGCCTGAGATCATGTCCGCAAGA
This sequence comes from Geminicoccales bacterium, assembly GCA_050633905.1. Classification (GTDB taxonomy): domain Bacteria; phylum Pseudomonadota; class Alphaproteobacteria; order Geminicoccales; family Geminicoccaceae; genus JANQPX01. The sequence continues at coordinate 23,896 of JBOEHJ010000033.1, forward strand.
ACGTCCCCGGACACAGGCTCGCCGAGCAGATAGCCTTGCGCTTCATCGCAACCGAAATGCCGGAGAAGACTGAGCTGGGCAGCGGTTTCGACCCCCTCCGCAATAACGCCGACATTCAATCCATGGGCCAGCATGATCACCGCGCGAGCGAGTGCGCCATCACTCTGGCTGCCACTGATGTCACAAACGAAGGATCGGTCAATCTTGATGCGATCGATCGGAAAACGCCTTAGATAGCTGAGCGACGAATAGCCTGTGCCAAAATCATCGAGCGCGATGCTGAGCCCTTTTGCGGTCAACCGCTCCAGCAGCTTTGTAGTCTCGCCTTCCTGCATTAAGGCGGTTTCGGTCAGCTCAAGTTCCAGATGTTGGAGTGGCATCTGGGTCTCATCCAAAACAGCTGTGATGTCCTGCTCCAGACTTTGTCGCTTCAGCTGGTAGGGCGAAATATTCACGGCAAGACGGAGATCCTGCAGACCGGCATCCCGCCATGCACGATGTTGCTCGCAGGCCGTTTCCAAAATCCAAAGTCCGAGATCGTGGATCAATCCGGTTTCTTCGGCCAACGAAATGAACTCATCAGGTGGCACGAAGGCGCCATCATGGTTCTGCCAGCGAACCAAGGCTTCAACGCCGACGATCTGGCCAGAGCGAAGGTTGACCTGTGGCTGATAAACCAGAAAAAATTGCTTTTGCTCGACGGCGCGGCGAAGCTGGCTTTCCAGCATCAGCTGCTCGAGGGCCGATTTGTCGGCTGTGGAATGATCGAGCTGCCAGCGATCGCGCCCGGCCGACTTGGCCTGGTAAAGAGCGGCATCGGCGGCCTTCAGTAACTGATCGGCGTTGCGTGCATCATCGCCGGAGAGGCTGAGCCCGAGGCTTGCCGTCACATGCAGCTCATGCCCTCCAATAAGGAAGGGCGAACGCAGGGTTTTCAAGAGACGCTTGGCCTCGGCGCGCACCTGGTCCGGCGTCTTCACATCCCAGAGAAGCAGAATAAATTCATTCCCGCCCATCCTTGCCACCCTGCCTCTGTCACCAACGGCCGCCTTCAGCCGGTCTGCAACGGCGATCAGCAGATCGTCGCCAATGCGATGGCCGAGACCGTCATTCACCAGCTTGAACCGATCGAGATCCAAGAAGGCCACGGCAAGGGATTTGCCCACCCGTCTGGCATCGGCCAAGGCACCCTCGAGGCGTTTTTCAAAATTGGCGCGGTTGGGCAAACCAGTTAGCGCATCATGGGTCGCCTGGTAACGGATGGTCGCCTCGGTCGCTTTACGCGACGTGATATCGGAATAGATCCCCACCAATTCGCCTTCCGGGGTTCTGAATTCACAATGGGAGATCCATCGACCATTGGAAAGCTCACTTTCGACAGTTTTCAACATGCCCTCTGGCTGGCCGCTTGGATCATTATCCTGGCCAATGCTCGCACGCTGATTGTCGTTGGCGCCCCGATCGAGAAGATGATTTTGGATGAGCTGGGTGAAACGATCATGGCTCATGCCGATTTCGACAGGAGGATCCATCGTTTCGAAAAGCTTGCGAAAAGGTCGATTGCAGAGCACCAGGCGATCATCGGCGCTCCAAAGCGCAAATCCTTCGGAGATCGCCTCGGTCGGCTTAATCAAACGATCCCGTGATGCCTCAAGTGCTTTCATGTTCTTGTGCAGACGGGCAACCATACTGTTGAACGCCCGGCCGACCCGAGCGACCTCATCGTTGCCTGGCAGAAACACGCCAAGATCACGTTCGCCGCAGGCTACCTTGTCAGCTGCGACCGCCAATCGCCAAAGACGGCGGGTCAGAACATGGCCGATCAGCCAGGCCACCAGGGCGATGACAACGATCCCGATGCCCGCAACCGCCATGCCGAGATTGAGCGTCTTTTGGTAGGCGGATCGAAGGGGATTTTGCGAGAATTCAATGGCTAGATGGCCGAGCTTCGCCGTTGTGCCACGCACTTCGATCTCGCGCCAATAGCGGTTGCCGGCATTGGCTAGCACCGGCATTCCCCCGCCCAGCATGGCAATATTCGTCGCGGCGACCACGTGATCGTCAACATCGCCGATGAGCACAGTCTTGATGTTCGGATCGCTTGCCGTCCCCTTGATAAAGGTCTGCAGCTCGTTGAACTCTTCTGTGATGAAAGCCGCCTTGCTGAGATCGCCAAGAAGATCGATGGTCACCTGTTGCGAACTGCTAATCTGCTGCTCAACACTCTGCATGGAGTGGGTAAGTGTGATGTAAAGAACGGCAGCGATGAGCATCGCTTCCAACAGAAAAATCGTGAGCGCGATGCGGGAGCGAAGCGACATCCCGGCTATCTCTGCGCCAGGGATTGCAGGCGAGCACCGTAATCGCGGATATCAGCGTAGTCGTCCGATGAGGCTCGAACGAAGCCTTGATCGAGACCGATCATGCGCACCATGTCACTTCCGCGATCGGACCAGCTCAACAGAAGTTCCAGGAGCTGGTTTCGCTCTCCCTCAGCGACCCGTTTATGGACCGCAAAGGCAAAATGATTGACTGCCGGCGCCTTGAAGACAACGCGAACGGGGTGCTTCTTGAATTCGGCAACCTGGGACAGAACGAAGGATGGCAGACCACAAGCCGCAACAGCGCCAGCCAAGACCGCTTCAAGACAAGAGGCCTTATTGCGAAAATGGCGAACGCCGATATCCAGCCCCGGCCTCAGATTGACATCCGCGAGCCCAGCCTTAATCAACTGGCTCACCGCCGCAAGCTTTGGTGGTAGGCCGATCGTGCCCCCGACAAGATCGTCGATCGACATAGCCGGGCTGTCATCGCGAACAACCAAAATCGCCTTCATTGGCTTGGCAAGCCGCGCCAAGGGCAGATAGCTATGGTAATCGATGGCGTCGACGAGAAAGAATGGGTGGACGAAGATAATATCGTAACTCTGAGCCGCCACCGCGGCTTCGAAATTCTCGAAAGTTGTCTTGGTGCGCAGCTTGACCAGGCGATCTAGTTCAAACGAAAAGGCTTCGGCAACCGGACCGTAGAGCCGGTCGATGGTGAGTGCCGGAAGATAGGGAAAAATGCCAAGCCGATACGAAGGTTTCAACGAACCCTCTTCGCCCTCGGCAGCCAGGACGGCGTGACACCAAGCAAGGCTGACGACGAACGCCAAACTCAACCCGACAACCCATGCTTTAGCATTCAACATTAGGGCACTCATTTTTTCACAGATTTTGGTTGTTAGCACAGCCATTTATCAACCCATACGATATTTTCCATACATTTAGACTAACTTTTAGTTATCTTATTATGGAAGTTATCTCTATTAATGCGATTGTGCAAGCAAGGTTATATAACTTTATGCGTTTGTTAAGAATCTTCCGACCCGCCGGGAACGACCGCTCATGCGCCACCCTGTCACTAGGCGTGGCCGGTACGACCCGATAAGGTTTTGGAAAGGAGCAGGATTGACGTCAACGAGATGACCACCTCGGCGCGTCACCCCGTTCACCGACAATCAACGGGGGAAGGTCGATAGCACATCTTTTCAAAGCGCATATCAATTGGACAGGCGCCTCGCAGGGCCCCACACTTGCCTATGACAGCTATTCGCGGGAATATCTGATCGAAATCGACGGCAAGCCACCGCTACGCGGCTCGTCGGCGCCAGTCTATATGGGCGATGCCGGCTTGCATAATCCAGAAGACCTGCTGGTCGCGTCGCTCTCAACCTGCCACATGCTCTGGTACCTCCATCTCGCCGCCGATGCTGGCCTTCATGTCAGTGGCTACGTCGACGATCCGGAGGGAGTGCTGGAAATGGTGGACGGGCAGATGCTGTTTACCAGCGTCGTTCTTCGTCCGGGGGTGTCCTTGGCCAAGGGTGAACCTCAAGAAGCACTGGCCATTCATCGAGAGGCGAGTGCTGCGTGCTTCATCGCCAATTCGGTGAATTTTCCCGTCACCCACGAGCCGAGAATCGTATGACGTTATCGATCACGTCATTGACCGCCCATCGACAAGTGAAACAGCAGAACAACGACAAAAAGCGCCCTAGCCATAGGCTAGACCGCTTTGTTGACTTCAATCATCTCAAGATAACGAGCGACGCGCTATCAGCCGCACACCGTCGTCGAGACTAGATCTCGTCGCGTTCCCTGCGCTTACGCTGCAGCTTGCGGAACCGACGAATGGCCTCGGCCTTTTCGCGGGCACGGCGCTCGGAGGGCTTCTCGTAATGGCGACGCATTCTCATTTCGCGATACAAACCTTCGCGCTGCATCTTCTTCTTCAGCGCACGCAGCGCCTGATCGACATTATTATCGCGAACTTGAACTTCCACGGGGCAGATGTCTCCGTATTTTTTGCTGTCGTAAGAACACAAAAAACGGTTCGCTCCAAAGCCATGAAGCGAACGCTTGTCTTTTGTCTTAACAGATAACGCTGATAAGACAAACCCTTTTGTTCAAGCGCCCTCTTTGCATGAGCGCCGAACGCGCCTAAACCTTACTCATGGCCATTCTTAAAATTGCCCGTATGGGCCACTCGGTTCTGGTCGATCCTGCTCTATCGATCGACGATCCTACCTCGGAGCGCGTGCAACGCCTGGTCGGTCATATGGCCGAGACCTTGGCTGATGCTGAAGGCATTGGGTTGGCTGCACCTCAGGTCTATCAATCGCTGCGCCTTATCCTGTTTCTGGATGCGTTCGATCGCGAGGAGGCTGAAGAAGCCCGCGCACCGGTTGCGCTGATCAACCCGGAAATCGAGCCTCTCAGCGATGAGCTCGAATTGGGCTTCGAGGGCTGCCTCTCGATACCAGGCCTACAGGGCCTTGTGCCGCGGCATCGGCGTATCGGCTATCGTGGCTACTCACCGAATGGCAAGCTGATCGAGCGGGAGGCCGAAGGATTGCATGCCCGCGTGGTTCAACATGAAGTCGACCATCTCAATGGCGTTCTCTACACCATGCGTATGGATGACCTGACCCACCTCACCTTCGAAACCGAGGTCAAACATGTCGTCGATCGGTTGAAAAGCGACGCCGAGGCCGATGGGGAGATTGAGGATGACGGAACGGCCTGAGCGTCAAAAGCCGTCAAAACCCGGGCGCGAGCAGCAGCGAGACCAGCTCCTGCAAGCAGCGCTGATTCATATTCCTTTCGAAGGCTGGAGCCGCCGTGCATTGTTTCAAGGTGCTGCCGATATCAACATGGATATCAGCACGGCCAAGCGCCTTTTTCCACGCGGTGCCGACGATCTCTTAGCTCATCTCGATGTCTGGGCAGACCGACAACTGGTCGCCGGTATCGATCAGCAGAGCCTGGACAAGATGCGTGTCCGCGAGCGTATCGCCAAATTGGTGAAGACGCGCCTTAGCCTGCTCTCGCCTCACCGGGAAGCGATCCGCCGCGCCGTTGCCGCAAGATTGCTACCGACCAATGCCGTCGGTGCCAGCACCGCCCTTTGGCGTTCCATGGACCTGATCTGGACCATGGCGGGCGACCAGACCACCGATTCCAGCTACTATACCAAGCGCGGGCTCCTTTTGGCCGTTTGGACCACGACCTTTTTCTATTGGCTGGAAGATCATTCCGTGGGCCTCCGCGACAGTTGGACTTTCCTTGATCGGCGCATCGACAACGTGATGCAATTCGGCAAGGTTCGCGCCCAAATCGAAGGGCTGTTCAGCGGGTTGGGACGTTTCAACCCGCTCAAAACTTGACCCCGAAACCGTCCTGAAAGCATCATGCGCTGCAGACCTCTTTACCTGACCGCCATCCTGGCTCCGTTGCTCGGCTGCGCGCCACCTTCAAAGGCGATCGTCAAACCCTTGCCGATCGCGCCCATCGTCGCGTTGCCCTTCACGGTCGAGATACCGGCGGGCGGTTTTCTTGCGGGCTCCACTCAGGAGGAGCGTGAGATGGCTTACCGCCTGGATGAGGCGGCCTACGGCCATAGCCGAACCCGCGACCAGGGCTGGTATGATCGCGAGCGAGACATGGCGCAGGTCGAAACATCAGCCTTTTCGATCATGCAAACGCCCGTGACCAACGAGGCTTATGCTGCCTTCGTCGCGGCCACCGGCCGGGCGGTTCCCGACGTCGATGAGGCAACCTGGAATTCCTATGGCCTCGTCCACCCTTATGAACGAACCCGCCGCCACGCCTGGGTCGAGGGTCGACCTCCTCTGGATAGAGAAGACCATCCGGTAGTCCTGGTTAGTCACGACGATGCCGAAGCCTATGCCGCTTGGTTTTCCGAAACCACTGGCGAAACCTGGCGACTGCCAACCGAGATCGAATGGGAAAAAGCCGCGCGCGGCCTCAGCTCATTTACCTTCCCCTGGGGCAATGAGTGGGACGCCGAAGCCCTGAACAGTCACGACCAAGGCCCCTTCGACACCCAGCCCGTCGGCAGCTACCTCCATGGCGCCAGTCCCTTCGACATGCTGGACGCAGCAGGCCAAGTCTTCGAGTGGACCGCGAGCCGCAGTGGCAATACTAGATTCTTGGTAAAGGGGGGGAGCTGGGACGACAAAGGCTGCGGCGTCTGCCGGCCAGCGGCGCGGCACGGCCGCCCCGCGGACTTAAAGCATATTTTGGTGGGGTTCAGGTTGGTTCGGGATTCGGGTTAGCTGAATCTAACCAGCCCCAAGAGGCTTACGGCTTTGCTAGAGCCTCAACGGCCATCTCATTGAGGAGTACCTTGGCATCCACATCGGATTGCAGGTTCGCTGCCTGTCTTAGCGCTTCCGCACCCCTCTGTAATTGGCCCAAGTCAGTCGATCAAGAGTTCGCCTTGGCGCTCATAGACCATCGAAACGCGTGCTGGCGAGACCATCGCCAAGTCCTCTTGTTCAGCTACTTTCACCATTTTATCGGCCAGTGCGAGTTGCCCCTCCGGATCATCATCCGGGCTCTTCCAAAGGCTCTCCAGCCGATTGAGCTCACATTCTGCATAATCCGCCGGTTTTAATGCAGCTATGAGGTCTAAGGGTGGCAATGAGATGTTTGCATCGAGGTCTTTTCGAATGATTTCGTCAAGTTGGACCAAGCGGGCAAGCCAAGAGAGGCGAAGCTTACGATCCCAATTGACTTCGCACAGCGTTGGATCTGGATGCTCAAGCGTAAGCTCTTGGGCAAACGTCAGGACTGCTTTGAGGAAGAAAGACAATCGCCGGTCATTCGAGAGCGCCGCTGGCCATGGGTCCAACGTCACATCTTGACCAGACACATAGCTTTGCAGCCATGCTTTAACTTCTCGTTGACGGGCTGCTTCTTTTTGCGCGTGGCGGTGCTCCGCTGACGACGGCTTCGTCCCTTCCACCTTCCCGGCATCCGGCGTCTCCACCTTCCCACTCTGCGCATCGGGGCCCTTCGCCGCGCCTGCAACGTCATCGGCTGATTTGCCCCTCTGCCGTATACCAAGCGGCGTTCGCGCCGTCAGCTAAGTTACCCAAACCAGGCACGACACCTGGGATGTCAAAAAGCGAGATGACCAGCATCCGAGGCCGTCCAGCCGTTGTTTTCACGTTCGTGTCGAGCTTTCAGTGCCTCAAGGGTGGCATCAGGGGTATCAGCGACTTTCTGAAGATCGGCACGCTTCTGGAGCAACTGGCTTTTTTCAGCTCGGAGCTCCATGCTGTGCATAGCACCGCCTGCACCCCCGAGCTTCGCCTTTTCAAGCTTTTGATCAATTTCGGCGAGCTTTTGATCAACACTAGAAATCTGATCACTCACCGCTTGATCGAACTGCCGCTGATAGGCCTCCACCCTGGCCTGCATATCGGCTTTGCTGCGCGCGCATCCGCCACCATTGAGACTGGCCTGTGAGGAGGAGGTTGCATTGGCTGATCACTGCTCGGTCTTGCTTTCGGATTTCTTGCCGTTGTTCTTGGCTTGCTTATCCGCCTGGCTGCAACTCGCCTCTGAGGCCTTGTCTGACTTCGATGAGGAGGAGGCTGTTGATCCTCCTGATTTTGAGCCACTGTCCGAACTGCTGGCCCCACCAGCCGCCATCAAACCACTTCAATACTATCAAAACGTCAAAATCTCTTGCAAACAACATTCAAAAACTCAAACAATTCAACCAAATTTTTGGTGTAATTATTTAGTGACACTCAATATTTATTAAAAATAATATGGTCTATGTTGGATTTTTACTTGTTTTGTCAATTCTAAGTCGCTGCGCCAGTCACAGCACCTTGCGTCTCGATCACAGGCTCCATTTTTTCCAGCTCAGCAACCTCGATATGACAGGCAAGCTTGTGTCCGTTCGCAAATTCACGCGTCGGTGGCGCCTGTTCCTCGCAGATTATTCCGATCTTTCGTGGGCAGCGGGTCTGAAAGGGGCAACCTGGCGGCGGGTTCACAGCCGACGGGATATCACCTTCGAGCACGATATGCTTTTTCTTGATCGAGGTGTCGGCGATAGGCACGGCGGACAACAACGCTTCAGTATAGGGGTGATAGGGCGGCGCGAACACCTCATCAGTGCTGCCCTGTTCGACGATGGTGCCAAGATACATCACGATCACCCGATCGGCGAGATAGCGCACCAAGGAGAGGTCATGGCTGATGAAGAGCAGCGTCGTGCGGTTTTCGTTCTGAATTTCCATCAAGAGCTGAGTGACCGCCGCCTGCACGGACACATCCAGCGCCGAGACCGGCTCATCGGCAACTACCACCCTTGGATTGCCGGCAAAGGCACGGGCGATGCCGACCCGCTGTTTCTGGCCGCCTGAGAGCTGACGAGGCCTTCGGTGATAGAAATCCCTCGGCAGCTTCACGACATCCAGGAGATGCATAACCTTTTCCCGGACTTTCGCAGGATCCGTCTCGACCCCGAACTTCCGGATCACCCGGCTGATCTGTGAGCCCACGGTATGGCTTGGGTTCAACGTATCGAAGGGATTTTGGAAAACCATCTGCAGATGGCCGACAGTCTGCGGCTTTCGCTCCTGCACCGGGACCTGACCTAGGTCCTGGTTATCAAGAATAACCTCGCCTTCCGTTGCCGTCTCCAAGCCCATCAGTACCTTGGCAAAGGTCGATTTGCCACAACCGCTTTCGCCGACGATCGCCACCGTCTCGGCCTCATGGGCAACGAAGTCCAGTTGTTCGTTGGCCTTCACCGTCTTGACCGTGCTTCCTTTGATCATCGCCATGAGCGAGCTGTCATGGATCTCATAGTATTTTTTCATGTTCTCGACACGAAGCACCACCGGACCAGCCTCGGCGCTCTCGATCTCGTCCGCCATCACCGGCGCTGCTGCCCAATCGATGTTTTCGAACTTCAGGCATCGACTGACATGGCCGGGCGCGCCCGGCACCGGCGCCATCTTGATCGGTCCCTGATCACAAACACCGGCCTCAAAAAAATCGCAACGCGGACCGAAATTGCACCCCAGCGGACGTTCATGAGGAAGGGGCAGCTGACCTCGGATTGGCACCAATGGACGCGCATATTTGTCGGCACCGGGCAACGGGATCGAATTGAACAGGCCACGGGTATAGGGATGGCGCATCTTGTTGAAGACCGCGTTGACCTCACCAAACTCGACCGCCTCGCCGGAATACATCACATTGATCTTGTCGCAGGTCTCGAGAATGAGGCCGAGATTGTGGGAAATATAGATCATCGACGTGCCAAACCTGCCGCTGATCTCGCGAATCAACTCGACAATGCCGGCCTCCACCGTGACGTCGAGGGCTGTTGTCGGTTCGTCGAGGAGCAGAAGCGCCGGCTCGGACAAGAGCGCCATGGCAATGACGACTCGCTGCTGCTGACCGCCCGAGATCTGATGCGGATAGCTGTCCATGATGCGCGGCGGATCCGGCAGCTTGACGTCGGTCAGCATTTTCAGCGCACGATCATGCGCCGCCTGTTCTGTGCAACCGTCTTCATGGTAGAGCGGCACTTCCATCAACTGGCGGCCGATCTTCATCGACGGGTTCAAAGACGCCATCGGTTCTTGATAGACCATCGCGATCTCGGAGCCGCGGAGTTGCCGAAGCTCCTCCTCCGACATCGCCGTCATGTCCCTACCCTTGAACTTGATCTCCCCGCCAACGACAGCACCGTTCTTGCCCATATACTGCATGACGGCCAACGCCACGGTGGATTTTCCGCAACCACTCTCGCCGACGATGCCAACCGCCTCGCCAGGCATCACCGTCATGTTGAAGTCAACGACGGCGGGAATTTCGCCCGCCCGGGTGTAGTAGGAAATGCAGAGATCCTTACATTCCAGGACCGGTATTTGCTCCTTCGTGGCTTCGTTGGCCATCACCTAGTCCCTCAAGCTGATTTCACGAAGGCCATCGGCCAGAAGATTGAAGCCGAGCACCAGAGAGGAGACGGCGATCGCCGGGATTACCATGGCATGGCCGGCAAAGGCCCCCATCGGCACGCTCTCGGCGATCATCGCACCCCAGTCGGGATCTGGGGGTGGCAGGCCAAGTCCCAGAAAACCAAGGGTGGCAAGGGCGATGATGGTGTAGCCCATCCTGAGACAGGCATCGACGATCAGCGGGCCTCGCGCGTTGGGTAGAAGCTCGACCAGCATCACATAAAAAGGACTTTCGCCCCGGGTCTGGGCGGCGAAGACATAGTCGCGGGTACGGATATCGAGGATGAGCCCACGAACAATCCGCATGATGCCTGGCGCAGACGCGAAGGTGACGGCAATCACGATGTTGAAGGGGCTCGGGCCAAGTTTGGTGATGATGATGATGTAGAGCACCATCACCGGAAAGGAGAGGAGAACATTGCCGAAGAACGAGATAATCTCGTCCCACCAGCCGCCGAGATAGCCGGCCGCCGCCCCCATCGCCATGCCGACGATATAGGCGACCAAGGTCGCGAGCGAGGCCCAGAACAGTACCCGCTGCGAGCCCCAGATGATACGGGAGAGAATATCTCGGCCCTTGAAGTCGGTACCAAGCCAAAAGGTGCTTTCACCATCGGGTGCTGCTGCCATCAGCGGCTGCATTGGCGCGATCTGGGCATTTGGGTCAAACAGCGGCAGAACAGGCGCCAGGACGGCCATCAACGCCCAGAAAAGGAGGATGATCAGGCCGACTGTCCCGATCCAGCTTTCCCGGATCAAGCCCAGCCCTTTAAAGAACTGGCCTATCGCTGACGGGGCTTTCGGGGTGTTTTCAGTTACCGTGCTCATGGCTATACCCCTTAGGAAAACCGGATTCGCGGATTGAGCAGCGTATAGCCAATATCCGAGATGAACTGGGAAAAGACCGCGACAAACACCGCGACCATGGCGCAGGCCTCGATCAAGTAGATGTCGCCGAAGGTCGAGGCTTCATAAAGAAGCGCGCCGAAGCCCTTATAGGCAAAGAAAACCTCGACAACGATCACGCCAGAAAGCAGCCAGTTTAGCTGCAGCATGATGACGGTGAAGGGAGCTATCAACGCGTTTCGAAGCGCGTGTTTCATAATCACACGCTGGCGCGGCAGGCCTTTGAGCACGGCCGTTCGGATATATTGCGACGTCATCACCTCGGCCATGGAAGCGCGCGTCATGCGCGCGGTGTAACCAAAGCCGTAAATGACCAGGACGGCGACCGGCAGGATCATTTCGACCCAGGAGAAGCCTCCGGTCATCGATGAAGTGCCGGGCAACCAGCCGAGATAGAAGACGAAAAACGCCACAAGGAAAGTGGCGGAGGCGAATTCAGGTACTGATGTCGTCAGCACCGAGAAGGTCGAGACTGCCCGATCCGTACCCGAGCCCTCCCGCATTCCCGCAATCACGCCCAGAAAAAGAGACAGCGGGATCATAATCGCGAAAACCATGAGCGCCAGGAGACCGGTATTGGCAAGCCGCGGCCAAAGCAATTCGGAGACTGGGGTCTTGAAGCGGATGGATTGGCCGAAATCGCCGCGAACCGCGTTAGTGGCCCACTCGCTATAGCGCAGGAGGAAATTACGATTGTAGCCGTTCTGTTCCAGCCAGAGCTCGCGCTGCTCGGTCGATGAATACGGGCCTAGAACCTTGCCGGCTACGCCGAGCTTGTCTGATTCGAAGATCACGAACAAGACGAAGGAAATCACGGCCATGATCAAGATCATGGAACCGAATCGGCGGGCTGCGAGGACCAACATGACGCTCGGTCTTCCTTATTATGAAAACGGCCCGGCGAGTGCCGGGCCGTTTCTTAGTTGGTCAGGCGTCGATCCATACACGATGGAACTGATGATATTGGGTCGGGTGAGCCGCCAGCCCCTTAACCCTGTTCTTGGCAACATAGAACTTTGGCAACCAGGCTGATTGCACCATCACGGCATCGTCCTGCAGGATCTGCTGTACCTTCTCCATGGCCGCTCTGCGCTCTTCGACATCCAGTAGTGCCTCAGCCTCATCGAGCGCCTTGTCGAACTCGGGATTGGCATAAGCGAACTCGTTCCAGGGCACGCCGGAACGGTAGCCGAGTGAGAGCACCATCGTGCCAAGCGGGCGATGGGTCCAGGCGGTGATGCCAAAGGGCGTACTGTCCCAAAGTTCCCAGTAATTGTTGGCCGGCATGATATTGATATTGATCGTTATGCCGGCTTCCGCACATTGCTCCTTTAGAATTTCACAATGCTGCTGCTGCCAGGGCCCATTGGTATTGCCACAATCGATCGACAGCTCGATGCCATCGGGATAGCCGGCATCAGCCAGAAGTGCCTTTGCCTCCTCGATATTGCGCTCCAGTATAGGCAGCTCGAAATATTCGGGATGGATCGGTGCGACATGGTGATGTTCGCCAGCCGCACTGCGCCCCTGAAAGACCAGCTCCGGATAACGTGACGCATCACAGCAGAGCTGCACCGCCCGGCGCACGCGCTGATCGTCGAACGGCTTTTCCGACTGGCGAAAGCGCATGACACCGCACTGCGCTGTCACGGCTTCATAGATGGTGGCATCGGGGATGCTCTGGGCAACCGGCAAAGACAACATGTCGAATTCGTAATGCATGTCCACCTGATCGGACGCCACCGCTGCGATCTGCGCGGTCGAGGCGGCACCGTGATCGAAATAGTGGATCTCGTCCAGATAGATGGGTCCACCGATGATCGGATCATCCAGATCCTTACCCCAATACTCATCGTCACGCCGCTTCAGCACGGCCTTCTCGCCGACAACGAACTCCGAAAGGGCATAAGGTCCCGTGCCGACCGGCCATTGGGAGAGATTGGCACCGTTGTTCTCGAAGTCGCGATGCATGATCATGGTGGGATAGTTGTAAAGATTTTCCGGCATAGCCAGCACCGGTTGGTTCATATGGACGCGAATGGTGTAGTCGTCGACTTTCTCGACCGCACCTTCCCGCATTTTGATGCCCATTTTCGGATTGCCGTCGTCGTCCTTTTCACCAGTGTCATATTCTTCAGTCATTGCTGAGAATAACCCCTGGTTGGATGATCCGGTTTTCGGATCGAGCCACCGGGTAAAGTTGAAGACGACGTCGTCGGCGTTGAAGTCGTCACCATTATTCCACTTCACACCCTGACGCAGATAGAAGGTCCAGGAGGTCAAATCATCCGAAGCTTCCCAACGCTCGGCGAGATAAGGACGGGTGACGTTGTCTGGTCCCGTATAAGTCAGGAACTCGCCGATATGACGAGCGATATTCGATTTTTCCACCCAGTCGAAGGTCGCGGGATCGGTCATTTCCTGGACCGACATGGAAACGCGCAACACACCGCCCATCTTCGGCTCAGCATCCTGCGCCAAGGCAGGCTCGACGATGCCGTCGCCTAAGATTTTGCCGGCAATGCCATAAGCCGTCGCCGAACTTACACCCAGCAATGTCGCCGTCCGCAGAAATTCACGTCGATCGACTTTTCGCTCTTCGAGCTGCCTGATCAGTTTAGGAACATAGGAATGTGTTTTCCGATCGTCTGAAGTCGTCACCAGTCAGTCTCCCAAATCTACCCAAGTTCAAGCTACCCTTCCATTGTGTCGCGCCCGTGGAAAGGATTCGGCTTTATTCCGCATTAGCATCCAGCGTAAACGAAGGCTAAAGCCTGTCAACAGCTCTCCCTGAGCAGATTGGCAACGAGAAGCGAATATTTTATCAATTAAATCAACATGTTAAAATGAGAAAAATGCAAAAACTGTCTTGCGTTCAGTGATCTTGGCGACTGGCATCGGACAATGCGGAAAGACCGCGAAAGTAGAATTAAGATTCAATACATGTCATATTAAGATTGCGATCACCTTGAAGAGAAGGCGGTTACTTGCCTGGCAATGTCGCTTTCGTTGGAAAATGCATGTGGAAAAAGGCCAACTGGCTCTGCTTGGCGCTGATCTACGCTGGGTGGGGTCTTGCAACTTGGTTTCATGCGTTCTTGCCCTGGTGGGCGTTACTTCCGATCGGCGCGGTACTGCTTGCCTGGCATGGCTCGTTCCAGCATGAAGCGATCCACGGCCATTTGTCCAAGCATGAATGGCTGAATAACCTGCTGATCTGCCCTCCCCTAAACCTCTGGCTGCCGTTTCCCGTCTACCGGCAAAGCCACAGGGCTCATCACCACTTCGACATCCTCACCGATCCCTACCAAGATCCAGAATCGTTTTATGTCGATCACCAATCCTGGGCAGCCTTGCCTTACATCGCGCAAAAAGCCCTGATCTGGCACAACACGCTGCCTGGCCGACTTCTTCTGGGGCCGTTTCTCACCATCGGCCAATTCCTTTGTTGCGAAGCCAAAGCCCTATCATACGGTGACCGGCGCCATCTTAGGCCCTGGCTTTGGCATATTATCGGTGTCGCCATGATTATGGTATGGACGACAGGCATTTGCGGCATGCCAGTCTCGGCCTACCTGCTCTTTTTCGTCCTACCAGGCACGAGCCTCACCTTGGTTCGATCCTTCGCCGAGCATAAGGCTGCTCACACGCCTTACGAACGAACGGCCATTGTCGAAGCCGGTCGTTTCTTCTCACTCCTTTTCTTGAACAATAACCTTCACTTCGCTCATCATCGACGGCCCGATCTCCCCTGGCAGGCTCTGCCAAGCTATTACCGCCGCCATCGGGACAACTTGCTGCATGAGAACGGCCATCTCGTCTATCCAGGAGGATATCGAGAAATCAGCCGGCGTTTTCTAGCCCGGCCAGTCGACAATCCAGAGCACCCCTTCATCCAGTGGTATGACCACATCATTTGATTGATGGAGACGAGTTCGGTGACACAGCGCTCGCCCGACACCAACGTCATTTTCCGATGTGGTCGTGCCGCTAAAGACCGGCAGCGCCGCCGTAACTCGAGACCAACGATCCAACGATCAGATACCAACCATCCACCAGCACGAAAAAGATCAGCTTGAACGGCATAGAGATCAGGACCGGTGGCAACATCATCATGCCCATCGACATCAGGACCGATGCGACGACCATGTCGATGATCAAAAATGGGATAAAAATCAAAAAGCCGATCTCGAACGCACGTCGTAATTCACTAATCATGAAAGCAGGAACCAGCGAACGAAGCGGTGTCTCATCCATATGGTCGAGAACGGGCGGTCCGTTGGCGCCGCCAGGTGCTGCGGCGAGTTCGAGGAACAGTTCGAGATCCTTCTCACGAACATGCTCGAGCATGAAATGCCGAACCGGCATGGCCGCTCTCTCGAAGGCCACGACCTCGTCGATTTGCTCATCCAAGAGCGGCACAAGAGCCTCAGCATAAATCCGCTCAAGCGTCGGCGCCATGATGAATCCGGTGACGAAGAGGGCAAGCGAAACCAGCACCGCATTAGGTGGCGTCTGCTGCAGGCCAAGGGCTGTTCGCAAGAAAGACAGAACCACGACGATCCGCGTGAACGAGGTGACCATGACGATAATCGAGGGCGCCAGGCTCAAGACGGTGACCAAAGCGATCAGCTGAATTAACTGGCTGGTAACGCTGACGCCTTCAGCAAGATTGATATTCAAACTTTGTGCGACGGCAGGCGAGACGAAGACAACGCCAAGTGATACGCCAAGTCCCATGGACCACCTGCTGCTCATTGCCGTTTTCCTATATCGGCGGCCTGGTGGGGGATCTCCTGTTCCGAATAGCCTGAGAAGCCTGTTTCGATGACCAGCCCGGTCTCAGGCCCCAGCAGCAGCAAATGCTCCTGTTGATCGCGTCGGATGATCAGGAGACGCCGGCGCGGATCAAGAGCAAGGCTTTCAACGACCTGTAAACGCGCAGAGCTAGAACCAGCCCCTACGAATGAGCCGAAACGGAAGCGCTTGGCGAGCCAGGCAAAGAAGGCAACCAGCCCCAGAACCAGCGCTAAGGCCAGAATGAAACGAAGCGAGTGATCCGAGACGAGGTCCATCATCTGTCAGAGTTTTGTGCGCGCCGGTAAGCCGCTCCCGCAGCACGGCCTTGGTTGCTTGATGCCAGTTCGCGACGACTTCGCACCAATTCGTCATTGAACGCCTTCATCGTTTGATCGACTTCATCGAGAGCCGCCAACAGAGAAGATTGCATCAGGGCGCGATCGTTCGGCTTCATTTGCGCAATCTGAACAGCACAATAATCCATCCTGACGCAGACTTCCTGGATGAACCCATCCTCATGTTGATCAAGCGTTCGCCGGGCATGCCGAAGCCGGTTGGAGACCATCTCAAGCTCCGCCTTAAGCTGATGAATATCGATCGCGCCTTCCTGGTTCACTTGTCCTTGTCCATCGCCTCATTGACCCGGTAGAGGTGAGCAAGAATTTCAGCAACCGCAGCAAACGCCGCCACCGGGATCGGTGCATTAATCTCGAGACTGTCCAAGACCTCGACCAAATCGCGATCACGGCGGATGATGACGCCATGAGCCTCAGCGACAGCCTTGATCTGCTCAGCGATGGCCCCATGGCCTTTCGCGACCACTCTTGGAAGGTCGTCGCCTCCGGAATCGTAACGAAGCGCCACCGCTTTATCGGGATTTTCAGCCACTTGGTTTGCCTTTCGACAGCAATGCACTGGTAAGGGGCATTTTTGCTTTTTACCCACCGATGCGAGACATGGCCTCACGCTTTCTTCATAAAATGGTAACCTTAAAAAACCGTTAAGTTCTTCCTAGCCATTTGAGATGGGCGACCGATCATGACCTTTAGCGACCAACAGATGCTGCGCTACGCCCGCCATATCGTGCTGCCCGAGCTTGGCGGTGTCGGCCAAGCCAAATTGCTGGGCGCAAAAGTGCTCATCATCGGTGCTGGAGGCTTGGGCTCGCCGCTGCTCTTATATTTGGCCGCTGCCGGCATCGGTAAAATTGGTATCGTTGACGACGACCAGGTGGATTTGAGCAACCTTCATCGGCAGATCGCTCATCCAACGGCTCATGTGGGATTGCCCAAAACGACCAGTGCGCAACGAACAGCCTCGGCCCTCAATCCCGAGATCAATCTTGTCGCCCATGAGGAGAGGCTTGATTTGGACAACGCTGCCAGGCTCTTGGCTCCTTATGATCTGGTTGCCGATGGCAGCGACAATTTTGCGACACGCGACATTGTTCATAAGACATGTCTCACCCTCAACAAGCCTCTGGTCAGCGCCGCCGTTCAGGGCCTGGAAGGTCAGCTCTCGACCTATAAGGCACATCTTGGAGCACCTCATCCCTGCTACCGCTGTGTTTTCCCAGATACCCCCCCTCCCGATCTGATCCCGAGCTGCGCTGAGGGTGGCGTGATGGGACCGGTCGTCGGGGTCATGGGAAGCCTCCAGGCCGTGGAGGTAATCAAGGAGCTTTTGGGTCTTGGGGAAAGCCTTTCCGGAACACTCTTGCTGTATGATGGGATGCAGGCCGATCTGCGCCGCATCAAGATTGCTCGGAACCCAGCTTGCACCATCTGTGGCGCCATTGGGCCGAATACGCACACCGAAAAAGCGTAACATTTCCATTTGAATTAGCCAGGAAGTTGCTTTTTGCAATAAACGTGATGAAAGGAAGTCTCGTTTACCTTTTCTTCATCAATTCATTCTATGCAGGATCGACTTGCGCAGACGGCTTCACTGAGTTAGGGAGACGTGCCGAGGCGAAGGCATGTCTTTTGAAGCTTTGAAGCGTTCGTCGACTAGCGGCATCAATTGTGGCGTTTGGAGGACGCATGTCGGACCTCATTGCAGAGGATTATCGTCCGAGTGAGGACGAACCTTACATGAATGAACAACAGCAGGAGTATTTTCGTGCCAAGCTGATGAGCTGGCGCGAGGAGATCTTGCGGGGCTCCAACGAGACGTTGCGTCAGCTCAAAGAAGAAGACAATCGCCTGGCCGATATGAGCGATTGGGCGTCGTTCGAAACGGAACGCAGTTTCCAGCTCCGTGCGCGCGATCGCGAACGCAAATTGCTTTCAAAGATTGCCGCAGCGATCGAACGGATCAACGATGGCTCTTATGGCTATTGCGAAGAGAGCCAGGAGCCGATCGGTCTGCAACGCTTGGAGGCGAGGCCAATCGCGACCTTGAGCATCGAAGCTCAGGAGCGACATGAGCGGCGGGAAAAGGTTTTTCGGGACGAGTAAAGGTTGAGCGATCAGCCTTTACTCAAACTGACGTCGCTCAAACGGGCAACGATAGCCTCTTTGGATGGCTGGCTCGTCTGAGCACCGATGCCCATACAAGCGAGGCCGGCGCCGACACTGGCTTGCTTGAGGGCTACTGCCAGTTCATCCCCTTGATCGAAAGCTGCTGCCAGGACGCCGACGAAAGCATCACCGGCACCGGTTGTATCGATGGGATCGATGGGCAGACTTCCGACGCGGAAACGTCCGCTTTGGCCGGCTGCGATAGCGCCTTTCGCGCCGAGGGTAATCACCGCCGTCAGATCATGACGCCTGCTCAGATCCTCAGCGACCGGCATCGCATCATCACCCAGACCACCCAGCCCAGCCACCATTGCCGCCTCGATCTCGTTGACCACCAGGATATCGATCGCATTCAGAACATCCTCAGACACCACCGCCGCCGGTGCAAGGTTTAGCATCGTCCGCGCCCCAAGGGATTTTGCCCGCTTGAGAAGCGAGAAGGTGGCATCGGGCCTGATTTCGTTTTGACAAAGAACGGTGACGCCCGCCTCCAAATCCCCATCCGGAATTTGGTCGGCTGATGTCTCCAAATTAGCGCCACTTGCGACAATGATCTGATTTTCCGCCGCCCGATCCACACCAATGACAGCAATCGCTGTCGCCGCCTTAGAAATAGCGACCCCGCTGCAATCGACACCAGCTTTGGTCATCACATCTCGAGCAAAATCACCAAAGCTGTCGACACCGAGATGCCCAACCATCCGCACATCGGCTCCGGCTTTGGCCGCTGCAGCAGCCTGGTTAGCGCCCTTACCGCCGGCAGCCAACTCGTAACTGGGGCAGAGAACCGTCTCGCCGGGTCGCGGCAAATCCTCCACCTTGAACAACATGTCCGCATTGAGCGATCCAAAAACCAGCAACATCGATGGCTCCTCTAATTTTGCTTTGCCAAGGGCGGTCCCGATCTATGCGAAACCAACGTCTTCACGATCGGCATGATTAAGTTTTCTAAGCTTGCCTTATCATATAATTAAACATCGGCAATGCAGGTTGGTTTGGCAAAGTCACGCTTGTCAATCGGCCGATCCCTATTCTAAGTTCCGATTGCTTCATTGTCCCTGAGCAAAAGGGCATCAGACGAGGTTATCGATGAGCAAGATTGTTGAAACGACCAAGGTCGAAAGCCGGAACGTAAGCTGCGATGGTGGTGCCGGCCAACTTGGGCATCCCCGCGTCTTCCTCGCCATCGATGACAGTAATCGGGTGGCGTGCCCCTATTGCGGCCGGCTTTTTGTTCTCGATCCGAGCAAAGAAACCGCCGATCACTAGACGGCAGTGACGATCTCATGGCCACTGCTTTTTTCTGCCGTTAACGAGATTTTAACGCACGACGACGACACGTCGTGACTTCGTCCATGCGATCTTGGGAATCCGAGCCTCGCCCTTCATATATGGCGGGCGGATTCCCAGGATCGCATGGCCAAGCCCCCTATTTTATGCATCATGAATTAAGACGTGATTATCCGACGGGGTCCGTGCCGCCACATCTGTCACCGAATTCCCGAACACCTGTCGATTACAAAGAACCAGCCCAATCAACCTAACAGTTGCCCGATGCGAGCGCTTTCCCGGAGGAGTTGGGTAAGGTAGCGAGCCTCCCAAACTTCTTTAGTCAAGAACGGTTCTGGTAGATCTCTACGCTTGGTCATAGCAGCAGATGTTCGTAACCGCTAAGGCCTAAAGCTCAATGATCGTCAACAGGTGTGATCGGTTTCGATGAGTTTGTGCGACCCCGGCGACATCTGGGAAGGAAAACCCTTCTGACAAAAAAAACGGCGACTGAACAAGCCAGCCGCCGCTTTCTTCGGTCTTTGTCGGCGAAAGCCTAGCGTTTGGAGAACTGGAAGCTCCGACGCGCTTTGGCGAGGCCATATTTCTTACGCTCGACCCGGCGCGAATCTCGGGTGAGGAAACCACCTGACTTCAACGCAGGACGCAAGCTGGGGTCGAAAGCGACCATCGCCCGGCTGATCCCATGGCGAACCGCGCCAGCCTGACCTGACAAACCGCCGCCGTTAACGGTACACATCACATCAAACTGCTGGGCCCGGCCAGCAGCTTCGAACGGCTGGTTCATGATCATGCGCAGAACCGGACGTGCAAAATACACTCCGACATCCCGACCGTTCACCGTGATACGGCCAGCGCCAGGCTTCAGCCAAACACGGGCCACCGATTCCTTCCGGCGTCCCGTCGCATAGGCACGACCTTGAGCGTCGATCTTAGGCTCCACCGGCGTCAAATCGGCTTCAGCCGGCGGCGTCGGTGTTGATACCTTGGCCAGATCTTTGAGGTCGGAGAGTGAACGGGTCGGATTTTCAGCCATCGCTGTTGTCTCTAATGCTGTTTTTGCGGTTGAACTCGGCAACGTTCAGAGCGGCCGGTGATTGGCCGCCATGAGGGTGCTCAGCCCCTTTGTAGACATGCAGCTTGGTGAGCTGCTGCCGGCCCAAAGCACCTTTCGGCAGCATGCGCTGCACGGCTTTCTCAATCACCCTCTCCGGATGAGCGCCGCTCAAAGTCTGCTCGGCCGTCGTGCTCTTGATACCGCCAGGATAACCAGTGTGACGATAATAAGTCTTTTGAGCACGCTTGTTGCCAGTCAAGCCGATCTTCTCGGCATTGACGACGACGATATGATCGCCGCAATCAATATTCGGCGTGTACATCGGCTTATGCTTGCCACGGAGACGATCCGCCACCATCACAGCAAGCCTTCCGAGAACCAGGCCTTCCGCGTCCACGACAAACCAGCCGCGCTCGACGTCACTAGGCGTGGCAGAATAGGTCTTCATCGAAACCAAACCCATATTCGTTTGAAGCCATCATAAAAAAACGGTGCCGAATAACGATCCAGCACGCTTTCAATGTCAGCTAGCCAACATGAAACTGCCCGAATCGAGCCGATCCGAGCGCTGATCGAGTAATTAAGCCGAATTCGCTGCGGAGTCAACGCTTGCCTCCGGATTTCGACCCTTGGAGTTTGATCCGTCGTGTTCATCTCCCTCGCCTGAACCATCACCCGACAATGTCCGGGACGCGGTTAGCTCGGAGGGCTGGACAAAACAAATTCCAAAGGGCTCGAGATCAGTCGATCGATGGCGGAATCGCATAAGTGCCGGTTGCCTGACAGATCGGCTGGTTTTCCCCTTCGGAAAACATCATGACCTCGCCGACAGCAAGACGTCGGCCATGCTTCAAGATCCGCCCCTCTGCAATGACCGGGGCAGGTTTCGGCTTGGCGAGAAAATGGAAGGTGAGATCGGTAGTCACCGCAAGCTCTGCCCGCCCGATTAGCGACATCACCACGCCGTAGAGCGTCACGTCAGCAAGCCCCATCAAAGCAGGCCCGGAGATCGTGCCGCCCGGCCGCTTGATCAGATCGCTGTAAGGAAGCCGCATTGTGACCCGACCGGCCTCGAAGGTTTCGATCGATAGCCCCAGCTGGCCGACCAGCGGCACACCTTCCCGCGCAATCTCCAAGAACTCTTCGGCATAGATCTTGGCGTCCGTTCCATCATTGATCGTCATGGTATCCAACCTGTCATTCTCCATGTCGCGAACTCTATGCCGCGGATTCTGCAAAGCTATCGACGTGGGGTCAATGAACTTGCTTCAAAGGTGATTTTGCAATGGGAATATATTCTGATCTCATTAAATCTCGAACAGACATGCCTGGTCAAAGTTTCCTTCATCGCCAGGCAAAGAAAACCGCATGCAGGTAGCCATCGCGTCGAGGAAAACATCCCCGTTTCTGAGCCAGCGGAGATTATGCATGTCCAGGAGCATCGACGCCATGATCGATGACGTCATTCGTCGCGAAGGCGGCATTGTCGATCACCCGGCCGATCGCGGCGGACCGACGCACTTCGGCATCATCCAGAGAACACTGACCCGCTATCTCGGGCGCAAGACGAACAAGCATGATGCGCGCAAGCTCTCTCGCGAGCTTGCCTCAGAGATCGATCGGCGCGCTTATTATCTCGAAACACGCCTCGATACCCTCCCTGAAAGGGTTCGGGCCTTCCTGTTCGACAGCGCTGTCAATCATGGATCAAGATGGGCGATCCAATTGATGCAGCAAGTTTCGGCCATCTCGCCGTCGATAGCCTCTTGGGCCCGGCGACAAGGCGCTAGGCGGCCGTTGCCGAGGATGCGATGAGCGTTTGGCTGGTTGCTGTCCTGACTGAAGAGCGCCGCATGTTCCACCAGCTCATCGTCGAACGGGATCCGTCGCAAAGGGTCTTTTTGAAAGGCAGGATGAAGAGGATCACCGAGTTCGATCGCGCCATCCAGGGCATGGTGGTATGAACATCTTCGGGATGCTGAACAGTTTTTTTCGGCCGGCCAAGGAACTTGTGGAGGTCTTCAAGACCAATGCCAAAGAGGAGGCGGAACGGTAGCATGTCGAGCGGCTCAATCTCGGTGAACAGGACCTCGCCTCCCTCGAGCAGTTCGCCACCGAGTTCACATTCCAGCGTACATCGACCAAATGGGATCGCTTCACCGATGGCCTGAACCGGCTGCCAAGACCGCTGATCATGCTTGGCCTCTTCGTCCTGCCACCGGCCGATACGCTCTTTGGAGATCACGCGCGCATACCAAATCATGCCGGGCGGCTTTTGGGCCTTGCTTAGCATCATCATCACCTTTTATTTCGGCGGCCGTATGCGGGTCACCCGGCAGCAAATGGCGGTCAAAGGTGGCGCAATGGAAACGGCAAAAGACATCGTCGAGGCAAGAAAAGCACTTCTCACGCTGGCGGATGATGACGAGCAACCTTAGCCAACGATCGCCAGGCCCGTAGCCCTTGTCGCCTCCAAAAACAAAGAGGCGACACCCACAAAAAAACCGCATCGTGGAATCCTGGTTTCGGGAGAAAAAACCTAAATCTGCGTTTTGATTTGGCTGACACCAGTAACTCAGATCCCCGATTTCGGGAGACTCCGTCAACCGACATGATGGCGAAGCATCCTTAGGAATGCAGCATTCCCGATTTGCGCTTACCCCTCTGCTATCCCTATATAGGTCAATGAACGATCGTTATCGGGGATGACAGGAGGGGATCATGACGGAGCAAGCGACCGAATTCGAGCAAGAGGATGATGAGACAACCGAGGTGGAAGATCGCGGTCCCGTCCTTCTTCGCCACGATGCCCATGGTATCGCTGGCCTGACGCTCAATCGTCCCGATGCCTTCAACGCACTTTCAAAAGAGCTGCTGACGGCCCTTCAAACTGAGCTCGACAAGATCAAGGACGATCCCAACATCCGGATCGTGGCGATCACCGGCAAAGGCAGAGCCTTTTGCGCAGGCCACGACCTCAAGGAAATGGCGGGCGAGCGTAACCGGGACGCCCTTCTCGGCCTTTTCGGCCAATGCAGCAAGATGATGCTGACCCTCACCCAGCTTCCCCAGCCGGTGATTGCACTCGTCGACGGTATTGCCACTGCCGCCGGTTGCCAACTCGTGGCCGCGTGTGACCTCGCCCTTGCCAGCACCGATTCGCGCTTCGCCACCTCCGGAGTGAAATACGGCCTGTTCTGTTCGACACCCATGGTCGCCCTATCGCGTAATCTTGGTCGGAAGGCATCGATGGAGATGCTGCTCACCGGTGATTTTATCGAAGCCGAGGACGCGCTGCAGCAAGGCCTGGTCAATCAAGTCGTAACACCTGATCAGTTGGAAGAAGCGTTCGAGGCCATGATTGGCCGTCTCCTCGATAAGCCGAAAGACGTTCTCGCACTCGGCAAGCGTGCCTTCTATCAACAGCTCGAAATGGGTCTTGCCGATGCCTATGACTTCACCACCGAGGTGATCGTCGACAACGCACTCGGCAAGGATTTCGAGGAGGGCCTGGCAGCCTTCATGGAAAAACGCAGCCCCGATTGGAGCCGCAATGACAAGCCGTAACGACGACTGAAGTTGACTTGGGTCCAGGTTCGGGCTTGAAAAATCGAACGAATCCGATACCCGCGGAAAAGCTGACATTGTTAGGAGGTTGTCTTGACAGATAAAGTCGATCAGGCTCCGCCGCTTCATTATGACGACCGGGCAATCAAGAAAATTCTGCGCGAGGTCAAGACCATCGCAGCTGTTGGCTTGAGCGCGAACGATATGCGGCCCTCCTACTTCTCGGCTCTTTATCTCCGGAACAAAGGTTACAAAATTACTCCGATCAATCCACGCTATGAAGGGCTGGACATACTCGGCGAAACGACGCTCGCTTCCCTCGAAGATCTGGCGGAGGCGCCTGATATGGTTCAGGTCTTTCGGCGCTCTGAAGAAGCACCGACCGTGGTCGAAGACGCGATCCGCGTCGGCGCCAAGGTCGTCTGGATGCAGTTGGGCGTTCGCCATGACGGTGCCGCCAAAGCGGCCGAGGATGCCGGCCTCAAGGTGGTGATGGATCGCTGTCCGAAGATCGAATATGGCAGGTTGTTCGGCGAAATCGGCTGGATCGGCGTCAATCGGCGCACTATTTCCGCCAGGAAAGGCCAGGCCCTCCAATTAACGCGACCCAAGGGTGTTTTGAAACGAAGGAAGTAGAATGAGCGACGAGACTGGTGATTATGGCTTCGAGACCCTGGCGATCCATGCGGGCTCACAGCCGGACCCAACGACAGGTGCTAGGGCCACACCGATTTACCAGACGACCTCCTTCGTGTTCGACGATGTCGACCATGCGGCCTCGCTCTTCAATCTGCAGCAGTTCGGCAACATCTATTCCAGGCTGACCAACCCCACTGTCTCGGTGCTGGAAGAAAGGGTTGCAGCACTCGAAGGTGGCACGGCGGCCTGCGCGACATCGAGTGGCCATGCGGCCCAGTTCATCGCCTTTCTCAACCTGATGAAGCCGGGCAACGAGATCATCGCCTCAGAAAGACTTTATGGTGGCTCGATCACGCAGTTCAACGAGACCTTCCCGCAATTCGACTGGCATGTGCGTTTCGCCGACCCAACAGACCCGTCGAGCTTCGATACTCTTGTCACAAATGAAACGCGGGCGATTTTTATCGAGAGCGCATCCAACCCCGATGGAGTGATTGCCGATATCGAGGGTATTGCGGCTGTTGCAAAGAAGGCCGGCGTGCCGTTGATCTGTGACAACACGATGCCCTCGCCGCTCCTTTGCAATCCCTTCAAACATGGTGTCGATATCATCGTGCATTCGATGACCAAATATCTCGGCGGGCATGGCAATTCGATCGGCGGGATCATCGTCGATGGCGGCACTTTCGATTGGTACCAGAACGACAAATTTCCTCTGATGACCGAACCGACCAAGGCCTATCATGGCGTTAAGTTTGCAGAGACCTTCGGTGATTTCGGCTTTGCGATACGCTGCAAGGCGATAGGCCTGCGAGATCTGGGACCGAGCCTCTCACCGTTCAATGCCTTCTTGATTTTGACCGGCATCGAGACCTTGCCCTTGCGCATGCGCCGCCACGCCGACAATGCCCAGTTGGTCGCCGAGTTCCTGGAAGCCCATCCTGCCGTGGCCTGGGTGTCTTATCCTGGGCTCCCCTCCTCGCCCCATCACGAAGCCGCCAAACGCTACATGCCGGAAGGGACGGGCGCAGTCTTCACGTTTGGGGTCAACGGCGGCTTCGATACCGGAGTAAAGGTCGTTGAGAACTGCGAGCTGCTTTCCCACCTCGCCAATATCGGCGACACCCGGTCGCTGATCATTCACCCCGCCTCCACTACCCATCGCCAGCTTGACGAAGCCCAGGCCAAAGCCGCAGGTGCTGGTCCGGATGTGATCAGACTTTCGATCGGGCTGGAAACGGCGGACGATATCATCGCGGATCTTGATCAGGCGCTGAAGGGAACGACCAAATATGATGGCAAAACTGCCGCTTAGTGGCGCGGCCACGTCATTTGGTTTCCACCGATATCACCGTGATTGATAGGATAAGCCCAAGTTTAGAAGGCCAGATACGACGACGACCGACAACATTTCCAATCACTCGGAGCCTGTCTGCTCACCATCGCACCACCATAGGATTGCATCGATTCGGGTGGGTGGAAGCGAGCTTGGGCTGGATCGGTCTCCCCAGGAAATGCTCCTAATTGTTCGGTCGCTCGCCGCTTAGTAACTGACGTCCTGCGTCGTCGGCGAACTTGGCAAGAGCGGCTGCGGCCCACCCTCGGCTGCGGCCGGCACCTCTTGGGCAGCAGCCGGTGCCGTTCTCTCCAAATGACGGGCGGCAGCCGCGGCGGCCCCTGCTCCCGATGCCGGGCCAAGCTTACGACCGCGAAGCAGGTCATCGGGGTCCTCGACCATACGCACCAGCGTAAGGCCACTAGTGCAGCTCGCCGGCGGTAACGTCTCGGTCGGCCATTGATCGCTGTCCATGCAAGAGGCCGGCAATAGGATGTCATCCGCTAGGGTCACCGTCACTCCGATCTCACTCGAAGCAGCCCCGCCCATGCCCGAGGATGTTCGGCCGAGATGATTGAGCATCGCGGCAACGGCGTCGAGACGCTCATCGCTCAACGGCCCATTCGCGTCCAAGAATAGCTCGGCATTTTGGTCTGGATCAACCTCGTCGAGAAAGGCGGCGAGCTCATCAGGTGCATTCGGATTTATCTCGCTCGTACCGCTTGCGAAGGTCACCTGATGCGTCAGACGAATAGGTTCCACCAGAAACTGGTCGGTGCCTGCCCGCTTCGTCGGCAGTTCCGAGGTGCAGCCAGCAAGGACGCCAAGACCGATCGTGAGAGCTATGGAACGAGCGGCTGCCGCAGGCTTGCTGCGTTCATTGGTAATCATTAGCATCAAATTATCCAGTCAGTTAACGATGAAACCGGCACGCCGCTTTTGGGTCTGTTGCGCAAGTGGCTTTCTTTGCGCGTCGATGCGCTCATTAGGTAAAGCGATATTCGGATTGTTGGTCGGCTCGACCAGATAAGGCGTGATCAAGATAACCAGCTCCGTCTCGGAGCGTTGATAGCGCTCGGAACGAAAGAGCTTACCCAAGATCGGTAGATCGCCGAGGACCGGAAACTTGTTGACATCGGTTGAGACATCGCGTTGGAACAAGCCAGCAAGCGCCATGGTCTGGCCACTGGCAAGCTCGACGCTGGTCTCTGTCCGCCTGACCGTAAAGGCAGGGATGGCAAACCCGTCGATCACAACGCCTCCCGCTGCACTTGGCGAACTGACTTCCGGCCGAATCCTAAGGTTGATCCGATTACCGGGCAGCAATGTCGGGACATATTCGAGTGACACACCTACCTGTTTATATTCGATTGTCGTCGTACCGTCGCCGCCACCGCCCGGCACCAGGATGGGGATCTCGCTACCTGCAAGGAAATGGCCGGTTTCACCATTAATCGCCGTCAGGTTCGGTTCTGCCAGAAGGCTGATAATGCCTTCTTGATGAAGGGCATCAATAAAGGCTTCGACATTGATGTCGCCTGTACCGGGGATGCCGCCACTGGTTGAGGAATCACCAGCAAGACTGCCAGCCAGACTTGCAACGTCGCCAACATCCGGTCCGTTGGACAGCCCGATCAGGAAATCCCCTGTATTGCCGAGCGCGTTCCAGTTGACACCCAGATTGACGACATCGTCGCGGGTCACCTCGGCAAAACGGACACGAAGGTTCACTTGCTGCGAGCCGCTGATCACGGTGTTATTGGCAGTCGGTCCTTCAGTGGCCGTCAACTGGTCCGAAAGTGCTGCAACCTGAAGCGCTTCACCAACATCGTTGACAGTACCTCCAGCCACCAACTGATCGGACACCAGTTGGATGTTAGTGTCACCGTTCGGGGAGAGCGCCTTGAGCTGTGCCTGTGCGACGTCCGCATCTGGAACAACCTGGAGATCGAGGCCGAAGACAACGTCTCCATTAGAACCAATCCCAAAAATATTGGTACGACCTAACTGATTGCCGTGCACGAAGAGCTTTTGCGGTGACACGACTTTGACATCAGCGATGCTAGGATCGGCGACGAAGATATCGGTGACGGCCGTGCCAAGACTTATCAGCTGGCCACGACCGGCGCTTAGCTTCAATGCTTGATCCGAGGGAGTTTCGACCAATTCGACCTGCTGGTTATCGGGCGAAGGTGCTTGGCGCAAGGCAGCGGCTTTCGGCGCTTCACCCACATGGGGAACGAGGGCAACCTCCTGTGTGGCCCCCATCGGTACATCTGGCTTACGCGGCGAGGGCAGAAAAACGGGCGATTGGCCCTGGCCGACCTCAGCCTCTTCGGCGGTACGCGGCGGCATGATCGATTTCGCCACCCCGAGAGCACCAGGCGCGAACTGTGCCTGCTCGATCCGTCCGCTTTGAGGTCTTGCGGCAGGGGTTTGAACGGGTGGGCTAACCGATGGCAGGACCGCCACCGCTGTCTTCGCCTGAGGCTCATCACGATGACCAAGCAGATCGATCGCCGTCGGCGGGGCCAATCGAACATTATCACCGCCATTGGCAGGTGCTGCGCCTTGCTGCGCCAACTCGACATCACGTTTTATGCTGAGAAGATCGCCATTGCCGAAGACTTGCTTGGTGGTGGTAGTTGTACCCGCACCGTCTTTGGCTTGGACAAAGGCAGGGGGCCGATCATCGCTGATCACGATTGTCATGCGTTCCTTGCCGGTTGGAACAACATGGTCGGATGCGACGGCATTTTCGGAAATACCGGAACCTTTTTCGCTCTTCACCGACGAACCGTCTGCTGACACCGGGCCGCTTAGCATTGCAGTAACAAGACCGGAGAGGATCAAAACAGAACCGACACCGTTTCGACCACTATGCAATCCGAACATCGTACCCTTCCCAATGATAGTGCAGCTTACCCAACGATGTCATTCCACCAACCTATCGAAGATCATCGGGGCAGCTCTTGGATCGTAAAGTTATCCAAAGAACAAGACGCCGATGTGATACGGATCACGCGATCGATGAATTAACACGAAAACCCATCAAACACCTTCTAGCCACAATTCAGAGACATCTGAGCAGAGCGAATCGTCCTACAAATCGAACGAATATTATTAATTTCACAGCGTTTAGAAGACAATCGTTAGAATCGAAGAAACTCACCCTTAATTGTTCACCAAACGATTTCATCAATTCAACCATTTGGGGTATTTTTATCTTTTAAGAGAACAAGCTAAGATCTCTCATCGTATTAGGATAAACACCTAGTCAACCTCCCCGAGACATCTGTCCTGACCATCAAGACATCATCGCCCCCCGCACCCAATAAGCATCAGTGCTGGTAAGGCATTGCGGGTGGTCGGAAGAGGATACGGGCTGGTTTGCAGTGCTCGGAAAATGCTCTGGATCGAAGGGCAGGCTTCGTGTTCTTATCATCAGCCTCGTCTTAGCGGCCCATGCAGGAGAACGCCTGATGTCATCTTATCCGCGCAATCTCATCGGCTATGGCGAAAATCCGCCCTATGCGGCTTGGCCGGATAAAGCACGGATCGCCGTCAGCTTCGTCTTGAACTACGAGGAAGGGGGGGAGATGTGCCTCCTTCACGGCGATCCCGAGAGCGAAGCCTATCTACATGAAGTGCCGGGCAGCCCGCCGCTCATCGGTCAGCGCAACATGAACATCGAATCGGTCTACGAATACGGTTCGCGCGCTGGCTTCTGGCGGGTCAGGCGCCTCTTCATGGAACGTGGCCTGACCCTCACAATTTACGGCGTGGGCATGGCACTCGAACGTCATCCCGATGCTGCCAAAGCCATGGTAGAAGCGGGTTTTGAAATTGCCTCTCATGGCTATCGCTGGATCGACTATCAGACCATGCCCGAAGATGAGGAGCGCGAACAGATGCGCCTCGCCATCCAGGCCATCGAGCGCACAACCGGATCACGCCCGCTCGGCTGGTACACGGGACGCAACAGCCCGAATACCCGTCGCCTGGTGGTCGAAGAAGGTGGTTTTTTGTACGATTCGGATAGTTATGCCGACGATCTACCTTATTGGGAGCTGGTCGGCGGCAAACCCCATCTGGTCATCCCCTATACGCTCGATAACAACGATATGAAATATGGCGTGCTGAATGGCTTTTCCGATGGCGACGGTTTTTTTACCTATTTGAAGGACGCCTTCGACATGCTCTACGCCGAGGGAGCCGAGGTCCCCAAAATGATGTCGATTGGCCTCCATTGCCGCCTGGTCGGGCGCCCTGGCCGCGCAGCAGCCCTGGCGCGTTTTCTTGACTATGTGCAAAACCACGAGAGAATCTGGATCACCACCCGAACCGAGATCGCCAAGCACTGGGTCAAAACCCAGCCCTACCAGCGCTTGGGTTAGCTATCGTCGCCAGGCCTTGATGCTTTAGTTAGAGACGGATGGCTGGCCTTGCGGCCTCGGTCGATGTATTCGTCTCGTTCGATCCTGAGAAACTAATGAGAAAGCAAGTCGTATCATGGTGATGCGGACGTCAAGACATGGCAGTGCCGAGCTTCGGGCAGTCGATGGTAACCCGCCTCTTCTCGGCCTTGAAGACGGCCCACCGGTCGAGGTGGTCAACCCGGATGGTAACGCCCGTATTCTGTTGGTCTGTGAGCATGCTTCCAACCGTATTCCGTCGGTCCTCCATGATCTAGGCCTCGATGCAGAGGCGAGGCAAAGTCACGTTGCGTTCGATCCGGGAGCAGAACCGGTAGCCCGTCACATGGCAAAAGCTCTTGATGCGTCTCTCATCCTTCAGCGTTTTTCGCGCCTGGTCTACGACTGTAATCGCCCGCCGGACGCCGAAAGCGCCATGCCGGCCAGGAGTGAGATCTTTGATATTCCCGGCAATCATAACTTGTCGGCTGCGGATCGCGACTTGCGAACCGAAGCGCTCTACGCGCCTTTCCATCAAGCGATTGCCGATCACCTCGACCTTGCGGCAGCCACCGGAAAGTTGCCCGCCATCGTGACGATCCATTCCTTCACACCTATCTTCCACGGCAAGAAACGCTCGGTCGAGCTTGGCTTGCTGCATGATGCCGATCAGCGCTTGGCGAACATGATGCTGGCTCTCTCTCACGAACAGAACACGGACATGCCCGCCGCCCGCCGAAACGAGCCCTACGGTCCTGAAGATGGTGTCACCCATACATTGCAGCGACATGCCCTGCCTCGCGGGCTCTTGAATATCATGATCGAGATCCGCAACGACCTCATCCTGAACCCGGCGAGTCAGGCTCGACTTGGTGACGGTCTTGCCCGGATGGTGAACCAGGCTTTGAAGCAACTCGGCAAGTCGTCTGGTGCGGCGGCGTGAGAAGGCGTTGGCGAATCGAGGATCATAGCTTTGCGATGTCCTGTCTGGTAACGCTTCATCGCGCCAGGCGAGCAGGTTGGTGTTGATTTTTGACTTTTCAGCGGGATTGGGCAGATGGCAGGTGCGCTTAGCTTTGACGAATTAAAACAAGCCGTTGCCGCCGGCGGCATCGACACGGTGCTGGCCGTCCAAGTCGACATGCAGGGACGCTTGATGGGCAAGCGTTTTCACGCCAATTTCTTCATCGACAGCGCTTACAAGGAAACCCATAGCTGCAACTACCTGCTCGCCACCGACATGGAAATGGAGACCGTCGAGGGTTTCAAGGCGACCAGCTGGGGAACAGGCTATGGCGATTACGTCATGAAACCCGATCTCAGCACGCTGCGCCGCATTCCCTGGCTCGAAGCGACGGCATTGGTAATCTGCGATGTTCAAGATCACCATACCCACGAAGACGTTCCCCATTCACCTCGCGCCATTCTCAAACAACAAACCCAACGGCTTGAAGCATTGGGGATGAGGGCCTTCATGGCTTCCGAGCTGGAGTTTTTCCTCTTCCGGGAAAGCTTCGAAGAGTTAAGGGACCGGAACCTTTCCGCCCCAACGTCGATCAGCCCCTACAATGAGGACTATCACATCTTCCAAACCACCAAGGAGGAGGATGTGATGCGCGCGATCAGGAACGGTCTGGAGGGGGCCGATATCCCGGTCGAAAATTCCAAGGGCGAAGCGGATGCGGGGCAGGAAGAAATCAATGTGCGTTATGCAGAAGCTCTTGCCATGGCTGATCGTCACGCGCTGATCAAGAATGCCTGCAAGGAAATTGCCTGGTCCAAGGGGCGAGCACTGACCTTCATGGCAAAATGGAACACAAAGGCCGCCGGCAGCTCCTCGCATATCCACCAATCGCTGCGGGATCTAAACGGCAACCCGATTTTTTTCGATAAACGGGCTGAGCATGGAATGTCACAGACCATGCGCCATTACATGGCTGGCCTTCTCCACCATGCGAGCGAGATCACTTATTTCCTCGCCCCCTATATCAATTCCTACAAACGCTTCGCTGCCGGCACCTTCGCGCCAACCAAGGCGATCTGGTCCATGGATAATCGAACGGCGGGTTATCGAGTCTGTGGTGCTAACAGCTCATCGGTACGGGTCGAATGCCGGGTCGGCGGCGCCGATCTCAATCCGTATCTTGCCATGGCAGCGCTGCTCGCTGCCGGTATGGACGGCATCGAAAACCGACGTGAGCTGGAGCCCGAGTTCGTGGGCGATGCCTATCAGGGTGGCGATGTCAGGGAAATCCCGACGACGTTGCGCGACGCGACCCAGGCCCTCGATGGGTCGGCGATGCTACGCAACGCGTTTGGCGATGATGTCATCGATCACTATGTTCATGCGGCAAGGTGGGAACAATCGGTCAGCGACCGCACCGTCACGGATTGGGATGTCGCCCGGGGCTTTGAGCGCGCCTGATATGTGAGAAGCTAGGAATGTCGGGAAAGGCGTTGAGTAAACAGCGCGCTCGGCTGTTAATGAATGATCAAACGGGGAATGGCAGCATCATCTGTCATGACATCGATTGAGGGGGACAGATGGCTGGCATTCATGAGGTTGAGGAACGATTTCCCGATCTCCTCTATATGAATCTCGAACAGGCGGAAATTCTGGATCGCTTTCTCAAAGAACACCGCCTGACAAATTGTCTCGAACTCGGTTTTTTTCACGGAAAGAGCAGCGCATTTTTCGCCGCCATTCTGCGCGATATGAGCGAAGGGCATCTGACGACGATCGATCAAAAACACTCCGTCGATCGATCACCGAATATTCACCAGGTTCTAGGCACTCTCGACCTGACCTCTTGGGTGACGCCCATCTTCGAACCCCGCTCGTTTAATTGGCGATTGATGCGAATGCTGGAACAACAGCCCCGACCAGTATTCGACTTTTGCTATATCGATGCAGCACATACCTGGAACGACACCGGCTTCGGATTCTTCCTAGTTGATAAGGTCTTGAAGCCAGGCGGCTGGATCTTGTTCGACGATCTCACCTTTGATTACCAACGACTCATCGAGCCCGGGAAGAAGCCACCAGACTACCTCGCACGCATGACCGCTGAAGAGCGGGGAACCCAACAGGTGCTGAAAGTCTGGGATCTCCTGGTCAAAGATCACCCTGGTTATGACGAATTCATCCAGGACGATCGCTGGGCCTTTGCCAGGAAAAAGCCAGCCTGATCAGTGGCGTGGCCACCTCATTGACTCGGACGGTTATCGTCGGGATGGACGGTATGCACCCAAGGTCTCAAGCGTACCCTGTTTGGATAGCAACCAGATGCGCGTGCAGCCCCATTAAAACCCAAGGTCCAGTCAACGCCGCGGCGCGGCGCCGCTCAAGCCGGCCCGTGTCGGGTCATTCGCCGGATTGACCGACAAGGGCGCGCAGGCGAAGGGCGTTCAACTTGATGAAGCCCTGGGCGTCGCGCTGGTCGTAGATGTCGTCTTCTTCGAAGGTGGCAAGTGCTTCGCTGTAGAGGGAGCCTGGTGCCTTGCGGCCTGTGACGAGGACATTGCCCTTATAGAGCTTCATACGCACATGGCCCGTGACCTTCAGCTGGCTCTGGTCGATCGCGGCCTGAAGCATTTTTCGCTCCGGGCTGAACCAAAAACCGTTGTAGATGAGTTCAGCGTAGCGTGGCATCAGCTCGTCTTTTTGATGCGAGGCACCGCGATCTAGGGTGATGCTTTCGATCGCGCGATGCGCGGTCAACAGGACCGTGCCGCCCGGGGTCTCGTAGACGCCACGTGACTTCATGCCAACGAAACGGTTTTCGACAAGGTCGATGCGGCCGATGCCGTTGGCGCCGGCGATGTCGTTGAGCCGCGTCAGCAGCTCGGCAGGCGAGAGCCTTTCGCCATTGATCTCGACCGGATCACCGCGCTCGAAGCCGATCTCGATGGTGGTCGGTACATCCGGCGCGTCTTCCGGTGACACGGACCAAGTGTACATCTCAGGGTCGGGCTCGACCCATGGATCTTCGAGAAGCTTACCTTCATAAGAGATGTGCAGGAGATTGGCATCGGTCGAATAGGGCGGCTCGCCATGCTTGTCGCGCGGAATGGGAATTTGGCGGCTTTCGGCGTAGCTGATCAGCTTGGTCCTGCTATTCAGATCCCACTCACGCCAGGGAGCAATGACCTTGATCTTGGGGTCGAGAGCATAAGCACCGAGTTCGAAACGGACCTGGTCATTGCCCTTGCCGGTGGCGCCATGGGCGATGGCATCGGCACCGGTCTCATGGGCGATCTCGACCAAGCGCTTGGCGATTAGCGGGCGTGCAATCGACGTGCCCAGCAGATAGGTGCCCTCATAGACGGCATTTGCGCGGAACATGGGAAAGACGTAGTCGGCGACGAACTCTTCGCGAAGATCCTCGATATAGATGTCAGTGGCACCCATCATCTCGGCCTTGGCGCGGGCAGGCTCTAGTTCTTCGCCCTGACCGACGTCAGCAGTGAAGGTGACCACGTCACACTTATATTGATCCTGCAGCCACCGGAGGATCACCGACGTATCGAGCCCACCGGAATAGGCCAGCACGACCTTCTTGATGTCGTCTTGCATCTCATGTCTCGCAAAAAAGCAAAAAAATGCCCGAGCACAATGCTCTCGGGTCAAGATAAACGCCGATTAAGCGACGGCGGCGGGTCTGTCAACCAGCTTTGATCGCCAAATCGGCGCGTTTCCTTGTCTCTCCAAGGATTCGGAAAAGACGGCGCTGCAACAAGAAACGGCGGCTCTTGCACGAATCGTTCGCTTGGATCGACAAGCCCGAATTTGGCCGTCGCTCGATTGGGAGCGATGCGAAAGCGGTGATCTCAGGCGCTGGTATCGAAACGCTGACCGGGTGAGGCATCCGTCTCATCATCCGCCGTTGCTGCGGGCACTGACGATTTCTTTGCGACGCCAACCATCGCTGGCCGCAAGAGACGGTCCGCAATCTTATAACCCGGCTGCATCACCTGCATGATAGATCCTGGTGCTTGATCCTCGGTCTCGGTCTCGAACATCGCCTGATGGAGATTATGGTCGAATTTCTCCCCAGGCTCGGGCGCGACCTTGACGATTTTCTGACGCTCGAAACAAGCGGCAAGGGAACGCTGGGTCAGCTCGATACCTTCCATCAGCGGCTTCACGTGATCATCGTCCCGAGCCTCCTCCGGAACGCTTTCGAGGGCACGGGCAAGATTATCCGAGACCTCCAGAAGCTCTCGGGCAAATCCGGTGACGGCGTATTTGCGTGCTTCTTCGGTATCACGCGTCGCACGGCGGCGCAGGTTTTCTGTCTCGGCCATCGCGCGCAGCATGCGGTCCTTGGTCTCACCGAGTTCCGCTTCGAGCTCGGCCAAGGCTTCCGTCGTCTCATCGGCTGCCAAGGCGGCATCTTCATCGGTCGTCTCAGCGTCCTCGATGGGCTCGGCGCCAGAGACCGCCTCCTCAGGCTCGGGAGTCTCTTCTTGGTGATGAGGTTGGTTCTGGGTCATATCGTCAACTCATTTTTCAGGATGTCCCAGGAGGCGCGAGACCACCCGGGCGGTGTAATCGACCATGGGGATGATGCGAGCATAGTTCATGCGGGTCGGACCAATCACGCCCAGCGCGCCGACCACCTGATGACCGGTTTCCGCATCCAGATCCCCGGTACCATAAGGGGCTACGACCATGGAGCAACCGCTCATGCCAAACAATTTGTTCTCCGCCCCGATGAAAATTTGCAAACCATCGGCATTTCGAACCAAGTCGATCAAACGCAAAAGCGTGCGCTTGGTCTCCAGCAAATCAAAGAGCGCACGGATGCGTTCGAGATCGGTGAGGTTGGTAATATCGTCCAGCAGATTGGCCTGCCCACGGACGATCAGGACACCCTCGTCGCGATCGACGTCGCCTGCCCAGGTAGCAAGGCCGGCCTGCACAACACGTTTGGTTAAACTATCGAGCTCGCCCTGTTCGGCGGTCATCTCCTGCTCGATGGTCTCCGCCGCCTCCACCAGCGAACGGCCACCCAGCCGTGCGGTGAGGTAGTTGCCAGCTTCATTCAGCGCCGAGACATCGACGTCGACAGGGAGATTGATGACGCGATTTTCGACCATCCCATTGTCGCTCACCACCACGACCAAGGCGCGGCCAGGTCCAAGTGCCACGAATTCCACCTGTTTGAACGGTCGCTCGCTCTTCGGCGCGAGCACCAATCCTGCATAGCGCGAGAGGCCGGAGAGAGCTGCACCGGCATCACCGAGAGCCTCTTCGACGCTTCGACCGGTACCGATACATTGGCTGTCGATCTTCGCCCGATCCTCACTGGTAACATGACCGGTCTCGAGCAGCCCGTCGACATAAAGTCTGAGACCGAGGTCTGTCGGGATGCGGCCGGCCGATGTGTGGGGCGCATAGAGAAAGCCGAGCTCTTCGAGATCGGCCATGACATTGCGGATGGAGGCAGGCGAGAGATTTTGCTCAGGCAGCCGGGCAATTGTCCGTGACCCCACAGGCTCACCGGTCGCGACATAAGCGTCGACGATTTGCCGAAAAATGGCCTTCGAGCGTTCGCTGAGTTCCGTGATCATCGAGCGGACCGGATCGGCTTACCTCTGTTGTGACGCAACTCGCCGTTATGTAAGAAGCCCGATTTGCAGCGTCAACGGGATCAATCCGGCATTTTCATACTGGCCGAAAGTCAATCATGGCGCCGATCCAAGCTCGTTTCATCGAGTGACGCATGCCTGGTGCCAAGCTTAGCAAAAATTTTGGGCCAGATTGGGCCAACCTGCCAAGATGGGTTCATTGAACGAAAAACAGCGGCCCGATGGGCCGCTGTCTTCGAACGTGAGACGCTGCAGAGGCTTGGAGCCTCTGATCGCCTGTCATTCAGCCGATTTTGCCGAAAGCCTTCATGTCGTCAACATTCGCCATAAAAGCCTTGGTGAGCACGGAAGCGGCTTCACTTTGGGCCTTCATCGCAATGTCGGCGATTTCCTTGCTGTTGGCGACAGCGCTTTCATAAGCGGACTTCGCCTTGTTCATCTGATCAGCAGGCACGAACTCGCCGGGTTTCATCGAGAAGGCGCTCTGGCTAGCAGCCATCCATTGATCGACCGAACCTTGAACGATCTCGCTCTGGCGCTGGGCAAGAGCCTTGGCACCATCGACAACAATCTGGCTCGCATTCGCGAAAGCATCGATATTACGCTGTTGTGCGGCCAAAACTTTGTCGGCATCAACAGTTTGAAACGGCGCATTCTTGGCAGTGGTCTTCGCGGACATCGTTTTCTCTCTCCTACAGAAATGCTGCAACGCACAATTTCTATATAGCAATCCCCTTTCATCGCTTCAAGAGTTTTTTTGTGCAGTGCAGCAAAAAATCTAAAACGATCCAACGAGCCGTTCTTATGAGATTAATGTATTGAATTATAACATGAAAATAAATCTTGCTAAATTATCATTGTTGTTGATGATAAAACTTTCAAGTTTTTCCGGATCTGACATACTCGCCCTTAACGACAGATACCGTTAGATCCTGCCCTGGAGGCGCTGTGTCGCAAGACGATAGATCCAATGCTCAGATTGTCCTGCAAAGCAAGTTGTTTGCACGTCTTCCCGCGGGTCTTTTGATTAACCTGATTTGCGCCTCGGGAACGGTGGCTGCGTTCTGGTCCTTCATTGCTCCATCGACATTGCTGATCTGGTTTGGATTGATGTTGGCGTCGCTCTGGTTTCGCATCGCCGGCTACCGCCAATTTCAGCGACAGCACCAGACCCCTGACAACCTAGCCAGATCAAAACGCCGGTTTACCATCGGTGTCGCCATGACCGGTTTGACCTGGGGGCTCGCTGCCGTTCTCTTCTATTCACCTAGCTCGATCGTCGCCCAAACCTTTTTACCCTTCATCCTAACAGGCATGGTCGGTGGCTCACTTGTGGTACTGACCGGCAATCTCACGGCGTTCACCATCTTCATCCTTTGCATAGCAATACCTTTTGCATTTCGCCTAAGCATCGTCGGCGATTTCACACATCTGCTGATGACGGCCATGCTCATGGTCTATGTGGTCGGGTTGATCGCTCTTGGCCGTTCGACGACCCAGGCGATGACCGCCTCGATCAATCTCATTGCGGTCAATGATCAGCTGATCAGGCAGCTCCGGGAAAAGTCGTCGCAACTTCAGGCAACCTTCGACCATGTCAATCAAGGTGTTACCGTCTTCGATCATATGAACCGGCTGATCACCTGGAACCCACGGCATCGAGAGCTCCATGGTTATCCCATTCATCTCTATCGTCCGGGCACGCATATCCGCGAGTTTCTCGAACAAGATCTGAATAGGATGGATAAGCTAGCGGGCGGTTCTCTTGATTCTAAAGCGTTGGCGGAGCCCTTAGCACCGGTGAAGTTCCAACAGAGCAGCGCCGATGGCCGAACATTGGCTGTTGAGCGCAGCGACATGCCGGGCGGCGGTTTCGTCAGCACATCGACCGATATAACCGAGCATAAGCAGGTCGAAGCGCGTATGTTGCATCTCGCTCAACATGACCCCCTCACCGATTTGCCCAACCGCTTGCTTTTTCAGGACCGGCTACAGCAGGCGATGGCGCGTTCGGCGCGAACAGGCAGCCCCCTTGCAGTCATCGTTATTGATCTCGACAAATTCAAGGAGATCAACGATAGAGCCGGACACCGGGTCGGCGATCTTGTCTTGAAGGCCTTGGCGAGGCGGTTGCGGACCGGCCTTCGCGACACCGACACCGTTGCCCGTTTTGGCGGTGACGAGTTTGCCATCGTGTTGCCAGATCTCACATCGGTTGCCGCTGCCGTGCGCATTGCCGAGAAGATGCAAAGCCGCATCGAAACGCCGCTCAAGCTCGATGACGATTATATAGACTTACGTGCCAGCTTCGGCATCGCGATTTATCCAGCCAACGCCACCGATGCCGAGAGCCTGCTTCAATATGCCGATCTTGCAATGTACGAGGCCAAGAGTGCCGGTGGCGGCCTTCGCTTGGCGCGAGCTTCGAGCGACTTGTCTCCTGACGATAATGCACTCAGAACCAAAGCTAGTCGAGCAGTCTGCTAACGACCGCAGGGCACAGGACGGGATACTTCCAGATCATCAGATAGTATCCAGGCCCCCTAAGCAGGCCTGGTCATCGATTCGCTCTCCTTGGCTTGATAATGTCTTAGCCAGAGAATGGCAATTATCATCAAGAAGACGGGCAGAATCATGCTGGTACTCACCGCCTCCCATCCGATCAAATGATGCAGGACACCTGATGACAGGGAGGCCAAGGCTGCTACCGCGAAGGTCAAAAGATCATTCAAGGCTTGAACCTTGGCTTTCTCGGCAGGTGCATAAGTCGTCGTCAGTAACGTGGTGCCGCCGATGAACATGAAATTCCAACCGATACCCAGCAAGAACAGCGCCAGCCAGAATTGCGCGATCTCGACACCTGAAAGGGCGATGCCGAGACAGGCGATGATGAGCATCGCACCTGATGTCATGATATTGAGCGTGCCAAAACGACTGATCAGATGGCCGGTGAAGAAACTCGGCGCAAACATGCCGAGCACATGCCATTGGATCACGAAGGCAGTGTCATTGAAGTCGTGGCCGCAAAAAGCCATCGCTAGCGGCGTCGCGGTCATGACCAGCACCATCGCACCTTGAGCGATCGCCGCTCCACCGAGGGCGACCAAGAATGCCGGTTGTTTGACGATCACGCCTAAAGGCCGTTCCGTTCCGCTGCGCTCGGCCTCATCTGGCGGCGGGATGGTGACAAAAGCGAGGACCAGGAGCGTTACGGCGCCTAAAATGGCGATGGCGATAAAGCAGCCCGCGAACAGGGCCGGAGCCAAGAGTTCAGAGGTCGCTTTTGCTAGTTCCGGCCCGGCGATCGCCGCGACCACGCCGCCTGCAAGCACATAGGAGATCGCGCGCGGGCGAAAAGCCGGTTCTGCTACATCGGCAGCAGCAAACCGGTAATACATGCCAAAGCCCATGAAAACGCCGTAGAAAATGCTGGCAAAACAGAACAGCCATAGCGAACCAAAGAGAATGGCGATGCAGCCTGCTATACCGGCCACAACGGCGAAACAGGCACCGACGGAGAAACCGGCCTGCCTTCCGATGCGCTTCATGAGAAACGATGCCGGCAGGGCCGTCGCCATAATGGCCAGGAACTGGAGAAACAGCGGCATTGTCGCCAAGCCCTCGGGCGCCAGGATTTGCCCCGCCAGTGCCGAGGTGGTGATGACAACCGCATTGCCAGTTGCCAACAGAGCCTGACAGACCGCGAGCAGGACGACATTTCGCTTGGTAGTCGACAACATCATCTAACCTCGATAACGCTTGCCATGCCCCTTGCCTAGTGGAATGTCCACAGCATGAAGTTGCCTGAGCAAAGCACTAACTAACTTTTGATCCGTTCCGGCCCTCTTCCCCC
>JBOEHJ010000033.1:65241-125543 GCA_050633905.1 Geminicoccales bacterium
GGGGGAAGAGGGCCGGAACGGAAATCACCAAAAGTCTTGACCAATGGCGCCCAGCCTCGTAGGTATGCGCGGTTGTCGGCGTCGATCAGCGACGGCGCGACGGTTTTCTATTGTCTTTCGAGGAAATCGACCATGGCACGACGGTGTGCCCTTACGGGCAAGGGCGTTCTTACTGGCAACAATGTCAGCCACGCCAATAATCGAACCAGGCGGCGCTATTTGCCCAATCTGCATAACCAGAGCTTTTACAGCGAGGCGCTGAACGAGACGATCAGGCTTCGCGTCACCACTCACGCGTTGCGCACCGTGGAAAAGCGTGGCGGTTTGGATGAGTTCCTGTTGAAGGCTAGGAACACGACGTTGAGTTCCGATCTTCGCCGTTTGAAGCAGCGGATCGTCCTGGTACGCTCCGACGCTGCCGCTGCGTAACCAGCCAGCTTCCTAACCGTTCTCGACGCCCGTCAGTTGGTGGGCGTGGATGCCTTTGGCAGTGATAGCTGAAGCAATACGGTTTCTTGAAGAAAGCTGAAATTGTCGTCGGCGATCAGATAAAGGAGCGTCCGTCCGTCGGGCGCTTTTTTTGCGACCAATCCTTCAAAATTCTCACCGAGATCTCCCCATTGAAAGGCAGCGAGCAAACGACCTTCCATATGGCTGCCTGGCTGGACTTGATTGGTTGGGATCGCCTTGATCTTGCTTTGGAAGCCTCCGAGTAGCGAAAAGCGGCGCTCGACCACATAGAGCCAATCATCGAGCCGGTCGCCCCCGGTCGGCGCGAAACCCGACGCCGGCACGTAAACGAGATCCTCGATCTTATTCTCGCCAATCAGCCAGGCGGATAGCCCAACACCTCCCCAAGCTCCAACCCGCTCGGCAATCGCGAGAAGACGGCCATCCTCCATGGTTGCCAAGGTTTCGATGCCTGAATTGCTGGGCACACCCAACCCGCCGGGGACTGGCAAGCGCCTCGGCTCGGCCTGAAGATCAGTTACGGGAAGACGCAAGAGTTGATGGCTGCCCTCATAGGCGATGGTCAGTTCCTGATCGACGCTACCGGAAAGCGCCTCCGCATCGGAGGTTCGTCGCCAGTCACGACCATCTGATTGTCTGATGGTGGATATTGTCCACTGACCGACGCCCAGGAGTTGTCCATTGTCGTCATGGATAAGCTCGGCACGCCAAAGATGCCCTCGATCGCTGACGGCCATCAGGTCACGCCTGTCCTCGCTTATCCAAAGCCCGGAGAGCCCGCCGAAATCCGGGTGAGATGAGCTAAGAACAAAGGCCGCTTCGACGACAACCTGTTGCTGGTCTAATCCGGTGCCCGGCGGGATCTTCTCTACTTTGGCGGTGACGATGACCGGCTCGAAACTCTTAGGGGTTTCCGCAGGCGTCTGGCAGCCGAAGCAGACGAGCGACAAGAACACGAAAAAGCCCGCAGGAACCACCCTGCGGGCTTTGATCGCTAAGCTTGGCTGCAAATGTCTATTCTTCGAGGACGCCGAAGAGATAGAGAAGGTTCTGGAAGATAAGGATAAAGTCGAGATAGAGGTGCAAAGCCCCAGCAATCGCCTTCTTCGCCATAACATCCGAACCATCCAGCTCGTGATACATTTCCTTAATCTGCTGGGTGTCGTAGGCGGTGAGACCAAGCGCGATAAAGATAACGATCACACTGAGCGCGAACTGCAACGCGCTGCTGCCGATGAAGATATTCACAATGCTTGCAACGAACGCAGCCAGCAGACCGACGATCAGAAACGAGCCCCAGCCTGAAATGTCACGCTTGGTGGTATAACCGTACAAGCTCATGGCGCCGAAGGTCCCCGCCGTCATGAAGAACACGCGGGCGATGCTAGCACCGGTGTAGAGCAGGAAAACATAAGAGAGCATCAGGCCGAACACGGTAGCGAAGGCCCAAAACGTCAGCTGAGCAGCCGCCACACTCATCTGCGGGATACGCGGCGCGCCGAACCAAGCAATGCCAATCACAGCAGCGAACAGCACCCACTTTAGTGGTGTTCCATGGATATAGGCCATCAATGTCGGCGACTGTGCCGCGACATAGGCGACGACGCCGGTCAACGCCAGACCGAGCCCCATATAATTATAAACGGACAGCATGTAGCTGCGCAGACCTTCGTCGATCCTATCGACGGCGACCTGACCTTGAACAACGCGAGGATCAGCCATGGGGTTCCCCTCTTCCTCCTAAGTTAACATTACGAGCTTAACCAACAACACGGGCTTATGTCTCTAGCTCGAAGATATGGCATTTTGGCGCTTCACTTCAAGCGCCGCTCATCGGCTTACCAACGGTGGCGATCGCCGTTGTCGACGGTGACAACGTTTTGATGGTCGTCGTGCTCTTCATGTCCATCATCTTCTTGATGGTCATCATCGTCGTCGACCTGGTCCGCCCCGTCACCATCATAGGGTTCGGACGAATCGTCATCCCGGACCAGCCGGGCAGCCCCCGCCCTGAACGGCGTCGGGCCGGTCTTGACCTCGAAGACAACAGCATGATCCGGCTGGATATCATCGAAATTCAACCCCGATTCCAAAGCATTGGCGTGGAAGAAGTAGTCTTCATGGTCCTCTGCCGCGATAAATCCATATCCTCGATCGCCAATAATATTTTTCACCCGTCCCCGGAGCAGACGCCCCGACGACTCCTCATCCATCCGATCATCTGGCCGAGGCGTGCGAGTCCGATCACGCCAGCGATCGATCTTAGTGAGTAGATCATCCAACCAAATGATTTCAAAATCACGAACACGGGATGGATCAGCTGGATCGGCAAGCTCGGCAGCACAGGCGGAATCAACGCTTGCTAGCACTACTCGCTTGCCAAAACGCCGCACCTCCTGGAGCAACGGCTCAAAATCGCGA
Organism: Geminicoccales bacterium; assembly: GCA_050633905.1. GTDB lineage: Bacteria > Pseudomonadota > Alphaproteobacteria > Geminicoccales > Geminicoccaceae > JANQPX01. Next base: position 68,134 of record JBOEHJ010000033.1, read on the forward strand.
TCCCCGAGTACCATGATAGCGACATCCATCGCCCCCGGCATCGTCGCATAGCGCATGAGCGTGACGGCGAGTGCAACATCGACGCATTTTTCCCTAGGTGCGAAGCCGTCATCGGCATCTCGATCCTGACGTCGCAAACGCCGTCCACGATAGTCGATGGGGAAAGTTTCGACCTCGTAGTTGTGATCTTCACGCAATCGAGCAAAAAAGGCCTTGCGGCGCTCGACCGAATTTTCATCGACGGGGTCATAATTTTCGGCGTAGCTACCGAAATAATGGCTCCGTACAATGTCGATCCGAAGCCCAGTCTGCCGGCCAATCTCCTCCGCCAGCACACCCGGGAGTCGCCCGAAATCCACCTGAAAGTCTGCTTTACCAGCAGCTTTGCCAAGCTCGGCCATGTTGGCATAGAGCCAACCGCCATCGATAAAGAGCATTGCCTTAATCATCAAACCAGTGCCTCAGCCCTGCATAACAAGTCAAAATACCTACTGCCTCCGAATAAGGCGATGTCTCAATAAGGCATGGAGCTAGTCGACAACCTGTCGTGACTTTCGATGTCGTTCATCCTGACGGTTAGCCATCAACGAATAAGCAGCAAAGTTTTAGACGAGTATTATAACGCATTATAGCGTTATACATAGATTATTTTTGCGAATTTCTCCAAATAACATAGGAAAATTGGTTTTTGAATGAGCCTTAGCCCATGTCAATGATGTCATCATTCAAATACTCTAATGTTTGTGACAATTTCAGCCGATGCGTGACAGTGCTGGGAAGGTTTCGATCAGCCAAAAGGCGATGATCTCAAGCTGCCCGGTGACCATTAAGATACCCATGACGATCAACAGACTTCCGGCCATCTGCTGTAAACGCCGCCCGGCACTGCCGAGCGAGCGAAGCCGTTTTAACAGGGTTCCTGTAAAAATCGCCGCCAGCAGAAAAGGCACACCAAGACCAATCGAGTAAATCGCCAGCAAAAGTGCCCCTTTGGAGACATCGGCCGTGCTGGCGCTCAGGGTCAAGATCGCACCTAGAACCGGACCGATGCATGGTGTCCAACCAAAAGCAAAGGCGATACCGAGCAGGAAAGCGCTCATCCCACGCCCACCCGGGACGTCCAGATGAAAACGCGCCTCGCTGTTCATCAGGTTGAACGGCGTGAATCCCAGCATATGCAGGCCAAAGAGTGTGACGACGATGCCCGCGACAATGCCCAGCTCATATTTGTAGGTCAGTAGGAAACTGCCGAGATACGTCGCACTTGCGCCAAGAGACACGAAGACAACGCTGAAACCGGCAACGAAGGTTGCTGCAAGCAGCATCGTCGGCAAGCGTGGGGCTTGCCCATCGCGCATATCCTCGAGCGAAGAGCCGGCTACAAAGGACACATAGCCGGGCACGAGCGGCAGGACACAAGGCGACAGAAACGAAATGATACCAGCGGCAAATGCCGTGGCAGCACCAATCAAGGAGAGGTCAAGCATGGCAAAAACATAATGTCGGTGCACCCTTGCTACCAGTAGTAGAGCTGATAGTGACGGCCATTTGAACGAGCGTGAGGCCGCTGCACAGATGATGTGCACAAGAAAGGTGACTGTTTTTCGAGATCATCATCATCGATCGTCGCGGGGACGGCTCCTCGCAATAGCGTGGCTCAGTAAAATGACGGGCAAAAGGCCGACCGCAACAATCGCAAGCGCCGGTGTCGCCGCCTCCGCCAGACGTTCGTCGGAGGCGAACTGATAGACACGAACAGCAAGCGTTTCGACATTGAACGGTCGAACGATCAACGTCGCCGGGAGTTCCTTTAGAACGTCAACGAAAACGATCACGATGCCGGTCAGTAAGGCGCCACGAAGAAGCGGCAGATGGACTTTGCAGAGCATCCCTCCTTGCCGTTGACCAAGTGTACGTGCCACATCGTCCAGATGGCGGTTGATCTTGCCAAAGCCCGCTTCGACACTGTTCATGGCGACCGCCATGAACCGGACGATATAGGCAAACATCAAGCCGGTGATGGTGCCGGTCAGGAAAAGACCGGTACTGATGCCGAAGTGATCCTGCATCCAGCCATTCAATGCGTTGTCGAAGCTTGCGAAGGGGATGAGGACACCCACCGCGATCACGGTGCCCGGAATAGCATAGCCAAGGGCTGCAATTCTGGAGGCACCGACCATAAGCTTGGTCGGGCGAAGCCGAACCCCGTAGATCACGAGCACGGCCATGGCGACGGTCAGCAAGGATGCCATCGCGGCCAGGGAAAAGCTGTTCCAGGCAAGTTCCAGGAATGATGTCTGGATGACGCCTTGGCCCTCTTGCCAACTCATCTGCGCCAAAACCAGTACAGGCAGCATGAAGCCCAGGATGATCGGGCCAAGGCAGGCAAGACTTGCCAGTAGTTTCCAGCCGGCGCTCAATCGATAGCAGGTAAGCGGCCGCATCGCGGTGGTGTGATCGTAACGCGCCCTTGATCGGCTTTGGCGCTCGATCCAAAGCATGGTCAGGACGAACACCATCAGCATCGCGGCTAGCTGAGCGGCCGCAATCGGCTCACCGAGCGCAAACCAAGTGCGATAAATGCCAGCGGTAAAGGTATTGATGCCGAAATACTGGACGGTCCCGAAATCCGCCATGGTTTCCATCAACGCCAGCGCCACGCCTCCAACAATCGCGGGGCGAGCCATGGGCACAGCCACCTCGATAAAGTGCCGCCAGGGGTTGCGGCCGAGCGTGCGGCTGACGTCCAGGAGACAACTCGACTGGCTCAAAAAGGCAGCGCGCGAAAGCAGATAGACATAAGGATAAAGGACCAGCGTCATCACAAGGGTGGCGCCGCCCAAGGAGCGAATTTCGGGGAACCAATAATCTTGCCGGGTCCAGCCGAAGGTCTCGCGCAAAAGGCTCTGAATCGGCCCGGCATATTGCAGAAGATCGGTGTAGGTGTAACCGATGATGTAGGTCGGCACGGCAAAAGGGAGCAGCAAGGCCCATTCAAAGACGCGATGCCCGGGGAATCGGCACATCGTGACGAGCCAGGCTGTGCCGACGCCAAGGATCGTTACGCCGATCGCAACGCCGGCAGCAAGCGACAAGGTATGGACGATGTAGCCGACAAGAACGGTCGAGGCGAGATGCTGCCAAACCTCGACATTGGGCAAGAGCAGGCTCGCGAAGACTACGATGACCGGGAACGCAACCAGCGAGGCGAGTACGAGCGCGAGCGCGCTCCAGCGATCGACCTGGACCACCGTCCAAGCGCGCCTTCTCGGGAAAACTCTTAGATCGTCGACGGTGCTACGCATCAATGCTGGTGATTGTTCGTTGTCCAAACGCCATCGAACTGATGACGGAGAATATCGTAACTTATTGTAACAACGTCATAAAAATGATCCAACTTTTTAATTCTGGTGTGGATTGAACCGCCTAGCGACGACTTAAGAATGGTTACAGCTCACGAAGCCGCAAATTTTCGACCTCAGCGCGCCAACCGATCAGCCCCGCCAGGGCTCCTTGCGGCAGATCTTTGCCAACAACACAAGCCCCTTCCGACAGCGATGAAAGCGTCCAGTTCTAGAGGATAGGCCGTATAATTGGTGGTGGTGCCACGCTGCGAGCACCTTGTCATCAGCATCAATCCAGCCAGGCCACGACTCTTGCCGGTGCGCCGTCGGCTGCCGGCACCTTCATGGGCAGACAGCAAAAGTTGACGCGTGGTTCTGTCAACGCTTCAGTATGGGTGAGATATTCGATTAGAATGATGCCATTTCGTAGCAAAATATCGTGGCTGACATGTTCTTCGATCGGACGCACCTCGCCCTTCAACAAGAGCCGGATGCAGTAATCCTGGGGAAAGTCAAAAGCAATGGCCCGAGGCTTTCGCTGAAGAAGCCAGCTTGCGGCCGAACGGCCAAGAAAGGGTGCGTCCGTCCAGAATTCAGGCGTCGACACCGACCGCTGCTGCCCCCAACAAGTCTTCAGGATGATAATGTCATTGTCGACCAGATGATTTGCCTGTTTTGACATGATCTCAGGCGTAATCTCTTCATTCGCGCCGAACGATGAAAGATCGATGACCGCCGCCGTCCCCACGGTTTGTTCAAGGGAGAGATCATCGGTGGTCTTGCCGTCGGCAAAAAAATGCCTCGGGCTATCAATATGGGTAAATCCATGGACAGCAAAGCCGAGCCAGGTCACCTGGAAGAGATCACCCCTGGAATGCTCGGCAAGAGTACGGCGCTCAACGGGCCAGCGAAAGTGATCCGAGATCGGCATGGTCAGATCGATCAAATCTCTCATCACCTACCTCTCGTGCACCAGCGACGGACATCAACGTCATCCATTTCCTTAGATCGGCACCTCGATAAACTCGACCGAGAGACCATCCGTGCTTTGCAAATACACCACTCTTCGGCCCTGATTGGGTCCTTGATCGATCGTCACGATCTCGCCGACGGATTTTAGACCATAAGCAGCGCTAGCCTCAACGGCTGCCTCGATATCGGCAACATCAAGCGCGATATGCCCGGCACCATCCTGGAATATCTTGGGCAGGGCCTTCCCTCGGTTGGAGGGCGTCTTGTAACGGATGAGCTCGATCCACTGGCCGAAACCTCTGAGATAAGCAACTTCGATGTCAGCCCCATCAAGACCTGTCATTCCCTGGATGGCCTTGGCGTCGCGTGGCGCCCTGGACGCCAGCTCGAAACCGAGAAGTTCTTTGAAAAAACTGACCGTGCGATCCAAATCGGACACCACAAAAGCCGTATGATTGAAGCCGTAAACCGTCAAATCGTCCATACACACCTCCAATATCGCCTGCCCGCTCCTCGGCAACCGGCGGTCAAGCCGTCGAGACAAGACCTAACCAAGGGGTCCGCCGGTTCAGCACGCTGCCTTCCTGCTGACACCCTCCGCCTGGTCGACGTTTTGAAAGGTAGAGGGTCGTGCAGAGAGCCAGGAAGTCGGTTCCCCCCGGACATCTAGCTGCAACAGTAGAGCCTTTTGAGATCAATGATATCCTCCTCGGCTATGAGGCGCATTTTTTGTTAAGCGTTAAACCTAAGTGAACCTTTGATCGTTAAACTTGCTCCCAGAACCGATCATAGGGACGGCAAGATATGCGACTTAATCCTTTCTCAGGTGCTTTTGGCAAGAGACGTGCTGAAAAGGATGAGGAGCAACGGCATCAGATAGATACCTCGTCGGCCGTCCGGGCATTGAGCGAGGAGGGGCCGACACCGACCAACGATCCCATGGAAGCGCTTCGCGATATCAAACGCTTCGGCTTTGCCAAACGTCCGGACGGCAGCTTGATCAAGACGTCCGACTTGGATGGATGGCAGGATAACGGCCCTGAGGAGAAGACATCCCCAGGTGATCATGTTAAGCGCCACTGGGAAACATCAACCACCCAAGCCCGCGCACTAATCCCCGTCCCTGACCACGATCCTGTGACAGACCAACCGGATGGGACCTTCAGACTAGCACGTCGCCTGCGGCCATCCTCTCGCCGAGAGGTCAACAGTGCCGCCTCGGATAACGCCTCTCCCAAGCGTTTAGTGGAGGCGGAAGCGTTGCTCGCTCAGTCACGAGTCGACAGCCAACCACTCGAGCAAACAAACCTGTCTCCTCTTCCGCTACCTTCGCCTTCAGATGATCGCCATGCTCCGGACGATGAAGCCCAACAAGATGGCCCCTTGAAGCGAACAGCTCATACCGAACGCCTTCGCGCCGAATTGGAGGAGGATGACAGCACAACGTCTGCGGCACCACCCACGACATCGTCGTCGTTAGATACAAGTGATGGTTGGAAGGCTACCCCAAAACCGAATGGTGCAAATCTCAAGAGCTCGCTGCTCCATCCTGAAGTCCCTGCCATAGCGCCCCCAAATGCGATCGATGTTGACCCGGTGACCCAGACGCCTGACCGGACTGTAGGCGTTACCGATAGCCAGAACGCCCATCAGAGGGAGAACGAACACGGCATGGATGTGGTCGACGGCTTCGACGATGTCGCCGTCACGATCGGTCGTGTTGTATCGATCCGTGGTTCGGTCGTCTGGGGGGCATTGTTCGATGGCACCGGCGGAGAAGCATCAAAGGCAGCCCGTATGGGAACGTTGGTCTCGATGCTTGGTCCCCGGTCCCGGGTTTTTGGGATCGTCAACAGCCTGCAACGGGAACAGCAAGCCGGCGCTACGCTATCCGAGCGCACAGTGTTCGAAATCCAGGTCCTAGGCGAAATCGCCGATAGTGAAGACGGTTTCCAGAGGGGGGTTTCGAGCTATCCGCCGCTGGATGCGCCCATCACCACGGTCACCCAACAGGACATTGCGACGATCTATGCGCGCCCCAAAACGTCGAATGTCCATATCGGCCAGCTTCGCCACAACCCCAAGGTTCCTGCCTTCGCGCTTACTGACAACCTGCTGGGCAAGCATTTCGCCGTCCTCGGTACCACCGGGTCAGGAAAGTCTTGCGCTGTCACCGTCATCCTGCAATCCATTCTCAAGCAGCATCCGCTCGGTCATATCGTTCTGCTCGACCCTCACAATGAATACGGCCCGGCATTCCATGATCATGCTGAGCTTCTCAATCCCGGCAATCTGCAGCTACCTTACTGGCTCCTGAACTTCGAAGAAATTTCCCATATCCTGCTTGGTGATACGTCCAAGGATTATCAAGACGCACAGAGCGCCTTGCTCAAAGACGCGATCATTCACGCCAAACGCCTCTTCGCAGGCGATACCGACGGCGATAGTCAGATCACCGTGGATACGCCTGTGCCCTACCGCCTGTCCGATCTGGTGACCAAACTCAAAGATGGCATGGGTATGTTGAACAAGGCGGATGGCGCTTCGCGCTATCTTGGCCTGATCAACAAGATCGAGAATCTTCGCGCCGACAAACGTTACGCCTTCATGTTCCAAAGTCTTACGGTCAAGGACAATATGGAGCAAATTCTGGCGCAAATGCTGCGCATTCCCACTAAGGGGAAACCACTCACCATCATCGACATCTCAGGTCTACCATCAGAGATCGTCGATGTTGTCGTCTCAACCCTCTTCCGTCTGACCTTCGAGCTCGCAGTCTGGAGCGAGCGTGGGAAAGCACCGCCTGTTCTACTGGTCTGCGAGGAGGCCCATCGTTACGTCCCCGAAGAGGCTGGCGTCGGCTTCGCACCGACCAAACGCGTGATCTCGCGCATTGCCAAAGAGGGGCGAAAATATGGCGTCACCCTTTGTCTCGTCAGCCAGCGACCATCAGAACTCGCGCTGAATTCACTTGCGCAATGCAATACGGTATTCGCTCTTCGGCTTAGCAACGAACATGATCAAGCCTTCGTCGGTAGAGCCCTTTCGGAAAACTCTCGTTGGCTGGTCGATAGTCTCCCTTCCCTCAACACGCAGGAAGCCGTGGTCGTTGGGGATGGTGTTACCGTGCCGGTTCATATCAGGTTTAACGATCTTGATGCCGACCGGCGCCCAGCAAGCCATAACCCCTCCTTTTCGGAAAGCTGGCAGCAGGAAACTGACGATGCCTTTCTTCTCCGCGCGATCGATCGCTGGCGTCGCCAATCGCGATAGAATCGGCATTTTCCGAAGTCGATCGGCCCGACCGCCCCATATCGTGTAATCCAGTGAGTGGCTCAGTGGAGAGGTGGGCTGGCGTTGCGTGGCCTTGCAACGGGGAAGCTCTAACAGCGTGCCTTCAACGAGTACATCCGTTGCGAACGTCGAAAACTTGGACGCATCTCGTCAATCCTGGCTATTGCGGTGGGCCACAAATGACGCGGACACTCCACTAGATAACGGAAGTCTTGGTCTCGTAAGAGTTGCCGCGAAAAAGGGCGATGTCGCGCCCATCATCGGTGGCGATCTTGACGTCATAGACCCCTGTGCGTCGTGTGCGGCTTTCTTCACTAGCGGTAGCGATCAGTACATCACCTAAGCGAGCTGGCGCGATGAAGGTGATCTGAGCCGCGAGTGCCACGGTCGCTCGATTGCCGGCATTACAGGCAAAAGCGAAGGCGCTATCGGCAAGGGTAAAGATAAAGCCGCCATGGCAGGAATTATGACCGTTGATCATGTCCTGCCGTACGGTCATGGAACAGCGTGAACAACCCGGGCTAATCGCGTCGACCTGGATACCAAGCCCCCGGGAGGCATCGTCACAGCCGTACATGGCATCCTTAACCGCTTCCGCGAGGGCTTGGGTGTCAATATCAGGCATGATTCTTCGCCATCCAAGAAGGTCCTTGAAACGGGTTTTGCTTAGCGCCCCTTGAAACAAGCGGGCCGCCGCTCGAGAAAGGCGCTAACACCCTCACGATAATCCTCGGTCATCCCGGCCTCACGCTGCAGATCGCGTTCCAGATCCAATTGCTGATCAAGATCGTTCGAGGCCGAGGCATTCATCGCGCGCTTGATGAACCCTAACCCGAGGGTAGGCTGCCTTGCCAGATGCAGCGCCAGTGTTCCAGCCACGTTCATTAGTTGATCATCATCCACGACATCCCAGATGAGCCCCCAATCGGCGGCCTTTTCCGCGCCGATCTTCTCACCGAGCATGGCCATACCCATTGCCCGCGCAGAGCCCACCAGTCTTGGTAGCATGAATGACCCCCCAGCATCTGGCACCAGGCCAAGCTTGACGAAAGCCTGAATGAAGCTCGCCGAACGCGCAGCGATCACGATATCGCAAGCGAGCGCAAGATTCGCGCCGGCTCCCGCAGCAACGCCATTGACGGCGCAGACGACCGGCCGCTCGAGCTTGCGCAAGCGCCGTATCAGAGGGTTGTATAGGCGATCCAGCCCATCACCGAGATCAGGCTTTTCTAAACCGATACGATCATTCAAATCCTGCCCGGCGCAAAAACCACGTCCAGCCCCCGTCAGGAGAACGGCACGAATAGCGCGATCCAGCTCAATACGATCGAGCAATTGAGTGAGCTCGCCATGCATAGTTTCGTTAAATGCATTCAGCTTTTCCGGTCGATTTAGCGTGATGGTCGCCACACCATCACTCAATTGCGCAAGAATGGTCTGTTGGTTCACTAATCGACCTCCCTGTTTTTTTATGAGACCGCAGCACGAAGAGCCATCGACGCGACATCACCCCCGGATCCACACTCAAATCGCGGTTATTTTACCCGAAAGAGGCCACCTTCCTAACATGATTACTCTTGTCATCCGATGCATGAACAACGATGAAATATCCTTACTCCATTTGCCTCTTGATCCCAGCTAGACCAGCACAGCATCTTAATGGAACAACAACGCCTCGCAATGACCCGACAACGTCCGATCAAGCATTGGCTTCTTCTTTTTGTCATCGTCGTCTTGTGGGGCAGCGCTTTCGGCCTAACCGAAATTGCGATCACATCGTTCACGCCAATGGCTTTGGTCACCGGCCGGCTTATTTTGGCGGCCATCGTCCTGACCTTGATCGTCTGGTTACGTGGGCAAAGGCTGCCTCGATCGGCTCGATTTTGGCTTTTCAGTCTAGCCTTGGCCATTGCGGGTAATTGCTTACCTTTCTGGCTGATCACCCGGGCCCAATTGACTATCGACAGCGGCCTTGCAGGTATTTTGATGTCCGTTATGCCGCTTTCGACATTGCTACTCGCCCATCTGTTCGTTGCTGGAGAACAGCTTAACCGTTATAAGCTGGCTGGATGCTTCATCGGCTTGGCGGGCCTCATTGTCTTGATCGGCCCGGAAGCGCTCTTGGAACTTAATGGTCAAGGCACGGTGCTCTTAGCCGAACTTGCCACGCTATTTGCTGCCTTCTGCTACGCCGCCAATGCCATAATCGCCCGCCATCGTCCGACTTTCGACCCTATTACAGCCGCAGCCGGCACCATGATTGTTGGCGCGGCGTTGATGGTGCCGTTGGGCGCAGCGGCCCTTCCACTACAGATCACCAATGCGTCGGGTCAGGCCTTGGCGGCCGCCATCGCTCTTGCCATGATGGCGAGTGCGCTGGCCCCTGTTGTGTTCTATCAGCTGATCACCCTCGCCGGACCAAGTTTCGTTGCCTTTCTTAACTATCTGATTCCTGTTTGGGCGGTTGTTATCGGGGTGGTGTTGTTTGGGGAGCAGCCGAGATGGACCAGCCTCCTTGCGCTTGTCATCATTCTCATCGGCCTGGCAACCAGCGAGCGAGACTGGCGCCGATCGACGGTGATCGACAGCCAATCCTCATGATGCGCTAGAAAAGGAAAAGAAGTTGAGCCATTGGATAGCCTTTCAGATCGCCGGAGACGAAGGCGCTGCTGTGATTTTCCTACATGGGGTCGGTGGCGATGCCGAACAATGGCGGCCACAACTCGACTTCTTCTCACCCCGATATCGGGCAATCGCCTGGGACATGCCGGGCTATGGCGATTCCGCACCTTTGAAAGAGATGACGATCGATGCGCTCGTCGATGCCGTTGAAACCCTTTTCGACCGCCTCTCGATCAAGCGGGCGCATTTGGTTGGCCGCTCATTGGGCGGCGTCATCGCCCAGGCTTTTGCCAGGAAGCATTCGGATCGACTGGGTTCACTCACCTTGGTGGCGACCAGCACCGCCTTCGGTCAGCACGCCAAAAGCGAGATTGATGACGCTTGGCGGCAACGCTTCATTGAACAGCGGCTTGGCGCGCTCGATCGAGGCGCTTCTCTCACCGAGCTCGCTCCGAGGATCATTAAAGAGCTGATCGGCGACCAGCCTGATCCGAAAGGCCTTGAACAAGCAATTTTGAGCATGGCTGCTCTCTCTGAAAACAGCTATCGCGCAGCAGTCAACTGTCTGGTGAGCTTCGATCAGATGGCGGGTCTCGCCGAAATCGAAACGCCGACACTGCTGATTGCGGGCGAAAAAGATCCCTTAACGCCGCCGGATGCGATGATGAGAATGGCTGAGGCCATGCCAACATCCAGCCTTGAAATCTTGCCTAGCGCTGGACACCTCGCCAACCTCGAGCAACCCGCCGCCTTCAATCTGGCCCTCGATCATTTCCTGCAAAGCCTCGTTTTGCATTAGGGAAGATTTTCCAACTTTGCCGGCGCCAAGTTGCTGCCTCGCAGAGCCAGCCGATAGGTCAGCAACATTGCATTCGGATGAGGCATGGGCGTAGATAGTGACCATATTCAGTCAAGAAAAATTACCGTTCGCGCAAGGCCTGATCGCGTACACGCAAAATGGGCTTCAGGAGATAATCAAGAACCGTTTTCTGACCGGTCAGAACGTCCACCTGGGTGGTCATGCCGGGAATGATCGGCAATGCCTCGCCAGCTTTGCGTAGGGTGTTGTCTTTTGTGCGCACCCGAACACGAAAGAAGCTCTCGCCCCGATCATCGGTGATGGTGTCAGCGCTGATATTCTCGACTTCGGCATTGAGACCGCCATAGATCGAGAAATCATAGGCGGTGACTTTGACAACAGCATCCTGACGAGGACGCAAGAAAGCGATATCAGCCGGCCTGATGCGTGCTTCCACCAAAAGATTATCTTCAAGGGGCACGATTTCCACCAAATCCTGTCCTGGCTGGACAACACCGCCAACTGTATTGACAAGAAGGCTCTTGATCGTGCCTCGGACGGGCGAGCGAACATCGGTGCGGTGAACCCTGTCCGCATCAGCAGCAACAAGCTCAGCAAGAGATGCAGCTTCTGTTTGAACCGTATTCAGTTCTCGCTGCGCCTCCGCACGAAAGCTTAAGAAACGCTCTTCGATCCGCCGATGGGCTTCGCGTTGCGCCAGCTTGACGCGAGGCAATGATAGCCGCGAACTCTCGAGTTCTCCCTTCAGGTCATTGACCTGACGTTGCAGACGGAGGAGATCCACCTTGGAAACGACACGCTTAGCAGCGAGCGGCGCGGTAATCTCAAGTTCCTCATCCGCAAGTTTGGCCGAGCGCGCCAACTGCTTCAGCTTGTTCTCAAGCTCAGCGACTTCCTGATCCCGCTGATTAGCTTGATTGCGCAGGATCTCAAGCTCCGATTCGAGTGAGGCCTGCCTCGCATTGAACAGCGCCGTCTCATCGATCGCGACGCGTTTCGCCTCGTTCAACAACTCGATTGGGAACTCTATTCCAGTCTCACCGATCTCGGCCCTGAGACGCGCGATTGAACCCAAGAGCGCAAAATAACGCTGCCTTGCTCCTTTGAAATCGCTGGCTGCCTTTACATTGTTAATCCTGAGCAGAATGTCGCCTCGCTCGACAATCTGCCCTTCCACGATCATCAGCTCAGCAACAATGCCACCTTCGAGATTCTGCACGACCTGCACCTGGCTTGATGGGATCACCCGCCCTTCGCCACGTGTCACCTCATCAAGCGTGGCAAAACTGGCCCATGCAAAAAAAAGAATGACGAAGGCGACAACGGTTGTCAGCAGTAAATGGGCAAAACGCCTGGGATAGTGCAGGTCAGCACCGATGACGCCTTGGACAAAAGGCGCATCGGCTTTGATGAGCTTATTCTTCCTCATGCCGCCCCTTTGATCTGTCCTGAGGCTAGTGCCTTCAGGACATCATCCTTCGGCCCATCGGCGACAATCCTTCCGCCATCCATAACAATGAGACGATTGACCAAGGAAAGGAGGGAGGTGCGGTGGGTAATGAGCAGTAGCGTCTTCTTTGAAAGAACACTTCCAAGCTGTTGCTTCAATCGATTTTCGGCACTGTTGTCCATAGCACTGGTCGGCTCGTCCAACAGCAGGATAGGCGGGTCATGCAAAAAGGCCCGCGCAAGGGCCACGGCCTGACGCTGTCCACCGGACAGCTGCCCACCACGCTCACCGACATGAGCATCGAAACCAAGCGGATGACGATGCGCAAAGCTCTGGACGCCGGCCAAATCCGCCGCTCTCAGAACCATACCGTCGTCGGCATAGGTTCCGCCGAGCGTGATATTGTCGCGCAGCGTCCCGTCGAACAGCATGATGTCCTGAAGGACCGTGCCGATATTGCGACGAAGATCGGAGGGATCGATCTGGCGAAGGTCGATGTCATCCAGCAGCACCGTCCCTTGGTCTGGCTCGAAGAAACCGAGCAACAGTTTCTCAAGCGTTGTCTTGCCTGACCCCACGCGACCGATCACGCCAACCCGTTCGCCAGCCGTAATCTTAAACGAGACGTCATCCAACGCCTGAATCTTTTCGCCTGGATAGGCGAAGTTCACGCCTTTAAAGACGATGTCGCCTCGAAAAGTGGAACGATGGAGAAAGCGGGCAGTCGCCGGACGCTCGATCGGCATCTCCATGACGGTGGTGAGAGCCCGGAATGCGGCACGCGCCTGATGGTAGCGGGTCAGAATACCCGCGACTTGTGCCAAGGGCGCCATCGCCCGTCCCGTAATGATCGTGCAGGCCACCAAAGCGCCAACGGTCAACAGGCCCTCGCCAATACGATGAACACCGAAGATAACGATGCCAACCGTCGTCAAATTCTGTGCGAATGCCGCAAAATTAACACCGAAGGAAGCAAAGAAACGAGCCTTGGTTGTGGATGTCGCCGTTGCGCCTACGAATTGCTCCCAACGCCGCTGGATTTGGCCTTCAGCACCTGCCGCCTTGATGGTCTCGAGGCCGTTGATGCTTTCGACCAGAAGGCCATGCTTTTGCGCCGCTTCCTTGAATGTCTGACGCGTGATCCGTCGCAGCGGCAGCTGGACCAGCAATCCCACGACAACCACTGCCGGAATGGCAATCGCCGGCACCAACGCGATAGGGCCACCGATGAACCAAACGATCGCAACGAAAAGAACGACGAAAGGCAGGTCAATGACAGCCACTAATGTCGCTGAGGTAAAGAAATCACGCAGGGTTTCGAATTCACGTAAATTATTGGCGAAAGCGCCGGCCGACCCTGGCCGGGATGCCATCTTGATCCCAAGGGATTGTTCAAAAATTCGCGAAGCGAGTTTGATATCAGCGGCCTTTCCGGCCGTGTCGACAAAATAACCGCGCAGAATCCGTAAAAGAAAATCAAAGACGAACACCGTCACCACGCCGAGCGCAAGAGCCCAAAGAGTTTCTATGGCCTGATTAGGTACGACGCGATCATAGACATTCATGACGAAGAGCGGGCTGGCAAGTGCAAACAGATTGATCATTAAAGCGGCCAACACCACTTCGGCGTAAATCGGCCATGCCGACCTGATCGTTCCCCAGAACCAGGATGTCGCGCGCTCAGTGGCGGTCGATGCCGTCGATTGTTCCGGTCTAAATGCTTGCTTGGCAAAGATCACATAGCCTGTATGCCGTGCCGAAAGCTCCTTTGCATCCAGCTCGATTTCGCCTCGCCCGGTTTCCGGCAGCATGGCAACAAGTCTGCCGTTAGCCCGCCGTTCTATCAGGAGACAAGCCTCTTTATTGTCGAGCAACAAAACACAAGGCAATGTCGGCGTTGGAATCTCGTCGACCTTGCGGCGGCTCAAGGATGCGACAAAGCCGGCCCGCTCAAGGGATCGAACGGCAAGGGCTGGCGTAAGGCCCTCTTCTTCCAGAGGCAGACCAGCAATCAGGGCGTCACGCGAATGTGGATAGCCCAAAAAGGCCGAGAGTTCGACGAGAGAAGCGAGCAGTGGATCCTGATCATAAGCTGTATTTCGTGGCTGCTTCCATGATCGATCAGCCACCCCAACGCCTTCGAGATCCTCACCTACCCCTTGGACGTCCAACACTTCAGATCCGTCATGATCCATCATCGACATTGCTGGGGCCAGGTCTCTTTCATCAAAAAATCAACTAAAAGTTTTTCCATATACAGGCTACAGTCCATCTGATGATTATATCAAATTCTTTAATCAATAGTAAAAAAATCGTCGTTTGCAGACAAAATTAAAAATATAATTATCAAAAACAAATAAAATTAGCAGGGTATTTTTTCGAAAAATCCTATCTGTGTTAGATAAAATTTTTACTTATTTAAAAACATTCCATGAATACACCCATGTAAAAATAACTAACCTGTTGCAGCGAAACAATTGACGATCTTTCCTGTTATATCTATTTACGATCCGAATGGAAATCTAACGTTATGGTTTTTTTGCAATCCAAGCAATCGCGAGAGACGCTTATGCAGCTCACTTGGCCAGCCAAGTTTTCTACCAAAGGTTGCTTTTCAGTTGCCGCCTTTACCAGCCTGTTGCTCACAACGCCTAGCCTCCTGTCAGCCACAAGCCTTGAAGACAGTATTTTCATGGCACTTGAAACGAATCCGGATGTTGGCGTTGTTCAGGCTGATAGGCGGGCCATCGATCAAGAGCTTCGTCAGGCACGTGCCCTTTATCTTCCCTCCGTCGACTTGAGAGCTGCTGCAGGGCCGCAATATACCAATAGCCTGGCGACACGCGGTCGGGCAACCAGGGCTGCAGGCGGCGATGCTTCATCGACCTTGGTCAGGATGGAATCCCAGCTGACATTGACGCAGATGTTATTCGACGGCTATGCGACAACGAGTGAAGTCGAACGGCAGCTAGCAAGAACAGACTCAGCGGCTTATCGCGTCGACGAGACCGCTGAATTTATCGCTCTCGATGCTATCGAGGCTCACCTTGACGTGCTGCGTAATCAGATTTTGATCGATCAAGCTCGAGAAAACCTACTCGCTCACCAAGACATTATGGGTCGGGTTCGCCAAGGCGAGCAACAAGGCGGAGGCTCAATTGCCGATGTCCGCCAAACCGAGGCGCGATTGGCCGCCGCCGGCAATATCCTTGCGACATCCATCGGCAATCTGCGGGACGCCAAGGCCAGATATGTGCGTGTGACAGGGAATCAGGCCCGTGAGCTCGAGAACATGCCTCCCCCTCTTTTCGCCTTGCCCGAGGGCCCTGAAACCGCAGCGGCAAAAGCCGCGATGAGCAGCCCGACAGTTCGGATTGCAAAGGCCGATATCGATATCGCCAAGGCCGAACTCAAAGGCTCACGTGCAGCCTACTATCCTCGCTTTGATCTGGAACTAGGCGCTGCCGCCAACAGACAGATCGATGGTATCGTCGGCAGCGATGTTCAGGCGGAAGCCTTACTGGTCATGCGTTACAATCTGTTTCGCGGCGGTGGCGACATAGCCCGCGAACGGGAAGCTTTTTCCAGGGTTAATCAATCACATCAAAGCTTAAGGAAAGCCCGCAACGAGGCTGAGGAACAGGCACGTTTGTCGTTCAATGCCTTAACGACGTCACGATCGCGAGTTGAGACGCTCATCGCACAGCGGCGCGCCAATGCTGCAACGCGTGATGCCTATGCTGAGCAATTTGACCTGGGCCGCCGTAGCCTACTCGACCTCCTGGATGCGGAGAATGAGTATTATCTTGCAAGGTCCGGCTTGACGACCGCCGAATTCACCGAGTGGTTTGCCGTCTATCGCGTTCTGGCCGTCGTCGGGGATTTGCTGCAGACCTTTGAAATCAATCGTCCAAAGGAAGGTATCAATATTTTTCGGGATAAGCCGCAATCGGAAGGCTGACATCGATCGGTAGCGCCCATCAACGAGTCGAAGTTCTTTCCGGTCTTTGGCCGGGGGATGGGCCGATGCCGATTTCGGTCGGTTGGAAAAAAAGCCGCTGGTAGCGATTCGTGATGCCCTTAGTCATTTATTAACCAAAGACGTGTAAAAGAGACCTCATCAACTCAAGAATGCTGACGCCGTCACCTCCCAGCAATGCCAAACTGTTTCCAAACCAACAAACACCGCTTCAAAGGAGAACTCGAGCGCCTATAGATACGGTGTTTACGTATTATGAAGTGTTTGCTGTGCATATGCCGTTGACTGTTGCAGCCTAACATGGCTTTTTCAGGGTCAAAGTTCAGATCCAGATTTTTCCGCTCAAGGCACTATTCTACCCGTCGACCTCCTGCCGATACTAACCAACCTACGATCGACAGTGCTAGTTGCCAGCGGGTCGAGGTATGGATCGCTTTGAGTGAATGATGGCCTGGGTGACAAGTTAAAGGTCAAAATGACAGAACGCCATGTTGTTAGTTAGGTTTGCAACGATACGGAAGGCCAGCCTCTCTGTCGCCTTCTTGCTGCTGTCGGTATCAGCGCTACCGTATGCCGAGGCTGCCGTAGATCATGAGGCTCTTTTAAGAGACCGGTTGACGGAAGTGCGTGAGCTTCTGGAACGGCGCCAGGCCAACCGTAACATGCTCGACGTGCAGATCGAGTCACTATCGCTGGAACTGGACGAACTGAACCTGAAACGAAAGGCGGCTTTGTCGACGCTTTCAGAGCAGGTGGATCAGACACGGGCCAATGAACTCGAACTCGATCGAATGATTCCCAAAATCTTGCCGCGCCTTAATCATCTCGAAAGATTAAGGAAACAAGGAGCCCGCACGATCGCCGACCTTGCCAAGATCGGCAGGGAAAGTCATGTCGAAGCGAAGACGAAGGCCAGATTGCTGGCAACAAGGCCCGTGTCAATCGATCAGATGCGCAGAGCCTCGGCTAGCGTTCGGCTACTACGGCGTATTCCCAACAATTTGATCGGCAGTCACCGCGATCTAAACTTTCAGATACCGTTGCTGGCAACGGTCCTGGATCGGGTATCAAGCCGACAGGATCGCCTACAACGCCGGCGCGACAACGCCATCAGAGAACTCGCAAATCTTACCGTCGATATCGAACGGTTAACGACAGAAGAACATCGCCTTGCCAGAAATATGCTGGCACGATCATTGTCATCAACTTCCGGTGCTTCTGCCGCCCGCAGAGATCGACTTTCTGACCAGCGAAACATTGGAAAAGCCACTGTTGGCAATGCTCGAATAAAAAGCGCTGCCTTGGGGCAACGACCTTCGCAAACCGCAACGATGCCGATCAATAGGACGATCGATCAAACGGTCCCCCAAGCCAAACCGATGATGCCCATGATGCCGGGGAGAGGCGTGAGTGGAAAGACATCCGCTCCCGCTGCGGGCCATAATGATTCCTATTCGGGTGATTATCTGGCAAAGCGCCCTACGTTTCGCAAAGATAGGGAAGTTGCCGCGCTGCAAGCAGCGCCATTTGACAGCGTCTCATCACGTGTCTCACGCGGCAAGATAGAAGAAATAGAGCCCCTGGTTCCAACCGGGGAGACAATTGGCTATACATTATCAGATGTTATTCGACGAACAGATCAAACCGCAATCGAGATCCCTGCGACGCCAAAGCAGCGTATCGCGACACCAGATGATGGGCTTGTCGTCTTCGCAGGTGACTTTAGGAGTTATGGATTGCTCTTGATCATTGAACATGACAGTGAATACCATACGTTATTGTGGGGCTTTTCATCGCTCGATACAGGTTTGGGTGATCGCGTTCAGGCAGGTCAGATCGTTGGTACTGCGGGAATAGGTCGATCACCTAAATTGCATGTCGAGTTGCGGCGAAATGGTGAACCGGTTAGCCCTGAGGTTTGGCTGGCCGCAAGCAACAGTGGGGTCAAAGGTTGATGCGCAAAGGTTTAGTAAGCGCCGTCGTTACGGGCCTAGTCGTCCTAGCGATTTATTTGGCCCCGGCAAAGGGGCCTCAAGCTGGCTCATCGGATACTTTCCGGCAGCTGAAACTTTTTGGGGATGTCTTCGAAAGAGTTCGGAGCGAGTATGTTGAAGATGTGACCGATGAAACGCTCATCGAGTCGGCCATCAACGGCATGCTGACGTCGCTTGATCCACATTCAGGCTACCTGGATGCTAAGCGGTATCGCGACATGCAGGTCCAAACAAAAGGTGAGTTTGGCGGGCTTGGCATTGAAGTCACGATGGAAAATGGCCTTGTCAAAGTCGTTTCCCCCATTGACGACACACCCGCTCACCGGGCGGGTATCCAAGCTGGGGATGTCATCACGCATATCGACAGCGAGCCCGTTCTAGGACTGAGCCTCTCTGAGGCTGTCGAGAAAATGCGTGGTCCTGTGGATACGCTCATCGCGCTGACACTCCGTCGGACCGGCGATGACGAGCCAGTCGATGTCAGCATGGCAAGGGCCGTCATCACCATTTCCCCTGTCCGCTATCGGGCCGAAACAGACATAGGCTACCTGCGCGTGACGGCCTTCAACGAGCAGACAGAGACCAAACTCCGTGAAGGCATTGACGATTTGAAGGCTGAACTTGGCTCCAGCCTCAAGGGATTTGTTGTCGATCTTCGTAACAATCCTGGTGGCCTGTTAGAGCAAGCCGTATCTGTCTCGGATACTTTTCTTGATCGCGGTGAAATCGTCTCCACCAGAGGGCGGCGTACCGACAGCATTCAGCGCTTCAATGCGCGTCGTGGCGATCTGACCGATGGCTTACCGCTCGTCGTCTTGATCAATGGCGGCTCTGCTTCCGCATCCGAGATCGTCGCGGGTGCTCTGCAAGACCATCATCGCGCAATCGTGATGGGCACCCAATCTTTCGGCAAGGGATCGGTTCAAACGATCATGCCATTGCCTGGCCATGGAGCGATCCGGCTAACGACGGCACGCTACTATACGCCAGCTGGCACATCTATTCAGGCAAAGGGCATCACGCCCGATATCGAGGTCAGACAATCAAAGATTGAAGTGATCGACGACCCGGCCAACCGCCGCGAAGCTGATCTTCGCGGCAGGCTCGAGAACGACCAAAGCAATGGCGGCAATATCGATTCTGCCGATCCAGAAGATCAAGATAGTGTTGTAGATGAGACTAGCGAAGACTATCAGCTTGCGCGCGCCCTCGACCTGCTTCGCGGAATAGCGATGTTTGGCGCGCAGACAGTGCAGTAAGTCAGCATCGGGTTTATATTGGTGGCAATGGGATAAGATGAGAGATGGACCGCACTAAGAAAGCCAACTGATGTCGATGATCGGCCGTCTCTTGTCTAAGCTTAGGTGGCCTGCGTTGGCCATGATCGTCGGCCTTCTCGCTGTACTGGTTGTAGGTGGTTGGTGGCTTTGGGCCACGGTAGGATCCGAACAATCGGTCACTGCATCATTCGAGCAGCGATTGCCAGAACGGCCGTCTTCGTTCTCATCAAGCTCTTCGCAAAACGGGGAAACGGAGGGTTTTGACCAGCAACGAAGCGCTGATCAGCCTTCTAACTTGGCCTTCACACAACCAGAAGCCAACTCAATCAAGCCAGCAGCACCCGATTTGGATCTGGTTGATGCCAGCCCCGCCGGGCCTTTGCCTCGGATAAGTACCGACGGTAGGCTTCCTTTAATGACCTATGGCCGGCCGTACGATAAGTCGGATGAGCGTCCCAAAATCGCGATCATGGTGACAGGCCTTGGACCGATCTCCGATGCAACTGCCGCGGCTTTTCACTTACCCGCAGCGATGAGCCTTTCCTTTTCGCCTTACACGGAAGATCTCCCGTCTCTGTTCGAGAGAGCGCGTCTCGCTGGACATGAGGTACTGATCGAATTACCGATGGAGCCCGATGACTACCCCACCAACGATCCGGGGCCGCATACGCTTCGAGCCAGTGGTACGGTTGATGCCAATTTGGAACGTTTAACCTGGGTTCTTTCAAGAGCACCAGGCTATTTCGCGGTAACCGGACCAACTGGGGTTTTTGGCAAAAGCCCCGAAGCCATCCCGATGATCGAGGCTATTGCCTCGAAAGGCCTGGGCATGATTGAAATCAACAACGATACGATGAGCAGAGAAGCGGAGAAAGGCGATTTACCCTATCTCTCTGCTCGCCAATGGATCGATGATGTTCCATCTAGCGAAGCCATTGAGCGGGCCTTGTCCAATCTAGAAGCTGAAGCCAAGGAAAATGGTTCCGCCGTCGGGGTTGCCGAAGCTTATCCAATCACGTTGCAACGCCTTGCCGAATGGGCGAGTACCCTGGATCAACGAGGTCTTGCTCTGACACCGATCAGTGCGATCATGATTGAGCGCAGTGGCGTGCTGGGCGCCGATGATCAGGCCACAGGATCAAGCGTTGCTCAAAGCCAGAACTGATACCCCTCCCAAGAACTATCGCCCTTGCGCCGGAATCGTCTTGATCAATCCAATGGGTCTTATCTTCGTCGGCGAACGTCAGGGCGCGGACGGCGACAATTGGCAAATGCCTCAAGGCGGTATCGATGAAGGGGAAGCGCCGATAGACGCCGCCATGAGAGAATTATTTGAGGAAACCGGTGTCAATCAGATCGAGTTTCTTGCCGAAAGCACGGACTGGAAATGCTACATTGTTCCAGAGAAGCGAAGGCCGCGCCATTGGCAAGGTCGCTATATCGGCCAGTGCCAACGCTGGTTTGCCTTTCGCTTCACCGGCCAAGACGACACTGTGAACCTCAATCTTCATGAGCCTGAATTCAGCCTCTGGCGTTGGGCATCAGCGGACGATGTCATCAAGACTGCGGTCAGTTTCAAACGACAGGTCTACGAATCCGTTCTTAATGAATTCCGCCCATTCCTAACTTAGAAGGCATGTCCCGCCGCCATGGGCGCACGCGCGGAACAATTTTCTTTGAGAGGCGTTCGAAAACGGTCAGGCACTGAACTGCAGGAGATTTACCTGGTGGTGCGCTCAATTCGAAATATGCCTGATGCCAACCCGACAAAGGGCAGCATACACTAGGCATTTAGGGCCCTTTCTTCGACGGTCTCAGGAACCCGATGATGTGGTCATACCGCTAGGCCTCGGTCTCGGACATCTCGCAGATGAGGCGCCAAGACTCGTCATCGACCGAGCTGATCGAAAGCCTAGATTGGCGCACAAGGGCAAGATGAGCAAGTCTGGGATCGGCCTTGATTTCCTTTAACGAAACCTCGCGTTTCACGGGCTTGACCGGCTTAACGTCGACCAGGACGAAACTCTCTTTGGGATCATCCGGGTCCTCATAAGCTTCGCGCGCGACCGCCATGATACCGACGACCGCCGGATCCTTCATCGATCGATAGAAGAAAATCCTGTCCTCCTTCTTCATCGCTCGCATATTGGCAGCAGCCTGATGATTATGGATGCCATCCCACTCCGCAACGCCATCCCGGACCAAATCCTCATAAGTGTAGTCGTTCGGTTCTGCCTTCATCAGCCAATAAGCCATCGCTTTTCGTCCTCTTCGGCTAAACATCTGTAAGTTTCGAGGAAATTGCCGCGAAATGCAGCGTCGAGCAAGCCCAGCCCCTTACGAACCATCAAGATACGCCCGAAGAAAGCGTGAGCAGCCCCTCTCGCCACCTGCCTGACCATACCCAATCGGTCATTGCGCCGACTAAGGGGCAAGGCTATCGTCCAGGCGTTTTTTAGGGATAAGATGACGTTTGGGGAGGATCGAGCGGAATGAGCGAGCGCATCGAGAGCATTGCGGTTTTGGGTGCTGGCACGATGGGAAGCGGTATCGCAGCCGCTTGTGCCGCGGCGGGATACCAGGTCCTTCTTCTGGACGTTACCAAGGAGCAAGCTGAAAGATCCATCCGCGCAATGACCGAGGGGCGTGCACCGGCTCTCGAGGATGCTACAGCCGCAGCACGGATTAAGCCTGGCGACCTCGCGAGCGATCTGGGTGAGATCGGTGATTATGACTGGATCTGTGAGGCCATCGTCGAAGACCTCGAGACCAAGCGTGATCTCTTTTCCAGAATCGAGCCGTTTAGGCGAGATAGCGCGGTCATCAGCACCAATACCTCAGGCATTCCCCTTCGCGCGATCACCAAGGACATGCCGAAAAACTTCAATGAGCGCATTGTGGTAACCCATTTCTTCAACCCCGTGAAGGTCATGAAGCTTCTGGAGATCGTACCAGGGGATACAACCGATAATGCCGTGGTCGAGCGTCTCGCTGATTTCGGTCGAGAACAGCTTGGCAAAGGCGTGGTCTATGCCAAGGATACGGTGAATTTCATCGGGAACCGCATCGGCTGTTTTTGGATGCTTTCCGGCCTTCACAAGGCAAAAGCCGCGTTGGCCAATGGCTTGTCAATGGAAGAGATCGATGCCCTGATGGGTGAACCAGTCGGCATCCCACGAACCGGTCTCTATGGGCTAATCGATCTGATCGGGCTCGACATCATGGATCTGGTGGGCAAAAATCTCGCGACCAATCTTCCCGAAGGCGATGTCGGCCATGCCTTCACCGCCTTGCCATCACTAGAAAAATCGATGCTGGAGCGCGGTCAGCTCGGTCGAAAGACCGGCGGTGGCTTCTATCGCATGCTGAAAGCCGAAGACGGCAGCCGTTCCAAGGAAACCTTCGATCTTCTAAATGAAAGCTGGCGACCGGCGCAGAAAGTCGAACTGGGCGCCCCCCATAATGACGCCTCATCCTTACTGTTCGCTGACGATGATCGCGGACACTTTGCCACCGATCTCATGGGCGGCACGCTGCTCTATGCCGCCGATCTGGTGCCGGAGATTGCTAACGATATAGTCAATATCGACCGCGCCATGCGTTGGGGCTTCAATTGGAGAAAGGGACCTTTTGAGCTTCTGGACGAGATTGGTCCCTCGCTGGTTATTGCTGACCTCGAACGTCAGGGACGACCAATTCCGAAGATGCTCAAGACCTTACAGTCCAGCGATCATGATCAGTTCTACAATGCTGAGGCTGGCGCGTTTCTCGGCCAAGATGGAAACTATCATCCCGTTCCAAAGGAATAGGGGTTACCCTGTCAGCAAAGCCCACCTGAAGGGGTGAGCTTGCCGGGCGTGATCAACAGCTCTAGACTAGCACATTGCACGAGGGGAGCCTTGAGATAAGGCTGAGAGGTCCCGATGGGCGGGGCGACCCTTTGAACCTGCGCGACGGCGAAGGGAACGTGCGGCTTTGGCCGAAACAAGTTCACCTCATCACCTTTCCCATCAATTCCAGGTCAGCGTTGAAGGCGCCACCCTTCGCTATGACGATTATCTCCTGTTCTCGGGTTTGGACTTTGATCTGCAGCCAGGACAATGGACTTGCCTGCTTGGGCCGAGCGGCGTGGGCAAGAGCAGCCTACTCCGGGTGATCGCCGGCCTTTTACCGTTGGCAAACGGACATGTCCGATGCAGCGACGGAGGGGATCTGGACGGCAGGTTGGCGTGGATGGGACAACAGGACAGTCTGCTCCCTTGGCTGACCGCCGAGCAGAACGTTCTTTTAGGCGCAAGGCTGAGAGGCGAGCCGCCAGACCGCGAACGAGCGGCTAAGCTGCTCTCGGATGTTGGGATCGAAGCCCAGGCAACCCAGCTTCCAGCGACCTTGTCAGGCGGGCAGCGCCAAAGAGCAGCACTTGCGCGCACCTTGATGGAAGACCGCCCCCTGGTCTTGATGGACGAGCCCTTTTCTTCGCTGGATGCCATCACTCGGACACGATTGCAGGCGCTGTCAGCGACATTGCTCAGAGACAAGACGGTTTTGCTAGTCACTCATGATCCCCTTGAGGCGCTTCGGGTGAGCCATCGCATTCACGTCATGGCAGGACGTCCAGCAACCATCGAGCCAGCGCTGATCCCTGACAGTGAACCGCTTCGAGCGCTTGACGATCCGCAAATTCTCACACTCCAAGCGGACCTTCTCGCCAGGTTGGCCAATGCACAAGATCTGGCGGCTTGAGCAGCTATCGACCATGGCTGGTGCTGATGGTCTTTGTCGCCATCTGGCAATCGGTTATCAGCCTGACAGAATTACCGGGCTTCATGCTGCCACGCCCACTGGCCGTGCTGCAAAGCTTGGGAGGCCACGCCAGTCTGTTGGCGTATCACGCTATGATCACCCTAAGTGAGATCATCCTCGGGCTCCTAGGCGGCGTCCTCATTGGCGCCTTGAGCGCACTCGCAATCGCTCTTATCCCAGCCCTCCAGCCCTGGATGCTGCCGCCTCTCGTTTTGGGACAGGCCATTCCTGTTTTCGCCCTCGCACCGCTTTTGGTGCTCTGGTTCGGTTACGGCATGGGCAGCAAGGTCGCAATGGCCATGATCATCATCTACTTTCCGGTCACCGCGGCCTTGTTCGATGGGCTGCGTCGAACGGAAAGAGGCTGGCTCGATCTTGCCCACACCATGGGCGCCAGCCGTCTCAGTCAGCTTTGGCATATGCGCCTGCCGGCCGCCCTTCCCGCCTTCGGATCCGGCCTTCGCATTGCGACAGCCTTTGCGCCGATTGCCGCCGTGGTCGGCGAATGGGTCGGCTCCGGCGCCGGTCTTGGCTATCTGATGCTCCACGCCAATGGCCGGATGCAAACCGACCTGATGTTCGCGGCCATGATCGTCCTGATGGCGATCGCGCTCGGGCTCTATGTCACCGTCGATCGTCTGCTCGTTCGGCTGACACCGTGGGCACCGCACACCCTGACCTCGACTGCACGAATGTAACAAAGGAGATCCCTTGATGCGATTTGTTCTCACGCTGGCAGCGGCGACGCTTCTATCGCTTGCAAGTCCAGCCTCTGCCGCCGATCGTCTGACGCTGCTTTTGGATTGGTTCATCAATCCCGACCATGGCCCGATCTTCGTCGCCAAGGAAAAAGGCTATTTCGAGCAGTTTGATCTGGATGTTGAGATCATCGCCCCCGCTGATCCCAACGACCCGCCAAAGCTCGTGGCTGCAGGGCAAGGCGACATCGCGATCAGCTATCAGCCTCAATTGCATATGCAAGTGGACCAGGGACTGCCCCTCACACGAATCGGAACGCTTGTCGCCACGCCCTTGAATGCGCTTGTGGTGCTCGATGACAGCCCCATCAAGTCGCTTGCCGATTTCGCCGGAAAGAAAATCGGCTTTTCGGTCGGTGGCGTTGAGGATGCCCTACTCACCGCGATGCTGGGCCAGCATGGCATCAGCCTCGATCAGGTCGAGCTGATCAACGTCAATTTCGCCCTGTCCCCTGCGCTACTGGCTGGGCAAGTTGACGGCGTGATTGGTGCCTATCGCAATTTCGAACTCAACCAGCTCGACCTCGAAGGACGCCCCGGTCGCGCGTTCTATGTCGAAGAGGAGGGTGTGCCGACCTATGACGAGCTTATTTTCGTGGCCAACAATCAGGCACTCGACGATACCCGCCTGCCTCGTTTCCTGGATGCGATCGAGGCCGGCACGCAATACCTCCTCAATCATCCAGAAGAGAGCTACCAGCTTTTCCTAAAGGCTGGCGACGAACTCGATAACGAGCTGAATGCGCGGGCCTGGGAGGACACGCTTCGGCGCTTCGCCTCACGCCCGGCCGCGTTGGACACGACCCGCTATCAGCGCTTTGCCAGCTTTCTGGAAGAACAAGGGTTGATCAAAGCGCCGCCGCCGGTGGAGGATTATGCGGTCGAACTAGAGCGCCCATAGTCGCCCTCACGCCACGACTAACCAAAGCTCAATCATGGGCATGACGCTCATCGATCAGGTCCGTGCGATTCAGGGAACCCGCCCGCCCGCAAGAAAGCAGGGCGAGGCGCGGGCTCTCAGAATCGCATGGACCGAGTTACAAAGCTAACGAATGCACGTTAAGAATTCGTTAGAGCATTTTCCGATCGTCTCCGATCAATGATGGCCGCCGGTCAAAAAGAATCCTTGCGGCGTCTGATCTCGGCAAAGACCTCGGTATTGCTGGCTGTCTCCATCCCCAACTGCTGTCGAATGCCGCGGTCGGCCGCACGCAGGAATGGGTTGGTCGCGCGCTCCTGACCAAGAGTTGTGGGAATGGTCGGCTGACCGGCGGCACGCTGGCTTTCGACTTCCTTTGCCCTGGCCTGGAGGGCTGCATTGTCGGGGTCGACGGAGAGCGCGAAGCGTGCGTTGGAGGCGGTGTATTCATGGCCGCAATAAACCAGCGCCTCATCGGGAAGAGGTGCGTATTTCTGCAGCGAGTCCCACATCTGAGCGGGCGTCCCTTCGAACAAACGCCCGCATCCCAGTGAAAATAGCGTGTCAGCCGAGAACAAGGCATCGGAACCGGCGAACCAATAGGAGATATGGCCGGATGTATGGCCAGGTGTTTCGAAAACCACGGCCTCCTCCTTACCCAGCTGAAACCGCTCGCCCTCGACGAGTTCAAGATCAATGCCCGGAATACGGGCCGCGTCTTTGCCGGGGCCGGCGATCTTGCACCCTGTCGCCCGCTTCAAGTCGAGATTGCCTGCAGTGTGATCGTCATGATGATGGGTGGAGAGAATCCAATCCAAAGACCAGCCCCTCGCCGCCAGACGCTCCATCACCGGCTCGGCGACAGCGGGATCGACGACGCCGGTCACGCCAGCCTCGGCCTCATGCAGTAGATAGACATAATTATCGCTGAGAACGGGGATAATCTCGACGGTCAGCTTGGTCATTTGGCGAGCCTCTCATGCTGCTTTTTGCCACTTCGCTATCCCCGAACCTAGAGGATTGTTCGGCGTAACTGAACCTGCTTCTTGATCCCTTGGGTTGAGCCCCTTAATCTCATCGCCATGCGCCCCGATGTCTTCGATCTCCATGAATTCTACGGCTCACGCCAGGGTCAGCTCGTGCGTCGGCTGCTCAATCGCGAGATCAGAAGTCATTGGCCGGACCTTGCAGGCCAAAACGTCTTAGGCCTTGGTTACGCTTCGCCCTTCATGCGCCCCTTATCCCTCTCAGCGGAGCGCACAGCTGTCGTCATGCCGCAATCTCAAGGCGTTGTGCGCTGGCCTAGGAATGAACCTAATCTGGTTGCTCTCGGCGCTGAGAGCGATCTCCCCATCGCAGATCAGAGCATCGACAAGGTGTTGGTCATTCACACCCTGGAATCGACGGAACAGATGGGGCGTCTTTTACGCGAGATCTGGCGTGTTTTGGCAGATGGCGGCGAGATGATCGTGGTGGTCCCCAATCGACGTGGCATTTGGTGCTTGAGCGAGCGGACACCTTTCGGTCAGGGCAGGCCCTATAGCTCAACACAACTGAAGCAGCTCCTACGCAATC
Source organism: Geminicoccales bacterium (assembly GCA_050633905.1). Classification (GTDB taxonomy): domain Bacteria; phylum Pseudomonadota; class Alphaproteobacteria; order Geminicoccales; family Geminicoccaceae; genus JANQPX01. The sequence goes on from JBOEHJ010000033.1 coordinate 95,944, forward strand.
ACCTGTTTGCGCCAAAGAAAACCGGCTTTGCGGTTTTCGTTCCGCCTTTCCGCTCGAATCTTCTGTTGAAAACAGCTATCGCCTGGGAGCGAATCGGCTTGCGTCTGGCACCGCGTTTCGCAGGTGCCGTAGTGATGTTGGCGGAAAAGCAAATCTACGCAGCCCCCGTCAATCCCATTAAGATCGGAAAAAAAATGCCAGGCTATGTCCACATGCCCGTAAGGCGGACAGGCACGGCCAGGATCGCCAATCCATCTAATTCAGGGCAATCCTCGGCTTAGGAAATAGAAGGCACCGATCAGCATGAAGGTTTCGAGGAAAAGTGTGTGAACGCGAATGGGCGTGCGCCGAAGGATAATCCGGCCGATATAATGCCCAGGGATGGTGCATAGCCCAAGGCCGATGCCGATCAGCGCGACGATGGGTGTCAAGAGTGGCGAGAAGCCGAAGGCGGCTGTCTTGATCAGGTTTAACAAAAATCCATTGACGGCAACGGTAGCGATCAACGCCTCACCCGCGATCCCGGCACCGAGCAAAAAGGGACCAAGCATGAGCCCAACACCGAAACTGGCACCAGACAAAAACCCATAGGGTACGGCGATGACGGCAAGGCCAATATCCGGAACTTGAATGCTTTTCCCCTTAAGAACGCGCCGCAATGGCAAGGTGATCAGCAGCATGACGCCAAGAAAAAGAGCGACCGCGCTTTCCGAGAGCTCGACGTAGAAATACACGCCGATAAGAATAAACGGCAGGGCGACAAAGAATATGATCCGAAACGCCCGCCAGTCGACACTTTGGTAAAGCATCAACATCCGTGATCCATGGGAAACAATCATGGCCACGGTTACGATCGGCACTGTCAGCTTCACCCCGACCGCCGGCGCAATCGCAATCGCCATCATCAAGGCGCCGGCAAAACCGCCCACGGTATGAAGAATCGCGGTCAGAAGAGCAGCTGCCCCCATGTAAAGAAGAACCGGCAGCTCAATCACGACAGGCCTGCCCTAGTGGGATGTCCACAACATTCGGTTTCCTTAACGTCAGATCCAACGATAGAATCGCGGCAGGCAGTGACTTGGCTTTACGTGATCATTGCACAAGCAAGTTTATGATGTGGTCACATCACTAGCGTCCTTTGAATTCGGGCTTTCGCTTTTCCATGAAGGCACGCCTGCCTTCGATGTAATCGTCGGACGCAAAACAGGCGGCGACCAGTTCATCGCAGCGTTTGAGATCACGCTTGGCCGGATTCCCTTCGAGCACTTGTGTACCGATGAACTTCATGGCCTTGACGGTCAACGGTGCGTTTTCTGTGATCAATGCCGCGATCTCGCCGACATGGGTTTCAAGCTCGTCTGCCGGAAGCACGTCCTGCACGAAGCCGAGACGGTGGGCCGTTTCCGCATCGATTGTTTTTGCGGTGAACATGAGCTGCTTGGCGGCAGCCGGACCGATTGCCGCCATCAATCGCCGGATCGCGTGATAGGGATAACCTAAGGCAAGCTTGGCGGCGGGCATGGCGAATTTCGAAGTGTTGGTGCAAAATCGGAGATCGCAGCAGACAGCGAGGTTCAGCCCGCCACCGATACAATGACCATTGATCATGGCAATCGTCGGCTTCGGAAAATGCTCGATGCGCTGGTAGACTTCCTTGACCCGCTGATTATAGCGCTCAGTCGCTTCCTTGGAACCACGCTCCTTCTCGAATTTCGAGATATCAGCGCCCGAAACGAACGCCCTGCCGCCGGCACCGGAGAGAATAACGACACGAATATCGGGATCATCTTCGAACGCTTCGAGGATGATGTCGAGCGCATCCCACATCTCGAGAGAAACCGCGTTATGACGCTCAGGATTGTTGAAGACCGCATGGCCGATTGCACTGTCTTTCCTGGCCATCATCTTGTCGCTTGGCAGATCCAGCTTCATCACATTCCTTTCAAGGACGGTCACACAATTCTGCGTTGTCGAAGATCCGCAATGTCGGCATCGGTCAAGCCAAACTCGCGTAGCAGCTCGTCGGTATGCTCACCGCGATCCGGCGGCGCTGCGACAAGGCACGCTGGTGTCCGTTCCATGCGGATCGGTTGGGCCATCGCCTTCGTTTGGCCAAATGGCGCAGTCTCCAAGGTTTCCGCCACACCCAGATGCTGAACCTGCGGATCATCGAGCATCTCGTCGATGCAATAAATCGGCCCGCAAGGGACACCTTGCTCCAGGAGCAGCTCGACCCATTCAGCGCTGGTTTTGGTCTTGATGATCGCTTCGATGTCTCTGTTCAAGTCGTCGCGCCGATCGCGGCGATCGGCATTGGTGGCATTGCCCGGCTCGTTGATCCAGTCCTCTTGACCAAGCGCTTTGCAAAATCGTTGCCAGGTCACCTCGCCAGCGACCGCAATGTTGATCGCGCCATCGCTTGTTTCGTAGCGATTGGTCGGCACGCTGGTCGGGTGCTGATTGCCGACCTGGCCGGCAAGCTCGCCTTCCATCAGCCAGCGCGCGGCCTGGAAATCGAGCATGAAGGCCTGAGCCTGAAGAAGGGACGTGTGGAGCCATTGGCCCTCGCCGGACTTTTCCCGCTCCAGCAAGGCGGTCTGAATGCCAAGGGCACAAAACAGCCCTGCCGTCAGATCAGCGATCGGGATGCCGACCCGCATCGGTCCCCGGCCAGGCTCGCCGGTAATCGACATCAGCCCTCCCATCCCCTGGGCGATCTGATCAAACCCCGGCCGCTTGGCGTAAGGCCCATCTTGACCAAAGCCTGAGATGCTGGCGAGAATGATCCGCGGATTGATTTTTTTCAGATTTTCATAGTCGATGCCCAGACGTTCTTTCACGTCCGGGCGAAAGTTCTCGACGACCACATCGGCGGTGCCGACCAAGCGCATGAAGAGTGCGAGGCCGTCCGCTTCCTTAAGGTTAAGGGTCAGGCTTCGCTTGTTGCGCTGCAGATTTTGAAAATCCGCTGTCGCCCGCCCAGCACCAAGCGCCCCATCGGCTTCCAAAGCGGCGGGCTGTTCGATCTTGATGACATCCGCCCCCCAATCGGCGAGCTGACGCACCGCGGTCGGCCCGGAACGCACGCGCGTCAGGTCGAGAACGCGGATATGATCGAGTGCATCAGAGGCTGGCAGATGAGGCATGTTTCCTCCTCGAAACATCGGAAAGTTTCAGCGCATGTCGTGATGGTTCAGCAAGGGCCGTGATCGCCTCACCGATGGGCCGTCGTTTCAACGAGACGATCTATTGCACTCCCCCTGATTTCGGCCAATCCAGTCATGAAATGTGGCAGTCGTCAACGTTGAACCGATACCTCATCTATCTCGCAGACGACTGCGTTCATTTGGTCTCTGTTGGAGAAACCGCTGGACTGGCCATCATTCTCGACAGTACTGCGTCCTCTTAATGCGAAGGCGTTGACCTGCTCGTAGATGTCAGTTTCCGCTACTGGCAAACGACCTGTCAGCCGGCGAAGAACATCGACGGCACGCCAGTAGATCAAGCCCTTGCCTTGTCTCCTTGTCCATTTTTAGGCGCCGTTAACGGTTCCTTGAGTTGGACTTGCTAACGTTCCCGCATGGCAAAGATCCTCCTCGTTGATGATGTTCCCGAGCAGGTCATGGCTTATCGACGGCTGCTGCGCCGACATTTCGACGTGGTGACGGCTGGCGACGGGGCGGCGGCACTCGATCTCTTGAAGGGAGACGCCGACATTCAGGTGATCGTCAGTGATCTGTCGATGCCTTGCATGAACGGCATCGACTTCTTCGTGCGAGCAGCCGACATCGCACCTGACGCTGTTCGCATTATGCTGACCGGCAACATGGATATGAACGCCACCATCGAGGCGATCAATCGAGGGAGGGTCTTTCGTTACCTCCAAAAACCCTGTCCATTGGAAGACTTGGTCGAAGCCATTGAAGCCGGCCTCCTGCTTCAATCACATGATATGGCCAAGGCCTCAAGCAATCCGCCACAAACCGATGTCGAGGTTTCACCAAACCACATGACCATGATCGCGCGGCTGCAAAGCGCGGTGCGCAACAACCGGCTCCAGGCATTCTTTCAGCCCATTGTGGATCTGGATACCGGCAATATCTCTGGAGCCGAAGCCTTGGCTCGATGGCGGCATCCAGTCAACGGCTGGGTTTCGCCATCCGTGTTCATTCCCATAGCGGAGCAATGTGGGCTCATGCCGGAACTCGGACGGGCCATGCTATCGGCCGCCTGCCACGATGCCCGGGATTGGCGTCTTCGCAAGCTTGGTGGCTGGGTCTCGGTTAACGCGTCCATCACCCAATTTGTCGACGGCGACATCATAGCTGATGTTCGACGGGCTCTTGATGACAGTGGCCTTCCTCCGGGCGCCCTTTGCATCGAATTGACCGAAAGCGTCCTGATCCACGATCCAACGTCAGTGATCAGCATGCTGGAGCGGCTTCGTGCGCTGGGCGTCAAGCTTGCCATTGACGATTTTGGAACGGGTTATTCAAGCCTGGCTTATCTCAAGAATCTTCCAGTCGACCGCCTAAAAATCGATCGGTGTTTCGTTAAGGATATTGATCGAGACGAGCGCGATCTCGCTTTCGTTCGTGCTATGCTCGACCTGGCAAGACAGCTCGATATCACTGTCGTTGCAGAAGGGATTGAGCGTCCTGAGCAGCATCGTATTCTCTTGGACCTAGGATGTGCCTTCGGTCAGGGTTTTCTCTTTGAACAGGCACTCGATGCCGGATCCTTCGCGACCTTGATGGCCACTGGTATGATTGATCCGCATCGCTTCACGACATCAAAGGCTTGTTGATTTCTAGCCATTGATCAGGCTTTAGAGCCTATCCAGAAAATCCTCGAATGATTGCATCACCAATAACCGTGAGCGAATCGCTCAACAAAATGACAATGACTTATCAATAAATAACGAAAGATATATTTGCGGAATTTTTCCTAATTTTCTCAATTTAAACAAATATAAATGTTTTGATAATAACATGATCAGATAAAGCGACCGTATCTCAGTCAAAGGAGCAGATGATGGCCGCCCATCCCCATCAGGTGCCAACGCGACCTCATAATGCCCGACTGGAAAATCTAGGCACCATGGCGAGCGGAATCGCTCATGAAATCAATACACCAATCCAGTTCATCGGTGACAATCTTCAATTCATCAGCGACAGCTTTGCCGCCATCGATGACCTCTTGAAGCACTATGACCTGCTCCACAAAGCCGCACTCGCCAATGATGCACTGGATGCCGAATGCAAGAATGTAACCAGCGCGACCGACGATGCAGAACTGGATTTTCTTCGCGAAGAATTGCCAGGAGCAATCGAGCAATCCCTTTCCGGAATTCAGCAAGTGGCACGGATCGCTTCTGCGATGAAAACCTTTGCGCGTCGCGGCGGGGCGGAGAAGGAGATGGCCGACATTAATCAGGCAATCGATCTGACGGCGGCGATCTGTCGAAACGAATGGAAATATGACGCCGACCTTGAGCTTTCCCTCGATCCTTCCTTGCCGAAGCTCGCCTGTCATATCGGCGAGCTGAGCCAGGTCTGGTTAAACCTGATCGTCAATGCCGCACATGCCATCAAGGCGAAGCCCGACCTGTCTCGCGGGCTAATCAGCATCAAGACCTCAATGCAGGACGGCATGGTCGAGGTCACCATCACCGACAATGGCACAGGCATTCCGGACGACCTATGCGAGCAGGTGTTCGAACCGTTTTTCTCAACCAAAAGCGCCGGTGAAGGAAGTGGCCAAGGGCTGGCGATCTGTCGGACTATCGTAACCGAAAAGCATAGCGGCAAGCTCGAACTTTCAACCGCCATTGGAGAAGGCACGCGCTTTACGGTCCGCCTTCCCGTCGAAACGGAACAATGCGCGGCACCATCGCGAGAGGAAGCAGTCCTATGAAGAGCCATGCTCTGTTTGTCGATGATGAACCACTGGTCCTGAGCGGTCTCAGACGCATGCTGCGAAGCCTCCGCCACGACTGGGATATGAGCTTTGCCAATTCAGGGCAGGAAGCCCTGGAACTTTTAGCCGAGGGCGACTTCAACGTCATCGTCTCCGACATGCGCATGCCTGGCATGGATGGCGCCACGCTGCTCAACGAAGTCGCCAAGCGCCACCCCGCGATGGCACGCCTTGTGCTCTCCGGTCACGCTGAGCTCGATGCGATCTTGAGGGCGGTTCGCCCCGCACATCAATTTCTCGCCAAGCCCTGTGACCCCAAATTGTTGGAACAAGCACTCCAGCGCATCCGCGACGTGCGGCTTGACGATCATCAAGCTACCATCTGCCAAAAACTCGGCGTCCATCGTCGCCTGCCGTCACCACTTGCCAAGATCGAGGAACTGCGCGTGGCCCTGGCGGAAACACCTGTCGATCTCAAGACAGTCGGCAATATCGTTAGCACTGATATTGCCATGTCGGTCCAGGTGCTGCGTTTGGTAAATTCGGCGTTCTTCGGACCGCCGACCAAGACATGCGATCCTCATCGCGCCGTCACAATCCTTGGCGCCGACATCCTGAAGAACCTGCTTGACGAGGTCGGCCTCTTTCGTCCGGTCATCGATCAGGCCTCTGAGAGCGAACGTTCCGTCGTCGAGGTGAATGCTCGGATCGATCAAGCCACGCCTGACGTTCCAACATCCGATGGTATCACGTCTCGTATCCAAACCATGATGTCACTCGTGGGCTCACTTGCAGCCATCGAGATACCCGAACCATTGGACGACGTCGGCGAGTTGGCGCTGAGCAAACTGCTCCTCAGCTATTGGAGCCTAGATATGGCAATCGACACGATTAGCGCAGATGCGCCACAGCTATGTGCTGCGTTGCAGGGAGCCTGAAGATGGCTGAGACGTCGCCCAAGAGCAAAAAACAATCAATCCTGATCATTGACGACGAGCGCAATCTTCTCAATGGCATTCGTCGGCAGCTCCACAAGCGCTTTGATCTCGTTCTTGCGGAGGGGGGTGAAGAAGGGATCGCCCTCTTGCGCGAGCGAGGACCATTCGCCGTGGTGGTTTGCGATATGAACATGCCCGGCAAGACAGGGGTCGAGGTACTCGCGGATATCGCCGAGATTTCGCCCGACACGGTTCGCATAATGCTCACCGGCCAGACCGATCTCGAAACTGCAATGACTGCGGTCAATCAGGGCAATATCTTCCGGTTTTTCACCAAGCCCTACCCGGCAGAGATGCTGGCCGCGGGATTGGAAGCAGGCCTGGAGCAATACCGTCTGATCACCGCTGAGCGTGATCTTTTGAACAAGACACTTTCTGGCAGCATCAAGGTATTGACCGATGTGCTGGCATTGATCGACCCGGACGGCTTTGGCCGGACGGAGCGCGCACAGGAATGGGTGCGGAAAGTCGCAGGTGCGCTCGGGCTTCAGCGTCATCTGTGGAAACTGGAAATGGCGGTGATGCTAGCACCAATCGGCCTTGCCGCCCTGCCGCCCGAAGTGGCCAAGAAGGCAAGGTCGAACATCGAGCTGACGCAGGTCGAACGGGACATGGTGGAGGCATCAGCCGAAACTGCCCACAAACTGATCTGCCATATTCCAAGGCTGCAAGAGGTCGCGAGTTATGTGCTCTATCAGGGCAAGAATGTCGACGGCAGCGGCTTTCCTCACGACGACAAAGCCGGCAACGACATACCGATTGGTGCCCGCATCGTCCGGATCTTGAGCGACCTGGCACTTAGTCAGGAAAGGGGCTCCGACCTCGACGACACGCTGGCACTCATGCAACGATATGATCACATCTACGATCGAAAGTTGCTGGGGTTAATGGCGCCCGCCATTCTTGGCGAAGGGGCCGCAAAACAACAAAGCGACGTTGAGACCATCGACGTTCAGCTGCCAATGCTGCGGGTAGGTGACGTTCTCCTAACACCCATTATCGATCTGGCGACCGAAGACCTGATCCTTGCCAAGGGCGCCACAGTCACTGAACTCTACATCAAGCGCCTCGGCAATCTCCGTCGCGTGCGCGAGCTGACCGAAGCTGTAAGGGTTCGTCGGTCATCGCCCGCTGCCGAAAACATCGCTGTCGCCTGACAACCCACACCCATCCTCTCGACCTCACATCACCTTGCTATCGGAGCCCTGTGTATGCATCAACGATCGAGCCTAAAGCTCTGCCAATTGGGGACCAGCGCCGCCGTCGTTCTCGCTTCCCTTTTTATTTCGACGCCCGCAACGGCGGAACAAGACATCGTCTTCGGCATCGTCCCCCAGCAATCTGCGAGCCGGTTGGCGCAGAACTGGGTGCCAGTCTTCGATCATTTGAGCGAGAAGGCGGATGCTCGGATAAGATTTGCGACAGCAAAGGACATTCCTACCTTCGAAGCCTGCCTCGCCCGAGGTGCCTATGATCTCGCTTATATGAACCCTTACCACTACACCACCTTTCACAAGCTGGCCGGCTATGAGGCTTTTGCTCGGCAGACGGAGAAGCGGCTTCGCGGCTTGATCGTCGTTCGCGCCGACAGCAGCTATGGCCAGCTCGAAGAACTCGACGATCAGTCGATCGCCTTTCCGTCACCGGCGGCCTTCGGCGCCAGCGTGATCCCACGGGCGGAAATGAAGAGCCGGGCGATGACGATACGCCCTGCCTATGTCAAATCTCACGATTCGGTCTATCGCGCGGTCATCGCTGGCTTGTTCCCAGCCGGCGGCGGCGTGTTGCGGACGTTCAACAACGTCCCCGAAGCCGAGCGTTCGAAGCTACGCGTGTTGTACCGAACCGACGCCTACACACCCCATGCCTTTGCCGCACATCCGAGAATGGAGAAAAGCCTGGTCGCCGACCTGATGGAGACGATGACAGATTTGGCTAAGGATCGCCCAGGCCTTCTCAAAGCCATCGGGATGCAAGGCATTCAACAAGCCTCAGATGCCGATTGGAACGACGTGCGTGCGCTTCGCTTGACACGCAACCAAACCCAGATCGAAATCAGTGATCAGGTTGCATGTCATTCCGGCTAAAGACGGTCCTTGGCATTGCCTGTATCGAGGCACTCCTGCTCACAATTCTAGTGATTAGCGGTCTAAACTACCTTAGTAGCTCAAACGCCAATCAACTACAGCAGCGAGCAGCGACCACCGCAAAGTTGGTAGCCACAATGACCGGCGATGCAGTCATTGCCGTTGATCTTGCAACACTCGACGTGCTGGTCGATCAGGCCCTGCGCAATCCCGACCTCGTCTATCTGCGCATTCGCTCCGCCAACGATATGGTGCTGAGCGAAGGGGGCAAAACCGAGGCGCTGGACGCACCCTTCATCGAGGATTTGACAATTGCGCAGGCGGGTAAAGATCGCCGGCTCGATGTCAGCGCACCGATCACCTTCGCCGGTTCGACGTTCGGCCATGTCGAACTTGGCATTTCCACAGCAACACTCGACAGCACATTCGGCGATGCCTTGACCTGGATGGTCGGCATCGCTCTTGCCGAGATGATCTTGGTCGCTCTTTTAGGCCTAGCGCTCGGCCATTATCTCACCCGCCAACTGATGATGCTGAAAGGTGGTGCCAAACAAGTTGCGAGCGGTGATTTTGGCTATCAGATCCCGATTGAAGGCAAGGACGAGCTGGCCGACACGGCCGAAAGCTTCAACAGCATGTCGACGGCGCTCGCCCGCTTTGCCTCGATCGCCGAGGCTGCCCGATTAAAGGCCGAAGAGGGACGGGAACTGGCCGAAAGCACGCTCAAAGATGCCCTGGACAGCATGCGCGACTATGTCTTGGTGATCGACAATGAAGGCAAGATCGTGCTCGCAAATCGGAGCTACCAGGCACTCTATTGCGCCGGCATTGCCCCTTCATATGCTGAAGATGCCTTCACCGCCGAAGCCATCAGAAATGAGGGACAGGCGGAAGACTATGTCACGTCACGCCTTCGGAAACTCGGCGTTCTTCTGAGCGAGCCTCGCTGGGAGGCGAAGCTTGTCGACGGCCGCCATCTGCTGATCACGCAGCAGCCAATGTCGACTGGCGGCGCGGTTATCGTGCAGACGGATGTCAGCGAGCTCTACCAAGCCCTCGAGGAGAACCGGCAGCTGCAACGAGAGCTTGTTCAGCGACAAAAATTTGAGGCGATTGGCACGCTTGCAGGCGGCCTTGCACACGAGATCAACACACCGGTCCAGATCATCGCCGACAATGCGGCCTTCATCGCCGAAAACATTAGCGAGATCGTCCCGCTGGTCGATGAGCTGTCCGATGACAGCCTCGATCGCGCCAAAATCGCCGAGCGGCTCGAGGCGATCGACTGGGCCTTCGTCAAAGATGAAATCCCAAGATCTCTTGCCGACATGATCGACGGCACCAATCGCGTACGCGATCTGATCCAGACATTCAAGCAGCTCTCCAAGCCGGATGGTACGGCCGTATGCCTGGTCGATCTCGCCGATGTCGTGCAATCCGCGATCGACGACACGCGAAGTACGTGGTCATCAATCGCCGAAATTCGAACCGATATCCCAGGCAACATGCCACCCATTCCCTGCCAGATCGACCAGATCAGGCAAATTCTGTCCCATCTGATTATCAACGCTGCCCACGCTATCGAAGACCGGGATACGGACGAGCAAGGGGTCATCTCGATCCGCCTTGCTCATGATCGGGGAAACACCCTCATTGAAATCGGCGATAATGGCTGCGGTATTCCCAAGGAGCATCTCGACCGCATCTATGACGTTCTCTTCACCACCAAGGAACCGGGCCGTGGCAGTGGTCAGGGCCTCGCCCTCGCCCATATGTTCATCACCCGTGGCCATAACGGTCAGATCAATGTCACCTCGGAGCAAGGCAAAGGGACATGCTTCAAGATCAGCCTCCCTCTTGCTGGCGGTAAGGGGACGGAACCTTTGTTGCAGGAAGAAGCGACAAAGGCCGTCGCTTGACGATGGCTGGCTTCAGTCAACATTGCATTCACGCCGCTTCAAGGGCAATCGCGATTCCCTGACCGACGCCTATACACATGGTGGCAACCGCGCGTTTGGCGCCGCGTTCCTTCAGTTCGAGCGCAGCACTGCCCGTGATACGGGCGCCGGACATGCCGAGCGGGTGGCCGAGCGCAATCGCGCCACCATTGGGGTTGACCTGCTCGGCGTCATCGGGGAGACCGAGATCGCGAAGAGTGGCAAGTGCCTGGCTGGCGAAGGCTTCATTCAACTCGATCACATCAAGGCCAGTGACCGACCAGCCGATTTTTTCGAGAAGCTTCTTGGTCGCGGGCGATGGACCAAAGCCCATGATACGTGGCGGCACGCCAGCGGTGGCACCGGCAACGATGCGCGCAATCGGCGTAAGACCGTGTTTGGCGGCCGCGGCTCCGGAGGCGACGATCAAGGCGGCAGCCCCGTCATTCACACCTGAGGCATTGCCTGCGGTCACCGAACCACCCTTGCGAAACGGCGGGGGAAGTTTGGCAAGTTTTTCGATCGTCGTGCCGGCGCGCGGATGTTCATCTTGGTCGACAATGATCGGATCACCCTTGCGCTGCGGGATGATCACATCAGTCATTTCTTTGGCGAGGCGACCACTTTTCTTAGCAGCTGCGGCTCGCAATTGGGAGCGTGCGGCAAACGCATCCTGGTCTTCGCGGCTGATGGAAAATTCTTCGGCAACGTTCTCGGCAGTCTCCGGCATGGAATCGATACCATATTGCATCTTCATCACAGGGTTGACGAAACGCCAGCCAAGGGTGGTGTCATAGATCTCGTTCTGGCGGGAAAATGCGGTCTCGGCCTTGGGCATGACGAACGGCGCTCTGGACATACTCTCAACGCCGCCAGCGATGATCAGTTCGGCCTCACCTGCCTTGATGGCGCGCGCTGCCGTGATCAGCGCATCCATGCCGGAACCGCAGAGGCGATTGATGGTCGCGCCTGGGACGGATTCGGGCAGCCCCGCTAAGAGCCCCGACATGCGCGCGACATTGCGGTTGTCCTCGCCTGACTGATTGGCACAACCAAAGAGCACCTCATCGACGGCCTCCCAGTCGAGCGCCCCATGTCGGACCATCAACGCTTTGATGGGGATGGCACCGAGATCGTCCGCACGCACCGAGGACAAGGCCCCCCCAAACCGGCCAACCGGCGTTCGAACAAAGCTGCAGATGAAGGCATCGGGCATTATGCCGTCCCTCCTTTGTCCAGTATGCCATGAGCCTTTGCGGTTCGCGCCTGAAGATCGCGTAGTATCTCCAACTCTCCCAATGTCGGCACTGGTGTTTCGACAACGTCGTCGCCAAAACGCAACGCCCAGCCCGTCGCATCGATTAGCTGACCCCGAGTCACACCGGGATGGATCGAGGTGACCATAAACTCCCTGGTCATGGGTTCAGGTTCCATGACGCAAAGATCTGTCATGATTTTGGTCGGCCCTTTGGTGGTCACGCCCAAGCGCTCTCTGTAGTCGCCGCCCTCCCCGAATCCGATGGAGGTAAAAAAATCAATCTTATCGACCAGGCTGCGCCTGGAATGCTTGACCGTGATCAGAATTTCGCCACAAGACGTTGCGATTTCTGGCGCCCCGCCGCCGCCTGGCAGCCGTACCTTTGGCTTGTGGTAATCGCCCACGACGGTCGTGTTGATGTTAGCGAATTTATCAATCTGGGCTGCCCCAAGAAAACCTTTGGTGATCCGCCCACCCTGCAGCCAATAGCGAAACATCTCGACCACCGGCACGGTGTTGAGCGCTGTCTCGCAAAGCTCACCATCGCCGATCGAAAGCGGCAGCACATTGGGCTTGGTCGCGATCGTGCCGCTTTCATAAATCAGCGTGATGTCCGGACAGCGAGTGAGGCGGGCGAGATTGCAGGCAGCTGATGGCGCACCGATACCAACGAAGCAAACATCATCATTGCTGAGCGCGCGTGAGGCAGACACGGCCATCATTTCGGTCGGGGTATAGTTCATGATCGGGCTCCTCAGGATCTTTTGGCATACCGGGCGAATATATCAGGCGATGCCTGCATGACATTCTCGTCCATCCATGTCAGAAAACTCTCCCGATCGCGTGCAATGGCGTCCCAAGCTTTGTAATAGGCGTTATCGCGGTTGTAGTAGCCATGGGCAAAAGACGGATGCGCCCCGCCCGGGACTTCGACAATCGCGGTCATGGTCCAGCTCGGCAACACGCAGGCATTGGGCGAGATGTCGCCGAAACCATCGACGATCTCCTCGACGGTCACCACCGACTTTTTCGCACCGAGCACTGCTTCCTTCTGCACACCGACAATACCTTCGATCAGCACATCACCGCTGCGATTTGCCTTTTGTGCATGGATGATGGCGCAATCGAGATCGAAGGCGGGCACTGCTGCCAACACCTCACCGGTAAACGGGCAGGTCACGGTCTTGATGTTGGGATTGACCTCTGCGAGCTCAGCACCGCGATAGCCGCGGAACATCGCAAAGGGCAGCCCTGCAGCCCCCGCATCATAGGCATTGGCCATGGCGGCGTGGCTGTGTTCCTCCACGTCGATCGGATGGGGCCAGCCATGTTCGATTGCATCGCGTAGTCGATGGAGCGATCCCACACCAGGATTGCCGCCCCATGAAAATACGATCTTTCTCGCAGCGCCCATACCGATCAACTGGTCGTAAATCAGATCCGGTGTCATCCGCACGATCGTCAGGTCTTTGCGCTGCTGACGAATAACCTCGTGGCCGGCGGCATAGGGGATGAGATGCGTGAACCCCTCCATCGCCACGCTGTCGCCGTCCGTGAGGCAGGTGACAATCGCATCTTTCAAACTCATGAACTCGGCCATCACTCTCACTTTCTTCTAGGCGCCTAGTTCCAGGATTGGCGTGCCTGCCACCCGAAAGCAATGCCCCCTATGACTAACCATCATGAAAGCATCACAAAGGTCTTTTTCAAATGAATGCTTGAGAATCAAATCATGGCACCATTGAAACTTCTGATCATGTCACCAATCGCGCCTCCTGCGATCGACGGTGTCCATTTGTTCGTGAGTCCATCGTGAAAAAAATCAGAAAACTTATCCGCAGACTGCACTTCCATGCGGGGCTGGTTCTCAAACAAATTCATTGTCGACGTTGTGTTAACTGAAGCTTTTGGACCTGCTTCGGATAGAGCGGGATATCTAACTCACCTTATTCGATACGGCCATGACCACTCGAAGCGCCACGCCTGATCCGAGCGGGGCCCTTGCGAGCTTTAAGACGGAGTTCGATGTTCTTGCCGAGGGTCACCCCCATGATGGCGATGGCCTTATGATCGATGCCGGCGGTTACATTGGTACAAAAGCCATCGCGCTGACCAAGGTTTATCTAGCCTGCACCATGATCACCATCGAGCCATCATCGAAAAATTTTGCGACCCAGCAGAAAATTACGGATTCAAGAATATTCGACCGATCAACGCTGCGCTTAGGCCGAAAGCAGGCTTGGAAGCGTCGATGTATTCCTGGTCGAACTCTATGAGCGGATTGTCGCCGGTTGCGAGCTGCCTTCGAGACAATTCAATCATTCGCGATAGTGACGTCAAGCTAATCTCGATCAACCCAGCAAACGAGCCCCAACGGGAAACGCGTATTGCGTGAGGTGACAGTGTTGATCCCGACCTATAATCGGGCGGACTTTCTCGGCGAGGCGTTCGACAGCATCTTGCAATAATCGTTCACCGATTTTGAACTCCTAATCATCGAAGACGGCTCCAGCGATGGAACCAGCACCATCCCGAATTCCGCCATGTGTAAAGAGTCTCGTTGGTTGCCCAGCGGCAGCGCACAGTTAGAATTCGGCGGAATGGCTATTGATGGCGTAATCCGGTCTCAGACATGACTGCTGCCCGAAGCAGTCGACGATGACGTGAGCGCCGATCATCTGGGCCGTTTCATCAATGCTTTTACCGATCAGCTCGATCTAAAGAAGGTCGGGTCTGAGTGCGTTCAGGCAAAAGTAACGAGTCATCCTGGTGATAACCCGGCAGATTTGCTGAAGCTCAATATTTACGGCTATCTGATCCGTGTGCACTCAAACCATCAGCTGGAAGCGGAAACCCGTTGCGACATTGAGGTGGTGTCGTTGTTGCGGAGGCTCGCGCCTGATTTCAAGACAATCGCTGCCTTTCGACTTTCGGCACGATAACCGAAAAGCGCTTCACCTGGTGTTTCGCGCGTTTGTTATCCTGTGTCGACAATTGGATGTGTTCGGGCGCAAGCTTTTGACTATCGAAGGGATGCGAGTGCAGGACGTGAACAAGAAGCTGTTCGGCCCCATGGTTTAGAATTCACCCCAGCTATCGCCATTGCCTGCAGACACGAGAGGGGTCGATTTTTTCTGGTTTTGTGATGGCTTCCTGATTCCAGTTGAAAGCTGTCGCTCGGTTCCTTCATCGAACTTGAAGAAGGCCATTAAATCAGCCAGCTTCATTGCCTGATCACTTAAGGCTAGCGAGGCGGATTTACTCTCCTGGACCAGGGCAGAATTCTTCTGGGTCATCGCATCCATGCCGGCAATCGAGCCATTGATCTCCTGCACCCCTTTCGTCTGATCCTGCGAGGCACTCGATATCTCCTGCACGATACTGGCAACCTTACCGATCGACCCGACGATCTCGGTCAAAGCCTTGCCCGCACGATTGACCAACTGAACCCCGTCCTCTACCTGGCTATTGCTGTCCTGAATTAGGGTCTTGATGTCGTTAGCCGCTTGAGCTGATCGTTGGGCCAGTTGCCGAACCTCCTGAGCAACGACGGCAAAGCCTTTGCCCGCCTCGCCGGCGCGTGCTGCCTCGACGCTGGCATTGAGCGCGAGCAGATTGGTCTGGAAGGCAATTTCGTCGATGACGCCAATGATGTCGGTAATTCTTTGCGCTGATCTCTCAATTTCTACCATGGCGTCAACCGCCTGCTCGACCACCTGACCACCTGTCTTGGCACTCTTGTCGGCAGTGCCAGCGAGCTGGCTAGCATTCTTAGCGTTTTCTGCATTCTGCCTGACTGTAGATGCCATATCTTCAGTCGACTCTGCCGTCTCCTTGAGATTGGACGCTGCCTGCCGTGTACGCTGCGAGAGGTCTTCTGTACCAGCATTGATCTCCAGTACGGCACTGCGCACCTCATCAGCGGCTGCTTGGATGAGGCCGACAATTTCGGTAAGCTTGTCAGCGGTACTATTAGCATGTCCCTTGAGTTCACCGAGCTTACCCTTGAAATCAGCTTCAATGCGCTTGCTCAGATCGCCCTTAGCCATCGCCTCCAACATCGTACCAAGACCTTCAGCGGCCTCGGCAATCATGGCTGTCAGCCGGTTCATGCCATCACCAAGCTTCTGATACACTCCGTCAACCCCGTCGAGGTCTACTCGCTGACTAAAGTCTCCCTGGCTGGCGGCATCGATGACACGATCGATCGCCTCCTGCATGGTAAGCTCGAGGGTGGCATCGATCCATTCGATGACCATACCAAGAAATCGGCCATCATCGCCAACAACGGGGGTGACAGTGATATTAAGCCTGCGATCGCCGACGCGGATTTGACGTCGCTCAGGTGCCTCCAGGGACGTTGCGTTCGAATCAAACTCCGCTAATGCAGGATGGACCTCACCCACATGGCTGCCCAACAGGTTTCCTGCAGAAAAGCCGGGCTGGTCTCGTTGTATGACCGCCTCATCATCGTCAAGCATAGCCTGCAAGGCGTCATTGACGTAAACGACATTGGAGTTACGATTGACGACCATGACCATGGTGCTGCAACCGTCGAGCGCCGAGCGCAGCCGCGCCGCTTCTAGACCTTTTTGATAAACATGACTCGTCGACCTGGCCAGTTCACCGATCTCATCGGCACGCCTCTCACCTGGTACATTGGCTCGATTACCCTTGGCCATTTCGGCGATGGCATCTAGGATCGCGCGCAATGGTCGGACGATGTCCATCGCGAGAAACCAACTAAGAACGAACAGCAATGCCATCACGATGGCGGAGATGATGACTGTCTGCAGCCCCAATTCGGCAACTGGCTGCATGATCTCGTCCTCGGTCATCTGACCAAGCAGTGCCCAGCGCAAGCCGCTGAAGTCGAGGGGAGCGAACGCCGCCATGACCGATTGACCTTCACCATCGGTGTCGAGCATGAAACCATGTTCGCCGGAAAGCGCCTTGTGCACCGCTTCCATTTCCACCCTACGGCTGAGCATCGTCGGCGTCTCTGCAAATCGAGAATCCGAACGCATCAACAAATCGGCGCCGACTAGATAGGTCTCCCCGGTTTCCCCTAGACCAGCAGCTTGTTGCAGGACCTCGTTGATAGGGCTCGCTGACATCTGCAGCGCAAGAATTCCGAGCAAGGTATCATCTTCGTCAAGGATGGGCGTCGCCATGAAACTGGACGGGGCCCCCTTGCTGGCGCCATACTTACTGAAATCGACAAAAACTTGAAAGCCAGTCTCAGGGCGATCACGCGCGATGCGAAAGGCTTCGCTTAGTCCCGTATCGCGCCATCGTCCCGAATCAAGATTGGTCGCGAAATCGAGTGATTTCGACACCGAGTAGACAAGATTACCATCAACATCCAAGAGAAAGACGTCGGCATAGCTACGTTTGTTCATGTATTCGCGGAACCAAGGATGATAGAGTCCATGTACCTCGCTGTAGGTACTGTCATCCTCGGCGGCATCGAGTTCCGCTCTCCGCCCTTCTGAGTGAGGATTGCCCTCAACGTAGAGCTGCCGGAGGTTTTCCGTCGGCTGTTCCTCGAATTCGCTCCAACCTTCAGAGAACCCCATCATTGCCCAGCGCGTGGTCACACTCGATGCGATGATTTGCAGGTCTTGGTCGATACCATTGAGAAGGGTATGTAGCGCTGTTCTGCGGGCTTCAAGGGCGGTGACAAGCTGGTCTTGTCGCGCCTGTTCGAGACTGTCGGCAGCGTTGAAATAGGTCGAGATACCGATACTGAGGCCAACCGCAAAGCCAGCACCTACGATATAGAGTGGCAGCTTCTGCGCAATCTTTAGCCCTTGCACGAATCTATTCACGCTCATATGCCCTGTCATCCCACGCAAAGCTTGAAACAATATTGCACAGGCCATGAAACCAGCACTGCAATGCACAGTTGTCTACCAAAGACTGCTTAATAAATACTAAAGCAATGCTCGCCACCATGGCGTCGCTGACTCGCGCGCAGGAAGCTGTAGATCGAAAGTATAGATTAGCTTTCTGTTCATTTCTTCGTCTTAGGATGAACCCAACTCAACATCCCTAAAGGCATTGATAAGTCATGAATGGTCCCTCTCTTAAATTCGCTATCGTCCTTGGATGCACCTTTGGTTTTGGCGCATACTCCTTTGCGGAAAGTTCATCGAATCAAGCAGAGCGGAAGGGCAAAGACGATCAAGTGGTGGTGCTAAAAACGAGCTATGAGCGCCCCACAGAAATTCCCTTTCCCGAAGACAATCCATTCAGCGCGGCCAAGGCTGAACTTGGTAAGACCTTGTATTTTGATCCGCGCCTGTCGCGCTCGAATATGCAGTCCTGTGCTTCCTGCCACAGCCCCAGCTTCGCCTGGGGTGATGGTCTGGCTAAAGGTGTAGGTGACCATATGCATGAGCTTGGCCGCCGAAGCCCGACAATCTTAAATGCTGCCTGGTCGGAGGTGTTAATGTGGGACGGTCGGTTCGACACGCTGGAGGAGCAGGCGCTCGGTCCAATCGAAGCCGATGTTGAGATGAACATGCCTCTTGATGAACTGATCGCCAAGCTCAGTAAAATCGAGGGCTACCGTGAACTCTTCGCTGCAGCTTTCGAAGGCGACAGAGACATTACTGCCGACAAGATTGCCATGGCCATCGCTACCTATGAGCGCACCATCGTTTCCGGTGAAGCTCCCTTTGATCGCTGGGTCAATGCTGAACGAAAAGCTCTCTCCGCTTCTGCAGAACGCGGTTTTGAGCTCTTCAATGGCAAGGCGCGCTGCGCCGCCTGCCATTCAGGCTGGCGCTTCACCGATGACAGTTTTCATGACATTGGGCTAGCGGATGACGACCTCGGCCGCGGGACAGAGTTCCCAGGCATTGTCAAAATGCAGCATGCCTTCAAGACACCCGGGCTGCGCAACATCGATCAGCGCGCTCCTTATATGCATGATGGCTCATTGGCAACCCTTGCCGAGGTGGTCGAGCACTATGACGGTGGTGGCGTCCGGCGCCCGAGCCTCTCGGACGATATGAAGCCGTTGGACCTGACAAAGCAGGAAAAACGCGACTTGGTCGCCTTCATGGAATCATTGACCAGCGATGACGAGCCTGTCACATACGTTCAACTTCCGCGTTAGTTTTCCGATCAAACAGGAGACTTCCCTATGATCGTAAAGATGATTGCAGCAACAATGATGGGCGCTTGGCTCGTAATATCGACAGCGGCGGCAGCCGATGAGATCGTGATCACGCAAAAAGGCAAGGTTTTTTCTGAAAAGAAAGTCACATTGCAGGTTGGGGATACGATCTCTTTCGTCAACGATGACGAGTCGACACATAACGTCTACTCGCGCAGCAAAGGGCACAAATTCGATATCGGCGCTCAACGCCCGGGGACTGCTATCTCGCATCAGTTCAATCAAGCGGGCAAAGTGAAGGTTCGCTGTGCCATTCATCCACGGATGAAGGTCACGGTAATCGTCGAATGATAGAGAAGACCGGCCAAGTTTTGGTCTCCTTGCTATGGACAGCGGTCATGGTCGCTGTCCTTACGAGTCAGCTAAGCACCGCAAATGCTGCTGAGCACATCATCCGCATCGTCAGTGACTATGAGAACCTGCGCATGGTCTTCGAGCCCAAATACCTCGAGATCAAATCGGGCGACCGTGTGACATGGATCAACGAAGCCGACGAAGAGCACAATGTCATCAGCTTCCCAGATGGATTTCCCAGGGGTGCGAAAGCACTGCAAAGCCCAATCCTGACGAAGACCGGCGAACGATGGTCTCACGATTTTGAAATCTCAGGAAGCTATGAATACCACTGCCTACCACATCTTCCCATGGGCATGCGTGGTTCGATCATCGTCGATCGTCACTCCAACATCGACGAGCTTCATCACCCCTCTGTCAATGAGATAAGAAACTATCGCACACTGATGTTGAATTGGTTCGATGAGGACGACATAGAGGAGATCGAACTTGAAGATCGGACTTCGCATCATAATGAGGTCGGCAGTCCCAACTGAGGAGTTAGACAAACCAAAGGTGAGCGCTCGATGCATTTCCGGCAATTACAGAGCCGCTCTCCTCCAGTCTTGCTGCGAGTTAAGCAAAATCAGCCGAGTTCATGCAAAGAATGCGCTATATGTGCCTTAGAATTAGCTGATCATGTTCAATGTCGAGGGATACATGCCACTTGCTCTTGATTAAGCAACCTCGTTTGACTGGTCGAGTGTAATGATTGGCGCATTGTTAGTCTCAGCTCCAGTGGGAGGACGCGGGAGGCCGAGATCTCAAGGCGCTATGAAGCCGCTTAGTATTGTCGTGCTCGTGCCAAACTTCGATAGTGATCGGAGCTTTTTTCAACGAATAGAAGGACTCGCCATCAAAAAGCGTGTTCACCGTCGACACCGGCAGCGCGCGCATCGGCCAGCAAGAACTGATGCTGGCTGCAGGTTTGGTTCGTCGTCGACCCGGCCCTCGCCATCCTCCCCGCCTGGCTGATCAACTACCGCCCAGCCCTAGGTGCACTTCGCAAATGGTGTAGCCACCTTATTGGGTTCACACATTCCCCGCCCGGCTTCGAGCGGGCCTCTTTCCACCTTGCTTTTCGTTCGATCTGGAAAGGGAGGCGAGCGCTCTTTTTAGGGTGGCCTCCGCGATCTGACGCTCATCTTCCGACATAATTCCGGGTTGGGTCGAGAGCTTGAAATGAGGCATGCTCTCGTTGATGTCATAACCTTGCTGATCGAGGTTTTCCAGCAAATCGACGAAGACGAGTTTGGTATCATGACCCATCTGCCGAAACGTCGTCTGCACGATCTAGGTTGCAAGGCCTTAGTTCGGTAGCTCCTTATCGAGGAATGGCGGATAGTCGTCACCGATAACCAGCTCGAAGCTTGCAGCATGCGCCATTGCCGCTGCAAGCCAGACCCCAGTCGCAAGAACGATGACCGATGCCCAGGTGATCGTCGAGAGAGGTGGACCCCTTTCGACCCCCGCCTTGAGTGTCCGCAATATCTTCCCCCACCAGATCTACATTGCCGTGTCCCAAAAACGCATTCTCAGAAGTCCGGTGTAGAGCTTTTATCTTTCTTCAACGCAAGGCGACCCGCCATCAACGTCTATATGCCTGGTGGCGACGCAAGCTCGTTAGAAAGCCGACAGCGCTGCATAAACCTTCTACAAAAGTGCTCTAATCTTTGTCGGAGACGTCGAGCAGAGTGTCGTCTTCGCTCTTGCCAAGCTTGGCCATCATCCCAGCGTGATCGTCATGGTACGCCTCGCGATGAGCATAAAAGTGCTCGGCAAATCCGGGAGGTGCTGCAGTCGAAGGATCGTTCGAGGCCCCCCATGCCGCGATCTCCAAGAGCACTGGGATGAGCGTTTGGCCTTTATCAGTTGCCCGGTAAATCAGCTGGCGACGATCGTTCGGATCATATTCTCGAAAAATGATATCGCCAGCCTCGAGCCGTCGCAACCGATCAGAGAGGATGTTCGAGGCAATGGCCTCATCGGACGCCAAAAAATCCCGATAACGCTCTTTACCATGCAGCAGAAGATCTCGAAGGATCAACAGCGTCCATCGATCGCCGAAGACATCGAGTGCATAACAGATTGGGCAGCCGGAGCCACGTTGCTTGGATGTCTTGCTCATGATGATTTCTATCAAATTCGCTTGCGTTTCACAATCGATCTTTATATTACTTGCATAGTGCAATTGAAATGGAGAGTGAGATGACGACGTTTCAAGGCGGATGTCTTTGCGGTGCGGTTCGCTATGAAGGATCGGATCCGAAGGGTGGTGGCCACTGCCATTGCATCGATTGTCGAAAGTCGAGCGGCACCGGCCACTGCTCCCATATGTTCGTTGCCGATGACAATTTTCAGGTGACCGGTGACGTCAAGTTTTTCAAAGCGCCAACCGATGCCGGCAACGAGGTCAGCCGCGGCTTTTGTCCGAACTGCGGATCGCCGATTTATTCAACCAATTCCATGATGCAAGGCATGGTAGTTGTCCGCGCCTCCAGCCTTGATGATCCTGAAATCTTCACGCCGAAGTTGGCAGTCTACACCAGTCGGGCGGCCAGCTGGGACCCGGTCGATCCGGCCTTGCCGGGATTCGAAGAGATGCCGCCGCCAGCTGATACGGCCAAAGCCATCGCCTGAACCAAGGCGATGACAACACCAACGACAGGGTCATACCGATAGCGCAGAGAAGCCTTCACATGGTTCAGCTGCTACTGCTCTATCTCCTTTTTCTAGCGTCGATCCACATATCGCTGATCGTTCCGTACGGAAAAAGTGCATGCGCATTCCAACAATAAAGACGTCTATTTGTCCGACCAAACGGCGAGCTCGTGGCCATCTGGATCTTCGAAATGGAAGCGCTGTCCACCTGGGAAGGCGAACAGCGGCGTGACGATCTTAGCGCCCGCCTCTTCCAGGCGTCGCTGAGTCTCGGCGAGATCATCGGCATAAAGGATGACCAGCGGCCCGCCTGATTTGGGCTTATCGCCTCCCCTGGCAAGACCACCGGTCAACCGCCCATCACTGAACTCGCAGTAATCGGGGCCATAGTCTTTGAAGCTCCAGCCGAAGACCTTGCCATAGAAGGCGCGCGAACGGGCGATGTCTTCGACCGCAAACTCGATATTGTCGATGCGACGGTCTCTCTCCGAGGAGGCCATGGATTGTCCTTTCAATGGGAACGAATTGGAATTGTGACTGTCGTGCTCCGAACGATCAAAAAAGCCCCAGTGACGATAGTGCTTTAACAAGTATTAGGCCCGCCAGAAAGGCTTTGCCGTCTCCACCAGGACCTCTTGGCGCGTCAGACCAATATCGCGCAGATAGTAATCATTGAGACGGCGCAGCGCCTCGCGTTGAGATGCCCGCTTATGCCAGACGGCGATCATATGCGCCAATCCTGCAAACCAGGAATAAATCGATGTACTTGAAACATATGAGAGCTGCGACTTCGCTAAATAAGCCATTCTCATCTCGTCCTCCTCAATGACCAGAGCGGCGGCGGCGTGAGAGAGTCCTTTCCCGCGTCATCGCCGTTGCTTCGAAAGCTAGGAGAAGGATGGTAGCGAAGCCCTCCTGACAGCTGTTTGTCAGGAGGTGACCATAGTTGGAGAGCTCGTTGACCAAATCAGATGTGAAGTGCGCGGGACAGCCCTTTCATCGCGGTTTCCTGAACCGTTTCGCCAAGGGTAGGATGGGCGTGGATGGTGTCGGCGATGTCGGTAAGGGTGGCGCCCATCTCGATCGCGAGCGCAAACTCGCCCGCCATTTCCGAAACACCAGCGCCAACCGCGTGGATGCTGTGAACGAGCTCACTCTCAGGATCGAACAGGACACGCACCATCCCATCGCTGCGTTCCATCGTCATCGCCCTGCCATTCGCGACGAACGGAAACTGCGCAGTCTTGGTGCCCTCGATTTCGCCTGGAAAGGCGCCGACGGTCACGATCTCCGGGTCGGTGAAGCAGACCGCGGGGATCGCGCGCTTGTCCCAGGCCACAGACTCGCCTGCGATCAACTCGGCCACCAATGCGCCCTGCGCCATCGCCCGATGCGCCAGCATGGGATCGCCGGTCACGTCCCCGATGGCATAGACACCGCGCATCGATGTTGCGCAGCGCTCATCGATGGCAACATGCGGCCCCTTCATGGTCAAACCCAGATCATCGAGGCCAAAGCCATCGACTACCGGCGCCCGCCCGATGGTCACCAGGACCTTGTCCGATGGGATATTTCGTTCTCCATCCTTGGCCTCGACCACCACACTTGTGCCGTCCTCGGACATGCCCTTGGCCTTGGCGGTGAGATGAACCGTGATGCCCAGCTCTTTCAGACGCGCCATGACGGGATTGGTCAGATCCTCGTCATATTGCGGGAGGATGCGCGGAGCCGACTCGACCACGGTAACAGCAGCGCCGAGCTTGGCCATGGCCGTACCAATTTCGAGACCGATATAGCCACCACCGACAACGGTCAAAGTCTCGGGAATATCCTCGAGGTCCAGCGCCTCGGTCGATGAAATGACCGAATCGCCAAAGGGAAGGGTCGGAAGTTCTAACGGTCGGGAGCCGGTGGCGATTACTAGGTTCTCGCAAACAATGCGCGTTGGTCCCTCCGCCGTTTCGACCTCGACCAACTTGCCGTCGGTAATCCGCGCCTTGCCTCGGATATACCGCGTTTTCGCCTTTTTTAGCAGGCCGGAAACACCGCCGGTCAGCTGCTTTACGATACCATTCTTCCAAGCCATGGTTTGGGAGAGATCGATGGCCGGCGTACCTGCAGAAATACCCAGTTTATTGTCACCGCCAAAGTTTTTCGCACTGGCAAATTCATTGGCTGCGTGGATCAGCGCCTTCGATGGAATGCAGCCGACATTCAAGCAGGTACCACCGGGCATTTCGCCCTCGACGACGATGGTATCAATCCCGAGCTGGCCTGCTCGGATGCCACAGACATAGCCGCCAGGGCCAGCGCCGATGATCAGAAGCTTGCAACGATCCTGGTTCATGGATCAGACCTCCATAAAGATCATCGTCGGGGTCTCCAGCAATGTCTTGATGCGTTGAACGAAGACGGCGGCATCCCAGCCGTCGATCACGCGATGATCGAAACTAGCTGAAATGTTCATCATTTTTCGCGGAACGAACTGCGTGCCGTCCCAAGACGGCCGAACCGCCATCTTGTTGATCCCGAGAATGGCGACTTCGGGATGATTGATGATCGGCGTGGTCGCAAGGGCGCCCAGCGGCCCGAGCGAGGTGATCGTGATGGTCGAGCCCGTAAGCTCATCCCGGGTGGCCTTGCCAGTGCGCGCCGCTTCCGATAGGCGGGTAATTTCTGCCGCCATGTCAAACACGCCCAACGCTTCGACATGGCGCAAAACCGGCACCACCAGCCCGGCATCGGTCATGGTGGCCATCCCCGCGTTGACGGCGGCATGACGGGTGATGACGCCGGCATCATCGTCGAAATGCGCATTCATCTCGGGGTGGTCCAGCATGGCTTTGGCCAGCGTCGCCGCAATGAACGGGAGAACGGTGAGCTTTGGCCTCTCACCCCGGTCCGTATTCAGCTTGGCGCGCAATTCCTCGAGCGCCGTGACGTCGACCTCTTCGACCACCGTGATATGGGGGATGCGGCTATTGGCGAGCGCCATGCGCTCGGCGATCTTCCGGCGAAGGCCAATCACCTTGATTTCTTCGGTGCCGGTGCGCGGCGCTCTCCCTGCATTCGCCCCATGTCCATTTTGCGGCGGCATGCCGAAAACGGCGTCAAGGTCTTGCTGGGTGATGCGTCCGGCCGGCCCCGAGCCCGCAACCTGCCGGAGATCAACGCCGCCTTTTCGCGCCCGCGCCCTTACCGAGGGCGACGCCAGAGGGGCCTGGCCTTCCGTACGTGGAGGTCCGGCCTGCGAGACCTTCACGGGTCTGGGCGGCACCGGCTCGACCTTGCTCGGTTCCGGCTTGTCGGCAGCTGGGGCTGGTTCCTTCGCCGACTTAACCGGTTTCTTGGTCTCCTCAGCTTCAACCGTGTCGGTTTCAATCATCACCAGGGCTGAGCCGACGGCCAGAACCTCACCGAGTTCGCCGCCGAGTTCGACAATTGTTCCGGTATAGAGCGATGGGATCTCGACCGTGGCCTTGTCGGTCATGACAGCAGCGATAACGTCGTCCTCGTTCACGAAATCGCCGACCTTGACATGCCATTCAGCCAGTTCCGCCTCGGTCACGCCCTCCCCGACATCGGGGAGTTTGACAGGAAGAGTGCCCACTTAATCCTCCATCGCTTTTTGTAAGGCGCGTACGACCCGGCTCTGACTTGGGAAATAGTCCCATTCCGCCGCATGCGGGTAGGGCGCATCCCAGCCCGCAATGCGCTGCAACGGGGATTTCAGATGCCAAAAACAGGCCTCTTGAACCTCGGCAATCAGTTCGGCGCCAAAGCCGCTGGTGCGGGTCGCTTCATGCACGACGATACAGCGCCCGGTCTTTTCGACAGACCGTTTGATGGTCTCCAGATCCAGCGGCAGCAGGCTGAGTAGATCGATGATCTCGGCATCAATACCGGATTGTTCGACAGCGGCTTCGGCGACATAGACCATGGTGCCGTAAGCCAAGATCGTGACATCTGCCCCTTTGCGCCGAATATCGGCCTTGCCAAAATCGATGGCGTAACGCCCTTCGGGAACCTCGCCGCCTTGATGGTTCACCCAGCCCGTGGACTTACTGGTGTGATCACCGTCGAAGGGGCCGTTATACAGCCGCTTGGGTTCAAAAAAAATCACGGGGTCAGGATCTTCGATGGCGGTGATCAAGAGCCCTTTGGCGTTATAGGGGGTGGACGGCATGACCACCTTCAGACCGGCAACATGGGTAAACAAGGCCTCCGGGCTTTGGCTGTGGGTTTGTCCGCCAAAGATACCGCCGCCTGTAGGCATGCGCACGGTCAACGGGCAGGTGAAGGTCTGGTTTGAGCGATGCCTGAGGCGGGCGGCCTCCTGGGTGATCTGGTCATAGGCGGGATAGACGTAGTCGGCGAACTGCATCTCGACACAAGGCCGCATCCCCTGTGCCGCCATGCCGATCGCCATGCCGACGATGGCACCCTCATTGATCGGCGTGTCGAAAACCCGCTCTTCGCCATGTTTGGCCTGAAGCCCGGCCGTGCAGCGGAATACCCCGCCGAAATAACCTACATCTTCCCCGAAAATCACCACCTTGGGATCTTCAGCAAGCTTGACGTCCATCGCGTCGCGCAGCGCTTCGATCATGGTCATCCGGGCCATGTCAGGTCCCCATCTCTTGGCGTTGACGGCGGAGATGTTCGGGCATTTCCGCATAGACGCCCTTGAAGATCGTAAGCGGTGACATCGGTTTCGGGTTCACGAAGGTGCCATGGGACTCGACCTCCTTTTGAACGGTGACGACCTCCTCCAAAAGCTCCGCTTCCGCTTGGGTGTGACGCTCTTCCGACCAATCGCCGCGGCAGATCAGGTGGGTCTTCAGCCGTTCCACCGGATCACCCAATGGCCAGGCTTCGGCTTCGTCCTTGGGACGATAGGCCGAGGGGTCGTCTGAGCTGGAATGCGCGGCAACCCTGTAGGTGAACCATTCGATCGCCACGGGTCCATATCCCGACCGGGCGCGCTCAATCGCCCATCTCGAAACGGCGGCAACAGCGAGATAGTCGTTGCCATCCACCCGAAGGGCCGGAATGCCGTAGCCGCGAGCCCGCGCTGCATAGGTACGCGAACTACCGGTCGCGACGCCGGTATAGGTGGAGATAGCCCATTGATTATTCACAATGTTGAGGATCACCGGCGGCCGATAGGTCGATGCGGTCAAGAGTGCCGAATGGAAATCGTTGGAAGCCGTTGCACCATCGCCAATCCAGCCGGCGGCGATCTTGCCATCGCCGGTCAACGCATTGGCCATCGCCCAGCCCACGGCTTGAATATACTGCGTGCCAAGATTGCCCGAAATACTGAAATAGCCGTATTCGCGCGACGAATGCATGATCGGCAATTGCCGACCCTCGAGCGGATCGCATTCATTTGAATAAATCTGTCCTACCAGCGCTTTGAGCGGGTAATCCGCCGCAATCAGCAAGCCTTGCTGCCGGTAGGTCGGGAAATTCATGTCGCCCTTTTCAAGCTGCCGCTGGAACCCACATCCAATGGCCTCTTCGCCGGTGCATTGCATATAGAACGAGGTCTTACCCTGGCGCTGCGCATTCTGCAGACGTTTGTCCACAATACGCATTTTCAACATGTCACGCAGGCCCTGCAGCAAGGCTTCGACATCCAGATCGGCGATGGTGTCGGCCCAGGGACCAACCGCCTCACCCTCGTCATTCAACACGCGGATCATACCATTGGCGTAATCCCGCGCATCGACGGCTTTCAAGTCCAAAGGCGGCACGTCCGATGCGCCCGCCGGCGGAATGGTAATCGCCGAAAAGTCGGGCGTTTCGTCAGGACGTGCAGGCGGCTTCGGAAAATGAAGTTTGGGTGTCTTGCTCATGTCGCCTGCATCCTCGTTGCGGCATCAAGCCGGATGACCTCACCGTTCAGCATGGTGTTTTCAGCGATATGCGTGGCCAGCGCTGCAAATTCTTCGACCTTGCCCAACCGCTTTGGAAACTCTGAAGTTTGGGCGAGCGATTCCTGAACCTCTTGTGGAAAACCGGTGACCATCGGTGTGGCAAAAATGCCGGGCGCTATCGCCACGACGCGGATGCCGCTCTTCGCGAGATCTCGCGCCATGGGCAAAGTCAGCCCGACAACGCCAGCCTTGGAGGAAGCATAGGCGAGCTGTCCCATCTGCCCCTCATAGGCGGCGATCGACGCGGTGTTGATGATGACGCCGCGCTCGCCGTCATCATTCAACGGATCGGCTTCGGACATACCTAATGCGGATTGTGTGGCCAGGTTGAACGTGCCGATCAGGTTAACGCCGATGACCTTAGCGTAGAGTGCGGGGTCATGGGCCTTGCCTCGAGAAACCGCCTTGGCCCCGGGTGCGATGCCAGCACAGTTCACACAAAGGCGCTCTTGTCCCTGGACATCGCGAAGTTTGACGAGAGCATCCGACACGGCGTCAGCATCTGCAATGTCACATTGAGCAAACGTCGTGCCAACGCTTTCAGCAAAAGCGGCCCCGGCCTCCAGGTTCATGTCGAGAATGCCGACAGGGACGTCGAGATCACGGAGTGCTGTCACCGTGGCCGCGCCAAGACCGGAGGCGCCGCCGGTCACGATGGCGGGGGTATCATTGCCGAGTTTCATAACTGAAATCTCCGTTTCAGATCGCGGAATATGTTGTTGGCCCGAGCGCGATGGCTCCGTTCTATTGGATCAGCGGCGAGATAGCGAAAGTCGCCCGGCTACACCTCGTTTCAATCCGGCCGCAGGTCTGAATGACCGACCGCAGGCTCAATCCGCTTACACCTGACACAACAAACTTCGCCATGACATCCTTTCCGGACTTTCAAAGGGAGCCAATCCTTTCATGATATGCGAGTTTGGAAGGATGTCTTGCCCTCATTTCGTCGCAATGCCACTATTGCTGCATGAATGAGCTAAAATTTCGACAAATGCAGGATATTCATGTCGAACATCGACGAAACAGATCTGAGAATCCTTCGCGCCATGCAGCGCGATGGTGGGTTGACGGTCACCCAGATCGCAGAGCAGGCGGACATCTCGCAATCGCCATGCTCAAGGCGCATTCTTCAGCTGCAGGAAGACGGCATCATCATTGGCAAGCATGTGAAGCTGGATCGCCGCAAGCTGGGATTCAACACGGTGGTCGATGCGCGCGTCAAACTCAAAATGCACGATCGACAGTCACTGGAAGCGTTCAAAAAGAATATCCGCGACAT
>JBOEHJ010000034.1:0-61267 GCA_050633905.1 Geminicoccales bacterium
TTGAGCGACGTCATCGGCTCCTGAAAAATCATAGCGATACCATCGCCACGGGTTTTTCTTAAGCTCGCCGGCTCGGCGCCAACCATTTCGTTGCCGTCGAACATGATGCTGCCGCTTGGATGTTTGGCTTTCGGATAGGGCAGGAGCTGCATGATCGAAAGAGCGGTCACCGATTTTCCCGACCCACTCTCGCCAACAAGAGCCAACGTCTCCCCCTTGTCGATGCTGAAGGACACCTCCTTCACGGCATGCAGTTCGCCGTCTTCGATCTTGAAATCGACGGAGAGATCACTGACGTCGAGAAGGCTCATATCAACGTTAGTCCGTGGCTCAGGTAAGTCATACAAAAGTCTTTCGGGGATCGAAGGCGTCACGCACCCCCTCGCCGATGAACACCAGGAGCGAGAGCATCACTGCCATGACCAGAAAACCAGTGATACCAAGCCAAGGTGCCTGCAGATTGTTCTTGCCTTGATTCAACAATTCCCCAAGGGACGGCGAGCCTGCAGGCAATCCAAAGCCTAGAAAATCGAGTGAGGTCAGGGCCGTGATCGCACCTACCAGGATGAAGGGCATGAAGGTCAATGTTGCCACCATGGCGTTCGGCAAAACATGACGCATCATGATGGTGGCCGGGCCGACACCGAGTGCTCTCGCGGCGCGCACGAAATCATAATTCCTGGCTTTTAGGAATTCCGCGCGCACCACGCCGACCAGCGCCGTCCAGCTGAAAAGCAAGAGGAGCAGCAGCAGCCATCCAAAGCTCGGCGTGACCACGCTCGCCAGGATAATCAGGAGAAAGAGCGTTGGCATCGAGGTCCAGATCTCGATGAAGCGCTGGAAAAGCAGATCGGTCCAACCACCGAAATAGCCCTGCACGGCACCCGCGAGGACGCCAATGATCGAGCTCAGGATGGTCAGGCAAAGACCAAACAGCACCGAGATGCGAAATCCGTAGATCACCCGTGCCAGAACATCCCGCGCCTGGTCATCCGTTCCAAGCCAGTTCCGGCTATCAGGCGGTGCTGGCGCCGGGCTAGGAAGGTCATAGATAATCGTATCGTAGTTAAAGGGGATCAGCGGCCAAACAATCCAGCCCTTTTCCTCGATCGCTTCGGTCACATAGTTGTCGGTATAGTCAGCCTCGGTCGGAAAGCCGTCTTCAAGGAAAGTGTCTTCGCTGTAGTTCTGAAAGGCCGGCGCGTAAAAAGCGCCATCGAAGCGGATCAGAAGTGGCTTGTCATTGGCGATCAGCTCGGCGAACAGGGTCAACAAGAACAGCACCACGAAGAGGATAAGCGACCAATAAGCGCGCTTGTTGTCCTTGAAGTTGGCGAGGCGCCGCTGGTTGACTGCGTTCAGTCGGAGCGGGATGCCCAACAGGCTAGCGGGTTCGCGCCGTCGCGCTTTCTCTCGCCCCTGATCGAGCGTCGCGGTCGCCATCAAGCCTCCCTTGTCTCAAAGTCGATGCGCGGATCGATCAGGACATAAGTGAGGTCAGTGATCAGATGCACCACCAAACCAAGCAGGCCAAACATGTAGAGAGACGCGAACATGACCGGATAATCGCGCTTCAAGGCCGCCTCATAACCGAGCAGCCCTAGGCCATCGAGGGAAAAAATAATCTCGATCAGGAGCGAGCCCGTGAACAGGATCCCGATGAAAGCGCCTGGAAAGCCTGCGATCACGATCAGCATGGCGTTGCGAAAAACATGGCCGTAGAGAACGCGGTTCTCCGTCAGCCCTTTCGCGCGCGCGGTCTGGACGTATTGCATGTTGATCTGATCCAGGAACGAATTCTTGGTGAGCATGGTGAGACCTGCAAACGCACCGATCATCAAAGCTAGAAGCGGCAGGCTTAGATGCCAGAAGTAGTCCAGGATCTTGTCGAAGAAAGAGAGCTGGTCCCAATTGTCCGAGGTCAGCCCGCGCAGCGGAAACCAGTCAAGAAAACTGCCGCCGGCAAAGAGCACGATTAACAGGATCGCGAACAGAAAACTCGGCACCGCATTACCGATGATCACCACGGCGCTGGTCCATACATCGAAGGTCGAACCGTCGTTAACCGCCTTTCTGATACCAAGAGGAATGGCGATCAGATAGGTGAGAAACGTGGTCCAAAGGCCGAGTGAAATCGACACCGGCATCTTTTCGAGGATCAGGTCGATCACCGCCTCGCTGCGAAAATAGCTCTCGCCGAAATCGAAGCGGGCATAGTTCCAGATCATCGTGCCGAAGCGTTCCAAAAGCGGCTTGTCGAAGCCGTATTGCTGCTCGAGCTCTTTGATGAAGCTGGGGTCGAGCCCTTGCGCACCCCGGTAACTGCCGGCCGCCCCCTCGCCGCCGCCCGATTGTTGCAGCTCGCCACCATCAATCCCGCTGACCCGCGCGGTAACATCGACGCCGGTCCCTTTGATGTTCGAGAGGATTTGATCGATGGGTCCGCCGGGTGCTACCTGGATCACCAGGAAGTTCAGCGCCATGATCCCGAGCAGGGTCGGAACGATCAGCAACAGGCGCCGCAGGATATAGGCTAGCATCGAGCGTTGTCCGCGGGTCTACTGGGTCGTCGCCTTATCGCCGCCACTTTCCTCCTTGGCGGCCTCAACCTCTTCTTCTTTCATGGAATCGATCCACCAGGCGAACTGGTCGACACCGAATTTCGGATCGGTCTCGGGACGCTGGAACTTGTCCCAATAGGCATAGCGATCGACCGAGGAATACCATTGCGGGATAACATAATGGTTCCAAAGAAGGACGCGATCCAACGCCCTTGTCGCCGTCACCAAAGCTTCGCGCGACGAGGCCTGAATAACCTTGTCGATCAGCGTGTCGATCGCCGGGTTTTCGATGCCAATCCAGTTGCGGCTACCTTCCCGGCTGGCTGCATCTGTACCCCAAAAATCCCGCTGCTCATTACCGGGCGATAGGCTCTGCCCCCAGCTCCCAACCACCATATCAAAATCGAACTTCTCAAGACGGTTTTGGTATTGCGCCGGATCGATGGTGCGCATCGTTGCCTCAATGCCGAGCCGTTCCAAATTCTTGATAAATGGTGCGGTGACCCGCTCGAATGTCGGTGACACCAGCAGGATCTCGAAATCCAGGCTCTCACCCGCTTGATCGGTGAGCTTGCCATCTTGAACGCTCCAGCCTGCCTCTTTCAGGAGGTTGAGGGCGACACGCAGATTCTTTCGGTTATTGCCAGAGCCGTCGGTTGAGGGCGGCTCGTAGGTTTCGGTAAAAACTTCCGGCGGGATCTGATCGCGAAGCGGCTCCAGGAGAGCAAGCTCCGCCTCGTCGGGCAAGCCGGAGGAAGCCAGCTCGGAATTCTCAAAGAAATTGCTTGTCCGAGCATATTGTCCGTAGAAGAGGTTTTTATTGGTCCATTCGAAGTCGAAAGCGTGAGCCAGTGCCTGGCGCACCTTTGGATCCTGGAACTTCGTCTTACGGATGTTGAAGGCGAAGGACTGCATGCCAGTGCCGCTCTGGCGCGCAATTTCTTCCCTGACGATCAAGCCCTGATCCACCGCAGGGCCCGTATAGGCCGTCGCCCAGTTTTTCGAGCTGTTCTCGACCCGGATATCGTATTCGCCTGCCTTCAAGCCTTCGAGCGCTACATTGGCATCGCGGAAATACTCGATCCGAACCTCATCAAAATTATAGCGTCCACGATTGACGGGGATATCCCGCCCCCAATAATCCTCGACCCGTTCATAAACAACATTGCGGCCGGGCTCGAAGGATTTGATTTTGTAGGGGCCGCTGCCAATGGGCGGTTCGAGCGTCGTTTCATCGAACGGTTGGTCATCAAAGGCATGTTTCGGCAAGATTGGCATCTGACCGATGATCAAGGGAAGCTCGCGATTAACCGTGCCATCGAAGGTCATCTTGACCCGCCGCTCACCATCGGCTTCCGCTTTGGTGACATTTTGATAGTAAAAGCGAAAAAAGGGCGATCCCTTTTCCTTCAGGATCTCCAGGCTCCAGATGACGTCGTCGACAGTGACTGGCTCTCCATCATGCCAGCGCGCGTTTTCACGGAGCGTGAACGCTACCCAGGAGCGATCCTCAGGCATTTCTATGGTTTCGGCGAGCAGGCCATATTCGGAGAAGGGCTCGTCCTGCGACCTGGTGGTCAGGGTTTCATAAAGCAGCCCGAGCCCTGAGGCGGAGGTCCCTTTGATGATATAGGGGTTGAAGCTGTCATAGCTGCCTTGCGCATCAAGGGTAAGCGTGCCTCCCTTGGGCGCATCGGGATTGGTGTAGGCGAAATGTTCGAAGTCGGCAGAATAAGCAAGATCACCATGCATGGCGATGCCGTGAACGGGTGCTACCAGATCCTCGGCGAAGGCTATGGGCGCTAAGGGCGTTGCGGCCAGTAATCCTGTAACGAAAGCACTGAAAACGACCGGCCGAAAACTCACGCTCTTCATCGAACACTCCCATCCTTGAAGCTTATGGTGGTAGTATATAGACGGCGCGCGGCACAAAGCCTAGGTCGGTGAACCAGGTTTAATCCCCAGATCAACCCTAAGTGATTGCGAGAAGCTCAAGGGCTTCTGCATGAACCCGCCGATCGCCAGCGGCGATGACACGCCCGTTCGATTCTGGTGTGAGGGCTTTGCCCTGCCAGTCGGTGATGAGGCCACCCGCCCCTTCGATGACCGGGATCAAAGCCAGGTAGTCATGGGTGTCGAGGTCAGCCTCGACGATGATGTCGGCGAAGCCCATGGCAAGCTGGCCATAAGCGTAGCAATCACCGCCATACATCGGCAACGCCACGTTGTCTTCGACACGCGCATAAGCGTCCATTTCACCGGGCTGCTTGAACATTTTTGGCGAGGTCACATAAAGCACCGCCTCGCTGAGGCGCGCACAAGGCCGGGTTCGGACCTGGTCACCGTTCCAGCAAGTTGGCCGACCGGCAGCGCCGGTCCAGCGTTCATTCATCATGCAGTGATCGATGATGCCGACCAGCGCCTTGCCGCGATAGGCAACGCTCACCAGGGTGCCGAAAAGCGGACGCCCGGTGATAAAGGACTTCGTGCCATCGATCGGATCCAGATGCCAGACATAGTCAGCTTCCAGACGAAGAGCGCCGAATTCCTCGCCTTCGATGCCATGATCGGGAAAGGTCTCCTCGATCAAAGCGCGCATGGCTTGCTCGGCCTCGCGATCCGCGATGGTTACTGGCGACTCATCGGCTTTGCTGTCGATAGCGATGTCGGATCGGAAATAAGGTTTGATGACGGCGCCTGCCGCATCCGCCAAGCGTTCGGCGAAGGCAACAAAGTGATCGAGATCAGCGTTCGCCATCAACCATCATCGGCAAGCGGCGCAGGTTCAGCGGCAAGAGTCCGGAGATAGGCAATCAGGTTAGCCCGATCCCCTTCCTTCTTCACGCCGGCAAAAACCATCTTGGTGCCGGAGACATAAGTTTTTGGTGCTGCAAGAAATGCATCGAGGGTCTCATAGGTCCAGTCACCTTCGAGCTCGGCGAGTGCCCCTGAATAATTAAAGCCCTCATGGGACGCAATATCGCGCCCGACGATCCCCCATAAGGCTGGGCCGAGCTTGTTCTTGCCACCTTCGTCGAAGACATGACAGGCTTTGCATTTCTTCGAGACCTTCTCACCAGCAGCGACATCAGCATCGGCGATCATCGCGACAAGACCGCTGGCTTCGCCTGCACCGGCTTGGTCAGCCGAACCGCTAACCGCTTCGGTGACCGCAGCGACGGTCGCTCCTGCGGCTGCCGTCACGGCCCCTGCCGCCCCAGTGACCGTTTCAGACGCTGTTTCGACAGCTGATGAAGCCTGTTCGGATACGCTTTCTACGGTCTCGCTTGCGGCCTCGGTCACCGCTTCTGTCGTCGCCTTGAGGCCGTCGCCCGCACTTTCGACCGCGTCACCCGCCGCGTCGCTCGCCGTTTTCGCGGCTTCGACCACGGAAGTCGTAGCCGCATCGGTCGCCTTAGCAGCTTCATCAGTGACCACGTCTTGGGCTTGCTCAACCGCTTCCATAGTTTGCTCAGCAGCCCCGGACGCCGCCTCAGCCGCCGCTTCGGTCGCTTCAACAACCTCTTCGGCAGCATCTGCAACTTCTTCAGCCACGGCCGTTGACGTGTCGTCGACCGCCGCCGTGACGGTCTCGACGACTTCTTCGGCCTCGCTTTCGACGTTCTCGGCACTCTCCTGCTCCTCAGCCTCGGGCAGAGGCATGGGATCAGCGGCAAGGGACCTCAAATACAAAATGAGATCTGCGCGATCACCAGCATTCTTCATGCCGGCATAGGCCATCTTGGTACCAGGTGCATAGTCCTTGGGCTTGGCGAGAAAGGCATCGAGATTGTCAAATGTCCAATCGCCGTCAATCCCCGTCAGTGCCTCGGAGTAGGCAAAACCGGAAACCGATCCGATATCGCGGCCAAGAACATCCCAGAGATTAGGGCCAATTTTGTTAGCCCCGCCTTCATCGAAGGTATGGCAGGCGGAACATTTCTTAGCCCCCTTCTCACCGGCGGCCAGGTCGGCGGCGGGCAAAAGGGATGCCAATGAAACGACGGGCTCAGCCCCAGCATCACCACCATCTTCAGAGACAGCAGCGACCTCAATGAGATAAGCTGGCTCTTCCGGCATGGTGGGATGATAGATGATCCGCGACACCACCCCAGCACCTGATGCGAAGATGCCTGCGGTGAGAACGGCTGCTAAAATCTTGTTGGTCTCGAGCGATGATGCCATAGCGAAGCTGTCTATCCTGGCGGTTGACTTCTCATGATAACTTGGGACGGTAAACAGATTGTATACGCTTGCTGCAAGCTTTCTTTAAGAGCCAAGCGATCATCGCGGCAGTTTGTCCCAGCAACCCCGCTCTCGGCTGTGATACTCAAATGATCGATCATCTTTAGGAGTTTTCTTCGTTGTCCGTTCCTTCCAGTCATTCGACCATCGTGATGATCCCAGCACGTCTCGCCTCGACCCGCCTGCCCGACAAACCGCTCGCTGAGATCGGCGGCCTGCCGATGATCGTCCAGGTGTGGAAGCGGGCGATGGAGGCCGATGTCGGTCCGGTCGTGGTCGCAGCGGGCGACCAAGCCATCGTCGATGCTGTTATGGATCATGAAGGCAAAGCCGTGTTGACCGATCCCGATTTGCCGTCCGGCAGCGACCGGATCAGAGCTGCCCTTGATCTGATCGACGCCGACCGAAGACATGACCGGGTGGTCAACCTGCAAGGCGATTTGCCGACCATCGATCCAGCCTTGATTCGTACCGTCCTCAAGCCCCTTGATATCTTCGACGCCGAAATAGCCACGCTCGCAACGCCCATCACCAATCCTGTGGAACGGGATGACCCGAATGTCGTCAAGGCCGTCATCGCCTTCGATTCCCAGCACGACAACCTTGGCAAAGCCCTCTATTTCACCCGCGCGCGTGCTCCCTACGGGCCGGGGCCGGTCTATCACCATATCGGGATTTATGCGTATCAACGTTCTGCTCTTGAACGATATTCGGCCCTGCCGTCGAGCCCGTTGGAGCGGCGTGAGAAGCTGGAGCAGTTGCGTGCTTTGGAAAACGGCATGACCATCGGTGTCGCTCGCGTTGACACAGTTCCCCTCGGTGTCGATACTTCGGACCAGCTCGCCGAGGCCCGACGGCTTCTTAGCTGAGACTGGTTGAGATTTGGTTAACGCCGGCTGAATGTCATCAGAAATTCCGAACGCCAAACACACTCGAGCTTTAGAGAAACACCGACCTATGGACCAAGTTGCCGGAGCCTCCGAACAGGAGCAGATCGCCACGCCGACGTCGGGTGATCAACCGCTAAAGATCGCTTTTCAGGGTCAACTCGGGGCAAATTCGCATCTCGCCTGCCAACAGGCTTGTCCGGAGCTTGAGCCGGTACCAGCAGAAACCTTCGATGAAGCGTTCATGGCGGTGCGCGACGGCCATGTGGACAGGGCCATGATCGCGATCGACAATTCGGTAGCCGGACGCGTCGCCGATGTTCATCATCTCATGCCGCGCAGTGGGCTTCATATTATCGGCGAGCATTTTCAACGGGTTAACCATTATCTCCTCGCCGTGCCTGGCACCAAGCTTTCGGACATCAGGGTCATCCATTCCCATGTCCATGCCCTGAACCAATGCCGGCAGTTCCTGAAAGCACTTCCCGTTAAGCCGCAGGTCCATGCCGATACGGCGGGTGCTGCTGCTGAAATCGCCCAGGCCG
The DNA here is from genome assembly GCA_050633905.1 of Geminicoccales bacterium. Taxonomy (GTDB): domain Bacteria; phylum Pseudomonadota; class Alphaproteobacteria; order Geminicoccales; family Geminicoccaceae; genus JANQPX01. The sequence continues at coordinate 8,239 of JBOEHJ010000034.1, forward strand.
GCGACCCGACCCATGCCGCCATCGCGTCTCGCCTGGCCGCGGAAATCTATCATCTCGATATCTTGAAATCCGACATCGAGGACGCCAATCACAATACCACGCGCTTTGTCATCTTGGCGCCGGAGCCGATCGATCCAGGCTTCAATCCGGACCGTCTCACCATTATGAGTTTTTTCTTTCAGGTGCAGAGCGTTCCAGCGGCTCTTTATAAAGCACTTGGCGGATTTGCCACCAATGGCGTCAACATGCTGAAGCTTGAGAGCTACGTCGACGCCGAGTTCAACCAGGCACAGTTCTACGCCGAGATCCTCGGCCATCCTAAGGAGATAGGGGTGCAGAACGCGATGGACGAACTCAGGTTCTTTTCCCATTCCGTCGAAACGCTCGGCGTCTACCCAGCCCATCCTTTCCGTCGCGCACAGCGAGGCTAAAGGCCACCATATCGCTCGGTCTTACCTTTGGTAAGCAAGGCGATCAGTGGCTCTTGCCGTTTATTCGTGCGAGCGGCATCATACCGGCCCAGAATAAGAAAATAGGGGGCATCAATGGCGAAATGGGTGCGGTTCGAGCAACAAGGCGAGGTTGGCTTTGGAACGCTCGAGGATGGGACCATTACCGTCCATCGTGGCGACATGTTCGACGGTTCCGAGCAGACCGGTGAGACGGTTGATCTGTCGACTGTCAAGATGCTTACGCCGACAGAGCCATCGAAGATGGTCTGCCTTTGGAACAATTTTCACGCCCTGGCTGCACGACTGAAGGTCCAGCACCCGGATGAACCGCTCTATTTCTTGAAATCGCCAAGCGCCTTCCTCGCTCATGGTGAGCCGATCCGGCGCCCGCCGACCTATGCCGGCAATATCGTCTATGAGGGCGAACTCGGCATCGTCATTGGCAAACGCTGCAACAATATCAGCGAGGATGAGGCGGGCGATCATATCTTCGGCTACACCTGCATCAACGATGTCACCGCCGCCGATTTGATCTCGAAAAACCCGACCTTCGGCCAATGGGCACGTGCAAAAAGCTTCGATACCTTCGGCGTTTTCGGACCGGCGATCGAAACAGACGTCGATCCACTGACGCTCTCCATCAAGACTGCCGTCAATGGCGAGGAGAAGCAGAACTATCCGGTCAGCGACATGTTCTTTCCGCCCCACAAGCTGGTGAGCATGCTTTCCAAGGACATGACCTTGATGCCCGGTGATGTGATCGCCTGCGGGACTTCTATCGGGGTTGGCGCCATGCGCGCGCCAAAAAACCGGATCGACATTACCATTGAAGGTGTCGGCACGCTCAGCAATGTCTTCGAGCAAGCCCTGCCGTTTCACTATCATGCCGAGCCACCGAAACCGCAGCGGATTGCCATCGTCGGCGCAGGCGCCATCGGCGGGTTGATGGCGGCCAAGCTCGCCCTTGCTGGTAATGATGTCACCGTGATCGATATGGGCGCGCATCTCCAGGCGATCCAGGAGAAAGGTCTGAAGCTGATCTGGGAAGACGGCACGGAGCATGTCGCCAAGATCAAGGCTGTCGAAACCGCCAAGGAGGCCGGACCGCAGGATCTGGTCGTTCTCGCTGTCAAAGCGCATTTTCTGGAAAATGTCGTCCGAGACCTTGAGGTGATGCTGGAACCTGAAACCATGGTGATGACCGTGCAGAACGGTCTGCCCTGGTGGTATTTTCAGCGCCTCGGCGGCGCTTATGACGGCCAGAAGATGGAGAGCCTGGACCCATCGGGCATGCTCACGCGAAAGATTGATGCCGAGCGGCTGATCGGCTGTGTGGTCTATCCCGCCGCAGCCGTCACCGAACCTGGCGTGATCAAGCATGTCGAGGGGGATCGGTTTCCAATCGGCGAACTGGATGGCAGCGAATCGGCTCGGGTCAAGCACCTCCACGATGTCCTGGTGGCAAGCGGTCTTAAATCACGCGTGCTGGCCGACATCCGCGCCGAAATCTGGCTCAAAGCCTGGGGCAATCTCTCCTTCAACCCCATCAGTGCGCTGACCCATTCGACCCTCGTCGACATCTGCCAGTTCAAGGAAACCCGGGACCTCGCCGCCTCTATGATGGAGGAAGCGCAAACCGTCGCCGAAAAACTTGGCGTCACGTTCCGCCACACCATCGAAAAGCGCATCCAAGGGGCGGAATCCGTCGGTGCTCACAAGACCTCGATGCTTCAGGATGTCGAAGGTGGCCGCTCGCTCGAAACCGAAGCGCTGATTGGCTCGATCCTCGAAATGGCTGCCTTGACTGACACCCCTGCCCCTTCGATCAAGGCCGTCTACGCCTGCGTCAAACTCCTGAACAAGGTGATGGTCACCCAAGGCGTCGGCATCGCAGCACGGTAGACCGCGCAGCCCTTACTTGCCTGACCCAGACGGTTGGGCTGGTGCCTCTGCCGGGTTACGTCGGTGTTCTTGTTCGTGGCTATTGTCATCACCTCCCTGACGAACAGATTAACGTTAAGAGAGCGTTAACCCCCGGGAGGTAGAGTGATGGTCGATCGGTCTGACGACAACGATGAAAAATCCGTCAGCAGGCGCGGGCTACTTGGTGCAGCGGCTGGCGCCAGCGCGCTCGCGACAGGACTCTTAAGTACGAAAAAATCCGCTGTCGCCCAATCCGCAGCTTGGATGCAGCCCGGCAACAATAACCATGTCCTCGATCTGCAAAGTTCAGCCAGTGCCGCCAGTACCGGCGAGGTGATGATTGATTATTTTGGGCATTGCGCGTTTCGGATCACCTCGCCGTCTGGAATGAGCATCATGTTCGATCCTTGGCGGAATGACCCGTCCGGGGCTTGGGGGCTTTGGTATCCGAACGAGTTTCCGAAAGTCGTGGTTGATGTCGCCATGTCGACCCATGCGCATTTCGACCATGACGCCCTCTTTCGCCCGGAGGCCACCATGGTGATGGATCGCATGGTCGGCAGCTGGAATTTTTCTGACGTTAGTATCACCGGCATCGCCGACAAGCATGCGTGCGAGGCGCCCGGCTGGTATCAATGGACCAACGCCATCGCCGAATTCGGCGCGGAAGCCTGCCCGCCCAACAATCCAGGGCATATGGACATGGTGATGTATGTGGTCGAGACAGGCGGGATCAGGACCCTGATCTGGGGCGACAACCGTCATAATCCGCCGGAAGAGGTCTGGGCCGCTCTGGGCCAGATCGATGTGTTGACCCTGCCTGTCGACGGCTCCGAACATATTTTGAGCTATGAGCAGGGCAACGCAATCGTCGATCGTTTGAAGCCCAAAATCGTGATCCCCACCCATTATCTGAACGAAGCGACCACGCTCACGCTGAGCACGCTCGCACCGGCTGATGAATGGGTCGAAAGTCAGAAGAGTTTCACCAAGCTGGATAGCGGAACACTCAAGCTAGCCGCTGAAAGTGTTGCCGAGATGAGCCAGGAATTTCAGTATTTTGGGAGCAATGTGATCAGCGCCTGACACAACAAACCAAACGACAGTTTAAGCCACCAAGCTGCTGCAATCGCACTAAAGCTCACATGAAAGGCTGTGACGATCTCAGCTGAATAGGCAAAACAATGAACTCGTCCATGACCTCGCAACCGTGTTGGATGGCAACGACAACATGCGCGTTCTGCCGACAACGGGGAAGAGGTCAGTGCGCTCGGTGGAGGATCTCTGGTATTTGCACGGTATCGACATTGCGCTGATTCAGTCGGGTGTCTTGGATTTCTACCGAGCTTCCAACATTCTTCTTAATATTGAACAGCGCCTTCGCTACATCACCAAATTCTACAATGACGAGTTTCATCTACTCACCAAGAGCAGCATTCAATGCTGTAGACGACCTCAACAGGTACGCAGATGACCTCCCAACTTATCGTCGATCAACTCGGCGTTTCAGTCGAAGTGATAGATGATCAGTACCTAATCGCTTTGGAGCCGCAATAGGCCATGATGTTTGCGCTAGCCCCGCGGTAGAAATTGGCTCCAAGCTGACATCTTCGACAGGTCGGCTTTTGGCTAAAATCTGATGCCATGAAAACCAGAGGCGGCTTCCACACGAAGCCTCTCCCATCCTAGCTCCCCTCAAGGCCGGCTTGCGTCCCGGCTTACTTTGTGAGGCGCTGGATAAGGCTTGATGTATCCCAGCGGGCACCACCTTCGTGGATGACATCATGGTAGAATTGGTCGACGATCGCTGTAATTGGGAGAAGGGCGCCATTGCGGTTGGCTTCTTCTAGGCAGATGCCGAGGTCTTTGCGCATCCATTCCACGGGGAAACCAAACTCGAATTCACCCTGCACCATGGTGGTGCCGCGGTTTTCCATTTGCCAGGATTGGGCAGCACCCTTGGAGATCACGCCCAGGACTTTTTCCATGTCGAGATCGGCGCGCTTACCGAAATTAATGGCTTCAGAGAGGCCTTGGACTAACCCCGCGATACAGATCTGATTGACCATTTTGGTCAGTTGGCCGGCGCCAGCAGCGCCTAGAAGGGTCACCGCGCGAGCATAGCTGTCAATGACCGGTTTGGCGGCATCGAAGACCGCCTGGTCGCCGCCACACATCACGGTAAGCACGCCGTTTTCGGCACCCGCCTGGCCGCCGGAGACCGGGGCATCGATAAACTTCTTGCCGATCTCCTTGGCGTGGGCTTCGAGTTCGCGGGCGATGTCAGCGCTGGCGGTGGTGTGATCGACAAAGGTGGCGCCATCAGGGATGCCGGCGAACAGACCATCCTCGCCATAAGCAATACCGCGGATATCATCATCATTGCCGACGCAGGCCATGACGAACTCGGCACCTTCTGCTGCTTCACGCGGCGTGTTCGCTACGGAACCGCCGTGCTCAGCTGCCCATTTCTCGGCTTTGGCCTTGGTGCGGTTATAGACCGTGACGTCATGCCCCTTAGCCTTAAGATGCCCCGCCATCGGATAGCCCATGATACCAAGGCCAATAAAGGCGCATTTCGCCATGTCTTTTCCCCAGATTGCTAGCTGCCTGAATTTGCGGTCAAGCTACTGTTTTTTACGCCCCGCTGCAATCTGCAGATCGGCAGGACCTGTCGATCACAAGCGCTTGAGGCAGCAAGATCGAATTCTCACGCGCAACCAGAAACATTTCCCGGCTTGGCGCCGCGCAAACCTCATCGAGAATTGCTCGCGTCGTGTTTCCGCTTTTGACAAGGGATCGCTGTCATGATCTCTTGGTGACATAAACAATATTGATATCGCATCGGGGTAGGGTGGAGACATGAGGGATGTCGGCGCGTTCGCATTGGCGCTTATTCTTGCTGGGTCAGCTGTAGCAGAAGGCAAAACGTTCATCTGGGCAACCAACAGCGAGCCCAATACGATGGACCCGCATGCTGCGGCGACGGCGCCCGTTCTCGGATTTTTAAACAATATCTATGAGGGCCTGGTTCGCCGCGCACCGGATATGACGCTGGAACCTTCCCTTGCCACAAGCTGGGAGCCAATCGGCGCTGAGGGCTGGCGCTTTTCGCTGCGGGATGGTGTGACGTTTCACGACGGCGCCGTCTTCGATGCTGAGGATGTCGTCTTTTCCTACCAGCGCGCCTCCGATGATAGCTCGGATGTCAAATCCTTCTTCGCCACCATCGATCGCGTCGAAGCGCCTGATCCGCTGACCGTCGAATTCTACACCAAAACGCCTGATCCCCTGTTCCCCTCCGGCATCGCCAACTGGCTGATCATGGACCAGGGTTGGGTCAAGGAGAAAGGCGCTGATCTGCCCAATCGCGAAGGTCAGAATGCCGCCAATTTCGAGGCGAACGGGACAGGCCCGTTCAAACTTGCAAAGCGCGAACCCGATGTCGAAACGACCCTTGAGCCCCATGATGGCTGGTGGGACGATGTCGAGCACAACATCACCCGGGCGATCTACAAACCGCTTGCCTCGGATGCCACACGCGTTGCTGCCCTGATCTCCGGCGAGGTCGATATGATCGAACCAGTGCCGTTGCAAAACGCACCCCTCCTGGAGCAGGATCAGGGCCTCCAGGTGATGCAGGGGATCGAGAGCCGTGTCCTGTTCTTCGGTTTCGATCACCAATCGGAAGCACTCGCCATGGGCGATGCCGGTGGCACCAATCCATTACGCAACGTTCGGGTGAGAAAGGCGATCTATCAGGCGATCGATGCGGAAGCGATCGTTCGACAGGTCATGCGCAACAATGCGGAAAGCTCCGGCTTGTTGATCGCACCGGGAGTGAATGGCTACCGCGCGGCTGACGACATCCGCCTTCCGACCGATCCCGAGGCTGCCAAGGCACTCCTTGCTGCGGCCGGGTTTCCCGATGGCTTCGAGCTGACCCTTCGCTGCCCCAATGATCGCTATGTGAATGACGAGGCAATCTGCACGGCCGCCGTCTCCATGTTGGCCAAGATCGGCATCGAGGCGACCTTGGATACCGTTCCGGTCAGCCAGTACTGGACCGAGCTTCGCGACGGTAAGTTCGATATGTATTTGCTTGGCTGGTCGCCCGGCACCTTCGATGCCGAACATCCTATTCGCTTCCTGCTGCATACGCCGAATGCGGAGAAGAAGTTGGGCAGCTGGAACTTTGGCGGCTATTCAAACCAGAGGATCGACGAACTTCTGCCACTGATCCAACAAGAACTCGACGTCGAGACGAGGCAGTCGATGATCGATGAGGTGCATACTGTCTTGAAGGATGATGCGGTCTACGTGCCCTTGCATGTGCAGCCGCTGGTCTGGGCAATGCGCTCAGGCGTCAGTCTCACACAGCGGCCGGATAACTTTTTACTTCTTCGCTGGGTCACGTTGGATTGAAACGGCTGCCATAGACAGACCATACCGGCTACGAACCTAGCGAGAAAACCTGGCCGCATACCTTCAACCCTGGCCATAATGGTTAGTGTCAATAAGGTGGTCACACCACCGTGACCAGGCCGTCAGTTGCGAATTCGAAACGGTCGTGGTCAAGTTCCGGCAGGCAGTCGAGCATCGGCTGGCTCATATGGGTGAGCAAAATGCGTTTGGCGCGCAGCTCGTCGCCATGCTCGTTCAAGGTCTGCCAGTCCAGATGATGGATGCCGTTGGGCCGGCAGCTATGGCATTCGGCGATCAGGAGGTCGGCCTCATCGGCGACATCAACCAGCGCTTCAGTCCAGCAGGTATCACCTGAGAAAGCCAGGACCTTGTTGTCGATCGTCAAGCGAAGCGCCAGGGATGGGGCGCCGGATGGATGGTCGACGGCATAGGGTAGAATTTCGATCTCATCGATCATCTCCGGACGATCCGCCTGCAGCTCAATGAACGCGAGCGGGAATCGCCAAGGCGTTTCCCTGAGATCGGGAAATAGGACGTCGAGCGCTTCGATGATCCGCTGTTCGGTTCCGATCGGGCCGAGGATCGTCAGTGGCCTAGTCCGCTTCGCCACGAACTGGGCATGGAGCAGGAGGAAGGGGACGCCGCCAAAGTGGTCGCCATGCAGGTGGCTCAAGAGAATTTGGTCGATCGTCGTGGGATCGATCTGCTGCTGCTGCATCGCCAGCAAAGAGGTTGCCCCACAATCGAGCAACAGCGTTCGATCAGCGCTGCCGACGTAAAAACAGGTTTGCATGCGACCGCCACTGCAAAAGGCATCGCCACAACCAAGGACGCGAAGAGATATTGAAGTCATTGCTTAAGAGTACGAATTGAACGACGACGATTCTGTGATTTCGATCACAGATTACGAAAGCTTCATGATTCGACGAACGGGCCGGGAATGGCCCTAATCGATTTCGATCTCATCCAACCCTGGAGCCGCTTTGGGATATTGCAGATTTAGGTCCTCCAATGTCCCGCGAATGATCCTGGAGATGACCGCATTTCGATACCATTTTCGATCGGCGGGAATGACGAACCAAGGCGCTTCAGGCGTGCTACAGCGGCTGAGCGCAATCTCATAAGCCTCGCGGTAATCATCCCAGAGCAACCGCTCCTTGAGGTCGCCGGGATTGAATTTCCAATGCTTAGTCGGGTCGTCAAGCCGTGCCTGAAGCCGCTCTTTTTGCTCTTTCTTTGAGATATGCAGGTAGAACTTCAGGATAGTGACGTCGTTTTGGGCAAGATGCCGCTCAAAGGCGTTGATCTGGTCATAACGTTGATTGATGATCTTCTTCGGTGCCAGTTCGCGGACCCTGCCGATCAGCACGTCTTCGTAATGAGAACGATTGAAAATGCCGATCATGCCTTTGGGCGGCACGGCCTGATGCACCCGCCAGAGATAGTCGTGGGATAGTTCCTTCGATGAGGGTGCTTTGAAGCTGGTGACCCGCACGCCGAGCGGATCGATCGGGCCGAAGACTTTGCGCACCGTGCTATCTTTCCCGCCGGTGTCGGTGGCCTGCAAGACGATCAACAGCGCATGCTTGCCTTCTGCATAGAGCGTGTCCTGCAGCTCATCGATGCGGGCGATATCCACCGCTGTCGAACGTTCGGCTTCGTCGCGCACGGGAAAGCAGCTCTTGTCCCGCGTATCGATGTCATCAAGGGTAATTTTCTTGTTGTTGGTCGGCTGCCGGTAACGTTTGAAGACCTTATTGTTGGCCCATTTCTTGCCCATTTTCGGATCCTTATTGTTTTGGTTTCCACGTCTTTCCGTTCTGAACGGTTCGGTGCAGGCCCGCTAATAGAGACCACCTGCCCGGGGCGCAGATTGCTGCTGGTTGGGCAATTGATTGCGTTGGATGGCATTGCGATCGGTCGTGGCATCAGACGTTTGCGTACCGGCCTCGTAGATATCGTAGTTTTGCGGCGTAACCTCTTTGGGCTCTGTGCCGGGGAGGAAGGCTTCCAGGACAACCGACTCCGTGTTGGATCCCGGTAAGAAACCGCTATCAGCATCAACCCGAACCAAGCGAACGCCAGAGGGGACCCGGAACGGGGTCGCGGGCTGATCGGCCAGAGCCTGCTGCATGAAGTCGACAAAGATCGGCAAAGCGGCCGAGGACCCGGTCTCCTTCTTGCCCAACGTGCGCGGCGTATCGAAGCCGACATAGACCCCGACAGCAAGGTCCGGCGTGAAGCCTAAGAACCAGGCATCGCGGCTATCGTTCGATGTGCCGGTCTTACCGGCAACGGGTTTGCCAATCGCTTTTGCGCGTTTGCCTGTACCGCGGTTGACGACGCCTTCAAGAATATTGACCATCTGGAAGGCGCGGGCTTCTTCGATAATGCGCTCACGCTCATCGGCAAGCACAGGTGTTCGTTGATTGGACCAGCTGACGCCGAGGCATTCGGGGCAGTGCCGGTTGTCGCGCCGGTCGACGGTCTTGCCATGACGATCCTGGATACGCTCGATCAAGGCAGGCTCGATCCGCTTGCCGCCGTTGACAAGCATCGCATAGGCCGATGTCAGCGTCATGAGATCCGCCTCCGAGGAGCCCAGAGCGGAGGCGAGGTTGTACTCCATCTTGCGGGCAAGGCCGAAACGCTCGGCCATACCGATGACATTGCCCATGCCGATGGATTGCGCCAGGCGAACCGTCAGGACGTTCAGCGACTTTTCGAGACCGAATCGGAGCGTTCGTGTACCGTAGAATTTGTTCGAGTAGTTCTCAGGCTTCCACTTCCCTTCATCCGGTCCCTGGTCATAGACGACGGGCGCATCGAGAAAGGTGCTGGATGGCGTGTAGCCTTCCTCGAAACCGGCGAGATAGATGAAGGGCTTCAAGGCCGATCCCGGCTGCCGCCGCGCTTGCGTCGCCCGATTAAACTCGCTTCGCCGATAGTTGAAACCGCCAGTCATGGCGAGGATCCGGCCGTTATGAGGGTCGATGGCGACGATCGCTCCTTCGACCTGCGGTGGCTGCCTTAGCTCATATCTGATCGTGTTGGGCAGTGCCGCTTGATCGGCCTCAGCTGTTGCAACCTCCGCTTCGATCGCCACAGGTTCGACCCAGATCACATGGCCCGGCTGCAAGACCTGATCAACGCCGGTGATCTCGGGACCCAAACTCTCCTTGTCCGGGTCGGCAGGGTCGCGAATTTGGGTTCTAGCCCAGCTCACCGCCTCCAAATCGAGATCGACCACATTGCCATCGACTAATCCGATCGATGCCGCCTCCGTCCGGGCGTCAATGACAACACCAAGCTGCCATGTATCCAAACCGCTCCGGCTTTCGACTTCGGCTAGGGACGTTGCCCAATCCGGACCGATATCGATCTCACTGATGGGGCCGCGCCAGCCATGGCGCCGGTCATAGCCGATCAATCCTTCACGCAATGAGCGCGCGGCTGCTTCTTGCATGGCCGGCTGGATGGTCGTCCGAATGGAAAGGCCACCTTCATAGAGAGCGGATTCGCCATGGTCGGCGATCAATCGGCGACGAACGGATTCAGTGAAATAGTCGGCTTTTACCAGTTCAGTGTTGTCCCGCCGCTTCATCACCAACGGTTCGGCGAGGGCGATATCGGCCTCTTGCTGGTCGATGATGCCCAGCGTCAACAACCGCCCAATGACCCAATCGCGACGCCCCCTCGCCTCATCCGCGGCCTTGACGGGGTGATAAACCGAAGGTGCTTTGGGCAGGCCAGCGAGAAAAGCAGCCTCAGCGGTGGTGAGATCGTCGAGGGATTTGTTGAAGTAATTCAGCGCAGCTGCGGCAACGCCATAGGAGCCAACCCCCAGATAAATCTGGTTCAAGTAAAGCTCGAGGATCTCGTTCTTGCCGAAGGCTTGCTCAATCCGATAGGCGAGAATGGCCTCTTTTAGCTTCCGAACATAGGAAACCTCGTTGGTCAGCAAAAAGTTTTTGGCGACCTGCTGGGTGATGGTCGAAGCACCGACCAGGCGGCGATTTTGTCCGAATTGCCGGATATTGGTGATCACGGCGCGGACGATGCCGATCGGGTCGAGGCCGAAATGGCTGTAGAAGTTCTTGTCCTCAGCCGCCAGGAACGCCTCGATTAGGCGTTTCGGCATCGCCTCGACTGGGACGAAGACGCGCTTTTCCTGGGCATATTCCTTGAGCAACCTGCCGTCACCAGCATGAATACGCGTGACCGTAGGCGGCTGGTAATCGGCCAACTGGCGATAATCCGGGAGATCATTACCGTATTTGTGCAGAAGGTAAATGCCCCCGCCGCCGGCGGCCAGCACCAGCAGAATAAGGGCAAGAATTGAAAAGCCGAATAGTTTGATGAGAAAGCGCAACGTTCGTCCTATCCTGCTTTGATCCATCGATGTTGCATTATGACTGCTCCGCTTCGAAATAGCGATCGATCGCTTTCAACATGGCGCCGGCGAGATCTGCGAGATGATTGGGATCGTTTAATCGCTTTTCATCGCTGGCATTGGAGAGATAGCCAAGCTCGACCAAGGCCGATGGCATGTCCGGCGATTTCAGGACGACAAAGCCTGCTTGTTGGCGCTGCTTGCGTAACATCTTGGTCACATCCGCCAAGGCCTCGACCAGAATATCGCCGATCCTTAATGACTTACTATTCGCGTCGCGCTGGGCAAGGTCGATCAGGATCTGGGTCACGATGGGTTCATGACGGCTGAGATCGATGCCGCCCAGAATATCGGCTCTGTTCTCGTTGCCGGCAAGCCTTGCTGCTTCTTCGCTAGAGGCCTGATCGGACAAGGTATAGACTGCGGCACCATGCACATCGTCGGCCGTGGCGAGGCTGTCGGCATGAAGCGATAAAAAAAGATCACCGTCGCTGGCGCGCGCGATTTGCAACCGATCCCTCAAGCGGACGAATGAATCGTCCCCACGGGTCAGAACGACGTCATATCGCCCCGTATCCAAAAGCTGTTGGCGCAGCTCAAGCACCGTGCTCAGAACCACATTTTTTTCGTAAGTACCGCGCTTGCCACTAGCACCCGGATCAATGCCGCCATGGCCAGGATCGAGGACAATCATCCTTTTCACAGCTCTAAGACTCGTCCTTGGCGTGGAGCCTGGCCGTCGCTTGGGAATGAGCGCATTCTCGACGCGCCCAGCGCGTTGCTCCCGGTTGCCAGGCCTCACCCGGACAGGCTGCCGCTCCGGAGTCCGTCGGGTCACCCGTTGGGTCTCTCTAGGCTTGGCCTTGGGCAGATGCGTGCTGCCTGTAACACCTGCAACCTCGACATCCGCCGCTCCACGGAGACGTTGCGGCGTCATCACGCTGCCAAAAGGAAGAGGCAAAAGATCGGTGACGATGCGATGTCCGCTGGAATCGCTCGGCGGAAGCTCGAAAATTTTTTCAATTTCAAAAGGACGATCCGCATCCAAAACGAGGCGCGAAATACCATCTTGAAGCTTGCCGAAACGAAAGCCTCTGATGAAGCGATAAGAACGGGTACTGCGTCGGCTCGGAAGTTGCCAAGCGACATCGGGAAGGTCGACCACAAGTCGCGGCGGGCGATCAAGCGTTCGCTGCTCGTAGGGAACGGCTCGTCCCAGTTCAATGACAACGCGCACGCCGTCGCCATGCGGCAAAAGGGACACATCTTGAACGGTACCCGCCGCCATGGCCGGAAGGGAGAAGGCCGACAGGCATAGGCCGAGAATGAACGCGCCCTGCGTGACGCGGCGCGCAATCCAGTGGCTGGAACCGTCAATCCTCGCCAAACAGGCAAGCCAAAAGCTGGTCAGCGCTAGCTTTGGCGCATAGACATGCTGTTTACATGCACAAGGCATCACTGCAGAAACCGCCGCCTTTTCTGAGAAATCAATGCGAGACCAATATGATGTTAGCTGATCCTCATCAAGAGCAGATCGAGCCCAATGGTGATTGTTATCGATATTCGCATTGTAGCGTATCAGCTTAGTCACTATAGTTAAGAGACTAAGGTTTGTCGCTGATCGATGTGAATTTGCGAGAGCCCTGTTGCGGGCACGCCACTGGTCGGCCCTACACCTGTTCAATTGGCAGGTCATCATAACGCTCGCACCTCGAGAAAATGAGGCATGCGGAAATCTGGACGGACATGGTATCAGATTCAGCTTTTCTTAAGACGCCGGCTCCCTGTGAGAACCCGTACCGACAATCGGACTGGAGCTCCAGGTTGATCCGGCTGTTCAATGATGATCGACGCCACCTGGCCGCCGCCCCAAAGGTTGGGCCGCCAGGCCACTGGTCGATGGAGTTTTTACTAAATGCCAAAATCGATGCTCATCGACGCCTCACACCCGGAAGAAACCCGGGTGGTGGTTGTCAATGACCGCCAACTCGAAGAGTTCGACTTCGAATCATCCAACAAGAGACAATTAAAAGGAAATATCTATCTCGCCAAAGTAACCCGTGTAGAACCGTCGCTTCAGGCAGCATTTGTTGATTATGGCGGCGATCGCCATGGCTTCCTCGCTTTTAGCGAAATTCATCACGACTACTATCAGATTCCCCAAGCCGACCGGCAATCGCTGGAAGAGGCGATCAAGGGTGATGTCGAGACGGCCGATCCCGAGACGACGAACTCGGAAGAGGACGGAAACTCGGATGACGCCCCATCGGAAGCGGTTACGACCGACGCCGATGAGGAAACCGAGGAGGTCTACGCCGAGCAGGCCAAACGCCGTCAGCGCCTTCTACGGAACTACAAGATCCAAGAGGTGATCAAACGACGCCAGATCGTCCTGGTTCAGGTGGTGAAGGAAGAGCGCGGCAACAAAGGGGCGGCGCTGACCACTTATCTCTCGCTGGCCGGTCGGTATTGCGTGTTGATGCCGAACACGGCGCGCGGTGGCGGGATCTCCCGCAAGATCGCCAATGTCAAGGATCGAGCCAGGCTCAAGACCATCGCCCGCGATCTGGACGTTCCGGAAGGTATGGGCCTGATCGTGCGGACAGCCGGGCAAAGTCGTAACAAGCTAGAGATCAGGCGGGATTACGATTATCTGCTGAGACTCTGGAGCGATATCCGGAATCGCACGCTCGATTCGATTGCGCCTTGCACTATCCATGAGGAAGGGGCCCTGGTGAAACGGGCCATTCGCGACATTTACGATAGCGATATTGGCGAAATCCTGGTCGAGGGCGAGGATGGCTACAAGTCGGCGAAGAAGGTCATGACGATGCTCATGCCCTCCAGAGCGCGGCGGATCAAACAGTACAAGGAAGAGCTTCCCCTCTTCCATCACTTTCAGATCGAGCCACAGCTCGATGCCCTACACAGCCCGACCGTAGAGCTGAAGTCAGGCGGGTCGATCGTGATCAACCCGACCGAAGCCCTGACTGCAATCGACGTGAATTCAGGCCGGGCCACGCGGGAACGGAATATCGAGGAAACCGCCCTTCGGACCAATGCCGAAGCGGCTGAGGAAATTGCAAGGCAGCTTCGCCTGCGTGATCTTGCCGGCTTGGTGGTGATCGATTTCATCGACATGCTGGAAATGCGCAATCAACGTATCGTCGAACGGCGTCTGCGCGATGCGCTTCGCTTCGACCGCGCGCGTATTCAGCTTGGACGTATCAGCGCTTTCGGGCTTTTGGAGCTTTCAAGACAGCGGCTTCGCCCAAGTTTCTTAGAAATGAGCACCCAGCCCTGCCCAATCTGTGCAGGATCCGGGACGATTCGTTCGGTTGAATCGGCGACGTTACAAGCCCTTCGAGCTGTCGAGATCGAGGGCATGAAGGGCAATCACACGTCACTTTCGGTGACCTTGCCGCTTCCGGTGGCTCTCTACCTGCTCAACCAAAAACGCGATCTGGTCGTCTCCTTGGAGCAGCGCTACGAGATGGCGGTCAAGGTCGAGGTTGACCCAGAGTTGATTGCCGGCAGTCTCAAGATCGAGACGGTGGGGACCGAATCGGCGGAGGTAGAGGAGGAAGCTGCCCCAGCAGCGAAACCTAAACCTGCCTCCCGGCGACGACGCACTCCGACGCGCGCGCAAGAGCCTGATCAGATCCGTGAACCGGAAGAGCGCACAACAGCCGAAACTGTTTCTGCCAGCAATGGCAGCGACGAAGAAAGTGATGGCCAGCGGCGCCGACGCCGGCGGAGGCGGAGGCGGAGACGTTCTGGCACTGAGGTCGATAGTCCATCGACATCAGCAGAAACGGGGTCAGGCGAGACGAGGGTTGATGCTGCGGATGAGACAGCGCCGTCACCAGCCTCCGACGACCAGGACCAACGGCCTGTTGCCGCCGATGGCACGCAGAACGGCCAAGACGAGGCTGCCGGTCAGACCAGTCAGGCCGGCATGGCTGACGAAGAAGGCAATGAGGCGCGTAGCGGACGTCGGCGTCGACGGAGTTCGCCCAGAGGCCGGCGCAGAAGTTCGTCATCGCGTCGCAGTGCGGAGGCGAAACCGCCGGAGACCAACGGTGCAAGTCAGACACCAGTCGACGGCGAACAGTTAGGACATGATGCTCCAGCAATTGTTCAAGATGAGAGCAGCGATGCCGCACCTCGTCATGCTGCCAAGGTCGCCGAACCGATGGTGCCAGCAACCGCACATGTCGAGCCGAGCCAGGTCCCTGCCATGACGGCGGATCAGGCGGAAGACAAGCATTTCGAAGAGCCGGAAGCGGATATCCAAGACACACCGCCGCCGCCCGAAGAAACGCCTACAGCCTCAGCAGTGATGGCCGCCGAATCGTCGGATCGCGCCGAGCCAAGACGAGGCTGGTGGAACCGCTTCGTGCGCAAATAGTTTTTTCCACAAATTCTGTGAGATCGCCGAATCGTCACCTGACGGTTCGGCGATTTTGCTTTCGATCGAGACGATCGGCCCCCTACTTAGGTGCATTTTCTAGGTTAATAGAACCAGCCTGCTCCACGCTTGGCAGCAAAAGGCCGCGTCGTGCGACGGTGGGAAAAGGCTAGGGATAGCTTCTTTAGGTCGAAAAAATATGTGTCAGGCAGAACTGCCTGAAACTGCCATCCTGTCTTGGACCGGTGCGGTGATGTCGATCTGTCGGCTGAGCCACCAGAGCAGCATTAAGGCAGGAATACTCGCCAAGGAGGAGGCGATGAAGAAACTGATCCAGCCCATCTGTTCCACCAGAAAGCCGCTGCTGGGCACAATCAGGAATTTGCCGGGCATCTGCATGAACGACGTCAACAGCGCATATTGCACGGCCGTGTAACGCCGATTGCAAAGGGATGCGAGATAGGCAACAAATGCAGTCGTGCCCATACCACCCGAAACATTCTCAACGAAGATGGTCACATGAAAAAGGCTGTAATGGGCGCCGACATAGGCCTGTAAGGCGAACATCAGATTCGAGGCCATCATTAGGATGCCGCTGATCCACAAACTTGCCAGGATGCCGATGCGGTAGATCATGACGCCGGCCAGATAGGCCCCGCCGAAGGTCACGAAGAAACCGAATGTACCGGAAACCCAGGCGATCTCGCTCTTGGTAAACCCGATTTCGAGATAGAATGGATTGGCCATCAGGGTCAAAAGGACATCGCTTGCCTTGAACAGGGAAATAAAGGCCAAGATGACGATCGCGATCGTCACCCCGTTGCGTTTGAAGAAATCCCGATAGGGTTCGACCGCCCCGTCCCTAAAGGTTGAGGAACGGCCGAAAACCGCAAGCAGCGCCGCCATGACGATCGCCGCCCCAACGCCGCCCGTAAGGCCTGCGCGCAGACCGTAACTGTCACCGATCACCAGACCGATGAAGGACGAAAGGGCCAGGGCCACAATGATGGACGTACGAGAAGCATGAGTTCCGACGGCAGTGTCACCTTTCGGATCGTCCCGATCCTGCTCATCGGCCGGCTTTTCAGGCTCAGGTGTCACCAGAACCGTCACCACGCCAACCAAAATCAAGAGCGCCATCACGGCATAGGCCGTCGACCATCCGGCAACATCGGCGATATAAAGCGCGACAGCGCCAGCGACGAACATACCAATCCTGTAGCCCGTGACGACATTTGCAGCACCAGCACCCAGTTGATCCTCGCGCAGTAACTCGATCCGATAGGCATCGATCACGATGTCCTGGCTTGCCGAGAAGAAGGCGACCAGAAAAGCCATCAGCGCGGTCAGGAACGGATCGATGCTGGGATCGGTCTGACCGAGACCGAAGATCGCAATCATTAAGCAGATCTGTGTCGGCAAGAGCCACCCTCTACGCCTGCCGAAGATCCTGGTGAAGGGGGGCAGCGGCATCCGGTCCATAAACGGGGCCCAGATGAACTTGAAGGTATAGGGTGCGAAAACGAAGGCGAAAAGCCCGATCGTGCTCTTGTCGACGCCGACATCCGCAAGCCAGGCGGAAAGCGTCTTTAGGATCAGCAGGATCGGCAGACCGCTGGAGAACCCCAAAAAGAGAACGGCGATGACGCGCTTATCGAGATAAACCTCAAAAGCTTTAAGACGCTTCGCAACGTTTTCGAGGCTCAGATCGATTGTCCGTCTCCCTCACTTCATATTGCAGCCATTGGCACCACAAGCCAAAGCGGCGACAGCGCCTCCATCAGCCCAGGAAAAACTTGGGACGTAGCTGCTTGGCTGCTGCTGCAGTCCTCGAGGAGCCAGGCGTCGAAGCGCTCGATCAGAAAAAGCGCTCGGGCACGGAGATGATGTCGCCGGGCAGGACTTGGGTTGTGGGGCCGACCGAGGTTTTCTTCGTATTCGAGCCACCGCGCTGCACCGAAATGCCGTCCTGACTGGCGCGGTAGGTATAGCCTCCCGCAAGGGCGACGGCGTTGATGACGGTCATGCCGTTGACATAGGGATAGCTGCCGGGCTGATTGACTTCGCCCAGAATGTAGAAAGGTCGATAATTCAACACCTCAAGGCTGACCTGCGGGCTGACCAGATAACCACCGTCCTGGAAAGCCGTCTCGATATCGCCCTCGAGCTGACGAGCAACCTTGCCGCTACCCTTGATCTCGCCGACCAGTGGAAGAGCAAAATAGCCTTCACCATCGAGCTCAAACTCGCCTGACAGATCCTCATGACGGAAAACTGTCACCCTGACCTGATCGCCTGGCCCGAGTTGATAGCCGGCAACAGCCTCGGCCGCCGCTTCAGGGTCGGGCGTGACCTGTTGTGCTGCTGTCACGTCCGGAGGAGGCGGAGCTGCCTCACAGGCAGCTAGCAATCCGGCCGTAAGAAACAACGAACCTAGAAGACGAAGGCTGATCATGGTCGCTTTCCCATCTCATATCATCTCGTCGACACCAAACGGCGACCATTTATAAACACAATCCACAAGCGAGCCAATACGCTTATTCAACAAGAACGCTTGGTGAACACATCGCTCTGGTCACAATCGGTTCAAACGCCGTGAAATACCTAAAGGCGAAGTGTCAGGCCAATCGAGATCTCATTCGCCTCGAAGTCTTCACCCGCTTGATTCGACTCCCGCTCGGAATATTCGTAATCCGCATTAAGCGTCACATTGCGGTTAACCCAATAGGTCGCTCCAGCGCCTACACGGTAGATATCATCTTCACGATCATCATTGCGAAAGTCATCGTTTTCATAGGTAAAACTACCACCCACGATGACATTGCGCAAAAGCTCATGATCGACGGATAAACCCAATTGGGTCTGGAAATTGCTCGCAGCGCCTGGCTGATCCGACGCTTGGAAGTCCCGCACTCCCGTCAGCCCGATGGAGGTCAGCTGTGTGACGTTCCAATTAAGATCAATGCCAAAAGAAATGCCTTTCTCGTTGTCAAAACCACCTTCGTCGAATTGCTGTACGCGATAGCCGGCAAACGCCTCACCAAACAGGACGGATGTCAAATTGAGGCCGGCGCCCAGCCTAGCCTCGTAACCATCCGAATCCTGGTCATCGCCCGTAGCCAGGTCTGCAATATCGTAATTTTCAACATTGTAGCGCCCCTCAGCGAAGACGTTGAGGCGCGGCGAAACTTCGTAGGTCCCGCGCAAAAGAGCGTTGTATTCGTAACGGTCCTCGTCCTCTTGGCCATCATCGTCGAAAACGGTGCGTTCAAGGTCACCACTCAGTCTCAGGGTCAGACGATTGAACTGATGGCTCAGTGCCAGGCCACCATCAACAGCCGTGAAGTCTTCAACTTCATCGTTGTTACCGACGGACTGATTCTCATGGGACCTGTTGACCCCGGCGTTACCAGTCAGAATGGTCTGTCTGGAGATATCGAACCTGCCATCGCCATTAAGAAAGAAGTCCTGGTAGTCGTCGTCAGTCTCCGACCCATGAAAGGCGACCTCACTGCCCAACTCAATGCCGAGCGCATGACGCGACCAGTCAGATTCCAGTTCGACACTCGGCCTGAACGTTGCGATATAATCCGATTCTTCGTCGTCTTCATCGAAATCGACATTGTCGGAATAGGACCCGGCTATGGCGACCTCCGGAAAAACGAAAAAAGATCCGGTTCGGATGCCAAGAGCATCATATTGTGGCCGCGGCCGCTCGCGGACGGTCACGTTGGCTTCATCTGCCTGCCGCTGCTGCGCGAATGCGAACTCGGAGAAGGCGAAAGGAACAATGATGGCCCCCCATAAAAAGGGCCTGACAACACGCGAAGCAATCACAGAGTTTCTCCTCGGCGGATGGCGATCATCAAATGAGCGCGGCAGAACATGATTAACCCTTCATCGTTGTGATTGGTTTTATAGCGTCCTCATTGCAAGTAGCAAAGCGTTCAGCCGTGACTTGTTTGCTACAATGAGCACGGCCCAAACAGACGGCGGCACCAATCGTGAAAGTTGCACCCTTGCCAAAGAGGGAGAGAGCCACGAGGTTATGATACACTCTGTACTCATAGGACCTACGAACTGACCCGGACAAACTACCGCAGGTTTCAAAACGAAGCTGATGATGTCGAAAACTTGTTCCTTTTTAATGGACTGCGGCTCTAAGTTGAGTTTTAACGCTAAAAATGAAAAGTGGCAACCAAACGTTTCTGCTGTGTTCTTCGGGGAATCTAGAGTAGGAGTTGAAATTCCGCCCCAGACGATAAACCTTTCGGGGTTTATCGATTACACTTAACCCAGGTAACGAAGCGAAAAAAATTGCTGCGCTCGCTGTTTAAACGTCCTCATGATGCAGAATGGTCGCCTCCTATGGTTGACGGGCGGCCTGCATCTATTCCGCCCGGCATCTGTGTCTATGCGATCGGTGATATCCATGGACGCGCCGACCTTATGATCGAAATGCATCGCATGATTATGGAGGACTGCCAGGATTTGACACCTGGAACGGAGAAGGTCCTCGTCTATGTCGGCGACTTCGTCGATCGCGGCCTAGAAAGTAGTCAGGTTCTCGATCTCCTTATCGAAGAGCCGTTGCCCGATTTCGGTGCGGTCTATCTTGTCGGCAATCACGATGCCTGGTTCCTCAGCTTTTTAGTGGACCCGAAGATCGGGCCGAGCTGGTTGCGCTATGGCGGCGATGCGACCTTGCACAGCTATGGCGTTCGCGTGGGCATGGCGCGCGACGACATGCAGTATTTCAAGCGGCTGCAGCGAGAGTTGGCGGAACGTGTTCCTGCGGAACATCTGTCCTTCCTACGAGGGTTGGAGATCACCTTCCAAATCGGCGACTATCTTTTTGTCCATGCGGGGATACGCCCGCATATACCGATCGGCGAGCAATCGCCGGATGACCTTTTATGGATCCGGGAACCGTTTCTCTCTTGTAACGACGATCTCGGCGTCGTCGTCGTTCACGGTCATACCGTTGAAGCCGAACCGACCTTGCGCAATAATCGCATCGGCATCGATACAGGTGCTTGCTGGACTGGCAACCTCACCTGCGTCGTCCTCGAGGAAGACAGCATCCGGTTCCTGACTACGGGCGGCCAGCCGATGCCACAGCGCTGATGTGCAGCGCGGTGAGGATGCTTGTCCACGGCTAAGAGGCAAGGCCGCGTCATCGAAGATGATGCGACGACATATTGAACTTGGGCCAGGTTCGTTTACCGTTCGCCGAGACATCCACTTCAACATCATCAACAAGAGGTCATCAAGCCTATGACCGGCGATTCTTCGGCGGCAAAAATTCTCGTTACCGGCGGTGCCGGTTATGTCGGCAGCCATGCGGTTAGGGCGTTTTTGGAGGCCGGCTATGACGTGCTGGTCCTGGACAATCTGTCAACGGGCTTCAGCTTTGCCACGGGCGATGCGGAGCTCATCGTCGGCGATGTCGGCGATCCCAGGGTCTTAGAGATCTTGTTCGGGCGGCATCGTTTTCAGGCTGTGTTGCATTTTGCAGGTCATATCTGGGTTAGCGAGTCGATCCGCAATCCGGCTCAATATTACCGCAACAATGTCACCAAGGCGCTGACCCTGTTCGAGACTGCTGCCGCCCATAAGGTTCCCCATGTCATCTTGTCATCGACGGCGGCCGTTTACGGTGACCCCACCGCTGACTTGCTTTCCGAAGAATTGCCGCCAGCACCGACCACCCCTTACGGCGCGTCCAAGATGATGGCAGAGCGGCTGCTCGCCGATATCGCCGCGGCATCGGGCATGACCTACGCCATCCTTCGATATTTCAACGTCGCAGGTGCTGATCCTAAAGCACGGCTCGGCGAGGCGACGCCCGATAATCGGCATCTCATTAAGATTGCTTGTGAAACCGCCCTCGGGCTGCGCCAAAGCATGCAGCTCAATGGTACGGACTACCCGACCGCTGATGGCAGCTGTATCCGCGACTATCTTCATGTCGACGATCTGGCGAATGCGCATCTGGATGCACTTCGTTATCTCAAGAACGGGGGTCGCTCGACCATCTGTAATTGCGGCTATGGTCGCGGCTGGAGCAATCGCAAGGTCATCGAGATGGTCAAGGAGGTTTCAGGCGTCGATTTCGATGTTCAGGAAGGCCCCAGGCGCCAAGGTGATCCCGCAAAACTTGTCGCCTGCAGTGACAGGATCAAGGCACTCATGGGCTGGACGCCGCACTACGACGACCTTCGCGTCATCGTGCAAACCGCATGGTGCTGGGAAAAGGTCTGGCAAGAACGAAAACTGGACATGACGGATCATGTGGCGCTCTGCCGTTCAGCCTGATGGATCGTTGAGACGCTTCGATGTCTTCCTTGCGGTCATTGGTTTAGCTATGGTCTTGGGCGCGATCAGTGCCCATGCTCAGGACGGGACGCAAGGTGAGGCCAGCGATCAAAGCGCAGCCGTTAGCGAGAATGCCGGCGATCAAACAGAACAACAGAACGAGTTCCCCTACGAGGTCCGTTTTTTGGGCACCAAGGAAGAAACCCTGGAGCTTGTCAAACAGGTCTCGGAAACACTGCGTCTGATCGACCAGCCGCCGACCAGTTTCAACCGTCTGCGGCGGCGCGCCGAGGACGACCTTCCGCGCGTTCTCAAGGCAATGAGAGCACGCGCTCACTATGCAGCGACCGTCGAGCTTGACATCGACCGGACGGCCTCGCCCATCGTGATCACCTTTCAAATCGATGCAGGTCTTTCCTACGATATCAATGCCGTGATCATCGAACTCGATCCACCCAACCCCGATGATTTCGATCTACCGTCGAGGAAGAGACTAGGCCTGGTCGCAGGCAAGCGCGCCTCGACGACGAAGATCATTGACGCCGAGGCAATGCTGCTCCAGCGGGCGAAAAATCAGGGTTTTGCCGCGGCCAAGCTCGGCAAGCGCCGCGTCGTGGTCGACCATAATACCGGGACCATGGACATCACTCTTCGCCTGGATCCAGGACCGAAAGTCACGTTCGGCGTAACCCATATCACCGGCAATGTTGAGGTCGAGACGCGTTTCATCCGACGCCTTCTCGCCTGGCGGCAAGGCGATCTCGTCACCCCGGAGCGCCTCGAGGAAACGCAGCTCGATCTTATCCGCTCAGGCCTGTTCAACAGTGTTCGCGTCGAGGCTAATTCAACGCCCGACGAGCAGGGACGCGTGGCGGTCAAGATTGCTGTCAGCGAGGCCAAGCATCGCTCAATCGAAGCGGGTCTCGGCTTTCGCACCGATGAAGGTGTCGGTGGGTCGCTTGGCTGGGAGCATCGCAACCTTCTGGGAACGGGCGAACAGCTTGCGTTTGAGTTGGAGGCATCGCAGTTGGGCTGGAAGCTTAGCGGCGAAGCGCGCGAGCCCGATTTTCTCCGGAAACGACAAGCTTTGGTCATCGGCACGGAGATCGAGGTCGAAGACACCGACGCTTTCGACAGCCAATCGATCGGCGCCTCGGTCGGCATCGAGCGTTCGATTGGGGATGGAATTGACCTCGCCGTCGGCGTTGCCTTTACCGCATCAAAGGTCGAACAGGACGGGGATACTGACGAATTCGGTCTCTTGTCTCTCCCGACGAGCTTCAACTGGGACCATTCGAACGATCTTCTCAATCCCTCGAAAGGCGGTCGGTTTTTTGTGCAGAACGAGCCTTTCGTCGACGTGTTCGGCAATGATGTTGCTTTCAACAGATCGTCAGTTGGCTACACCCGCTATATCCGCTTGAAAAAGGAGAAACCGCAGCTGGTCCTGGCTGCCCGCGCCAGGGCTGGCTTCATCTTCGGCGCCGAGCGCGACAACATACCGGCCGATGAGCGCTTTTATGCAGGTGGCGGGGGGTCGGTACGCGGTTATGGCTTCCAGCTCGCCGGTGAATTGGACGATGACAACGAGCCGACAGGCGGACGCTCCCTTTTGGAATTCGCGGGCGAACTCAGAGGCCAGATCACCGACACGATCGGGGCAGCAATTTTTGCCGATAGCGGTGCCGCTTTCGGCTCGACCGTGCCCGACTTCGAGGAACCTCTTCGCATCGGTGTCGGTGGCGGGCTTCGCTATTTCAGCCCGATCGGTCCCATAAGATTCGATGTCGGCGTGCCCCTCGATCGACGCGACAGCGACGATGCCTTCCAATTCTACATCAGCATCGGCCAAGCCTTCTAGGTGGCGTGACCACCTCAGTTGGTTTCCAGCGCCATCGTTGAAAGTGCCTAGAAATCCAAGGGTATACCGGCATTTTTAGGCGTGGCAGGGGGAATAGTTGGAAAACTCTGCGGGGGTGATGGGCCTTATTGGGCGCTTTCTTATCCTACGTTAACGACGCCCTAACTTGCGCGCGGAAAGTCTGTTGACCTGGTCCATGAGATCCTAAGAATCCGACCGCCTACAGCAGCGTGATGCTCAGACTCAAATGCCCAGGATCTCATAGACCAGAATGATGAACCTAGAAGCGAAGGGTTCACATTTGATTTCCTGGCCGCCCGTCGAGATGGCATTATCAACGATGGAGACCACCGCTCACCTAAAGCTCTTTCCTGATATCCACGATGCGCATCAGAGCGATGATCATGAGGATCACGACGCCTAAGAGAACGATGGCGTTGGCTGCGGCGGGGGGAAATTGGAGATAGGAGAGCTCGGTCCAAATGGCTTTGCCGATCGAGGCTATCTGGCCGCCGCCCAAGACGTTCACGGTGACAAAATCACCCATCACGATCGTCAAGACGAAAATCGAGCCGATGGCGATGCCGGGTTTGCAAAGCGGAATGACGACGTTCCAAAGCGTCTGCCAGCCAGTCGCCCCGGCATCGTAGGCCGCCTCCAGCAAACTTTTGTCGATCCTGAGCATGGAATTAAAGATCGGGACGATCATGAAGAGCGTGTAGAGGTGGACAAAGCCGAGGATCACTGAAAAATCCGAATAGAGCAGCCATTCCTGTGGCTCATCGACGACGCCAAGATCGATCAGTGCATTGTTGACCAGGCCGTTTCGACCGAGAAGTGGGATCCAGGAGATCATACGGATTACGTTCGAGGTCCAAAACGGGATCGTGCAGAGCAAAAAAAGCGCTATTTGCCAAGTCAGCGTTTTGACGTGAAAGGCCAGGAAATAGGCGATGGTAAAACCTAGGGTGAGCGTGATCACCCAGACGATCAGGCAGAATTGCACAGTCTTCCAGTAGGTCTTCCAGGTGACGTTTGACGAGAAGACGTCGCTGTAATTCTGCGTGGTAAAATCAGGGATCAGGATCTGGTAAGCCTGATAGTCGAAGAAGGAGACAACCACCACTAGGATCATCGGAACGATGAAAAACGACAAAAAGACCAGGGCAAGAGGGCCGACCTGAAGATAGGGTCCTAGTCTATTCAAGCCGGCCTCCATTCACCGATCGAGCGCTATTGCAGCTTGGCAACGCCGAGTGGCACAGCGAATTTCTCGCACCAGATATAAACCTCATTATAGGCTTTCGGATCGACGTCATCCGGCAGCTGATAGGTCTGCGCACCGGTGTTCGATTCGAGGATGGCAAGCGTGGTGTCGCTGTCGTAAACACCATCCTTGCCGAAACCCACTTTGGGGTCCGGCGCCCCATCCAGGCTAAAGTCATCCTGCAGCTCGACGGTGTCAGCCGTGACATGAACGCCGCCGGTGGTCGCGTGATTACTGGCTCCGGTGAAGCTGCCCTTGGCGACGACGTCACCGGCATAAGCCGGCAAGGTGATCATGGCAATGGTAGTGCTCAGGAGCGAGGTCATGACAATGTCCCGCATCGATGATCTCCTCAATGAATAAGTCATCGATCCGAACACCCTGCTCCTCCACCGAAGATTTGGAAGCCTTCGTCACAATCCCTCACCCCGCCGCGAGCGAGCGAGGCGATCCACAGAACCGCCCCACCCGTCTCAGGCAAGTTACGCCTCGGCCCGCTAAGCCGCGACGAACTCGTTCCATTTGCGGACCATGTAGCGGTCCTCGTCCATCACCGTGTTCCAGACGGCGACCGCGCCCATGCGATCCCAATAGGAACCACCGTCCCGAATTTCGCCGGCCTTGGCGATTTCCTCACCGGTCGGGCTGACGACGGCGCTTTCGGCTTCCGCCCCTTCCATCCAGTAGTTCCACTCCCAGGCATCCATGTTTTCCTGAGCGGTTTCGAGAACGGCGGTGTAGTAGCCCTGACGATTAAGGAAAGCGCCGGCCCAGCCCGAGAGATACCAGTTGATGAAGTCGTAACAGGCATCGAGCATCTTGCCTTCGACATGGGTCGGAATGCCGAGCCCGGCGGCCCAAGCACGGTAGCCTTCCTTCAAGGGCTGATACACACAAGGAATGCCCTGTGAGCGCACTTTGGTGATCGCGGGCGACCACATGGACTGGATCACCACCTCGCCTGAGGCCATCAAGTTGACGCTCTCATTGAACTCCTTCCAAAGAGCGCGGAACTGGCCTGCCTGTTTGGCTTCGATCATGAGCGCAATTGTCTTGTCGATCTCCTCCTTGGTCATGTTGCCCATGTCCTCATAGGAAATCTCACCGGTCGCTTGCGCCACCATCCCGGCATCCATGATGCCGATCGCGGGGATATTGAGGATCGAGGCCTTGCCCTTGAATTCGGGGTTCAGGAGTTCGGCCCAGCTTTCGATTGGCCGATTGATCAGATCCGGGCGGATGCCGAGGGTATCGGCGTTGTAGACGGTCGGAATGAGCGTCATGAAGTCGGTCGGATCTTCCGCAAACTCGGTCGATTCACCGCCGGTGAGGTAGCTGACCTTAATGGGCGCAACGCCGGTACGGGAGGTCTTTTGGCCGTCGGGCAGCTCACCCTTGGTGAAGATCGGCACAATCTTATCGTAGTTGGCGATCCTCGAGATATCCATGCCGCGCATGTTGCCCGACGGCACGATCTTCTTCAGCATCCAGTATTCGCTGTCGAGCAAGTCGAACGAGGTCGGCTGGGTGACAGCGCGCTTCACCACATCATCCGAGGTGAGTGTGGTGTACTGGATATCGATGCCGATATCTTCCTTACACTTCTCGGCGAGTTCGCGGAACGCATTCACACCGGTGCCGGCATAGCGGATGGTGATCGGATCATCGGCGTGAACGGCCGGAAACCCATCGATCACGCCAGCGCCAGCAGCCAGGCCGACAGTGGCGGCGGTGCCTTTCAGAACGGTGCGGCGTGAAACCTTTGATGTCGAGGGCGTGGCAGCTTTGGGGGTTTTCTTCGTCATCGATGTCTCCTTCTCGGATTGATTGGCCTTGCTCAATGTTCTTGTTACCGACTTCAGTTCAAGAGATGCGCATCCTGGGCATCCCATCCAACGGCGATCCGATCGCCGATGGCGACCGGCTGCTCGTAGAATTCGCCTTCATCCATGCTGATTGAGAATTCGTCCACACCTTCTCCATGCAGGCGAAGGGCGACCAGAGCACCTTGATATTCGACCGAGCCGACGGACATCGTCAGCTGGTTCACCGATGCTGCTTCACTGACATCGGCACCCACGGCTTTCAGCGTTTCCTGGTCGCGGAGAATACCGACCTTGTCCGCCCGAAGCGCAAAGGACACCATACTTCCAAGTACGGCGTCAGCCCTTTCAACGACAAAACGCTCGCCGCCAGGACCGCGCAAGGTCACGTGAGCGCCGTCGATCGCATCGACCTTGCCTTCGAGCACGTTATGGCCACCGATGAAGCGGGCAACGAAGGCGGTTTTCGGCTGGTTGTAAACCTCGCGTGGGGCACCCACCTGCTCGATCAGGCCGTCATTCATCACCACGACCAGATCGGCGAGCGCCATCGCCTCCTCCTGGCTGTGGGTCACATGAACGAAGCTGATGCCGAGCTCCAATTGCAGACGCTTCAATTCCTCGCGCATGCGAATTCGAAGAAACGGATCGAGGGCGGATAACGGCTCATCCAGCAAGAGAACGCTTGGATTGGTGGTCAATGCGCGCGCCAAGGCGACGCGCTGCTGCT
The DNA here is from genome assembly GCA_050633905.1 of Geminicoccales bacterium. Lineage (GTDB taxonomy): Bacteria > Pseudomonadota > Alphaproteobacteria > Geminicoccales > Geminicoccaceae > JANQPX01. Next base: position 35,842 of record JBOEHJ010000034.1, read on the forward strand.
GGCCACCGGAAAGCTGGGCCGGCTGGCGCTCGCCATAAGCTTCCATATGGACCAGCGTCAGAAGTTCGTTCGCTTTCTTATGCCGCTCGGCGGTGCCGACGCCACGCATTTTCAAGCCGAAGGCTACATTGTCCAGGCAGTTGAGATGCGGGAAAAGCGCGTAATTCTGGAACATCATGGCCGTACCGCGCTCTGCCGGGGGCAGCTCATTGACCGTTTGCTCACCGATCACGATATCACCGCTTGTGAGGTCTTCATGACCGGCGATGAGGCGCAAGGTGGTGGTTTTGCCGCAGCCACTCGGGCCGAGCAGGCAGCAATAGGTGCCTTTGGGTATCTTTAGATGAATACCGTCAACCGCCATGGTCGTCCCATAGCGTTTGACAACCGAAACCAGTTCTACGTCAGCCTTTCCGACCAATCCTGTCCCTGCCCCCTGATAACGCTCGGCGCATTTCCTGTGCAATTCAGCAGCAACAACTGTGCCAATAGCATTGATTTTGGATTCTTAACGATCAACATCGTGGCTTTTGCCGCATTTTTGAGCATGTTTGGACCTAGAAGCACGTTAACTGAGCTTTTGTTGTTCGCCTAGTGCTGAAGGTCGTCTCACCGAGATGACGCGCCGATGACATGTTCATGAACCCTGCTCTCATCGACTTTTCCACGTCGCGGCACTAAGTGACAGATGAGTTAAAAATGCGACTTGGTGCGCAAGGTGCTGCGCGGTAAAAGCGACAGGAATGCAGGATGGATTGGTGAAGGACGATAGCGTGTCACTAGGAAAGCAGCTCTCTATTGTCCTGTTGATCCTGCTGGCCGCCGGGGCCGGTGCTTATTGGTATCTGTCCGAGCAAGCTAGCGGTGCATCTGACAAGTCAAGACGAGCGCAAAGAGGGGCGCCGGTTGTCGAGGTTGCCTCGGCTGAGGTCACGATGCTGGCGAGGCGTATCGAGGCGGTCGGCACGACGATTGCGCGCCAGGCTGTCGATATTCGTCCTCCAGCCTCAGGCCAGGTGATAGACATTGCGTTCGCGCCAGGCAGTCAGGTGGAAGCGGGCGATCTCCTGTTGCGGCTTGATGATCGGGCGGAGCGTGCTGATCTTGATGAAACGGCAGCCGAACTTCGTCAGGCCGAGCTTAATCTGGAACGGGCGATCAAGCTCGTCGCCAAGAAGACCATCGCCCAGGCAACGGTCGACGAACTCGAAGCCGCATTCGAGGCGGCGGCGGCACGACTGGAGCGGGCGGAAAAGGCCTTGAAGGATCGTGACATTGTTGCGCCGTTTGCCGGCCAAGTCGGACTGAAGGAGGTGAATATTGGTGCCAGGGTGACGACCGACACCGTGATCACCACCCTCGACGATCTCTTAGAAATCGAGGTCGATTTCAGCGTGCCGGAAATCTTCTTTGGTGCCGTCCGCCGGGACCAGCCGATCATCGCGACCAGCGCAGCCTTCGGCGATCGAACCTTTGCAGGCTCCATCGAGACGATCGACAGCCGGATCGATCGCGTCTCACGCTCCTTCAAGGTGCGCGCCAAAATCCCGAACAATGACCTCACCTTGCCATCGGGGATGTTCATGTTGGTGGACCTCACCCTTGCCGAACGCGATGTCCTGACCATTCCGGAGGAAGCGGTACTGGTCGCAGATGAAGACGCTTATGTTTTCCTGCTGGCGGACGGCAAGGTGATGCGCAAAACGGTGTCGCTTGGACAGCGGGAATTCGGCATGGTGGAAATTGTAGACGGGCTCAATGCCGGCGATCAGGTCGTGGTCAAGGGCACGCAGAAGGTTCGAGACGGCAGCGAGGTTAAGGTCTCGGACCAACGCCGGGATGACGCCTCGGACCAGCCGGCCCCCTCGCCAACGACGATCACTGAGCCCAGCGCATGACGCTTTCCGAACTTTCGATCAAGCGGCCGGTTTTTGCCACGGTTCTCAGCCTACTAACCGTGGTTTTCGGCGTCGCCTCGCTGCTTGGTCTGCCGATCCGCGAGTTGCCGGATATCGACTATGCCGTGGTGACGGTTTCGGTCGACTTTGAAGGGGCGGCACCGGGTATCGTCGATACCGAGATCGTGGAGGTCGTCGAGGGCGCTGTCGCCGGGATCGCCGGGATCGAGACCCTCTCCTCATCCAGCCAGCGCGGCCGTGGACGGACCGTGATCGAGTTCGATGCAGCGCGGGATATCGATGAGGCCACCAATGACGTTCGAGACGCCATCGGGCGCATTCGAGGGCGTTTGCCGGATGATGCCGACGAGCCGAGAATTACCAAGAGCGATGATGATGACGACCCGGTCATGCGCATCGGTATTACCAGTGATCGCATGAACCCGGCTGAGCTGACGGACTATGCCGAACGCTTCGTGGTCGATCAGTTGGCGACACTGGACGGCGTTGCCGCGGTCAATATTTTCGGCCAGCGGCGTTATGCCGTTCGGGTCTGGCTGGATCGCCAGGCGATGGCTGCGCGAAACCTCACAGTCGAGGATGTCGAAGAGGCGTTGAACCGGAACAATGTCGAATTGCCAGCGGGCGAACTTAGAAGCCGATCACGCCAATTCCAGCTGCGCACCATCAGCCGCCTCGGCAGTATCGACGAGTTCCGAAATATCGTGGTGTCGCGCATCGGCAACTTTCCGGTACGCCTCGCCGATATCGCAAGGGTCGAGCGTGGTGCGGAGGATGACCAGACCATCGTGCGCTCGAATGGCGAGGCGGCGATCGGCCTCGGTGTGCTGCGCCAATCCAATTCGAACACCATCGCGATTGCCGAGGCGATCGAGGGCGAACTCGAAGAGATCAGGCAAACCCTGCCCGAAGGCACGACCATCGAAGTCGGCTCCAATGATGCACTCTTTATCGAGCAATCGATCAAGGAGGTCCTGAAAGCACTTGCGATCGCCATGGTGTTGGTGGTGATGGTCATCTTCTGCTTCCTCATCTCGATCCGCGCAACACTGGTCCCGGCCATGACCATCCCGGTCGCGATCATCGGTGGCTTTATCGGCATTCACGCCTTCGGCTTTTCCATCAATGTCCTGACCCTTCTCGCGCTGATCCTGGCGATTGGCATCGTGGTCGATGATGCAATCGTGGTGCTCGAGAATGTGCAGCGCCGGATCGATCTTGGTGAAACACCGCTGGTGGCAGGCGTGCTCGGCACGCGCCAGGTGACCTTTGCAGTGATTGCCACGTCGGCGACACTGATCGCGGTATTTGTCCCGATTTCCTTCATGCAGGGCCAGGTGGGGCGGCTTTTTGCCGAGTTTGGGATCGTGCTTGCGATCGCGGTGGTGATCTCGACCGTAGTTGCGCTCAGCCTTTGCCCGATGCTCTGCACGAAGTGTCTGAAGTCCAGGGACGATAAGAAATCGTTGGCGATCAGCCGTCTGTTTCAGCGTGGGCTTTTGGCGCTGTCGAACGGCTACCGGCGCCTGCTAATCGCCTCGCTTCAAGCGCCGCTGATCATCTTGACGCTGGCCGTTCTCGTGGGCAGTGCTTCGTATTGGCTTTACCAGGCATTGCCGAAGGAGCTTGCGCCGACGGAAGACCGTGGTGTCTTTTTCGTGTCGATCAGCGCACCCGAAGGTTCGACCGTCAATTACACCGATGGAGAGACCAAGCGGGTCGAGGCAATCATCGATCCCTTGCTTGAAGATGGCACGGTCGGACGCATCTTTGCCATCGTCGGTCGCCGCAATTCACCCCATCGCTCCTTCGTCGTCGCGCGCCTCGCAGATTGGTCGGAGCGGGATCGCTCCACCCGGGCGATTAGCCGGTCACTGATGCCGGAACTCTCGAAACTGAACGGCATCCGCGCTATCGCGATCACCCCTTCCGGCCTCGGCCTGCGCGGCAGCCGAACCCCGCTTCGCATCGTCATCGGCGGTCCCGATTATGAAAGCGTGGAGAGCTGGGCCGAGACGATCATGACTAAGGCCGAGGCTAATCCCGGTTTGCGCGATCTCGAAGTTGATCTGGAGCGCAATCTGCCCCAGGTCGATGTTCGGATCGATCGCCAACGGGCGGATGACCTGGATATCAGCGCTGAAACCATCGCCAGAACCTTGCAGACCATGCTCGCGTCGCGCGAGGTGACAAGCTATGTCGAGCGCGGTCGGGAATATGACGTCATCCTGCAGGCCAAGGAAGGTGACCGGCAGACCCCAACCGATCTTGCCAATATTTTCGTGCGCGCCGGGCAAGGCGGCTCGGCGACCGGCCAAGGTGATCTCGTGCCACTCGGCGCCCTGGTCAGCACCGAGGAACGGGCCGCAGCACCGACGCTTCGGCGTTTCGACCGCCTGCCCTCGGTCACCATCACCGGTGCCTTGAATGACGGTTATGATCTGGGCAGCGCCATCACCTTCATGCAGGAAATCTCTGATCAAACCCTGCCGCTCGGCGCTAAGCTCGGCTATAGTGGCCAGACGGCGCAATATCTGGAAACGACCGATGGCGTGGCCATCACCTTCGCCCTTGCCCTGCTGATCGTTTATCTAGTGCTCGCCGCCCAGTTCGAGAGCTTCATTCACCCTGTCATCATCATGGTGACACTGCCCTTGGCAACATCGGGGGCCCTGCTGACGCTCTGGCTCGGCGGCACATCCCTCAATATCTATAGCCAGGTCGGGCTCATTCTGCTGGTCGGCCTGATGGCAAAAAATGGCATTCTGATCGTCGAATTCGCCAATCAGCTGCGGGATGAGGGACGATCGATCCGCGAGGCCGTGCTCGAAGCCTCTGTTCTTCGTCTCCGTCCCATCGTGATGACTGTGCTCTCGACCATGCTGGGCGCAATTCCGCTCGCTCTTGCCACGGGGGCGGGGGCGGAAAGCCGGGTAGCGATCGGCCTGGTGATCATCGGTGGGCTCGGCATCGCTTCCCTGCTCACCCTGTTCGTCACGCCCGTGCTCTATGATCTTTTGGCGCGCTTTACCAAGCCTTCGGGGTCAATCGAGCGCGAACTCGAAAAATCCCTGCCGGTTTTTGAAAACAAGCTAAGAAAAGAAATCAATCACTAGCGAAATCAACAGGACAAGCCAGACAAGGCCGTAACCGATACTTTGCACCCAGCTAAAACCATAGGCACGAAACAGCAAGGTGGTTAGGGCAACCATGCCAAAATTAATCGGCGCATATCTTCTGGGAACGATGGCTGGCAGGAAGGTAAAGATTGCGGATGCCAGCGTATAACTTTCAAATACCCCCAGAGCTCCGTAAAATAATAAAAGGCTCGATTCGTCTATCGGTAATCTCCCCCTTCTTATGTTGATCGTTCGATGACATGATTGTCTGCTTGTTCAAGCAAGTCTTCAATGCAAGAAAAATAAGGCGAAATTAATCAACTATCAAGCGATAGTCTCAGAATCCATGCATCTGCGCTATGGAACGCTTATCGGCCAAACGGCGTCGTCGCCTGCCCTCAGCCTCGCGGGATCACGCCCTACCAGGTGGCTGGAAGACGAGTGATGGCTGGCGTCAAAATTGGAATGCCGACCGGTGCCATCAGGAAAACGGGACAGCCCCGAAGACGATGCCAGGAAGCCTGACGGGTCGATTGTTGCCTCCATTGCCCCGGAACACGTTCAGCAATTCCAAACGAGGCTTCACAAAAAAGCGTTCCACAACATAAAGTTAGGGGATTTCGTTACTTATCAACTCGGCGCGGCCGAGGGCGGGAACTTTGCTGCGGCCAAGCCAAGCGGCGGTTATGTAGCTAAACGAGACGACGGAAAGTTGCAAAAAGTCCCGGGTTTCTGAGGCTCTCGGGTTCGCTTTGATCTCCGCTAGCAGAGCCGCGCCAAAAAAGCGCCACGGTCGAGCAGGTCGGATGTACCCAAGTTATGGACATCGAACGGCCTTTGAACGCCATCCAAATCAGGGGAAATAACGTTGTGGCTNNAGAGACAAGAGACAACCACACACTCAGCCATCCAGAGATCGCTAACAATAATCATCGAGAAAAATGCGCATTGCGGCCTTCATCACAAACTTTATCAAGTCAAATGCGATTATTTTTTTGGTTACAATAGGGAGAATTCCTGTCGATCTCTGCGAGATTCCTCACCTTTCGGCGCGTCGTCTTCAGCCTAAGAAATAGCTAGGCCAGAGAGACATCTTGTCGAGGTCAATTCGACGAAAAGAGTTTTGGGTCGTGTCTTTCGAAAGCTACGTCCTGACGGACTCACTTATCCCGCAACACGGCAACGCCAGGCAGTTCCTTGCCTTCTAGCCACTCAAGAAACGCCCCGCCAGCAGTCGAGATATAACTGAACTGGCCGAGTACGCCAGCATTGGCAAGGGCAGCGACGGTGTCGCCACCGCCGGCGACACTGAGCAACTTGCCCTCCCTGGTCATTTCAGCAGCGGCAATGGCAAGTTCCGTGGTGCCGCCATCGAAGGGTTCGAGTTCGAATGCGCCGAGCGGGCCGTTCCAGAGGACCGTCCGACATTCGGCCAGGCGATCTTCGAACATCTCAGCGCTGATCGGGCCGATATCAAGCATCATGCCGTCTTCGGGAATCATCTCGACCGGTGCTGTGACCGGATCGACGCCTTCCTTGAATTCCTTAGCGATCGCGCCGTCGATGGGCAGCATGATTTCGCAATTCGCGGCCTCGGCCTTGGCCATGATCTCACGAGCGGTATCGAGCATCTCATGTTCGCAGAGCGACTTGCCGATGGGCGTGTGCTGGGCCGCCATAAAGGTATTGGCCATACCACCGCCGAGGATCATCACATCGACCTTCTCGATGAGATTGCCAAGCAACGCCAGCTTGGTCGAAATCTTAGCACCACCGATCACGGCGGCCACTGGGCGCTTTGGGTGTTCGAGCGCCTTGCTGAGTGCTTCGATCTCCTGCTGCATCAGGGGACCGGCGACAGCCGGCAGATGCTCGGCAATACCGGTGATCGAGGCATGGGAACGATGCGAGCAAGAAAATGCGTCATTGACGTAGATATCGCCGAGATCGGCAAGCTTTGCCGCGAAGGAGGGGTCATTAGCCTCCTCGCCGTCATGGAAGCGGAGGTTTTCGGTAAGCAGGATATGACCGTAGCGCAGTGACTTGATCGCTTTTTCGACTTTGGGACCGACGCAGTTATCGACAAAGCCCACATCGATCCCGCGCAACGCCTTGGCGAGCAGGGGCTGGAGCGGCTCAAGGGACATGCTTTCCTGATATTCACCCTTCGGCCGGCCGAAATGCGAGAATACTACGACCTTGGCGCCGGCCGCGGACAGATCGCGCAGGCTATCGACGACACGGTCTATTCTGGTGGTATCGGTCACCTCACCGTCCTGCATCGGCACGTTGAGATCGACCCGAACCAGCACAACCCGGCCGGAAACCTTCACATCCTCTATTGTCCGAAAACCTGCCATTGCCCCCTTATCCCCTTCGTTCTCATTCGCAACATAAAATTCGTTTCGGCCCGCCCTTCGATCCAGAAAGGTTCTCGAAAGAGAACCGACCGGAAGCGGGCTGAAACGCGTCTTAAAAAATCAAAGCTTGCCGTAGATCGCCGCAACATCGCTCATGCGGCATGAGAAGCCCCACTCATTATCATACCAGGAGGCCACGCGGACGAGACCGCCGTCGACCACCTTGGTAGCGTTCGCATCGACTGTAGAGCTTGCGCCATCATGGTTGAAGTCGATCGAGACCAGCGGCTCGGCGGTCACGTTGAGCACGCCTTTGAGTGGCCCTTCGGCTGCTGCCTTAAGCGCGTCATTGATCTCTTCGGCGGAGGTGTCCCGAGACGGCACGAAGGTCAGATCCACCAGGGACACATTCGGTGTCGGCACACGGATGGCACCACCGTCCAGCTTGCCTTTCAACTCGGGCAGAACCAATCCCACCGCGCGGGCCGCACCCGTCGAGGTCGGGATCATCGAGGTGGCAGCTCCACGGGCTCGGTAAAGATCCTTGTGAAAGGTGTCGAGGAGTGCTTGGTCGTTGGTGTAAGAATGGATCGTCGTCATATGGCCCCTGACGATACCAACCGTATCGTTTAGCACCTTGGCAACGGGGGCCAGACAATTCGTGGTGCAGGACGCGTTCGAAACCACCTTGTGGCCGGCGCCGAGCTGATCGTGATTGACGCCGTAAACGACGGTCAGATCAGCGCCATCGCCGGGGGCGGAAATCAAAACTTTTTTAGCCCCTGCATCCAGATGCTTGGCGGCGGCATCACGCTTGGTGAAGATGCCGGTACATTCATAGACGACGTCGACGCCAAGATCGCCCCAAGGCAAACTCGCGACATCGCGTTCGGCGACGACCTTGATCGGACCGGTGCCGCAATCCAGCGTGTCGCCTTCCAGCTGTACTTTTGCTGGGAATTTGCCATGCACGCTGTCATAGCGCAGCAGATGGGCGTTGGTCGCCGGAGGTGCCAGATCATTAATGGCAACGACCTGCACGTCGCTCCTGTCATTTTCGATAATCGCGCGAAGTACGTTTCTGCCGATACGGCCAAAGCCATTAATGGCGACCCGAACGCTCAAAGTTTTTACTCCTCTAAGTGATGATCTCTTCTGTGACGATGTTGCTGACAGCCAAACCGCCGGGGCTGAACCCTGGTCGTTCTAGCCCAATCTTTGTTTTACCTTAAGAGCGATGGCATCCGCCGTGATGCCGAAATGCTCATACAGCTGTTCATAAGGCGCCGATAGGCCAAATCCTGTCATGCCGACGATATTGGCCTCATCACCCACATAACGAGCCCAGCCATAGGTGGACGCGGCCTCGATCGACATTCTAGGTACTTCCCCCAGAACAGCACTGCGATAGCCTTCATCCTGCTGATCGAAAAGCTCCTGGCAGGGCATGGAAACCACGGCAGCGCCGATTCCATCAGCCATCAGCTTTTCTCGCGCGGCCAGAGCGATCTCCACCTCGGAACCGGTGGCGATCAGGGTGACGTTCCGAGCACCCTCGGCATCGGCCAGAACATAAGCGCCGCGTGCCGAGCGATTCTCGTCGCTGCCAGCAGCGATCGTCGGTAGACCCTGACGCGTCAGCGAAAGCAAAGACGGTCCGTCCTCGCGAGAAATTGCCAGCGCCCAGCTTTCGGCGGTCTCGACCGCATCGGCTGGGCGGAACACATGGAGATTGGGGATCGAACGCAAAGCGGCAAGATGCTCGACCGGCTGATGGGTAGGACCATCCTCGCCAAGGCCGATACTGTCATGAGTCATCACATAGACCACACGCACACCCATCAGGGCAGCTAGGCGGATAGCAGGCCGGCAATAATCAGTGAACACCAGGAATGTCCCGCCATAAGGGATGATTCCCTTATGCAGCGCCATGCCGTTCATCGCCGCCGCCATGGCATGCTCGCGCACGCCGTAATGGATGTAGCGCCCCGTTGGCTCGCTCGCATCCTGGACCGTCATGGTTTTGGTCTTGGTCAGGTTCGAGCCGGTGAGATCGGCACTGCCACCGACCAGCTCCGGCACTGCATCGACAAAGACCTCAAGCGCTTCCTGGCTTGCCTTGCGGGTCGCCCATTTCGGAGCCTGAGAGGCAAGCGTTTCTTTGTAACTGCGAAGGACGCCGTCCAGATCGCGCGCGGCTTTGCCTTCCAAAGCCGCTAGAAACTTTTCCTTTTCCGGAGAAGCGTCGAGCCTTGCCTGCCAGGCCTGTCTAGCGTCCGCTTGCCGACGTCCAACCTCGCGCCACGCATCTTGGATCGGCGTTGGAATTTCGAAGGGCGGATGAGACCATTCCAATTTTTCCCGCGTCGCCTTGATCTCATCTGCACCGAGTGGCGCGCCGTGAATACCAGCGGTGCCCCCCTTGCCGGGGGAGCCGCGCCCGATTTCGGTTCGGCACGCGATCAAAGAAGGCTTGTTGGTGCCGAGCGCCTCATCCAGGGCGGCTTCGATCTGTTCGGGGTCATGGCCGTCGACCGCCATGACATGCCAACCATAGGCTTGGAACCGACCTTGCTGATGCGTCGACATCGCAAGGGACGTTGCACCATCGATTGAGATCTCATTATCGTCATAAAGGACGATCAGGCGTTCCAGTTTCTGATGCCCAGCAAGCGCCGCCGCTTCATGGCTGACACCTTCCATCAGGTCGCCATCACCGGCAATCACATAGGTCCAGTGATCCACCAGATCCCGGCCGAACCGGCCGGCGAGATGACGTTCAGCAAGCGCCATGCCGACCGCTGTTGCGAGGCCTTGGCCAAGGGGGCCGGTGGTGGTCTCGACGCCAGGTGTGTGGCCGACCTCGGGGTGCCCAGGGGTCAGCGAGCCAAGCTGGCGGAAATTTTTGATTTCATCGATGGTCATGCCCGGATAGCCGGTCAGATGCAGCAGGGCATAGAGCAACATCGAGCCGTGACCGGCCGAAAGCACGAAACGGTCACGATCGACCCAATTCGGATCGGCGGCATCGAAGGCGAGAAATTTGCTGAACAGGACCGTGGCGACATCAGCCATGCCCATCGGCATGCCTGGATGACCGGAGCGTGCTTGCTCAACGGCATCCATCGCTAGCACACGAATCGCTTTTGCCATTTCATCATGACCGACTTGGGACGATGGCGACGAAGGATTCTGCGTTCCCTCTATATCTAGTGGTTCTGTCATTTCATCATCTTCTTTGCATCATCCGAATGGCGTCTCATGATCGCTGGAGACAAAAACTGCATCTGCGAAGCAGCCTAAACCTCGTTCATCCGGCAGAAAAATCAACCGGCATCCTTGACGCACCTTCATTGAATTTAGGGAGATCTGCGCCGATAGAGCTTGCTCCAAGTAACGTCGAGTTGACGTGCCGCGTGTTCTATGTCAAGTCAGATCGCTAAATAGTTGTTTTTTTTAAAAAGGATTTATCTGGAGAGTCATGTCTGCGCTGGACATCGCTGAACAACATCTGACCGAGGCACTATCCCGACTGGAACAAGCCTTGGCGCATCGGATGGCCGCAGCCGACCCCGACCAAGTGGCAGCGTTCGCCCGGTTGTCGGATGAACGGGATACGCTTAACCGCGACGTGCAAATGTTGCGCGAGGAATGCAGCCGCTTGAGCGCGGCCTTGCAAGGCGCTGAGCAAGATCGGGACGCAGCACGCAAAATGACAAATGAGGTCGCGGCCAGGCTCGATGTTTCCATCGACGAGCTTGATCGACTGATCGAGGAGTAAGTGTCCATGCCGATGATCGACATTACCGTCAATGGTCGCGGGCATTCCGTTCAATGTGGCGATGGCGAGGAAGCACGCGTCAAAGGTCTCGCAGCCTATGTCGATCGCAAGATCGGCGAGCTTGCCGCTGGCAATAGCCAAGTCGGCGATGCCAGGCTGCTGCTGCTGGCGAGCCTCATGGTGGCGGATGAGCTCTCGGACGCCTATGACAAGATCAAAGAGCTCGAATCCAAGCCAGGCGGCACCGATCATACCGTGCCGAGCGGCGGCGGCGATAGCGAACGGCGTGCTGCCGCGATGATCGAACAGGTCGCCCAGCAGCTAAATGCGGTTGCCGTGGAGCTCGAGAGAGCCTAACTAACTAGTGGCGGTTGCTGCCTGGCACGTCAGGTCTCAAGATCCCTGGGGCCAATGTTCTCTATCTCGGGAGCTGTCCCTGTTCTGGCCGTGGTCAGGGCATTACGGCGCCCACCTGCTTAGGCAGGCCACAGAGGACTTTACGGACCAACGACCAAGGCGGCACCGCCACCTTTTTTTCTAACGGCTGCGCCGGAGACAGGGATGGACCAGCGGAGCCTGGCGAACGATAAAGCCGAACTTCGAAAAGACTGTCATGCTCGGCGCAACGCGATCGAGCCCAAGGCCGCTGCGGCAGCGGCCAATGAGGTCGCCGGGCGGGTCACAACCGAGATCGGCCTTGCCGGCATCGACCTGACGAATTGCATTGTCTCAGCCTATTGGCCACTGACGAGTGAGCTAGATCCGCGCCCAGCGATTCGAGCACTTGCGTTACGCGGCGCCAACCTCGCATTGCCGCGGACCGTAGGGGATGACAATCCCCTGGCGTTTCATCTTTGGCGTCCCGAGGACCCGTTGATCGAAGGCCGCTTCAAGGTGATGGAGCCGGCGGCGGACGCGCCTAGCGTTTCCCCCAAGATATTGTTGGTGCCGCTGCTCGCTTTTGATCGGAATTGCAGGCGGCTTGGCTACGGCAAGGGTCACTATGACCGAACCCTGCAAAAGCTCCAAGAAACCGATCCCGCCGTGAGGGCGATGGGCATCGCTTTTGCCGCACAGGAGGTTGACGAGGTACCAACAGGCGCCTTTGATCAAACCCTGGATCGAGTGATCACCGAGCGCGCAGTGCACAGAAAAGTCTCATGAAGCGTTGGATAGCAATAGGAGCGTTATTGATGCTGGGCCTTTTCGGATGCAGCAGTGGCAAACCCATCGGCGTCGACGATCAGGGACGCTTAACGCCCTGCCCTTCCAGCCCGAATTGTGTCACGAGCGATCAGGCCGACGCAGGCCACAGCATCGAACCCCTTCGCTTCGAGGGCGATGCCGCACCGGTCTGGGCGGCCTTGGGCGAGATCCTTGCCGCGATGCCGCGCACCGAGATCATCACCACAGAGGAACGCTATCTTCATGCCGAAGCGACCAGCCGCCTCTTGCGTTTCGTCGATGACGTCGAGTTCCATCTGCGCCCCGATGACGGCATGATCGCGGTGCGCTCAGCCTCACGTATCGGACGCTCGGATTTTGGCGTCAATGCCGAACGGATCGAGATGATCCGCACATTGCTAAAGGAAAAAAACCTTTTGATTTAACGACCACCTGAAGGCCCGATGCCGTGATGGTCAAACAACAAAAATTCGATCTGCGGGGTCAAGCGTTCAAGCGTGATCCGATGCCAACCTTCGCCGCGATGCGTGCCGCAGGGCCGGTGGTGCCGAGCAAGATCCCCCTTCTCGGCAAGGTCTCCTTCGCCACGACCTTCACCGCCGCCGAGAGCCTGTTGAAGGACAAGGAACGCTTTATCGTTGATCCGCGCGGGATCGGCGACAATCCCCCAAGCCGGGTTCCCTGGTGGTTCCCCAAGCGCTTTCGCCCGCTGACGGAATCCATGCTAGGCATGGACGATCCGGATCACCGGCGATTGCGACGTCTGGTCGACAGAGCCTTCCACCAAAGGAACATCGAGAGCTATCGAGCGATGATCCAGGACGTCGCCGATCGCATGATCGAGGAGGCAGCCGCTTCCGATGATGGCGATCTCATCCGCCATGTGGCGCGCCCGATCCCACTTGTGATCATCTCGGAACTTCTCGGCCTCCCCAATGAAGACCGGCCACAATTGATCCGCTGGATGGCCGGCATATCGACTGTGAGTTCGGTTCTCGGCGCCTTTCGCATGCTGCCCGCTTTGCAAAAACTGTCCGACTATTTGAAACGGCATTTCGAAATGCGCCGCATCGATCCCCGAGACGACCTGATTTCAGCCTTGGTCGCGGTCGAAGAGGAAGGCGATCAGCTCTCGGAAGACGAGCTTTTGGCCATGTGCTTCATTCTGTTCGTGGCCGGTCACGAAACCACCACCCACCTGATCAGCGGCGGCGTTTTGGCCTTGCTACAGCATCCAGATCAGCTGGCGTGGCTGCGCGCGGATCCCGCCTTGATGCCATCAGCGGTGGACGAACTTCTGCGCTTCGTCTCGCCAGTTCAGATGAGCAAACCGCGCTATTCGGTCGAGACGACATCGCTGGACGGCGTCGACCTCCAAAAAGGCCAGCGGCTGATGGCGCTTCTCGCATCCGCGAATGCCGATCCCGACGCTTTCGAAAAACCGGAGCAGCTCGATCTCGGCCGAACGCCGAACCGTCACCTGGCATTCGGCCAAGGTCCCCATCTTTGCCTTGGGCTACAGCTTGCCCGCGCCGAAATGGCGATCGTCCTAGAGCGCTTGCTGCAGAGATACCCTGAACTCAAGCTCGCTATAGGCGAAGAAAAACTTGGATGGACCAAACGCATCGGCCTTCGAGCACTCAAGGCACTCCCTGTTCGGAACGCCTGACCGCGACGTCTAACGCCGTACTCGGCTACGCTCAAACGCCGGCCTATCCCAGTTATCATCGCTTCCGGATGCTGTAGGATCGATGATGCGGTTTGTATGTTCGCCGCGGATCTTGGAGGATCGGGAACGACAAGGTTGGCGTGGTCTATGGAAAAGGCTAGACCTTGAGGCATGATGCGGCTCTATTCCATGTCGAGACGAGGCTGCAACCATTAAGAAAAATCACGTGGAGGGGCGTCTGATGCGTTTTACCAGGAAATTGACGGCGGGACTGATGGGATCGGCGATCGCCTTCGGAGCAACGGCGGCCCTTGCTGCAGACAGTATCAAAGTCGGTCTTATCTATACGCTTTCAGGACCGCCCGCCGTCCTTGGCGAACAGGCGCGCGATGGCTTTCTTCTGGCGCTTGAGGATCTCGGCGGCAAGCTCGGTGGTCTGGATGTCGAGATCACGGTCGTCGATGACGAGCTGAAGCCCGACAATGCCGTCAACAAAGCCAAGGAATTGGTCGAGCGCGATGACGTCGATTTCGTCGTCGGACCGATTTTTTCCAACATTCTCCAGGCGATCATGAAACCGGTGACTGACAGCGACACCATCCTGATCAGCTCGAATGCCGGCACCTCCAATTTCGCGGGCGAAGCCTGCCACCCGAATTTTTTTGTGACCTCCTACCAGAACGATCAGAACCACGAGGTTCTTGGCAAATATGCTGAAGGTCAAGGTTACAAAAGAGTCTTCCTGATGGCGCCCAATTACCAGGCGGGCAAGGACAGCCTNNGAACTCGCCCAGCTCGCCGCCTCCCAGCCGGATGCAATCTTCACCTTCATGCCCGGTGGCATGGGCGTAAACCTGGTCAAGCAATATCGTCAAGCCGGGCTTGAGAGCGTTCCTTTCCTCTCCGCCTTCACCGTCGATGAGACCACCCTCCCCGCGCAGCAAGACGCTGCGGTCGGGTTCTTCGGTGGCGCGAATTGGGCGCCCAATATGGACAATGAGGCCTCCAAGGCCTTCGTTGCAGCGTTCGAAGCGAAATATGATCGCGTCCCCGGCACCTACGCCATGCAGGCCTATGATGCTGCCCTGCTGATCAACAGCGCCCTGTCAGCAACAGGGGGCGATCTCGAAGATAAAGAGGCGCTCAGGGCCGCCCTCAAAGCCGCCGACTTCCAGTCCCTGCGCGGCGATTTCAAGTTCGGTGACAACCACTACCCGATCCAGGACTTCTACCTGGTCAAGGTCGCCAAGCGCGAGGACGGCAAATACCAGACCGAAATCGCCGAGACGGTCTTCGAGGACTACCAAGACGTCTACGCCGCCAACTGCTCCATGTAGGGCCGAGGCGACCCGGTCTTGACTTGCCTGAGACTGGCCACGGTGATTGGGCTGGTGTAGATCATGGCCTGATGCTTGGCAGGAGGTTTTGGGCATGGCGTATGGCTGAAGACCAGAGTGTGGCCGATGACAAGGAGGTGCCTAGGATTGCCTTTGTTCTGGGCGCTCTCGGCCTCCTCCCCTTTCTCGCCGGCGCCTTGTTCGAGATTGCCAGCGGGCCGGGTTGGGCAGGTCCAGCGCTTCGCTTTTACGGCGCAACAATCCTTGCCTACATGGGCGGCATTCACTGGGGGCTGGCGATCGCTGCTGGTCAGGGGCCGTACGACGATGGCCGCTTCCGACTTCAGCTGATCGGCAGCGTCTTCCCGTCCTTGATCGCCTGGCTTGCTCTCCTGATGCCAGCCTCCCAAGGCCTCACCGTCATGGCAATCGCCTTCGCCTTCCTGTTCGCAGGCGATCTCGCAGCGGTCAAACACGGCTGGGCACCCGCCTGGTATCCCAAACTCCGCCTACCGCTCACCGCAATCGTCATCCCATGCTTGCTCGTTGCGGCCTGGCTTTAATAGGTCTCATGGCGACAGATCGCCGTAAGTACGGTCATTTTCAGCCCAAGCGTAGGGAGGTCTTAACGTTTCGCCCATAACCTAACCGACCTAGTCCATGAGATCCTGGGAGTCCGCCCACCAGCCGGAAAGTGTTGGGCGAGGCTAGGCGCCGAGGATCCCACGGACCAGGCCGGTGATCCTAGGATGAATGCTTGAAGGTTTCGTTAATGCTGAGAAGTTTAGTCGCTCCCAAACACGCCCCTGGACCTAACGATCAAGCACTGGCGCAAAAGTCCACACCTGCCTGCGTCGGGCCCGGTCATGACTAATCTGTTTCTCCTTCAAACGCTGAACGGGCTGCAGTTCGGCATTTTGCTTTTTTTGGTCGCCGCCGGACTGACCCTCGTGTTCGGGGTGATGGATTTCATCAACCTTGCCCATGGCGTGCAATATATGGTCGGCGCCTATCTGGCCGTGACCTTCACGCAGCTGACCGGTAGTTTTTTCGCCGGTGTTCTCTTGGCGCTACCGGCCGCCTTTCTATTCGGGCTCGTCCTTGAATTCCTGATCTTTCGCCATCTTTACGACCGGGACCATCTGGACCAGGTCCTCGCCACCTTTGGCGTTATTTTAGTGCTGCATGAACTTGTCAAAATCCTCTGGGGAGCAGCCCCGATCAGTATCCCGATCCCAGAGGCCATCGCTGGTTCGGTGCCAGTCCTAGGCAATTTACGCTATCCCCTCTACCGCCTCCTGATCATCGCTGCAGGTCTGATCGTGGCCATCGGTCTTTACGTTCTGGTGCAACATACCCGAACCGGCATGCTGCTCCGCGCAGGCGCCTCCAACCCGAACATGGTCGCTGTCCTCGGTGTCGATATCCGCCGCCTGTTCATGATCGTCTTCGGTGTCGGCGCCATGCTCGCAGGTTTTGCCGGCGCCATGATCGCCCCCATCCTTTCGGTCGAACCCAATATGGGCGACGGTATTCTGATTCTGACCTTCGTGGTGATCGTGATCGGTGGAATCGGTTCGATCAGGGGTGCTTTCATTGCCGCTCTCTTGGTCGGCTTGGTCGACACGGTCGGGAGAAGCTTTGCCCCCATTCTTCTGAAAACGATCCTGGAACCAGCGGCCGCCTCGCAGGCAGGACGCACCCTCACCCCGATGCTGATCTACATCCTGATGGCCGCCGTCTTGTTCTTCCGCCCTGCCGGCCTCTTCCCCAAAGGTCGCACCGCATGAAGGCGGCACCGCCGCCGGGCGGGACTTTGGGCCAGGGCCAAGAGAGGAGCGATAGAGCTCATTTGGGGAACGATGTGGCGACGCATAACCGTTGGAAAAGTCTCGGCCTCGTTGGCCTCTTCGGGGCCTTCGCAGCACTGCCGGTCGCGACCAACCTTGGTGTCGATCCCTTCTACCTGGTGATCGCGACGCGCATCATGATCTTTGCCATCGCCGCCCTCTCCTTGGACTTCATCCTTGGCTATGGCGCGATGGTCTCCTTCGGGCATGCCGCCTATCTCGGCATTGGTGCCTATGCCGTCGGCATCGCCTCAAGCCATGGCACAAACGACCTCCTGCTGCAGCTCCCCATTGCCATCGGGATCGCCACAATCTTTGCGCTGATCACCGGCGCGATCTCCCTGCGCACCAAGGGCGTCTACTTCATCATGATCACGCTGGCCTTTGGGCAGATGGCATATTTTCTGATGATCTCGCTCTCCGCCTATGGCGGGGATGACGGCTTGACCCTGCAAGCACGCTCGACCATCGCCGGCCAAGCCTGGCTCGAAAACGATGTTTTTTTTTACTACCTGGTGTTCGCCTTACTACTCGGCTGTTATCTGCTCGCCCGATCGATCATCGCTGCGCGTTTCGGCCGGGTCCTTAGAGGCACGCGCGACAATGCCCTACGCATGCAAGCCATCGGCTTTTCGCCTTTCCGATATCAGCTGACGGCCTATGTGATCGCCGCCGTGCTGGCAGCCCTTGCTGGAACGCTTCTCGCCAATCAGGCAGAGTTCGTCTCGCCCGCCTATATGACCTGGCAACGCTCAGGCGAGCTGATCATCATGGTGGTCATTGGCGGCATGGGCAGCCTCAGCGGCGGGCTCATCGGAGCGGCGGCCTTCCTGCTGCTGGAAGAATTCCTTTCCGGTTTCAGCCAGCATTGGAAACTGGCCCTCGGCATCATCCTCATCCTCATCGCCACGCGCCGCCGCCACCCGGCGGATGGAGGCTCAACTTGACCTCGGCACTTCTCGCGACTGAGCGTTTGAGCAAGGCGTTTGGGGCGCTAAAGGTCACCGATGGCGTTTCGCTGGATGTCAGGGTTGGTGAAATCCATGCTGTTATCGGGCCGAACGGCGCCGGCAAAACAACGCTCATCCACCAGCTCTCCGGCGGCCTGGCAGCGGATGGTGGACGTGTTCTCTTTGATGGGGCGGACATCACACGCTTACCGATGGCGGCGCGTGCGAAGCTTGGGATTGCCAGGACGTTTCAGATCACCTCCGTTCTCGAAGGTTTTTCGGTGCTGGAGAACGCAGCGCTTGCGGTGCAGGCACGAGCAGGATCGAGCTTTCGGTTTTTCGGACAGGCGAAGAACGAGCAAGATTTGAACGACGAAGCGCTGATCCATCTGGAAACAGTCGGACTTACTGATCGCGCCTCGATCCGTGCCGGTAACCTCTCCCATGGCGAAAAGCGCCAACTGGAACTGGCCATCGCCCTTGCCATCAAGCCACGCCTTCTTCTCCTGGACGAACCACTCGCCGGCACCGGCCAGGATGAATCGGCAGCACTCACCAGTTTGATCGGCAGCTTAAAGCAAACCTACGGCATTATGTTGATCGAGCACGACATGGAGGCGGTCTTTACGCTTGCTGATCGGGTTAGCGTCCTGGTCTATGGTCGTCTCATCAAGACCGGCACGCCGGACGAGGTCCGCGCCGATCCCCTGGTGCGAAGCGCCTATCTCGGTGAGGAGGCGGCCTGATGCTAAAGGTCGAAACAATGGCAGCGTCCTATGGCGATAGTCAGGTCCTGTTCGAGATCAGTCTTGAGGTTAAACCCGGTGAAGTCGTCACTCTCCTCGGCCGAAACGGCATGGGCAAAACCACCACAATCAACACCATCTTCGGGCTGCTACCAGCAGCAGGGGGACGCATCATCATTGGCGGCCAGGACGTGACCGGTGCCAAGCCCCATCACATCGGCCAAGCCGGCCTAGCCTTGGTGCCAGAAGGCCGCCAAATCTTCCCCACCCTCTCCGTCGAAGAAAATCTAATTGCGACGGCCCGATCAAACACCATCCAGTCAACGCCGGTTGTGCCAGCCTGGGATTTGGACGGAATCTATGAGCTGTTCCCTGCCCTTCGGGAACGGCGTAACCACGGCGGCAATCAGCTTTCCGGTGGTGAGCAGCAAATGCTGGCGATCGGCAGGGCGCTGATGACCAATCCCAAACTCTTGGTTCTGGACGAGGCCACAGAGGGTCTGGCCCCCTTGATCCGGGAGACCATCTGGTCCTGCCTTCGGCGCATCAAGGAGACGGGCGTTGCCATTCTGATCGTCGACAAGAATGTCGAAGCCCTCGCTCGCTTTGCCGATCGTCACGTGGTGATCGAAAAAGGCCGCGTCGTTTGGACCGGCGACAGCGAAGCACTCCTAGCAACGACAGAGGTGAAGGATCGCTACCTACATCTCTAGCAGGTCAAAGCAAAGCCGTCGGGTTATCGATCGTCCAGCGATTGTAGAGGAAGTACCAGCCTTTAACGATCCGATAGATTGACCAGACAGATGCCGCCAAAAGCCCCACAAACGCGAGCATGAAAGCCAGGGGACCCAGGAGAAAACTCAGCAGGAAAGGTATGGCCAGGACGATGATGCTGAAGAGCATGCTCAACCAGAAGGTCCGTATCTGCCAAACGACATGCGCGCGCTGCAAGGCACTCAGATCGTTACCACGCTGCAGAAATGCGAGCACAGCACCAGCGAAGAAAGTAAAGACGGTCAAAAAAGCGAGCGCGTAGAGACCGTAGACGACATGCTGCATCGTATTATCTGATTGGTCGGTACGCTGATATGATGACGTTCGATTCGCCACGAAAAGCAGACCTCCTCCCGGCAACAGACTGGTTCAATGAAAGATTATTGGGCTAGACTGGACGGCAGAGAATAGCAGATGTCGTACCTGCTACGTCAAGATGGGGAGGTTGTTGTGACGACCATGACTGCAGGCATCACGAGGGCTGGCGATGGTATCGACGGCATCAGCTGGAATATTCTTGGCCAGACTTATGTGCCAAAGCAGCACACCGAAGCGTCCTTCTCCTGGCATGCGACATTGCCCTCCGGCACGATGGTGCCACCCCACATCCATCCGACGCAGGATGAGTTCATCTATATGCTCGAAGGCAGGTTGGACCTTGTCCTCGACGGTACCGAGAGCTTTGCCGAGCCGGGCGATCTGATCCGCCTGCCGCGCGGCATTCCCCATGGGCTGTTTTCGAAGGGCGACCGACCCGTCAAATGCCTGTTTTGGGTCACGCCAAGTCGACGGCTTTATGATCTCTTCTGGCAACTCCACAATATGGCCGATGCCGATCCCGCCGAGATCGTTGCGATGTCCGCCAAGCACGAGGTCGATTTCCTGCCACCGCCGGATGCTGATTGAGTTGTTGACTTAATAAAGATGAACTGCATATCGCAGGAGGCAAACCCATGAAAGTCATCATCGCAGGTGGCGGCATCGGCGGGCTGACCTTGGCCTTGATGCTTCATCGCCGTGGCATTGATGTTGAGATTTTCGAGCAGGCTTCCGAGGTGAGAGAGATCGGCGTCGGCATCAACACGCTGCCGGCCGCGATCCGTGAATTGTCCGAAATCGGTCTTTTACCAGCCCTCGACATGACTGGGATCCGCACCCACGAACTCATCTACCTGAACCGCCAAGGTCAGGAAGTCTGGCGCGAGTTACGCGGGACCGATGGCGGTCATCCCTTGCCACAATTCTCGATCCATCGCGGCCGCTTCCAAAAAGTGCTCTGCGATGCCGTTATTGAACGATTAGGCCCTGCGGCCATCAAAACGGGCCTGCGCCTCGCAGGTTTCGTCCAGCATGAAGGCGGCGTGACTGTCCATCTGACCAGCGGGACGGATGGCCTTTCCAGCCTGACTGTCCGGGGCGATATTTTAATCGCTGCTGACGGCATTCATTCCGCTGCTCGGGCAATTTTCTACCCCAATGAAGGAGCTCCCTCCTGGAACGGCGTGATGATGTGGCGGGGTGCGACCGAGTTTCCAGAATTCCTCGACGGGAAGAGCATGTATATCGGCGGCGGCATGGGCGCCAAGTTCGTGCTCTATCCGATTGCTGAAGCGAAAGACGGGAAGAAACTCACCAACTGGGTGGTCAATGTGAAGGTGGCGGATGGGGCGACGCAACCTCCCCCGAAGGACAGCTGGTCGAAGCGCGGCAGGCTCGATGATGTGCTGCCCTATGCCAAGCGTTTTTCCGTGCCCGGTGTCGATATCGAGGCCTTGGTGCGCGCAACGGACGCCTATTACGAATACCCGATGTGCGACCGCGATCCCCTGCCGCGCTGGACGTTCGGCCGGGTGACGCTGCTCGGCGATGCCGCCCATCCCATGTATCCGGTGGGCTCCAATGGGGCAAGCCAGGCGATCCTCGATGCCCGATGTTTGGCGGATGCCTTACAAAACAGCGAGCATCCGATGCAGGCGTTGCATGTTTATGAAAACGAACGTCTTACCAAGACGGCGGCTATCGTGAAGGCCAACCGTAAAGGCGGACCGGAGCGGGTGATCGACGAGGTTGAGAAACTCGCGCCGCAGGGCTTCAGCGATGTCGAGCAAGTACTCAGCCATGCGAAACGCGCCGCGATCATCACGGCTGCAACCGGGCAAAAGCCGGTGACGGCGCGCCACGTCGCAACGATCGAGCCAGCAGCATCCCGTCCCACCATTCACGTGGCCTAGGCATGATGCATCAACAGCAGAAAAAACCGATCACGGATTGGGACCAGGCCTATGACAACCGAAACGCCGTCGGTATGGCGGCGGTCGAAGATTATGTCGATCATTGGGCAGAAGCGGCCAAGGCTTTTCGCGATGAGATGACGGGTCGCGGACGAGTCCGTTTGGATCAACCCTATGGTAACGGCGCGCGTCAACGCTTTGATCTGTTTATGCCCAACAAAGTCCAAGCAAATGGCCTCGCCGTTTTCGTTCATGGCGGCTATTGGCGGACCTTCGACAAATCTTATTGGTCCCATCTGGCGAACGGTGCGCTCGAACACGGTTTTGCTGTGGCGCTGCCGAGCTATAGCCTTTGTCCAGAGGTACGCATCAGCGACATCACAACGGAAATCGCAAACTTCCTAAGCAAAGTCGCCAGCGAGGTCGACGGTCCGATCCATCTCGCCGGCCATTCCGCTGGCGGCCATCTCGTCGCCAGCATCCTTTTGGACCGGGGACCTTTGGACCCTGCGCTCTTCGGGCGTGTCACCAAGGTTGTCAGCATCAGCGGGGTGCATGATCTGCGGCCGTTGTTGAAAACGACGATGAACGAAACGCTCAATCTTGACCTCACCGAGGCGCGCGCTGAAAGTCCCGCCCTTCATGAGCCAATCGACGGCACGGACCTTACCTGCTGGGTTGGCGGCGATGAACTGCCGGCGTTTCGCGAGCAGAACGCGCTCCTCGCCAATACGTGGCATGGTCTTGGCGCTAGGACTGAGATTGTCGAAGCCCAGGGAAAACATCATTTCAGCGTGATCGAGGCGCTGGCCGATCCTGAAAGTGCCTTGACCCGCTGCCTCTTGTGCAAGACATGATAAAAAGGAGATGACGACCGACCCGATAGGCAACGAAGGTTACAGAAACAAAAATGCGTATCTTGATTATGGGTGCGGGGCTTGCGGGTGTTACCGCTGCTTTCGAGCTGTTGGAAGATGGTCATGACGTTACCGTCATCGACCGCCAGCCAGGTCCCGCATTGGAGACCAGCTTTGCCAATGCGGGTTTGGTAGCACCCGGTCACGCCTTCGCCTGGGGCTCGCCACGCGCGCCAAAAATCCTTCTGAAATCGCTGTTCAAGGCGGATCAGCCGCTTCGCTATCGCCTGCGTTTCGATCCCGATATGTGGCGCTGGTCGCTAAAGTTTTTGCGCGAATGCACGGCTGAAAAGGCAAGGATCAATACCCAGAGAAAGCACCGCCTTTGCCGCTACGCGCAAACCGTGCTGCAGGATGTCATGGGCCGAACGGCTATCGATTGTGATGGCGAGCGCAAGGGTCTTCTTTATCTACATCGCAACGCCGATACGTTCGAGCGTGCTCGTCAGAACATGCAAATTTTGATGGATGCCGGCCAGGATCTCGAGGTCATCGATGCCGATCGCGCGGTCGAGATCGATCCCGCTCTGGCGCCGACCAAGGAGCGCATCGCCGGTGGCTTTTTCGGGAGAACCGATGAGAGCGGCGATGCCCATAAATTCGTGCGGCAACTGGCCGAACACTGCACGGAGCGCGGCGCACGATTTCGCTTCAACACCACCATCACCGGTATCGAGACAACAGCCGACCGGATCGGAGAGGTCCAGACTGACAAGGGCGCCATTAAGGCGGATCTTTACATCATGGCCCTCGGTGCTTTCAGTCCGATCATCGCCAAACATCTGAAGGAGACGGTGTCGGTTTATCCGGTCAAGGGCTATTCGCTGACCATTCCGATCGATGGCGCCAACAACCCACCGACCGTAGGTGGCATTGATGAGGACAATTTGTTTGCCTATGTGCGCCTGGGCGATCGCGTTCGGCTGACCGCCGTCGCTGAATTTGCGGGCTACGACACCACGCATCGACCGAGCGATTTCGCAGGCACGATCAAGGCTGCCCGCGAACTCCTGCCCAATGCGGGCGACTACGACAACCCGAACTACTGGGCCTGCCTTCGACCGATGACGCCGGAGGGCACGCCGATACTCGGCAAAGGCCGACACGACAATCTCTACTACAATACCGGCCACGGGCATATGGGCTGGACCATGGCTTGCGGCACGGCGCGGATCACCGCCGATTTGATCGCCAATCGACAACCTGATTTGCCCATGGACGGCCTAGCACTTCGCTAGGTGGTGTGACCACGTCATCAATTAAAAGATTGTTGGCCGGGCAAACGCTGGCCGGCATCGTTCAAGATAACATCCCCATCGTTCCAAGCACGCCAGATAGCATGTAGACAACAAGTGTGAGCCAGGTCACTGTCGGTATGGTTGGGTTTCTACATGTTGCTATTGGTCATTAAGCAAATGAGCCTCCCCTTGAGGTTCGCCAACAAGTTCGGGAAGATTGACGATGAAGCATGCTAAGCATCTGGAATGTTTGAGAACGCTCTTATTGAGTACCGCACTTTGCTCCGCTGCTGTCTGCCTTAGCGGTGTTGTCAATGAGAGCCGGGCCCAGAGCCTTGATCCGTTTGAGTTATTGAATTCGACTGGCCTTTTGCAGATCAATGCGCCGGAAGCCTACGCCCTGCCTGTCCTCGCAGAGGGCGGCGAAGGTGTTGTCATCGCGATTATCGATACCGGCATCGACGAAACCCATCCCGATCTCGCCCCCAATCTGGTCGGCAGCTTTCTCATCGGCGGTGCGACCAATGTCGCAGGCTCCCATGGCACAGCTGTCGCCGGCATTGCTGCCGGTGCTGCGGGCAATGGCGGTACAATGGGCGTTGCTTATAACGCTGGGATCGTCTCTTACCAAGGCGGCGACATCGACCCGAACGATCCCAACAGCATTAATTTTGACAATGATGCGATCGCAACCTCGATCACCGCCGCAGCTGGTGGGTTCCCTGATGTCGCCAATACCGAAGCCGACATCATCAATATGAGCCTTGGGGTTCCCTTAAGCGGTCCACTTTTGCTCAATACCGGTGAGGTGGTCGCCGCTAACGAGAATGCAGCCACGCCTGCGATCGAGGAAGCATTGCGGTTCGCCGTCGAGAACGAGAAGCTGATCGTCGTCGCCGCCGGCAATGATTTCAATAACTTGCCGGTCCTCGAAGACAGCCTTGGCGTTCCTAGGGGCACGATCGTTGATATCGGTGCTGGCTATCCTGCGCAATTCGCAAACCGTGCGGATCTGGCCCCCGGTATGATCGCCGTGATGGCCGTCGATGAGAACAACGAGCGTGCTTTCTTCAGCAATAGCTGTCTTGGGGTTGAGGCGCGTTGTCTTGCGGCACCTGGTGTCGATTTCCAAGGGGCACTGCCTGGCGGCGGCACGGGCAATATCGGGAGCGGCACATCTTATGCAGCCCCCATGGTGGCCGGCGCTGCCGCCGTCGTGCAGGCCGCTTTCGGCGTTTCACCGCAAGAGGCTGGCGATCGATTGCTGACCACGGCAACGGATCTTGGTGCTGTCGGTGTCGATTCAGTTTTCGGCCACGGGCTTCTCGACCTCGAGAACGCGCTTTCCCC
>JBOEHJ010000035.1:0-16236 GCA_050633905.1 Geminicoccales bacterium
ATCATGACGGCGAGTTGGATGATTTTGGGCGAAGTTTTGACATATCGGAAGAGTGATCTCGTCATTGCGGGACGTTAGGAGATGAGGGCAGGAGGCTCAAGCCACGTTCCGCTGACACTGCCCTCGGGCTGGATTGCGACCGCGGCCTTCGCCGCCGTGGATCAGGACCTCGAAGCCGCGGCATCATGGCAAGCGCAGTTTTCGTCTTCCTGGAGTCGTTGGACGAGTTCGCCGGCACCTATTTCGTCGGCGCGCCGGACGTCACCACGTTCCCCTTGCTCCTCTTCCGGGCGAGCATGGAGGGCAATTACCAGATCGCCTAGATCACCGTCCTGATCCTACTCGTGCCCTCGATCGGCTTCATGCTCTTTATCGAGCGTTTTCTGAAGGCCGATGTCCTCGCCAAGATCGGTAGCTGATCACGGGGGCAAAGGCACTGGCTCTCATTATGCAAACGCGTTCTCCCTGCTCTCCGAAATTCGAAAGATCACGAACACGGCTAGCCCAGTCGTAACGAGGAGTATCGTGGAGAGGGCTGCAGCCGTTCCGAACTCGCCG
The DNA here is from genome assembly GCA_050633905.1 of Geminicoccales bacterium. Lineage (GTDB taxonomy): Bacteria > Pseudomonadota > Alphaproteobacteria > Geminicoccales > Geminicoccaceae > JANQPX01. Next base: position 559 of record JBOEHJ010000035.1, read on the forward strand.
TCGAGGACCGAAAGATAAATACGGACCGGCATGGTCATGGTGCGACCGACATAGAGCACGAGGGAGGAAGATAGCTCGTTGATGGCGGTGATGAAGCTCAGCAATGCGCCCGCCACGATGCCGGGGAGCATGAGCGGTAGCGTCACTTTCAAAAAGGCGCGTCCAGGCGGAGCGCCGAGGCTGATCGCCGCCTCCTCGATGCTGCCCTTGATCTGGCGCAGAATAGAGGCGCTCGAGCGGACCGCGTAGGGCAGCCGTCGAATGAACAGGACAAGAATGATGATCAACGCCGTGCCGGTGAGGAGCAAAGGCGGCTGATTGAAGGCCACTATGAAACCCAGGCCGAGCACCACGCCAGGGACCACATAGGGGACCATCAGCGTGCCGTCGAGCGCACCGGTCAGGGCGCTTTCCCGCCGTGTCAGGAGATAACCAATCAGCGTGCCGAGAACGACGATCAATGCCACCGCGGCGAGTGAGAAGAGGAAGCTGTTGGTGATGGCGTGGGGGACGTCGGCGAGGATACGACGATAGCTTTCCAGGCCGAAGCCTGGTTGGAAGACGGGGCCGCTGGTCTTGCGAAACGAGGTGTAGATCACGACCAGTGAAGGCAGCGAGCTTGCGACCACGATCATGTAGCAGATCACATGCGCGAAAACGGCGCGCAAGCCACGCAGGCGCTGCCGCTCGGGCCGGCTTACCAATGCGCCGGCAACCTGGCGGCGGCGCACGGCCCAGCGTTGCAACCCCACGACCAGCATCGAGACCGTGATCAGGACGATGCTGACAGTTGAGGCGAGGCCCGGATTGCCGCCCATCTCGCTGGTGAAGAGATTGTACGCCATCGTGGACAGAACACGGAAATCGCCCCCGATGATCGAGGGGGTGCCGAAGTCGGCAAGGGAGAGAACGAAGGCGAGGAGCGCCCCCGAACTTACCGCAGGGAACACGAGAGGCATGGTCACACGGAAGAAACGGCGCCAGGTGCCGGCGCCAAGGCTCTCAGCGGCTTCCTCGAGGGAGCGGTTGATCGCGCCGAGAGCGCTCGCGGTCAGCAGGAACACGAACGGATAAAGCTTCAGGCTGAACACCAGCAGGATCCCGAAAACGCCATAGATCGAGGGCAGCTCGATGCCGAGCGGGCGTAGTGCTGCGCGCAACCAGCCATTGTTGCCGAGCATCATGATCCAGGCATAGGCGCCGATGAACGGCGGCGACACCAACGCCAGCACCGCGAGCGTGGCGATCAGATCGCGCCCGAGAATGACGTAGCGGGTGGTCAGATAGGCGAGTGGCACACCGAGGATGACCGCGCCGACCATACCGCCCAAGGCGACCACCAGGCTGTTGCGCAGGCCTCTCAGATAATAGGGATAGCCGAGGATACGTGCGTAGTTGTCCAAAGTCAGCGCGCCGGTCTCGTTGTCACTGACGCTCGCAAGGAACACCCCGGCCAGCGGCCAGATCAACAGCACCGCGACCACGATGATCGCAAGCACGAGAACCAGCGTCCATATGTCAGGGGGGCTGTGGTTCTGCATCATGAAGTGGCTGCACCAATCAGCTGGCCTTGGTCATCATAGGGGAGGAGCTCTGCTCCCGTTAGGCGAAGGCGAACCGGCTGGCCGGTCTGGCCGAGTAGGTCGGCCGTCGGACGATGCACCTGCACCTGAAGCGTTGCCCCCTCAGCGGTGCTCACAAAGTACAATGCCTCGGGGCCTGCAAAGCTGATCTTGTCCACCACGCCCTCGATGATGATGTCATCGCCGCCCGCATCCTCTGTCACGTCGAGCGCCACGTCTTCGGGACGAATGCCGACGACATCAGGGCGGCATCCATGCCTGGCCTCGATCCGCTCGACCACGACTTCGGGTGGCGGATCAAGCAGATTCATGGCGCCAACGAAATTTGCGACGAAAAGAGTTGAGGGTCGCTTGTACACTTCCCAGGGCGCACCGATCTGGTGCACTTCGCCCGCGTGCATCACGCAGATCCTGTCGGAGACCACCAACGCCTCTTCCTGATCGTGGGTGACGTAGACGGTGGTGATACCCAGTGAACGCTGCAAGTCGCGAATGTCCTCTCTGAGCTCGATGCGCAGTTTGGCATCGAGGTTGGAGAGGGGCTCGTCCATCAGCAGGATCTGGGGGTTGATGACCATGGCGCGGGCGAGGCCGACGCGTTGTTGCTGACCGCCCGAGAGCTGGTGCGGCATCCGCGCGCCGAGATCCGAGAGCCGCACAAGCTCCAGCGCACGGCCGACGCGCTCGGTGATCTCCTGCCGACCGCATCGACGGCTCTCGAGCCCGAAGGCGACATTGCCCTCCACGGTCATGTGCGGGAACACCGCGTAGTCTTGAAAAACCATGCCGATGTCGCGCCGATGGGCGGGCAGATGATCGATCGCAGCACCAGCGACCCGGACAACACCGCTGTCCTGGCGATTGAAGCCGGCCACCGTGCGCAGCAGGGTGGTCTTGCCGCAGCCGGAAGGGCCCAGCAGCGTGAAGAACTCGCCCGAATGGATCCCCAGGCTCACCGCATCGAGCGCCTTCAGCGTGTTGTAGGATTTGGTGATGTTGTCGAGTTCGACGACCGCCATATGCGCGCCTGATCCCCGGTAGAACAGCTGAGGCGGCGGCGGGCGATGCGCGCTGGCACCGCTCGCTCCGTCTCAGATCCTGTTAGATAACGTTGCGAGCAGGCTCTCAGCGGCTTATCAGCAGCTCGTTCCATTTCTCCCGAAACTCGTCGCGATGGGAAGCCGCCCACTCGACATCATAGTCGATCAGCTCGATCTCGCTGAGCGCCTTCAGGTCGCCCGACGGCTGGACGTCGGTACGGATCGGCCGTCGGCCCAGTTCCTGCACGACCAGCTCCTGGGTCGTTTTGGACAGCGCCCAGTCCAAGAACGCCTTGCCGCCCTCGGCGTTGGGCGCGTCCTTGACCAAGGCCATACCGTCGGCGAGCGTCGAGGTTCCGTCCTCGGGATAGACGATCGCCACCGGCCCGCCGCCCTTGACGTAGAGGTAAGCGTTGTCTTCCAGCGTGACACCGACCGATGCTTCGCCGTCATTGACGAAGCGCGGCACGGCGCCCGAGCTCTCGGACAGAGCGAAGTTGTTGAAGATGCTCGCATACTGGTCCCAGCCGGCCTGATCGTCGCCGTAGATGCGCAGCACGGTCGCGAGCTGGATGTAGGAGGAACCGGACTTGTCGGCGCGGGCCGAGGATATCTTGCCCTCGAAGCGCGAATCGCCGAGGTCGGACCAGGTCTTCGGGTACTCGTCAGGCTGCAGCTGGTCGGTGTTGACCACCAGCACAGTGAGAATACCAGTATAGGGGATCCAGGCCGAGTCGGTCTGAAAGGCCGGATCGATCAGGTCGGAGCCTTCCGGTTGGTAGGGCTCGAGCAGGTCGCCGTTGGCCTCGAGCAGCTCGGCGCCGATCGACCAGATGACGTCGGCCTGCGGATTGGCGGACTCGGCGCGCACGCGGTTGATGATGTCGCCGGAGCCGGCCTTGACGATGTCGGCGGTAAGCCCGGTCGCTTTCTCGAACTCGGGAATTAGGCGCTCGATGATCTCCGCCTTGTGCGCCGTATAGATGCTGACGCGGCCGTCCTGGGCCGTCACCGTCCCACTCGAGCTGATGATTAGCGCTGTTACCGCAGCGGCGATGGGGGTCTTCCATGATGTATGAGGCATGTGCGTCTCCCTGTTCAGCTCTCTGGCCATCTTGTCACCAAACTGTCACAGTCTCATTCGATAGCGCAATGGCTCGTGCGCTGTATCTTGTCTGAGGGTGGTTGCGCATGATGCGGATCGAAGCCTTCACCGAGGCTAGGACTCCCGACGAACCGGCGGCTAACGAGGATCAGCTGCTGATCTTGCCCGGCCGCGGCTATGCCGTAATCGACGGGGTCACCGACCGGACCGGCCATCGTTATGACGGCCTGTCCGCAGGCCGGGTCGCCAGCGGCACAGTGCAGCACGCGACCGCGGCCTTCCTGCTCGACCCGGCCGAGAATGCGCTCGATCCGGCCCGTCTGATCGAGCAGGTCGAGCGGGCGATCCGCGAGGCCTATCAGCGCCACGACATTCTCGATGTGGCAACGCGGGAACCCGCAAGGCGATTCGGCGCGACGCTGGCTCTGGCCGCCGAGGGCGACGGCTTCTGGCGGTTCGTGCTCATCGGCGACAGCGGTGTCAGACTCAACGGCCGTGAGCTCTGGGTCAACGACACCGGGCTCGATCGGGTCACGGCGAGCTTACGTCAGGAGGCCTACAGACGGGTCGAACGCGCAGGCGGCACCCCGGGCGATCAGGCTCGCGTCGGTCGCGCCTCCGCCTTTCACGGTGCTGCCCGGGTTCACCCCGATATGCAGCCCTGGCTCGACGAGGCGGCCCTTTTAGAGCTTCGCGCCGAATGTCTGGCCGCCTGCCGGTCGCTTTTTCCCAAGGTGCCGGCTAGTGACATCGAGCGACTGCTCGATGGCGGCATTCTCGCTGGCCAGGGCGCCTTCCAGAACAACACCGACAGTCCTCTCAGCTACGCCGTTCTCGACGGCTTTGAGACACCCATGGCACTGGTCCGGGTGATCGATCGTGAGCGCTCGGCCATAAGCAGTATTGAGCTGTTCACTGACGGCTATTTCGAGATAGCCGAGACGCCGTCGATCGCAGCCTGGGAAGCCTCGTTTCGCGAGGTCGAGCGCTGCGATCCCGACAAGATTGACCGCTATCCGAGCGTCAAAGGCAGCGCCGCCGGCCGTTACGCCGACGATCGAACGGTGATCGTGATTCACCATCAATAGGTCGTGGGCACACGGTAAGGCCCATCGCAGCACCCGCCATGGGAGACAGTGGTATGACCACATCATTTGGCTGGAGTTTGTCCCGATTAGGTGAAAACACCCGATCGATAGGGAAAGCGGTGAAACAATGAGATAGAGCGTGTATCCCGATGAAACCTAATCGGGATACGCTTCAGAACCGCTTTCGAAGAAAGAACCGGAAATTCCAAGGAGATGTCGCCCTTTGTCGATGAGCGGCCGTGACCATGGGCGTCGGCCTGCCGCCTCCGTCGCCCCCTTTCGCGGAAGGTTCAGAAGGCGCGAAGAGCCCCTATTCAGATGGCGGATCTTCCATTCGACGCCATGGATGGAGAACTCGCCGTCCGTCTGTGGCCAGGGAAAAATAGTGCCCGCCACCGTTCGGCTGGTCATGAACTCTGCTGATGGAGAGGTTTGAATAGTGGCAGAACAGCAGCGTGCCGACGGCACCGTGTCCTACGAGCAGCACGTCGCCATCTGTGGCCCGAGCCAGTACAGTCTCCACTTCGCGCACGATGCGGTCCTGAGCATCCACGGCTCGTTCCCATCCACATACACTGACAGTTGGATGCGAAAAAAAATCGTTGGCGACGCGTTCGAATTCCGACGCTTCCAGGAACCCCGTGGCCGATCGATCGTTCTCATGCATGGTCTCCCGCACGTCGAACGCGACGCCGATGGCAGCGGCGATCGGCTCTGCGGTTTCGATGGCCTTTCGCTCTCCGCTCGAGACGATCACCGTCGTGCCGGAAAGCCAACCAGCCTCGATGAGAGTGCGGACGCGCGCGCGCCCGACATCGTTCAGCCCCCATGATGGAACAGGAACAGACGGATCAATTCGCACCTGTGGGTGGGTGAGATATCGAACCAGGTTTGTCATCGTTGCGAACTCGAAAACCGAGCCTTCATTGCTGGCGCCGCCGATCGTTCGATAGTGCATTAGACTTCGACAGAGTTGCAAACTGGGAGCGCGGTGATTTGCCGGTCACTCGCACCATACGCGCAAATGATAGGGAGGTGTCACGCAGAAGGGCTGCGTCTCTCGGGATTTTTTCCGTTATCAGTTCGTCAACAGGCAAACCAAGAGCCTGAACTCCTTGTCTCTGGAAGTCGAAGACGCTCATTCGCGGACCCGCAACATGAACAGTATCTGTGAATTGCATGGTTGCAATGTCGAGAATGATGCCAGCGGCCTGATTGACCTCCAACGGGCTCTTATACATGTCATCGAACAAGCGGACTTTCTGACCCTCCAGTAGTCGGGTGCGGGTAGATGCAAGCCGAGAATCCAATCTTCCAGACGAAAATCCATATAGATAGCTTGGCCTGACGACAACATGATCGGCACAAGTTCGGCGCACCGCAGCTTCCATGAAAGCAAGCCCATGCCCGTAGTCATGTACCGGCGATATCGGATCTTCTTCATCATAGAGACCCTGTCGTCCATCAAAGACTGCGTCACTTGAGATATAGACTAGTCGACGACAATCGCAGCATTGGAGAAAGAATTTTGCGCCTGCGCGCAGCGAGCGTTCCTTCAGCAAAGGCTCTATATGTGCAGCAAGGATGTCGATCTCTGGGTTGATTTTCCTAAGCAGTTTTCTTGGATCGTCCCTTAGCAAATCGAATCTGATCGACGAATGAAACATCGATTGCGATCTATGTGTTGCAAACATCTTCAATGATGACGAAGCAGCTTGGACAATCGCACCCCCTAGGAATCCGCTGCCGCCCACTATGAGGACGACCTTCTCGTTGATCGCCATCGTCTACCCCTTCTCATCGTACGTCTGCCTGTTCCGGGCATTGTCGAGAACAACTTGCCTCAGAACAATTCAAGTGGAGCTCATATGATCCTTGCCCGAATGCGAGGAGCCCAGTGATCTTTGGCCCCAAAAGCTTGACAATCGCCATCTGATTCAAGCAATCCGACCACTTAGATGCAACAACAGAATATGGATGGGCGATGGCCGATGGCAGCAACAGATACCGATATCGATACTACACGTCGGGCGCTCAACTTCCTTAGCGTGCAAGAGACGCAGGAACTTGGAGAGAGCGGCGTGGCCGTGGCCGATCCTCATTCAACGCTGATTTCGCCGACGGTGGAAATCGGCGAACGGACGGTCATCTGGCCCGGTGTCACGGTCCAATGTGTCGATGGCAAGGGCTCGATTTCCATAGCGCCGGGAGCGATCTTGTTCAGCGGCACGAGGATCGTTGTCAGTGATGGCGGGACGGTCGAGATCGGCGCCTGCGCGGAAATCGGCGAAGAGGGCGGGTTTACGCTTAAGGCCGAGGCTGGCGTCGCTATCACCATTGGCGGCGGAGCCAGATTGCTGGGAGGCGGCTCGCTCACGTCGTCGAACGACATCGGCCCAGGCGCTCAAATTCTCGGCCCGATCCGCGCGCAGGATTGCACCCTTGAGGGCGGCGAAACCTACTGTGGTTCAGACCCGAACCGGCGAGGTGCCGTGCTCAAGGGCTGCGGTGTGGCACGAACGCTGACCTTGGCGCAGGGGGAGGTTATTCAAGCTTTCGGCCTCTTTGCAGAGGCCGACGTGCGGCAGCAATCATTCTTTCATCCACCGCAAAGCCGATAAAGCTCATGACAGTGATCAATCTGGGCTGATTTCCAGCTCTCGATGTTGATCTTTGTTGAACCGAGGCCTTTGGAGCATTGCAAACGCTAATTTGTCGATGGAGCCAACCACGCTCGCCACGACATCTTGAACCACACCGGGTTTGCCGGAGGCTCCTGACCTTGAGAGGATAAGGCTAATTTACTCAATCAAGCTACTCGTCAACTACCGGATCGACCGCCAGCTGCTAGTGTCGAACCCCGACCGGACCGCCGAAATGGTCGTTCACAATCCACAGTGTTTTCGCCACCAATTCCGCCAACACTAACGGTTTGCTACTTGATGCCAGCACGCATGAAGTTAGCGACGAATTGTCTTTGAAAGATCAGAAACCCGATGACCAGCGGCGCGGTGGTCATCAGCGTGGCTGCGTTCACCAGCGCCCATTCCACGCCGCTGTCGGCAGTGGCGAAGACGCTGAGGCCGACAGTGACCGGTCTAGCCTCAGGGGAGTTCGTGACGATCAGCGGCCAAAGGAAGTTGTTCCAGTGAAAGCTCACAGAGACCAGCCCGTAGGCGAGATAGACCGGCCTTGCCAGGGGCACGTAGACATCCCATAGGATCCGCCACATGCCAGCACCTTCGATGGCCGCGGCCTCATCCAGTGATTTGGGTACGGTCTTGAATGTCTGGCGCAACAGGAAGATGCCAAATGCCGATGTCAGATAAGGCAGGGCGATGCCGACAATGGTGTCGATTAATCCCAACTGTGCCAGTGTTTGATAGTTTTTCACGATCAGGATTTCAGGCGTAATCAGAAGCTGAATCATGATGAGGCCGAAGAGCGGCCCTGCCCAACGGAACCGGTAACGGACGAAAGCGAAGGCGACGAGCGTACAGAGCACGAAATTCGCAATAATCACTATTACGACCAACAGGATCGTGTTTGTGAAATAAAGCGCGAAGGGGGCGGCTTGCCACGCGGTGACGAAATTCTGCAGCGTCAGCGGTGCATCCCACTGGAACTTAACGGAATATTTCTCCGGATGGAATGCTGTCCACACCGAATAGAGGAAGGGCACGCCCCACAGAAACGCCAGAACGGCAGCAATGCTCCAGGCGAGCAACCTGTTGAAGCCCTGCGACAGCGATACCGTACGCGTGGTTCTGCTCATTGATAGTGCGCCCGTCTGTCCAGAACCTTGAACTGAATGTAGGCGAGGATGCCAAGCCCGCTGGCGAGGAGGACTGTCAGTGTCGCGCCATAGGCAAAGTCGCGATAGCCGAATGTGACCTGATAGATGTAGTAGAGCAGCAGGGCGCTCGCATTATTCGGGCCGCCCTCGGTCATAACCACGACGTGGTCGATCATGCGGAAGGCGTTGAGCAGCGCGTTGATCGCGACAAAGACCGTTGTGGGTGTCAGGAGGGGCAACACCACATCGAAAAAGACTCTGACCGGTCCAGCGCCTTCGAGACGCGCCGCTTCCTTGAGATTGGTCGGTACCGACTGGAGCGCTGCCAGATAGAAAATCATGAACAGGCCGGCCTCCTTCCAGATTGCAACGACCATCATCGCACCCAGGGCGGTATCGGCATCGCCGAGAAAATTGACCGACGGCAAGCCAAAGAACGCCAAGATCTGTGCGATCAGGCCGATGCCTGGCGCGTAGACGTAAAGCCACAGATTGGCCACAGCGATCATCGGCAGCATGGTCGGAAGAAAGAAGGACAGGCGCATGAACGGCCTGCCGGGCAGCTTGCTATCGACCAGCAGTGCCATGGAAAGCGAAAGCGCGATCGACACTGGAATGGTCACCAGTGCATAGAGCAGGCTGTTCCACAGCACCTTGGCCAGCCTCTCGTCGGTCAGAAGTTGTTGGTAATTGTCCAGTCCGACGAAGCGCGAAGGCCGGATTGCGGTGCCGTTGTTCCAGAATGATCCGAGAACGGATTGCAGTAACGGATAGTGTGTGAAGGCTGCCAAAAGCAGGCACGGCAGGCACAGAAGGATCAAGGCATTCCAGAGGCTGAGCGGCTTGTTCATGTTTGTCCTCCGGTGCGGCCGGTGTCGAGGTCGTGGTCTGGCGTGGGGTTGATGAGCCAACCCCACGCCAGACGTCGCCGACTGGATCTACCGGTATTCGCTTAAAACCTCGTCAGCCATGGCCTGGGCTTCTTCCAGGGCGGCCTTGGGTTCGGCTTCACCGCCGATCGTGCTTTCGATGGCGTCCACCAGGAATTGGGTGACACGCTGACGCTGGAAGACGGAGAATTCGCGATAGGCATGGGCGACCTGCTCGCGCGCCACGAGTGCGGCCGGCAATTCCTCGGCATAGGCCTTCATCGCAGGCGTCTCCCAGGCATCGTCGCGCGGAGCGACATAGCCCGTGGCGATGGACCACGTGGCGGCGTTTTCCGGTGAGGTCATGAACTTGACGAAGTCCAGAGCGGCGGCACGTTCTTCATCGGTGGTGTCCTTGAAGATGTAGAAATTGCCGCCACCGATCGGTGCGCCCGGGCCTTTCCCGCCGGGCAGGAACGCAACGCCCCAGTCGAACTCGGCGTTGGCATTGACGAAGGCCAGGTTGCCGGTCGAGGTCCACATTGAGGCCGTCTGCCCCTCGACGAAGGCCTTCGGCGTATCACCCCATGTGATGCCGCCCGGCGCCATGACGCCTTCTGCGGCGAGATCGAGCAGGAACTGCAGAGAGGCCTCGGTCGCCGGCGTGTCGAATCGCGCTTCGGTACCGGTATCGGTGGACAGATAGTCGTCCATCGAAACAACCAGCCCGCCGAACAGCCAGGCACCACCCAGCCCGAGGGTCGGGATGCGCGTACCCCATTGGGTGATGTTGCCGTTTGCGTCTTTTTTCACCAGCTTCTTGCCGACGTCGATCATGTCCGTCCAGCTCTTGGGCGGGTCCTCCGGATCGAGTCCGGCATCGCGGAACGCATCCTTGTTGTAGTAGAAGACCGGCGTCGAACGCTGGAACGGGATGCCATAGACCTCGCCGTTGTAGCGGGCGTCGGTCATGAAGCCTTCCATGAAGCCGTCCATCCATGCCTTGTCTTCAGCCGAGTCGGTGACCTCCGTGAAAGGTACGACGACGTCTTCTTCGATCAGCGTAAATATGTCGATCGAAAGCAGTACGGCAACCTGCGGCGGACTGCCGGCTTGGGCAGCCGTCAGGGCCTTAGTGGTCGTCTCTTCATAGTTACCCGCATAGACAGCCTTGACTGTGTGCTGCGGGTTTTGTGCGGCCCAGGCATCAGTCAGCGTCTGAATGGTTTCCACCGCAGGCGCGTTGACGCCGACGGGAAAATAGAATTCCAGGTCCGCGCCAAAAGAGGCGGGTACACTCATCCCGCCTAGTCCGACGGCGAAAGCGGCCGTGCCCAATAATTTGGTGATACTCATGACGTTGTTCCTCCCTATTGTCAGCTGGGTCGAGCCATCGGCATTTGGCTGCCGATGGCTCCGGTTTCGTTTACGAGGGCTTTTCCGTCCGAAATCCGGAAGAGTCGAATGGCACTGTGCTGACATTCGACATGCACGCCGATCCCCTCTTGCGGCGTGGTTTTGCTAGGCAGCGTAACCATGACCGTCTCGCCAAGCGTTGTGACGAGGCGGACAAGGGTCTGGCTCCCTTCGTATTCGGTGTCGGCGACCCGGGCCGGAAACGACAGATCAGACGGCCCGCCGGTCAAGCGAAGATGTTCCGGGCGTATCCCGAGCTGGAAATCGTTGCTTTGCGAATTGAGCCCGATCCTCTCGAGATGAGAGGGCAGATGCGCGGCCGCGATCATGTTCATGGGCGGCGTGCCGATAAAACGTGCTGCGGTGATGCTGGCTGGTTCATTGTAGAGATCGACGGGTGTCCCGAACTGCACCGCTTCGCCTCCGTCCATCAGGAGTACCTTGTCGGACATGGACAGCGCTTCACTCTGATCATGGGTGACATAGACCACCGTGATGCCCAGCGTGCGGTTGAGGTCCTTGATCTCTGTTCGGATTTCAGCACGCAATTTGGCATCCAGATTGGACAGCGGTTCGTCCATCAGCACCAGTTTGCGTTCGGAAATCAGCACGCGAGCGAGAGCGACGCGCTGCTGCTGGCCACCGGACAACTGCCCCGGCCGGCGATCCAGCAATGGCTCCAGGTTCATGAAGGCGGCAATGCGCTGAAGTCCGCTTTCCTGATCCTTCTTGCTGTGGCGACGCACGCGAAGTCCATAGAGGATGTTGTCGCGCACGCTCATATGCGGAAAGAGCGCATAGTTCTGGAAAACCATCCCGATATTGCGTTCGGCGGGTGGGACGGCGGTGACGTCGACACCGTCGATCACGATGCTTCCGTCGCTGACTTCATCAAGGCCGGCGATAAGACGCAAGGCCGTGCTTTTGCCGCAGCCGGAAGGGCCGAGAAGCGTGAGAAAAGCGCCTGCCTCGATCTCCAGGTCGATCCCCTTGAGAACCTCGACCTGCCCCCAGGACTTCCTGAGCCCCGTAATTTTCAGTGAAACGCCGTTCTCGCTCATGCCAGCCGAAGCTCCAGTTTCTCTCTGGCAAGTGCTGCCTTGACGCTGTCATCGACTTCTTGAACCGTCAGTATTGCGTCGAGATTATCAAAGTGGACGGTCTGAACGAACGCCGAGGCACGGAACTTCGAGTGGTCGGCAACGACGACGTTCTTCCGTGAAACGGAAACGATTTCCCTTTGAACATGAGCGTAAGCCTCGCTTCCCAGACTTATCGCCCGCCGCTGCAAATCGATCGCGCTAACGCATAACAGGGCGATGTCGAAAGAGAGGGAGCGGATCGCTGCGATGGCGATGGAGCCGCAATAGGAGTCGTTAACCGGCAGATAAGAGCCGCCGACCAGGTAATGCTTGGCAATTCCCTGATCCTTAAGGATCAGGGCGATGCCGAGCGACGTGGTCACATAGGTGCAGTTCGGTTTGCGCCGCGCATTCATGGCGATGGGAAGCGCCGTTGTGCCCGCGTCGATCAGGACGGTCTCATCACCTTCGAGTAGATCGATCGCAGCTTCACCAATCCGCCGTTTTTCTTCTTCGTTGATGTGGAGGCGCGCGCTGTCGGGCAGGTCGTGGCCGACCATGGAGTTGGCGACGACGCCGCCGTGGGTGCGCGATAGCAGCCCTCGGCGGTCAAGGTAGGTAAGATCGCGTCGAACCGTAGCGTCCGAGACCTGCAGATAATCGCAGAGTTCGCGGATGCCCATCGCACCGCGCTCGCGAACGATTTCCAGCAAGCGGTGTTGCCGTACGGCGGAGAGCTGCGGTCCTTCCTGTGCCGTGTGTGCTTTTTCCTGCGACAAGCGCGACGTGTTTCCCCTTGGTGTCATCGGCACAATCCCAATTGCCGCTAACCCCTGAATTCAATCACAAAACGACACATTTGGTCAACAAGAATGCCATTTTTTGCTTGTTTGAGATAAAAGTACGACTGTATGAGTCGAAATATGATTGAATTTGACTATATTCAGCTGATCTCTGAAAGGAGGGCGTATGTGTTTGGTGACGCGGAAACCGATGGCGGGGTTGCGTCGTGACGATCTCAGACCTTTTTCTCCAGGCGATATGCAGGGCTATAACCCCGGTTTCCTCGTGGTATGAGACCCAGCTGAAGCGCTCGATCCTTGTGTCAGCTCTCAATCGGCCAGTCGGCCACTAGTGGTTTGTCTTTAACAAATGATACCCGCCGATGGCCTAGAAAACTTAGCCGCATGCCGCCGATCTTGGCGATGGCAGCGGGAATCAAATGATGTGGCCACGCCATTAGGTCATCCGAAGGAAAACGCTTGTCATGCATGAATGTGCCGAAAGCATAGTCTTGGAGGCGGGGCAGATTGCGCTTCGCCATTTTGAACGGCTGTCGAACATTCCCGTCGAATACAAGGGGCATCTCGACCTTGTGACCCTTGCCGACCGGGAAGTGGAGCGCTTCCTGACAGACGAGTTTCGGAAAGCCTATCCTCATGACGGCGTGTTCGGCGAGGAGGGAAGCAACCACACCGGCACTTCGGGGCGGGTGTGGGTCATCGATCCCATCGACGGAACGTTCAATTTCGTGCGCGGTGGCGATCAGTGGGCAATCTCAGTGGGCCTGTTCGAGCGAGGAGGTCCAAGCTTCGGCATCTTGCACGCACCCGTCCGCAAACAGATCGTCATTGGTGGCAAGACCGTGGCGGCGAGCATGAACGGCGTGCCGTTGGAGCAGCGCCACGGCATGGAAGACAGCCACGCCGCCGTCGGCGTGGGATTTCATCCCTTGATCCCGGTGGAAGATCGCCTGGCGGTCCTGCGCTTCGTGCTCGAGGAGGCGCGCATGACGTTCCGCTGCTGTGGCTCAGCCGTAATCTCCCTGATCCAACTGGCGCTCGGCGAGGTGGATGGATATGTCGGCTTGGGCGATTCCAGTTGGGATCTGGTGGCCGCTTTTGCCATTCTCGAGCAGGTCGGTATTTCGAGCACCGTGGACTGGACCCAAAGCGACCTGTCCACGAAGTTCCGATACGCAGCCGGCACAAAAGAATTCCTGGCCGCGATCGAGCCCATCGTGCCCTTTGGCGCGCGCCTCGCACCGGTTGCGTCGTCATCAAACGCAGAGTGATTTGTGCAGCGGCGCTGTCAGTCTAAACCTCAACAGTCTCCGTTGTCCCCGAATGAATGAAGCTTCATGCGGCGATCAACGCACGCCACTCCTGAAGCGCTGTCTCACGGTTGGCTTCGAAAGTTGGTCTGGAGGAGAACTGGCGGTCGAGGCTAAAATGGTTGTGAACGGAGGCATGCATGGCGGCGAATTTCTGCAAGTTTCGCATGCGCCGAAAACGTAGTATCCCTCGTTCTCGTCGTCGAAACGGTAGATGCGAACTCTTGATCCGATTGGTGGCTTCCCGTACGTCCCAGAGANNACAAAGTGAGGATTTCTCAAGCCTGCATCCGTAACGAGGTCGACGGGACGCTGAAAGATTTCGACTAGTCCTTCACGCAACTCGAAGTAGGCTTTCGCATAAGCTGAAGGTCGCGTTGAAGCCTCCTAAGGGCTACGCAGCGACCAGGTCTGATAGGTCTTGACGGCATCATCGCAGGGCTGAAGGGACAAGGGTCGCATCACGTGAATGGGGGGGCCACCTCGTCCTTCCCGCTTTTCCGTACTGCTGACCGTAACGCAAAACTCAGGATCGATCTGAGCGACCAGCTGGCCATTGGATTCTAGCGAGAACTTTTGCGCGTCCGCGGCGCTGCATTGCAGCAGGGAAGTCGCCGCCCCTGCCTCAACTGACGGCACCGACATGCAGACGTCGAATTAGAGAATGCGGAACTGGCCTTCGTCGATAAGCGCCGCGTCAAAGCCCTGATCTTCGAGTACGCCGCCCGAGTTGTGATAGCAGGTATGCGCCTGCAACCCGTGACCTAGAGGCGCTTCTTTGCCACGCCCACCAGCGATATCCAGACAATAGCCGCGCGTTTCGTCCAACTCGTCAGCCAGGCGTTGTCAAAGGAAAATTTTGACTTGTGAGGCGTGACTGGGCAGGTGTGTCGGATCGAAAAAAATCATTTTGAATCAATGAGAGAACATTCTTTCAATGAGTGCTGAATACAGTAGTCGATTCTCCTTTGACAACACCTTCTGGATTGTACGATGTCCAATCGTGCAGACTTGACCGCAACCTTTCACCATGACTAGTCCTCAATCCGGCGATGGGTCGTCGCATCGATAGTCGAAGCAGGGGAGGCGGTTATGTGCCGTATTGCAACAGGTTATTCAACCTCACTAGCGCTGACGGTAGCGCTCGCGCTTGCTGCATGCGCGCCGAAAAGCGCGAGCGTGGACAGTTCTGTCGTCACCGCTGATGTTTCGGGGCTTGTGCTCGATGAGAGTCAGGCGCCGACTTTGGTCTACAAGCGGCCCGGTGTTCCGACGCTTGCGGACTATGATCGCTTCATCGTCGATCCGGTGCGCGTGGACTACAGCGCTTCTGATATCGAAGAGTTCGCCCCCGAGGACTTGGCGCAGCTTCAGCAGTATTTCCAAAACGCTCTCATCCAAGAGCTGCAGGATGGTGGCTACGAGGTCGGGACGGGTTCAGAAGCCGGCACGCTTCGGATTTCCCTGTCGATTCTGGGCCTCGAAGCCTCTAGTGCCGGCGGTGCTGCCAATGTCGGGGCGATCGCAGCCGGGGCCGCTTTGGGAGTGCCCGGAGTAATCGCGATCAGCGTCGGCAAGGTGACGGT